>JANPJM010000017.1:0-71082 GCA_031425525.1 Hymenobacteraceae bacterium | reverse complement strand
GCGGCAACGGCGGCGCGGGCGGCACCGGCGGCGCGGGCGCGGCCGGCGGCGGCGGCGCGGGCGGCCCCTCCTACGGCGTGTACCGCCAAAACTCCACCGTGAGCACCGCCGGCAACACCATCAGCTTCGGCAGCGGCGGGGCGGGCGGGGCGGGCGGGGCGGGCAATGGCGGCACGGCCGGCGCGGCGGCCCAGGTGCAGTAGGCGCGGTGGGGGCGCCAGGGCGCGCCGTTTGAGGTGGCAGAGCGCACTTGTGTGCCGCCCCCGCGCTGCCCCCTCCGAGCGCTCCGCCAAATGACTTTTGCCTTCCCCGAAACCGAACCGGGACAGGGCACCTCCGAAAAGCGTCGCTCCGGTTGGGGCGGCGCTTTTTTTGGGCGGGAGGCGCGCTGCGGGGAGTAGCATCAAAATGCGCTTTTGGAGGGTGCGATAGGCCCGGAATTTTGTCGGGCTGATCGGCGCCGGGGCCGGTCAGTTTCCCCCCCCACACTCCCCATGCCAACTCATCGCTTGCGGCTGCCGCTCGTTTCCACTTTTTCCGCCGCCCGCTGGGCGGGGGGCGCCGCCGTGGCGCTGCTGCTGCTGCTGACTACTCCAGCGCTGGCCCAAACCGGTGTGGGCATCGGCACCACCGCCCCGGACGTATCGGCCGCGCTCGACATCGTGAGCAGCACCAAGGGCGCGCTGCTGCCGCGCGTGGCCGCGGCTACGGCCATCGTCACACCGGCCACGGGCCTGCTCGTGTTTCAGACCGGCGCCCCTACCGGCTTTTATTACAATGCCGGCACGCCGGGCGCGCCAAGCTGGCAGCGGCTGAACGTGGTGGGCGGGGCGGGCGACAACCTGGGCAACCACACCGCCACCCAGCCCCTGAACCTACAAGGCAATGCCCTGACCGGCACCGGGGCCAACATCGGCAGCACGGTGGGCGTGGGCGTGCGGGCCGACGGGGGGCTGAACATCGGCCAGAACACCACCGGCAACAATATTTACCTAGGCCACCAGGCCGGGGCCAGCAATACGACCGGGGGGGCCAACCTGTTTATTGGCCATCAGGCCGGGCGGGCCAACACTACCGGCCAATTTAATCACGTCATCGGGTATTTCGCCGGGGCCAGCAACAGTAGTGGGGAATCCAACCAATTCACGGGTTTCTTCGCCGGGGCCCGTAACACAACCGGCGGCAACAACCACTTCGACGGCCACCAGGCGGGTGCCGAGAACCGAACCGGCAACAACAACGTGTACGAGGGCTTCTACGCCGGGCAGGAAGGCACGGCGGGCAGCAACAACACCTTTGTGGGCCTCTTCAGCGGCCGAAGCAACCAAGGCAGCAACAACTGGGGCTTTGGCTATCAGGCCGGCCCCGCCAGCAGCACCCCCAACCTGACCAATGCCGGGGCCATTGGCTACAACGCCCAGGTGACGCAGAGCAACAGCCTGGTGCTGGGCGGCACCGGGGCCGATGCCGTGAGCGTGGGCATCGGCACCACCGCCCCCGACGTATCGGCGGCGCTCGACATCGTGAGCAGCAGCAAGGGCGCTTTGCTGCCGCGCGTGGCCGCGGCTACGGCCATCGTCACACCGGCCACGGGGTTGCTCGTGTTTCAAACGGGCAGCCCGGCCGGCTTCTATTACAACGCCGGCACGCCGGGCGCGCCCGACTGGCAGCAGTTGGCTACGGCAACGGGCGCGGCCATCACGGCCAGTAATGGCCTGACCAAGACCGGGCAGAACATTGCGCTAGGCGGCACGCTGACCGGCGTTACGGACATCAACACCAACGGCAACAACCTGACCCTGAGCGGCGCGGGCAATGTGGGTATCGGCACTACCACCGCTACCATCTCGCGCTTGAACATTTCGCCCGTGAGCGTTGAGCCGAAGATTACCCTCTATAACGGCGCCGGTACCAGCAACTACTACGGGTTGGGCATCAGCGGCTTTCAAATCAACTACCACACGGGCAGCAATACCGGCAACCACGTATTCTACGCGGGCGGCACGAACGGCGACGGTACTGAGCTGCTGCGGATTCGGCACAACGGCAACGTGGGCATCGGTAACCCGGCGCCCGCACAAAGGCTCGATGTGACGGGCAACGCCGTGGTGAGCGGCAACGTGGGCATCGGCAATACGGCCCCAAGCGCCAAGCTGCACGTGAGCGGCAACCTGCGGGCCGACCTGACCAACGGCTCGTTCACCCTCAACAACTTCGGCCCCACCTCCAGAGAAACGGTGTTGCTCGGCACCTTCCGGGGCGCCGCCAACAACGCGCCGGAATTGCGCTTCGAGGGCGTAGGCACAACGTTTATGGATATCGGGCAGGATTCGTCGGGCGCCTTCGTGGTGGAGGGCAACGATGTGCGGCGCCTGACGGTGCAGCGGCTCGGCAACGTGGGCATCGGTACCATCACGCCGGCGGGGAAGCTCGACATTCAGGGCGGCGCCGACGCCAACGGCAACAACAACCCCGGCGGGCTGGCGCTCTCGTGGCGCAATGGCGGCTACCGGCACTTCGTGCGCTCGCGCCACAACGGCACCGTCACCGGCGGCGGCAACGATCTGGATTTTTACCTCAACAACAGCCCCACGGCGGCCGGCAGCAGCGCCGCCGGCACGGGTAACGTGCAGGTGCTGACGCTGGAAAGCAACAACGGCGCCCCCCGCGTGGGCATCGGCACCACCACGCCCACCGCTCTGCTCGACCTGGGCAGCAGCGCCGGGGCTTTGCCCACGGATGCCGTCACCCGCAAGCTGGCGTTGTATAACATCGCCAGCGGCAACGACTTTTACGGCTTGGGTATTTCGGCGGGGTCGATGCACTTTTTCACCAACGCGGCGGCCGGGGCCGAACCCGATATGACCATTCGCAATGCCGGCAACGTGGGCATCGGTACCACGGCCCCCACCCAGAAACTCGATGTGGTGGGCAATGCGGTGGTGAGCGGCCGGATCGGCATTGGCACGACCACCCCGTTCTCGCAGCTGGCCAACACCTCCCTCAATATGAACGGTAGCAACAGCCAGGGCGGCAACCCCAACTCGCTGACTTGGGCCGCCAGCCAGACCGGCTTCGTCACGCTGCTGTACAACGGGCAGGTGGGCGGTGGCCACGGCCTGGCCGTGAAAGTGGCCGGTAACGACGTGGGCACCACGGTGCTGGACGTGAGCGCCGGCACCGCCCAGACCACGGTAGCTCCCTCGCTGTTTAAAGTGCGGGCCAACGGCTTTGTGGGCGTGGGCGTGAGTGGCAACCCCACCGCCACGCTGCACGTGGGCGGCACCGCCGGCACGGCCAACGTGCGCCTGGAAAGCCTGGGCGGCACCGGCACCCGCCTCGTGACGGTGGATGCGGGCGGCAACCTGAGCAGCAGCAGCGCCGTCACGGCCTTTGGCACGAGTTTCATCCAGAACGGCACCACCCAGCAGACCAGCAGCAACTTCAACATCAGCGGCACCGGCACGGTAGGCGGCACCCTGGCGGCGGTCGGTACGGTGTTCGCCGACGCCGCCAACGCCAACAACGGCACCTTCACGGCCGGCAGCCCGCTCAAGGGCGTGGTGTTTGGTAGCGCCGGCAGCGGCGAGGGTATCGGCGCCAACCGCGCCGGCGGCCCCAACGGCTTCGGCGTGGATATCTACACCAACTACACCCCCCGCCTCTCCGTGGCCAACAGCGGCAACGTGGGCATCGGCACCGGCACCCCCGGCAGCCGCCTGGCCGTGGTGGCCGCCGACAACAGTACCAATCCCATTGCCAACTTCCAGCCGCAGAACCTGACCCAGGGCGTGAGTGTGACGTATAACGGCATCGCCAAGACGGGCAGCAGCGCCACCAGCAACCTAACGCTGGACGGCAAAAGCACCGGCCACGTCCTGCTGCACACCAACGGCAGCAGCGGCAACGTGGGCATCGGCACCAGCGCGCCCACCCAGAAGCTGGAAGTGAGCGGCGGCGGCTTGTTCAGCGGCAGCTTGCGGCTGGACGGGGCGCAGGCCAACAACGGCACGTTTCCGGCGGTCCGGCCGCAGTTTGCGGGGCTGCTGTTTGGCCCGGTGGGCACCGGCGAAACCATTGGCAGCAACCGCAGCGGCGGCGGCGATAACCCCTACGGCCTGGACTTCTACACCGGCTTTGATCCGCGTCTGCGCATCAGCCAAGGCGGCAACGTGGGCATCAACACCCCCGCCCCCACGGCCCGGCTCGACGTAAATGGCAGCACCCGCCTGCGCGGCCTGACCACGGCCGGCGTAGTAACGACCGACGCCAGCGGCAACCTGAGCAGCGCCACCGCCGCCAGCCTCGACGCCACCACCGCCAGCAACGGCCTCACCAAAACGGGCACGGCCGTTGGGTTGGGCGGCACCCTCACCGGGGCCACCACCATCGCCACCGCCGGCTTCAACCTGAACCTGACGGGTACCGGCAACGTGGGCATCGGTACCGGCGCGCCCCGCGGGCAGCTCGACGCGGCGGGCCCGGGCGATATCTACCTGGTCAACTCGCCGAACGTGGGCACGGCCCAGAGCCTGTTCCTGCCGGGGCACCTCTACCTGGCCCCGTATAACGGCTCCAACGTGTCGTACCTGCAAGCCCGCCGCGCCGACAACTCCGGCACGACCGCCTTGCGGCTGCGTACCTACAACAACGGCACGCTCACGGAGGCCATGCACCTGGAGGGCAACGGCAACGTGGGCATCGGCACCACCAACCCCACCCAAAAGCTGGAAGTGGCCGGCGGCATCCGGTTCACCGGTGCGGGCAGCGTGCTGACTTTCCCCGACGGCACTACCCAGGCCACCGCCGCCACCGGCGGCGGCGCGGCCGACAACCTCGGCAACCACACCGCCACCCAGGCCCTGAACCTGCAAGGCCAGGCGCTGGTGGGCACCGGCGCCAGCATTGCGGGCGTAGGCGTGGGCGTGCGCGCCGATGGCGGCCTGAACCTGGGCCAGAACGGGCCGGGTAACAGCATCTTCCTGGGCTATCAGGCGGGGGCCAACAACGCGCCCAACGTGGGCGCCTCTCTGGGGATCATCAACCAGTTTTTCGGCGTCCAGGCGGGCCTCGCCAACACCACCGGCCGGCAGAACCTGATCGTGGGCTACCAGGCCGGCTTGGGCAACACCACCGGCAACAACAACCAGTTCGTGGGCCTGCAAAGCGGCTACACCAACACCTCCGGCAACAGCAACACGTTCAGCGGCGCGCAGAGCGGCTACCTCAACGACGCGGGCATCCAGAACGTGTTCACGGGCCTGCAAAGCGGCTACAACAGCACCGGCAACAACAACACCTTCTACGGCACCCGCGCCGGCTACGAAAACACCACCGGCAGCTCCAACACGGCCCTGGGCTTCAACAGCGGCCCGGCCGTGGGCAGCGGCGCCCTCACCAACGCCACTGCGGTGGGCGCCAACGTGAGTCTGACCCAAAGCAACACCGTGGTGCTGGGCAACGCCGCCAACGTGGGCATCGGCACCAGCACCCCCGCCACCCGCCTCGACGTGAACGGCAACCTGCGCCTCGCCGTGCGCCTGTGCCCCGTGAATGGCCCCGGCGCCTACCCGCTGATCGCCAGCGATATTGCGTTCAGTGTCTTCAAAACCCAGGACGGTAACCGGGCCGCCATTCTGGTGCTGCCTGCCGCCGGGCAGGGCCAGGTGGTGGGCCAGGAGCTGACCATCTACAATCGCGCTACGGCGTCGGTGAACATCGCGGCGAGCAACACCGACAACCCCGCCGGCTTCGGCATCGACCTGGCCGCGAGCGGCACGGCCGGCGTCCACGCCGTGAAGTTCCTCTGGGATGGGGTGTGGGTGCGGGTGCAATAGGGCCGCCCCACCGCCGCCCGCAAACGTCGGCCGGTCGCTTTTCCGACCGGGAGCGGGCGCCCCCGCCCCGACGATAATTTAACCCGCCGCCGCACTGGCCGAACTGGTTCGGTGGCACTCCCGAAAAGCGTCGCTCCGGCTGGGGCGGCGCTTTTTTTCGACGAAGCAGCGCCTCCGCGGCGCCGCTCCCACCACGCAGCCGGTCGGCGCTAGCAGTGGCCGGGGCGGCGGAAGGGGAGTAGCATCAAAATGCGCTTTCGGGGGGCTGCAGAGACTCGGAATTTTGTGGTGTTGGTCGGCGCTGTTGCCGGCCGGTTCCCGCTCCCCCCGATGCACGATCTTTACCTTACTCGCTCGTTTGCCAGCCTGGCGGCCCCCGCCCGCGGGCTGAGTCGCTGGGCTTTGACCCTGCTGCTGCTGGCCGCCCCGCTGCTGGCCCCGCTCGGGGCGCTGGCCCAAACGCCCACCATTAGCGGCTTCTCGCCCAGCGGCGGGGGGGCGGGTACGCTCGTCACCATTACCGGCACCAACCTGAACGTGGTGCGGGGCGCGCGCTTTGGCGCGGGCGGGCTGGGCTTGTTCACGGCGCAGTCGGCCACCAGCCTCACGGTGCAGGTGCCGGTGGATGCCGCTAGCGGCAGCTTGCGGCTGACCACGGCGGCGGGCGTGGCGGTGAGCGCCGGCAGCTTCGCCTACGGGCCGCGGCCGGCGGGGATGGTAGCGAGCCTGAGCCCGGCGGGGTCGTTTGACGCTTGTCAGCCGCGCACCCTCACGGGGTCGGCCACTACGCCGGCCTTTGCCATGACCCGAAGCGGCCTCAGTGGCTCGGCGGAGTGCGTGGTAGTGCAGCCCGACGGCAAAATCCTGCTGGGCGGCTCCTTCCAGAGCTGGCAGTTTTCGACGCACGGCACCTCCCAACGCAACCTGACCCGCATCAACCCGGACGGCACCCTGGATACGGGTTTCAACGTCGGCGCGGGCTTCGACGGCACCGTGAACAGCATCGCGCTGCAGGCCGATGGCAAAATCCTGGTGGGCGGCGCGTTTGCTTTCTACAACCAGACGGCAGCCCCGAACCTGGTTCGGCTCAACGCCAACGGCTCACTGGATACCAGCTTCGGGCTGGGTTCGGGCTTCGGCTTCTCCTTCGGCCGTACGCACAATGTGCGCGGCGTGGTGGTGCAGCCCGACGGCAAGGTGGTGGTGGTCGGTACGTTCGATACCTTCAACGGCCAGGGTCAGGGCAACGTGGTGCGGCTCAACGCCGACGGCAGCCGCGACGGCACGTTCGCCGGCCAGCAGTCGGGCATTCAGGGCATCAACGCCGTGGTGTTGCAGGACGACGGCAAGGTGGTGATTGGGGGAGCGGTCATCGAGAACCGGGGCGACGTGCAAAACCCCCTCTACATCAACCGCCTCGTCCGCTTTAACACCGATGGCACCGAAGACAACACGTTCGTCACCACGGGCAACGGCTTCTACCGCTACAACAACGGCGCCATCAGCAACCAGGCGCGGGTGAACAGCCTGGCGCTGCAGGCCGATGGCAAAATCGTGGCCGGCGGCTTTTTCACCACCTACACCGGCTCGCCCCGGCCGAACCTGGTGCGCCTGCTGGCCACCGGCGCGGCCGATGGGGGCTTTACCGGCACCGTAACCGGGGAAGTGCTGGAGGTGGCCGTACAGCGCAGCGGCCACGTGCTGGTGGGTTGGATGGCCGGCACCAGCGAGTCGGGGCTGGTGCGCCTGAACGCGAACGGAACGGACGCCGGCCTCAATGGCTATAAAGTCGACTATGCCGGCACCCGCAACGCGTCGGTGAGCGCCGTGGCCGAGCAGCCCGATGGCAAGCTGCTGATTGGCGGCTACTTCGATATCTACTCCAACTTCAATGTCGGCGGTGGCCCGACGGGCCACAACAACTTCGTGCGGGTGAACCCCGACTTCAGCTTGAACGACGCCACCACGGCGGTGACCCCCACCTTTACTTTTTCGCCGGGCAACACCACCACCAACCCGCTCACCACCACCACGCCGGGCAACTACTCGGCGGTGGCCAGCCTCAACGGCGAAACGACCACCACCAACACGGTCACGCTCACGGCCTGCCCGTTCGCGACGATCACCTCCTTCGCGCCCGCCAGCGGCCCGTCGGGCACACTGGTGACGATTACCGGCACCAACCTGGGCAGCATCCGCAGCGTGCGCTTCGGCACGGGCGGGCTGGCGCGGTTCACGGCGCAGTCGGCCACCAGCCTCACAGTACAGGTGCCGGTGGACGCAGCTACCGGTTCGCTCACCCTCGTCACGGCCCTGAACAATACGATCGTTTCGGGCGGCACCTTCACGTACGTGCCGCTGGCCGCCGGGCTGACTGCCCGGCTCAACCCGGTCGGCCCGTTCGACCGCTGCGCCACCCGCACCCTCACGACTACCGTCACCGTGCCGCCCTTCGTCACCGGCACGGGCTTCGACGGCATCGTTTTCGCCATCGCCGCGCAACCTGATGGCAAGGTGCTGGTGGGTGGGGGCTTCACCACCTACAACGGCACCACGGGCCAGAACAACTTCCTCCGCCTCAACCCCGACGGCTCCCGCGATGGCGGTTTTGCCACTGGCACCGGCTTCGACAATCGGGTATACACCGTGGCGCTGCAGGCCGACGGCAAGATGCTGGTCGGCGGCCAATTTACGGCCTACAACGGCGCCACGGGCCAGAACCGCCTGATTCGGCTCAACGCCAATGGTACCCGCGATGCCTCCTTCGTGACCGGCACGGGCTTCAACGCCCCGGTGCAGAAGGTGGCGGTGCAGCACGATGGCAAGATCCTCGTGGCCGGCGACTTCGTTTCCTACAACGGCGTGACGGGCCGCAACGTGGTTCGGCTCAACGCCGATGGCTCCCGCGACGCCACCTTCGCCACCGGCACGGGCTTCGACAATCAGACGTTCAGCGTGGTGGTGCAGCCCGATGGCAAGATCCTGGTCGGCGGCGTTTCCCAGACGTTCAACGGCGCGGCCACGCCCTGGATGGTCCGCCTCAACCCCGACGGCTCCCGCGACGCCGGCTTCAACCTGGGGGGCGGCTTCGACTTCAGCGTGAGTTCGATCGTGGTGCAGCCCGATGGCAAAATCCTGGCGGTCGGCCTTTTTCTGGCCTTCAACAACGTCGTGACGAACCGCATCATCCGGCTCAATGCCAACGGCTCGCGCGATGCCAGCTTCAACATCGGCACGGGTCTCGGCTACGAGCCGCAAGCCCTGGTACTCCAGCCCGACGGCAAGGTGCTGGTGGGCGGCACCTTCACGGACTACAACGGCGCCACGGCCAACCGGATCGTCCGCCTCAATACCGATGGCAGCCGCGACGCCACCTTCGCCACCGGCACGGGCTTCAGCAGCGGCGTGTTTGCCCTGGCGCTCCAGCCCAACGGGCAGGTGTTGGCGGGCGGCAACTTCACGACCTACAACGGCACCCCGGCCACCCGCCTCATCCGCCTCAATGCCGACGGCAGCCCGACCACCACGCAGACGGCGGACGTGACCAGCAGCTCCACCTTCACGTTCGGGGGCAACCCGACCACCAACCCGATTTACGCGGACGCGACGGGCGGCTACGCGGTGGTGGCGGCCTACAGCGGCGCCACCGCCACCACCAACACGGTGACCATTACCTCCTGCCCGGCACCGCGGATTACCTCCCTCATGCCCACCACCGCCGAGACGGGCGAGGTAATAACCGTGACGGGCACCGACCTGGGCGACGCCTACCTCGTGCAGCTGGGGAACTCGGGCACCATCCAGGTTCCGGCTACCCCTACTTCGGCCACGACCCTGACCTTCATCGTGCCGGGGGGACTGACAAACGGCGGCATCTATGACGTGTGGGTAAGAAACCGCACGTCCTGGACCCGCTCAATGACCGACTTCCTCACCATCGCGAACGCGACCCTGGGCGGCTTCTCGCCCAACAGCGGCCCGGCGGGTACCCTCGTCACCATCAGCGGTACCAACCTGCACCTGGTGCGGGGCGTGCGCTTCGGCACGGGCGGGTTGGCGCAGTTTACGGCGCAGTCGAGCACCAGCCTCACGGTGCGGGTGCCGGTGGATGCGGCTACCGGTCCGCTCAAGCTCATCACGGCAGCGGGCAACGTTCTGACCGGCGGCACCTTCACGTACAACGTGCGGCCGGCGGGGCTGCTGGCGACCCTCAGCCCGGCCGGGCCGTTGGTGGCGTGTCAGCCGCAGACGCTCACGGGGTCGGCGGCCAGTCCGGCCTTCAGCACGGGCACGGGGTTCAACAACGACGTCAATGCGCTGGTGGTGCAGGCCGACGGCCGGGTACTAGCCGGCGGGAATTTCACGACATACAACGGCGCCCCGACGGCCCGGCTGGCGCGCCTACTGCCCACGGGTGCCCTCGATGCCGCTTTCGCGGTGGGCACCGGCTTTGATAACTACCTGAGCACCGTGGCGGTGCAGGCCGATGGCAGGGTGCTGGTGGGCGGCGACTTTACGGCCTACAACGGCACCACCGGCCAGAACCGGCTGGTGCGCCTCAATGCCGATGGGAGTCGGGATGCCACCTTCGTGACGGGCACCGGCTTCGATGCCGTTGTGCGCAGCGTGGCGGTGCAGACCGATGGCAAAGTGCTGGTAGGCGGCACCTTCGGCACCTACAACGGCACGACGGGGCTGAAAAACCTGATCCGCCTCAACCCCGATGGCACCCGCGACGCCACCTTCGTGACCGGCACCGGCTTCGGGGCGAGCGTGCAGACCGTGGCGGTGCAGGCCGACGGCAAAGTGCTGATGGGCGGCGCCTTCGCCGGCTACAACGGCACGGTGGGCCAGAACCGCATCATCCGGCTCAACGCCGATGGCACCCGCGACGCCACCTTCAACACCGGCACGGGGTTCGACGGCGACGTCACCAGTCTGGCCGTGCAGGCCGATGGCAAGGTGCTGGTGGGCGGCGCCTTCGACAGCTACAACGGCACCACGGGCCAGCGCCGGATCATCCGCCTCAACGCCGACGGCACCCGCGATGCCACCTTCGGCACCGGCACCGGGCTGAGCGGTAGCGTACGGAGTGTGATCGTTCAGCCCGACGGCAAGGTGCTGGTGGGCGGCTCCTTCACCGCCTACAACGGCACCACGGGCCTGAACCGGCTCATCCGCCTCAACGCCGACGGCACCCGCGATGCCGCGTTCACGACCGGCACGGGCTTCGACAGAGACGTGTTCGCGGTGGCCGTGCAGGCCGACGGCAAAGTGTTGGCGGGCGGCGGCTTCACTGACTTTAACGGCACACGGCCCTTCTACGTGGCCCGCCTGACGCCGGCCGGCGCCCTCGACACCGCACCCACGCCGGTGACCGGCGCCTCGTTCACGTTCTCGCCGGGCGGCTCCACCACCAACCCGCTCGTGACGAGCACGGTGGGCAGCTACACGGCGATAGCCAGCCTGAACGGTGAGACCTCCGGCGCTTCCAACACCGTCACGCTCACGACCTGCCCGGCCCCGACCATTACCTCGTTCACGCCCACCAGCGGCGCCACGAACACGGTAGTGACCGTCACCGGCACGAACCTGAGCTTTGCCAGCGCCGCATCGGTCAATGGCACGGCCGGCACCATCCAGGGTACGCCCACGGCCACCAGCCTCACCTTCACGGTGGCGGCGGGCAGCACCACCGGCCCCGTGCGGGTGACGACGCTCGGCGGCACGGCTACCTCAGCGGGCACCTTCACGGTGGATGCTGTGACCGTCACCGGCCTTTCGCCCGCCAGCGGCGGCACCGGCACGGTGGTCACCCTCACCGGCACCAACCTGCTGGGGGCTACGGCCGTGCGCATCAATAACGTGGCGGTGGCTTCGTTCACGGTGAACTCCGACACCCAGATCACCTTCACGGTGGCGTCGGGCAACACCACTGGCGCCGTGAGCGTGACGATGCCCGGCGGTGGCACCTACACGGGCGGCGCCTTCACGGTAGACCAGGTGACGATTACCTCCTTCACGCCCACCAGCGGCGGGGCGAACACGGTGGTCGTCATCACCGGCACCAACCTACTGGGGACTACGGCCGTGAAAATCAATAACGTGTCGCAGCCGGGGTTCGTCGTGAACTCGGCCACCCAGATCACCTTCACGACGAGTGCGACGGTCACTACTGGTGCGGTGAGCGTGACCACGCCCGGCAGCACGGCCACGGGCGGCACCTTTACCGTGACGCCGCTGAGCATCACGGGCTTCTCGCCGATGAGTGGCCCGGCCGGTACGCTGGTGACCATCACCGGCACCAGCCTCGACCAGATTCGGGGTGTGCGCTTCGGCGCGGGCGGGCTGGCGCTGTTTGCGGCGCAGTCGGTCACCAGCCTTACGGTGGTGGTGCCGACGGATGCCGCCACGGGGGTGCTCACGCTCACCACGCAGCTCAACGCCTCGCTGACCAGCGCGGGAACCTTCACGTACACGCCGCGCCCGGCGGGGCTGCTGGCCTCGCTCAGCCCGGCCGGGCCGCAGGATGCCTGCGCGCCGCGCACCCTCACCGCTACGGCTGCGAGTCCGGCGTTCGGGACCGGCACCGGCCTGGAGAATATAGTGAACGGTGTCGCGGGGCCAGCCACCGTAAATGGCCTCGTGGCGCAAGCCGACGGCAAGGTGCTGGTGGGCGGCTCCTTCACCACTTACGGCGGGGCGGCGGCCAACCGGCTGCTGCGCCTCCTGCCGAACGGCTCCCCCGATGCCACCTTCATCACCGGCACCGGCTTCGATGCGGCGGTGAGCGCTGTGGCCGTGCAGGCCGATGGCAAGGTGCTGGTGGGCGGCTCGTTCACGACGTACAATGGCACGGCGGCCGCCCGGCTGCTGCGCCTCCATGCCGACGGCACCCTGGATGCCACCTTCAGCGTCGGCACCGGCTTCACGATTACCGCGCCAGCCACCCCGAGTGTGCAGGCTGTGGTAGTGCAGCCCGATGGCCGGATTCTGGTGGGCGGCTCCTTTGAGACCTACAATGGCTCGTTTTCCCGCCGCATCGTCCGCCTCAACCCGGACGGCAGCCGCGACGCCACGTTCAGCATCGCTACCGGCTTCGACAACACGGTGAGCGCCCTGGCCGTGCAGCCCGATGGCAAAGTGCTGGTGGGCGGCTCGTTCACGCAGTACGGCCAATCGGCGCTGAACCGCATCGCTCGCCTCACCGCCACCGGCGGCCGCGATTTCGGCTTCTTCATCGGCACGGGCTTCAATGGCGGCGTAGTCAGCCTGGTGGTGCAGCCCGATGGCAAGGTGCTGGTGGGCGGCTC
The DNA here is from genome assembly GCA_031425525.1 of Hymenobacteraceae bacterium. GTDB lineage: Bacteria > Bacteroidota > Bacteroidia > Cytophagales > Hymenobacteraceae > JANNMJ01. The sequence goes on along the minus strand of JANPJM010000017.1, from coordinate 57,932 downwards.
CTTCACGCAGTACGGCACCACCACAGGCCAGAATGGCCTCATCCGCCTCAACACCAACGGCACCCACGATACGGGCTTCGCTACCGGTACCGGCTTTGCCACCACCACGGTGGTGAACGGACTGGCGTTGCAGCCCGATGGCAAGGTGGTGGTCGTCGGCAACTTCACGGCCTACAACGGCATCACGAACCAGAATCGCCTCATCCGCCTCAACGCCAACGGTACCCACGACGCCAGCCTCGCTACCGGCACCGGCTTCGCCGCCGCCACCGGCTTCGTCCTCGGCGTAAGGCGGGTATTAGTACAGCCTGATGGCAACCTGGTGATTGGCGGCAACTTCACGGGCTATAACGGCACCCCGGCCACCCGCCTCATTCGCCTCACCGCCACCGGCAGCGTGAACAACGCGCCGACGGCCGTGAGCGGGGCCACGTTCACCTTCTCGCCGGGCAACACGACTGCCAATCCGCTCGTGACCAGCACGGCGGGCGACTACTCGGTGGTGGCCAGCCTGAATGGCGAAGCCTCAGCAGCGTCGAACACCGTCAGCCTGACGGCCTGCCCGCTGACGATCACCGGCTTCACGCCGGTCGCCGGGCCGGTGGGCACGGTGGTGACGGTGACGGGCACCGACCTGAGCACCGCCACGGCGGTGCGCTTGAACGGCACGGCCGGCACCCTCACGGGAACGCCTACGGCTACGAGCCTCACCTTTACGGTGGCGGCCGGCTCCACCACGGGAACCATCAGCGTCACCACGCCGGTGGGCACGGCTACCAGCACCGGCAGCTTTACCGTCATCACGAACCAGGCGCCCACGGCGCTCGACCTCGCCCCGCAAAGCGTGGCCGAGAACACGGGCGCCAATGCGGTGGTGGGTGACTTCACCACCACCGACCCCGACGCGGCTGACACGTTCACCTACTCCCTGGTGAGCGGCGCGGGCGCCACCGACAACGGGCTGGTCAACATCAGCGGCACCCAGGTGCGCATCACGGCCTCGCCCGACTACGAGACGCAGGCCAGCTACGCCATCCGCGTCCGCACCACCGACCAGGACGGTCTGTTCACCGAGCAGCCCTTCACCATCAGCGTCACCAACGTCAACGAGGCGGCCACGAACTTGACGCTCTCCAACAGTGTCATCGCCGAGAACGTCGGGCCGAACGCGCTGGTGGGCACGCTCAGCAACAACGACCCCGACGCGGGCGACACGTTCCGGTACATGCTAGTGAACGGCCCAGGCGCGGCCGACGGCGGGTACTTTACCATCGTGGGCAACGAGCTGCGCCTGAACGCCCCGGCCGACTACGAGACGAAGGCCACGTACGAGATTGCGGTCTTCGTCAGTGACCAGAACAACCAAGGCCGCGCCGAGCGGTTCGTTATCAGCGTTACCGACGTAGCCGAAGATTTGATCGTCAGCACCACTGGCCAGACCATCGCGGCGGGTACCTACCACGACGTGACCATCACCGGCACCGGCGAAGCCACGCTTAGCGGCGACATCACCGTCACGGGCGCGCTGGTGGTGCAGGACGGCGGGGTGCTGAACACGGCTTGCCAGGCTATCACCGGCGCGGGCACTTTCACGTTGGCGGCCGGCGCTACGCTGAGCATCTGCTCGCCGCAAGGCATCACGGCCAGCGGCGCCACCGGCGCGGTACAGGTCACGGGCGTTCGCTCGTTCGCTTCGGATGCCACCTACATCTACAACGGTACCCAACTGCAAACCACCGGCAACGGCCTGCCGGCCACCGTGCGCGCGCTGGAAACGGCCAACCCGGCGGGCGTCACGCTTGCGCAGGCGGTCAGCGTGACCGATGTGCTGCGCCTGACCAGCGGCACCCTCGCCACCGGCGGGCAGCTCACTTTGCTCTCTACCGCGACCCGCACGGCCTACGCCGCGCACGCAGGCGGCGCCACCAGCGGCGCCGTCACGGTGCAGCGCTACGTGCCCGCCCCCCTGGCCGTGAGCTATCGCCACCTCAGCAGCCCCGTGCAGGCCGCGCCGGTGAGCGACCTGGCCACGGCGGGCTTCGTGCCGAAGGTAAATCCGGCGTACAACGCCCTGCCGTACGTGGCGCCGACCCCGGCGCTCTTCCCCACCGTGTTCGGCTACGACGAAACGCGCGGCGGCACCACCCCCGCCTACGCCGGCTTCGGCACGGGCTACTTCTCGCCCGCCACCCTGGCCGAGACGCTCACGAGCGGGCGCGGCTACTCGGTGTACCTGCCGGGCCAGCAAACGCCTGACTTCGTGGGCGCGCTGACCACAGGCTCCGTGCCGGTGGCCCTGACGGTAACGGGCACGAACACGAGCGTCAATGCGCAGAAAGCGGGCTGGCACCTGCTGGGCAACCCCTACCCGCAGCCCATCGACTGGGACTTGGCGACCGTGCCGCCCGGCCTCGACCCCACGATTTCGGTCTGGTACTCGACCGGCGGCAGCGCCGGCGCTTACCGTTTCCGCAACGCCACCACGCAGGTGGGCAACCTGACGGATGGCGTGCTGGCCCTCGGCCAGGGCTTCTTCGCCCGCGCCACGGCCGCCACCATCCTCACCTTCACCAACGCGCTGCGGGTCGAAAACAACACGGTGCTGCTGGGCCGTCCTGGGGCTTCGGCCACGGCCACTACCACCGCCGCTGCGCCGCTGCTGCGCCTGAACCTGACGCAAGTCGGCGCCTCCGCCGCCCACGCCGACGCCACCTTCCTGACCACCGCCCCCAGCGCCACGCCCGGCCTCGACGCCGGTCTCGACGCGCTGCGCCCCGGCCGCAACGTGGGCGTGCCCACGCTGGCCACGCGGATCGGCGGCCAAGAAGCGGCCATTAACGCGCTGCCCGAAACGGCCCTCTCGAATGCCGCTGAAACGGTGGTGGAGCTGACGGCCGCGCTGCCCACGCCCGGCGCCTACACCCTGACCGTGGGCGAACTGACGGGCTTCGGTACCACCTCCGTGGAGCTGCTCGACCGCCTGACCGGCACGCGCTACGATCTGGCCCAGCACCCCACGCTCACTCTCTCGCTCGCGGCCACTCGCGCCGACGAGGAAGTAGCCGGCCGCTTCGCCGTGGTCATCAACCGAAACCGCGTACTGAGCATCAACTCGAAACTCGAAACTGAAAACTCGAAACTCGAAATTGCCCCCAACCCGGCTACGGCAGCGGGCGGCGCGCGCATCAGCGGCGCGGTGCCCGGCACGCGGCTGGTCGTAGCAGACCTGGCGGGCCGAATCGTGGCTTCCCTGACGGCCGCCGCCGCCGGCACGGCTACGCTGCCTACGCGCCACCTAGCGCCCGGTGTTTACACGGTGCGCGCCCCCGACGGGCGCACTGCCCGCCTGGTGGTCGAATAACAACCGCTTGAAAGAAAGTATAGTAAACACTGAAAAGACCGGAGGCGCTTGCCTTCGGTCTTTTTTAATTTAAGCGGTAAGTCATAAATGTACTGCGGGCTGGTGGTCAAGGGTGCATCTTTGACCGATGACTCGTTCTTGCCGTCCGCTAAACGCGTGCAGATTGCTGCTACTCTTGGTGCTGCTTGTCGGGGCGGCAACCTGCCCGCGCCCGGCCACGGCGCAGGCGTGGCAGCGCGACCCAGTCCTCAACCCGCTGCTCATTCATCAGCTGATCCAAAACCCGGTGGGGCTGCTGTGGGTCGCCACCGACCGGGGCGTGTTCCGTTACGACGGCTACGAACTGGTGCCGCTGCGTACGCTGGTGCGCACCACGCCCTACCCGGTGCTGGGGTACGTGCAAACCCTGGCCCTCGACACGCAGGGCTATCTCTGGATCGGCACCGCGCGCGGGCTGTTCCGCTTCGACGAACGCCGCGCCGAGTTGCGGCAGATCGGGCTGCCCGGCGTCGGTCGCGCGTCGGTCAGTGTCAATGTACTGCACGTGCATCCGCGCAGTCGGGCGCTGTGGGTGGGTTATGGCGCCCGCGAACTGGCCTGTTTTCGGGCGGGCAGTACCGTGGGGCGCGCGGTGCCGTCGCCGTTGCAGGCACCGGCGGCGTGGTTCGGCCCCGCCGCCGACAGCGCCGTGTGGGTTGTTAGCCTCCAGCACCGGGTGGCGTACGTCACGCCCGCCGGCGGTACCCTGCGGCCTTACCACCCCACCGGCGAGTTGCTGCCCGTGGCCGGCACCCGTCCCCTGCAACTGGTGGGCACGCACGCGCTCTATCAGGAGCAGCCCGACGGCACCCTGCGCGAGCGGGCACGCTGGCTGCCCGGCCCCGATGCGCGCAATTTCATCCCCGGCCAGCGCGGCCGTACGTGGCAGTGGGTGGCGGAAGGGCGGCGCATCCAGCTCGACTGGGACTCTGCCGCCGCCCTGCCGCGCGTGGAGGTGCAGGTGGCTCCCTTCGAGCGCGCGGGCGCTTTGCACGGCCAGTTCACCACCTTCACCGATGCCACCGGCCTACGCTGGACCACGAGCGGCGGCCACCGGGGCTGCTTCAAGGAGCGTCCGGCGGCCGTAGAGATTACGCCGCTGCCCAGTCGGCCGCTCACGACATACAGTACCCGCGCTATCGTGCGCCTGCCCGACGGTCGCCTCCTGGTGGGCGCTTACGGTGCCACCTTAGTGCAACCCGCCGACAGCCCCGCCGCGCCGCTGCGCCCCTATCACCTTTTTGAAGACGGTCACCCCTCCGATGCCGTGCTGCTGGCCGCGCGCGTGCTGCCGAACGGCGAGGTGCTGTTTGCCGAAGAAAATCACCCGTTCGGCGTATTCGACCCGCGCACCGGCCGCATCCGCCGCCTGGCCTGGGCCACCCCGGCGCGCGGGTTCGTGGGCAGCCTCAGCGTCTTCCGCGACCGGCGCGGGCAGCTTTGGGGCGGCACCACGCGCGGCCTCTACCAACTCGACCTCGCCCAGCGCCGCGCCACCCTTTACCCGCCCGTCGCCGGTACGCCGCTGGCCGAATTGCCCGTCGCCGACCTGACCGCCGACCCGCGCGCCGCTTCCCCCGCCGCGCTCTGGCTCGCCACCCAGGGAGGGCTGTACGCGGTAGCGCCCACCGGCCGCCTCACCCGCTACGCCACCACCGAAGCGCCCGCCCGCCACCTCCCCACCGACGACCTCCTCACGGTGCTGGTTGCGCCCGACGGCGATGTGTGGGCCGGCACCCGCGATGCCGGCCTGCTGCGCATCCGGCCCGGCCGGGGCGTGGTGCGGCAGCTTTCCACCGAAACCGGTTTCCCCAGCAACTCCGTCGCGACGCTGCTCTTCGGACCCGACCACGAACTGTGGTGCGGTACCTACGCCGGGCTGGTGCGCTACGAAGTGCGCGCCGACCGCCTCACCGTCCTGACCACCACCGACGGCCTGCGCGACGACGAACTCAACCGCCAGTCGGCCTTTACCGACTCGGTCGGCGGCGCGCTCTACGTGGGCGGCGTCAGCGGCGTCCACCGGGTGGTGCCCACTCGCCGCCTGCTCCAGGGGCAGCCTACGCCGCGTCTGCTGCTCACGGCCGTCACGCAGCACCACAGCGCCGACGACGCCACCCGCACCCGCTACCTGCGCGGGCTGGAGGTGCCCGCCCTCACGCTGGCGCCCTACGATGCGTTCGTGGAGCTGAGTTTTGCCCTCACCGATTACCTCGCCCCGGAGCAGGCGCGCTACCGCTACCGCCTGCTGCACAGCCCCGACGAACGCTGGCACACGCCCGGCAGCGCCCACGTCCTCACGTTTCAGGCGCTGCCGCCCGGCGCCTACTTGCTGGAGGTAGCGGCCACGTCGGGCCGGGGCGTACGGGCGCGCAACCACCTGCGGCTTCCGCTCACCGTCGAAACCCTGTGGTGGCGCCGCCCGGCGGTGTGGCTGCTCGCCAGTGGCGTGGTGGCGGCGCTCCTGTACAGTGCCCACCGGCGGCGGGTGGCGCGGGTGCTGCGCGAAGAGCGTCTGCGCACCCGCATCGCCGCCGACCTGCACGACGAAGTAGGCACCCTCCTGACCCGCATCAGTCTGCAAGCCGAAGTATTGCGCCAAACGCAGCCCACCGGCGGCCCCGCCCTCGACCGCCTCCTCAACAACTCGCGCACCGCCGCCCGCACCATGCGCGACATCGTGTGGAGCATCGACGCGCACGCCGATACCGTGGGCTCGCTGCTCGACCGCATGCGTGACCACCTCGACCAGACCGCCACGCCCGCCGGTTTCAACACCGAACTCCTCGTCACGGGCCTGACCGACACTGCCCCGCTCCCCCCCGAAACCCGCCAGCAGCTCTACCTCATCTTCAAGGAAGCCGTGGCCAATGCCACCAAGCACGCCCGCCACGCCACGCAGCTAACAGTTTCGCTCACCCGCCACGCCCACACCCTCACCCTACTGGTGCAGGACGACGGCCAGCCCTACGCCAGCGCTACCCGCAGCGGCCTCGGCCTACGCAGTATGCAGCAGCGCGCCGCCAGCATCGGCGGGGTGCTGACGGCGGGGTTCGGCGAGGAGGGCAAGGGGTTTGGGGTTGAAGTGCGGGTGGGGTAGGGGGCGGAGGGCCTCGCGGAACTGATGACGCCGAAGGCGCCGTAACTGCTCCGTCGGGGCTGGGGGTGCGGTATGGCGGTTGGTGGGGGCGTAACTTGCGGGTACCTTCCCTGCGTCCGATGAAATTCCTCCCACTCCTACGGGTACTGCTGCTGGGCTACGTGCCGGCGTACGCCCAAGCCCCGATTCTCACGGCCCTCTCGCCCAGCCGCAACGCCGTGGCCGCCCCGCGCACGGCCCCCCTTGCTGTCACGTTCTCGCAATTGCTGCAAAACACCCTGGCCACTCGCCAGGCGGTGCGCGTGTTCAGCCAGCAGCGCGGGGGGTTGATGTTCGGCGCCACCCGTGGCGCGGCCACGGTGAGCGGCAATGTCATCAGTTTCGACCCGATAAATGACTTTAACCCCGGCGAGACGGTGATGGTAACTACGACTACGGGCGCCACCGCCACGAACGGTGCTGCGCTGGCGCGCGGGCACGTGCATCAGTTCACGGCGGCGGTGGTGGGCGGCACGGGCAGCTTTGTGGTGCCGGCCCTTAACCCTGATGCCAGCGTGGGTAGGGGCCCCCACGGCATGGCGGTGGGGGACGTGGATGGCGACGGCGACCTCGACCTGCTCACCGCTAACTATAACATCGTCGGCACGGTGAGCATCCGGTTCAACGACGGAACCGGCTCCTTCAGCGGCACCCAAAACATCAGCGTGGGCGACCACCCGAACAGCGTAGTGTTGGGCGATGTAGACGCTGATGGCGACCTCGACCTGCTCACGCCCAGTCAGATCGCTATCGGCACGGTGAGCGTACGGTTCAACGACGGAGTAGGAGTTTTCAGCGGTACTACTAGTGTCAGAGTGGGCAGAATCCCGTGGAGCGTGGCCCTGGGCGATGTAGACGCTGATGGCGACCTCGACGTGTTGGCCGCCAATCAGGATGACAACACGGTGAGTGTGCGACTCAACGACGGAGCGGGCACTTTTAGTGGTACGCAGAACGTCGGCGTGGGCACTGGCCCGCGCAGCGTGGCGGTGGGGGACGTGGACGGCGACGGTGACCTAGACCTGCTCACCGCCAACCCCTTCGCCAGCCCCAGCGCTGTGAGTGTGCGGCTCAACGATGGAAACGGCACCTTCAGTGGCACCCAAGAAGTCAGGGTGGGAGGAAGCGCGGAGAGGCTGATCGTTGGCGATGTGGATGGCGACGGCGACCTCGATCTGCTTACGTCCCACTACTTCAGCGCCAACACGGTGAGCGTACGCTTCAACGACGGGGCGGGCACGTTCAGCGGTACGCAGACTGTCGGGGTGGGTAATCTTCCGTACGACGTGGTGGTGGGGGATGTGGATGGCGACGGCGACCTCGACCTGTTCACCACCAACGTTAACGCTGGCACGGTGAGCATACGGCTCAACAACGGCAGCGGCACGTTCAGTGGCACCACCGACGTCCGCGTGGGCACGAGCCTACAACGCGTGGCTTTGGGGGACGTGGACGGCGACGGCGACCTCGACCTGCTGGCGTCCAATGGCGTGGATACCACCGTCAGCATTCGCCTCAACGGTGGTACCGGCCCCACCCTCGCCACCGCCCTCGCCCCCGCGTCGGCCGAAGCTGCGGCGGACGTGTACCCCAACCCCGCCCCCGACGGCCGTTTCACCGTGCGCGCCGGCCAGCCCGGCGCGCGCTACACGGTGCTGAATGCCGTGGGCCGGGCCGTGGGTGCGGGCGCGCTAACCGGCGTCCAAACCGCGCTGGACTTGCGCCACCAGCCGCCCGGCCTCTATCTGCTGCTTCTGAAGGCGGCCGACGGCCGCACCGTCACCCGCCGGCTGATGCGGTAGGCGGGCGTACGGGTTAGGTCGCAAGCCCATTGCTTCGTCAGCGTTAGGAGGCGTTGCGACGAGGCAATCCCGCCGTTTGCGCGGTGCGAAGGAGAAGTTGCGGCGACGCTGCTATCGCCTGGTTTACAGCTGCCCCCGCGCCGCCCTACTCACCAACTCGGTGCGGCTCGTGACCTGTAGTTTTTTGTAGATCCGCTTGACGTAGGTGCGCACCGTATCGGCCGCCAGGCCCAGGCGGGCGGCTACCTGCTTGTCGCCGAGCCCATCGACGATGCCTTGCACCACGTCGCGCTCGCGCTCCGTCAGCAGGTCGGGCCGCACCGACGGCGACGGCTTGAAGTGCGCCAGCACCTTGCGCGCCACGGCCCGGCTCATCGGCGAGCCGCCGCGCACCACCTCCAGCACGGCCGCCTTGATCTCCTCGAGCGGCGTGTTTTTGAGGACGTAGCCGCTGGCCCCCGCGCATAGCGCCTGATAGATGCGGTCGGCATCGTCGAAGACGGTCTGCATCACCACGTCGGCATCGGGCAGCAACTGCTTGATGCGCGGCAGCGCCTCGATGCCGCTCTGGCCGGGCAAGTGGATGTCGAGCAGCACCACCTGCGGGAGTTGGCGCACTTCGGTAAGCTGCCGGAAGAAGTCTTCCGCCGACACGGCCTCGATCACGCAATCCAGCTCGGGCTGGCGGCACAGGTAGTGGTGCAGCAGTTCGCGCACTTCGGGGTCGTCTTCGACCAGGGCCAGGCGGATCGGGTTCATCGGCGCAAAGGTCGGGCGTAGGGGCGGGGCGGGCCAAGCCGGCGCCACCCCCCAATTGCGGTACCCCCAAATGCGGTACAACCATCGGTTGCGGCCCCTTGGGTGAAGGGCGGAATTTTGTCCCGTTCAAACGGCCGGGTGCCCGACGGGGCACCGGCGGCGCACGCTGCTCTCCCGCTCCTCTCTCTTCAGTATCCTCCTTTCATTTTCTCACATGCAACATTTCCTGCGAATCCTCTCCCTGCTGCTACTGCTGGTGGCCGGGTGGGCGCCCGCCGCCCTCGCCCAGACCGGCGGCGTGGGCGTGGGCACTACCGCCCCGCACCCTTCGGCGCTGCTCGACCTCACCTCGACCAGCCGCGGGCTGTTGGCGCCGCGCCTGACGGCCGCCCAGCGCGCGGCCATCAGTAACCCCGCCAACGGCCTGCTGGTGTACCAGACCGACGGCGCGCAGAGCGGCTTCTGGTACTACGCCGCCACGGGGGGCTGGACCTTCGTGAACCCCACGCCCGCCGGCGATAACCTCGGCAACCACACGGCCACCCAGGGCCTGAACATGGTCGGCCACCCCATCAGCTTCGGCATGGCGCTCACCCAGCAGCTCAACCTCTGGACCACCGACTACGGTATCGGTATCCAGCCTTTCACGTTGGCGTTTCGCACGGGCGGCGGCTACGCCTGGTACAAGGGCGGGGCGTACAGCTCTACCCAGCACGACCCCGGCCCGGGCGGCACCCTGCACATGTCGCTGAGCGACCAGGGCTACCTGGGCCTGGGCCTGGCCACCGCCCAAAATCGCTTCGACCTGGAACACGGTCCCCGCACCGGCACCCACGCCACCACCCGGCCGTTCTACGTGACGGGCTATGTGGACGCGGCCGCCAACGGCCCGGAGTTCCGCCACGCCAACGGCACCCAGGGCATTGGCTTTGGCTTTAACTCGCTTTATGCCGCTGGCACCAACCCTGACCAGCCCCTTAACCTTATGCCCAAGGGCAGCGCGGGGGTGGGCATCGGCACCATCAGCCCCAGCCAGAAGCTGGAAGTAGCCGGCCAGATTTACTCCAGCACCGGCGGTTTCCGCTTCCCCGACAATACGGTGCAAACCACCGCCGCCACCACGCCCGCCCCCCAAACCCTGACCCTGACCGGCCAGACGCTGGGCATCAGCGGCGGCAATACGGTGACACTGCCCTCGGGAGCCGACAACCTCGGCAACCACACGGCCACCCAGAACCTGAATCTGGCCGATAAGCTGCTGGTGGGCAACGGCGGCAGTGCCGGGTTGGCCATCAGCAGCGCCGGCAGCGTGGGCATCGGTGCTACCCCGCCCGCTTCCTCAGCCCAGCTCGACGTGGCCTCCACCACCAAGGGCTTTCTGCCCCCGCGCCTGACCGAAGGGCAGCGCGATGCCATTGCCGGGCCGGCGGCGGGCCTGGTGGTGTACAACACCACTACCAACAAGCTCAACGTCTGGAACGGCACCGCCTGGACCGAGAGCCTCAACACCACCGAGCCGGCGCGCACTTTCCAGTTTGGTTACACGGGCAGCGCGCAGACCTGGACGGTGCCGCCCGGCGTCACCAGTGTGCGCGTGGATATGAGCGGGGCGCAGGGCGGCAACAGTTCGTTCACTTTTACCAACGGCAGCACCCAGCAGGTACCCGGCGGCACTGGCGCGCGGGTACTGGCCAACCTTAGCGTCACGCCGGGGCAGGTGCTGACCGTTTACGTGGGCGGCAGCGACGGCTACAACGGCGGCGGCGCCGGCATCAACACCGGCAAGTACGGCGGCGGCGCCAGCGACCTGCGCCTCGGCGGCACCGCCCTGACGAACCGCGTACTGGTGGCCGCCGGCGGCGGCGGCTCCTCGGCGTCCTTTCCCGGCGCCACCGGCGGCGACGCGGGCTTCGTGGGCAACACCGCCGCAAATCCTTCGGCCCTGGCCACGCCGGGCGGCGGGGCCACCCAAACCGCCGGCGGCGCCCCCGGTAACAACGGGGCTACCGCTGGCCAACTAGGGCAAGGCGGCAATGGCGCCGTGAATAACATGGTGGGCGGCGGGTATGGCGCCGGCGGCGGCGGCGGCTACTACGGCGGCGGCGGTGGCGGCGCGCGCAGTGGCGGGTTGGGTGGCGGCGGCGGCAGCTCTTACGCCAGCCCCGCCCTCACGTCGGGCGTGAGCTATACCACCGGCTACCGGGCGGGCAACGGCGTGGTAACCATCTCAGTGCTGCCGAGTCCGACCATCAGCCTCAACAATGCACAGGTCGACGCCGACAACGGCGCCGTGCTGTTCAACGACCAGGGCAAGATCGCGGGCGATGGGCTGTTTCTGTGGAACAAAGTCAGCAAGCAGCTTGCCCTCGGTACGGGCACCCGCCTCGGCCTCGGTACCACCACCCCCGCCGAGCGGCTCGACGTGGTGGGCAACGCCGCCGTCAGCGGCAACACCACCATTGGCGGTGCCCTCAACCTGAGCGGCAACCTGACCACAAGCGGTACCGCCAGCTTCGGCAGCATCACCCGCCAGATGCTCAACCTGTGGGGCACCAGCTACGGCGTAGGAGTCCAGGACAACACCCAGTACTTCCGCTCCGGCGACGCCTTCGCCTGGTACACCGGCGGCAGCCACAGTAACACCCAGTTCGACGGCGGCGGCGGCGGCACCACCCAGATGGTGCTCAAAAACAGTTTCCTGGGAATCGGCGCGGGTTACAGCAGCGCCAGCGGCCCCACCGGCCCGTTGGAAATCCGCCGCGATAACGCCAGTCCTTACATCGTGATGCACGACCCCGGCAACTCCTTGTTCAGCTTCGGGATGGATGTCAACGACGGCCACAAGATCAAAATCGGCGACGGCAACGGCTTGGGCAACACCAACTACATGACTTTTAGCGGCACCAACGTGGGCATCGGCACCACCAACCCCGCCTTCCCCCTCGATGTGCAGCGCACCGTGACGCCCGGCAACTACGCCTACGCGTTCTTCGCGGCTGCACCCAACGGTACCGCCAACACCGGCTCTAGCGGCTCCAGCACCGGCCCGGTGAGCATCCGCGCTACCGGCCGCATCCTGGCCACTGAGTTCAATGCCACCAGCGACCGGCGCCTGAAAACCATCGTCGGCCTGAGCGACTGCGCCGCCGATCTGGCCCTGCTCAACCGCCTCCGCATCACCGACTACACGATGCGCGATAAGGCGCAGTACGGCACCCGAGCCTTCAAGAAAGTGATTGCCCAGGAGGTGGAAACTATCTTCCCACAGGCGGTCAACCAGCACAGCGGCTTCCTGCCCGATGTGTATGCGGTGGCTACTTCGGTGGAAAGCGTCGGCGATTCGCTTCTGCGCCTGACGCTGCCAGCGGCGGTCGCGGGTGCGAAAGCGGGCCAGCGCATCAAGCTCATCGGCCCGGCCAGTGAGGTGGTGGGTACCGTGAAAGCCGCCACCGGTACCACCCTGACCGTGCGCGGCGCCACCAAACTGGCCGGCCAGCAGGTGTTCGTGTTCGGCCTCGAACACGCCGACGTGCGCACCGTCGATTACGAAGCCCTCGCGATGCTCAACGTGAGCGCCACCCAGGAACTGGCCCGGCAGGTGAAGGAGCTGCAAGCGCAAAATGCTGCGCTGCGCCACGACGGCCAGACGCTCAAAGCCGAGGCCACCACGCAGTACACGGCGCTGGCCCAGCGCCTGGCCGCCCTGGAGAGTCTGCTCGGCGCCAAAGCCGAAATAAAGTAGGTGGTTGCTGAAAAGGGGCGGATGGCTAGGCGCGAATGGCGCATACGGCCGTTTTTGGTCTGAAAAGCAGCGGCTGCGTAAGGCCCACACAGGATAGCCGTTACCAGATTGGGAAACCCTCTCGATCCAAAAAAAGGCCGAAGGCGCTATGCCTTCGGCCTTTTTGTATGCTTCCCGCCACCGGCACGGCCACCCTGCCTACGCGCACGCTGGCGCCCGGCGTGTACACGGTGCGCACCCCCGACGGCCGCACCACGCGCCTGGTGGTGGAGTAGGGACAGACGCGCCGCCGCAGACAAGCAAAAAGGCCGCGAGCAAGCGCTCGCGGCCTTTTTTGCGTTTACTCCCGGAAAGCAACCACCTTACCGCGGGCACCTGCTGCAACTATACCCAAACAAAACCACCAAGCGCCTCCCAACCTACCTTTGCGCCCGATGCGCGCCTTCGCTCTCTGGTTTGCCTGCTACCTCACGCTGCTCTCGTGCCTACCCTGCACCGACGAGGTGGCGCGCGCACCTGAACCCACGGCCACCACCCTGACGGCCGGCCCCACCGCCGACCACCACAACGAGCGCGCCCCCGATTGGTGTTCGCCGCTGTGCCAGTGCCAGTGCTGCGCCGGGGTGGTGCTACCCGATGCGCTGCTGGCCGATTTTACCCAATTGGCCGTGCCGGAATGGGCCGACCAGCACTTCGCCGAGTTGGTGAGCGCGGCCCCCACGCGGGCCGGCACCGGCGCCTGGCAGCCCCCACGGGCCTAACGTTCCCTTCAGTTTCCGGCTTCCTCTTCGCGAAGCCCGTCCCCACTGGTACCCGCTGCGGCGCCGACGGGGGCGGGCATCCGGCGTTTCCGGCGTACCCCGTAGCGGGGCGCCACGCCGACGGAGGGAGCCGTGCCCGAAGTTTCTTTTTCAGGACGTTTTTTCCTCGCAGCGGCGCTCGATGTTCGACCGGCTCATTCATTTTTCGATTCATAATAAGCTCATCATCGGGCTGCTGACGGCGGCGCTGGTGGTGTGGGGCGGCTATTCACTGGCGCATTTGCCTATCGATGCCGTACCCGACATCACCACCAACCAAGTGGTGGTATACACGGTGGCGCCGTCGCTGGCGGCGGCCGACATCGAGCGCCTCGTCACGTTTCCGGTGGAACAGGCCGTCGCCACCATCCCGAACCGCGAGGAAGTGCGCTCGTTTTCGCGCTTTGGGCTGTCGGTCGTTACCATCGTTTTTTCCGATGAAACCGACATTTATTGGGCGCGCCAGCAGATAGCCGAACGGCTGCGCGAAGCCGAAAGCCAGATTCCGCCCGGCGTGGGGCGGCCCGAACTGGCGCCCGTCAGCACCGGCCTGGGCGAAATTTATCAGTACATCGTGCGGCCCAAAAAGGGCTATGAGCAACAATACGACGCCCGCGAGCTGCGCACGATTCAGGACTGGATCATCCGCCGGCAACTGCTCGGCACGCCCGGTGTGGCCGACGTTTCGTCGTTCGGCGGGCTACTGAAACAGTACGAAATCGCTCTCGACCCGGAGCGGCTGCGCGCCTTTGGGGTGAGCGTGGAGGACGTGCGCGCTGCCGTGGCCGCCAACAACCAAAATGCCGGGGGCGCCTACCTCGACCAGAACCCGGCGACGTACTTCATCCGCACCGAAGGGCTCGCCGCGTCGCTCGACGACCTCGGTACCATCGTGGTGCGGCGCACCACGGCGGGCCTGCCCGTGCTGGTGCGCGATGTGGCCGACGTGCGCCTGGGCGCGGCCGTGCGCTACGGCGCCATGACCCGCAACGACGAAGGCGAAGTAACCGGCGGTATCGTGCTGATGCTCAAAGGCGCCAACGCCAACGACGTCATCAAAGGCGTGAAGGCCCGAATGGCGCAGATTGAAAAAACGCTGCCCGAAGGTGTGGCCGTAGACGTGTACCTCGACCGCTCCGAGCTGGTGGGCCGCGCCATCGGCACGGTGCAAACCAACCTGCTCGAAGGTGCCCTGATTGTGGTGCTGGTGCTGGTGCTGTTTCTGGGGAATCTGCGGGCCGGGCTGGTGGTGGCGAGCGTCATTCCGCTGGCGATGCTGTTTGCCGTGGCGATGATGCGGCTCTTTGGTGTCAGCGGCAACCTGTTGAGCCTGGGCGCCATTGATTTCGGGCTGGTCGTGGACGGCGCCGTCATCATCGTGGAGGCCATCGTGCATCGGCTGGCGCTGCGGCGGCCGGGCAGCGCGGCGCGGCTGAGTCAGGACGAAATGAACACCACAACCTACGCCGCCACGTCGCGCATCCGGCAGTCGGCGGCGTTCGGCGAAATCATCATCCTGATTGTGTACCTGCCGCTGCTGGCGCTGGTGGGCACCGAAGGCAAGATGTTCCGCCCGATGGCGCAGACCGTCGCGTTCGCCATTCTCGGCGCCTTCATCCTGTCGCTCACCTACGTGCCGATGATGAGCGCGCTGGCGTTGCGTCGCGAAACGACCCACAAGCCCAATTTTTCCGACCGGATGATGGCCTGGCTCGGCGCCCGCTACCGCCCGTTGCTCGATGCGGCGCTCGGCCACCGCGCCGTGGTGCTGGCCGTGAGCGGGGCGCTGCTGGTGGGCGCGTGGCTGGGCTTCCGGGCACTGGGCGGCGAGTTCATCCCGCAACTCTGGGAGGGCGATTTTGCGGTGGAGATGCGGACGCTGCCCGGCTCGTCGCTCAACTACACCGCTGAGAAAGCGCAGCAGGCGAGCGGCATTCTGAAACGGCAGTTTCCCTCGGAAGTGCGCGAAGTGGTGGCGAAAGTAGGTTCGGCCGAAATCCCCACCGACCCGATGCCCGTCGAGGCGGCCGACCTGATGGTGGTACTCGAAAAAGACCGCGCCCGGTGGCAGGATGCGAAATCACCGGAAGCGCTGACGGCGAAAATGGCCGCCGCCGTGGCGGTCATCCCCGGCGTCACGTTCTCGTTTCAGCAACCCATCCAGATGCGTTTCAACGAGCTGAGTACCGGCGCCAAGCAGGATGTGGTGGTGAAGATTTACGGCGAAGACCTCGATCAGCTCGCCGATTACGCCCGCACCGCCGGGCAGATGGCGCGCACCGTGCCGGGCGCCGAAGACGTGTACGTGGAAGAAATCACGGGCCTGCCGCAGATCGTGGTCGAAATCGACCGCCCCCGGCTGGCGCAGTTCGGCCTGAACGTCGAAGACGTAAACCGCACCGTGCAGACGGCCTTTGCGGGCCAGGCGGCCGGGCAAATCTTCGAACAGGAGCGCCGCTACGACGTGGTGCTGCGCCTACGCCCGGAACTGCGGCAAAACATCGAAAGTGTCCGCCGGCTGCTCCTCAGCACACCGGGCGGCGCGGCCGTGCCGCTGGAGCAGGTAGCGAAAATCGAGCTCCGCGACGGCCCTAACCAGGTGCAGCGCGACGACGCTCGGCGCTTCGTCACGGTGGCGTTCAACGTGCGCGGGCGCGACGTGGAGAGCGTCGTGGCCGACCTGCAAGGCCGCCTCGACCGGCGCCTGCAACTGGCGCCCGGCTACGCCCTCACCTACGGCGGGCAGTTCGAGAATCTGCGCGCGGCCTCGGCGCGGCTGCAAGTGGCCGTGCCGGTGGCGCTAGGGCTGATTTTTCTGCTGCTGTTCTTTACGTTCACGTCGTGGCGGCAGGCGCTGCTGATTTTTACGGCCATTCCGCTGGCGGCGGTGGGTGGCGTGGCGGCGTTGTGGCTGCGCGGGATGCCGTTCAGCATCTCGGCAGGGGTGGGGTTCATTGCGCTTTTCGGGGTGGCCGTGCTGAACGGCATCGTCCTCATCGGCCAGTTCAACACCCTGCGCGACGAGGGTGTAACCGACGTGCTGGAACGCATCCGGCGCGGCACCCACGACCGCCTCCGCCCCGTGCTGATGACGGCCACGGTGGCGTCGCTGGGTTTTCTGCCGATGGCACTGTCCACGTCGGCCGGCGCCGAGGTGCAGCGCCCGCTGGCCTCGGTGGTCATCGGCGGGCTGCTGACGGCCACGCTGCTCACGCTCCTGGTGCTGCCGGTGCTGTACGCACTCACCGAGCGGCGGCCCACTGCTCCGCTCGTCCCGCCCGCCCCGACACCGGAAGCTGGTAACGCGCCGCCTCCGCTGCCGCCCACCGTCCCGATGCTGACCGCGCTGGCGTTGCTGCTGCTGCTCGCCCTTCCCGCCCGCGCCCAGGACGTGCAGCTCCCGCCGCCCGGCGCGCCCCTTACCGCCACCAGCGCCGTGGCGCAAGCCCTCGCGGCGGGCAGTACGGTGGTGGGCGCCACCCGCGCCCTCGAAGCGCAACAGGCCACCCGACGCGCGGCCTTCGACCTGCCCCGCACCACCGTCAGCGGCTCCTACGGGCAGTATAACACCTTCCGGCGCGACAATCAATTCAGTATTTCGCAGCAGTTTGCACTGCCGGGCCTGTATCGCCGCGCCGCCGCCGTGGCCGACGCCCAGATCAGCGGTCGGCGGATGCAGCTAGCCCAGGCCCGCGCCGAACTGCGGCGGCAGGTGCGCCTACGCTACCAGGAGGCCGTGGCCGCCCGTCACCGCCTGCGCACGCTGCGCGGCCAGGACAGTCTCTACACCGAATTCCGGCGGGCGGCCGAATTGCGCTTCAAAACCGGCGAAGTGGCCCGCCTCGAACCCGCCACGGCGCTGGTGCAGCAGGGCGAAGTGCAGTTGGCCGCCTCTGAGGCCCGCACCGACTTGCAAGTGGCGCTCCGCGAACTGCAAGCCCTGCTGCAAATGGCTGACTCGGTGCAGGTAGCCGATTCGGTGCTGACGGCCCTCGCGCCCGCCCAGCCCCTGCCCACTTCAGCCGACACTACCTGGCTGGCCCGCGCGCCCGACGCCGGGCCGCTGCGGGCCGCCGTGGCCGAGCGGCGCGCCGAAACCCGGCTCGAAAAAGCCAAAGGGCTGCCGGAATTATCGGTCGGCTACTTCAACCAAAGCCTGCGCGGCCCGCAGGAACTCGACAACGGCACCACCCGCTTTTACGCCGGCGCCACCCGGTTTCAGGGGGTGCAGGCGGGTGTATCGGTGCCGCTCTGGCGCCGGCCGCTGCGGGCGCGGGTACAAGCGGCGGGCTTGTACGAGCAGGTGGCCGCCGCCGCCTATGAGCGGGCGCGCGCTGCACTTACCGGCCGCCTCGATGCGCTGCGCCTACGCCGAACCGAGGCGCTGCGGCGCGTAGCGTTCTACCAAAATACAGGTCTGCCCCAAGCGGCCGTCATCGAGCGGCTGAGTACACGCGGCTTCCGGGCCGGCGAAACCGGCTACGCCGAGTACCTGCTGAGCCTCGACCGCGCCCGCCGCCTCCGCCTCGACGCCGTGGATGCGCTGCTGGCGCTCAATCAAATTTCCGTCGAAATCGACTATCTGCTGGGCAATTAATTTTCATCACAGATTTCATCACAGATTTTTACGGAAGATAAATCTTCGTTAATCTGCGACAAAAAAATCCGCGTAAATCTGTGATAAACTCCGCTAAAATCCATGATGCGCTACCTCCTCTTTATTTCTCTTCTGGCGGCCTGCGCCCCCGACGAGCGCCCGGCCACTGAACCCAAACCCGAAGCGGCCTCCCCCGACCGCCTCACCCTCACGCCCGAAGAGCAACGCTACGGCGGGCTCCGCACGGGCCACCTGCGCGCCCGCGCCCTGGGCCAGGGCTTGCGCGTGAACGGCGAGCTGGATGTGCCGCCCGAAAACCTCGTGGCCATCACGGCGCCGCTCGGCGGGTTCATCGAACGAACGACGCTTTTGCAAGGAATGCACGTCGCGCGCGGGCAGGTGCTGGCCGTCATCCGCAACCCCGAATTTGCCGCGTTGCAGCAGCAATACTTGCAGGCCGTCGCCCAGTTAAAGCTGGCGAGGGCCGAGTTTGAGCGGCAGCAGACGCTGTTCAAGGAAGAAGTGGCGCCCGAAAAGAACTTCCAGCGCGCCCGCGCCGAGATGGAAAGCCAACAAGCGGCCGTGAGCGCCCTGACGGCCCGGCTGCACCTGGCGGGCCTGCCCTTGATAACGCAGCCGGGCGGCGCCGTGACCACCACCGTCACGCTGCGCGCCCCGAAGGCGGGCTTCGTGAAGGCCGTGAACGTAACGCCCGGCCAAACCGTGACCGCCACCGACGTGCTGTTCGAGTTGGTAGACCCCGACCACCTGCACGTCGAGCTGACGGTATTCGAGCGCGACGCGCCCCGGCTGCAAAAGGGCCAGCTCGTGCGCTTCACGCTCGGCGCCGATTCGGTAGGGCAGCCAGAGCGGCTGGCGCGCGTGTACCTCGTGGCGCGCACCGTGGGGCCGGAGCGCACCGTGCGCGTCCACGCCCACCCCGAACCCGAAGACCCCACGCTGCTGCCCGGCACCTTCGTGCGCGCCCGCATCGAGACGGGCCGCGCCACCGTGCCCACGCTGCCCGACGCCGCCCTGGTGCGCTACGCCGGGCACGACTACGCCTTCACCGTCGAAAAACCCGGTACCTACCGGATGGTCGCCGCCCGGCGCGGGCTGAGCGAAGACGGCTTTACGCAGGTCACGTTCGCGCCCGCCGCGGGCCGACTCGATTCGGCTACATTCGTCACGGCCGGTGCGTACTCGCTGCTGGCAAAGCTGCGGAACGCGGCGGAGGAGGAATAGCCGCCCTTTTTCCACTTATCCATGATCGATTCCCCATTGCCTACCAGTGAGCCATTAGATGCGCCGCTGAATACGGTCAAACAAGTCAAGCAGGTCAAACCCGAAAACATGGGCGCTGTTAGCCGCACCCAGCTCACCCTGGAAACGGCGGCCTCACCGCAGGGACACGATGTGCCCGGTCACTTTACTGCTTACGCCACCATTGAGACGGCCTCGACGACTACTCCCTGTGGTCTTTCGTCGAAGACCGCGCCGGCAACATCTGGGTCGGCACCCGCAACACCGGCCTGTATCGGTACGACGGCAAGCGTTTCACCTGCTTTTCTGACTAGCCGACCTTAGGTACTGCATCTGCCCACTTCCTATCGAAATTCAGCACAGGTTGTTGCTGAATGAAGCAGAGTTGCCGGAGTGAGAAACCGTCCGAAAAATCACAACCTCCGGCGCAAGTTTCCGCGAAAAACGAGACCTAAGGAAAGCCGAGCCGCAATCGGCTGGCACTTTAGAAGTTCGGGCCCGTCAGTGAGCCACGCTATTCCGTGGTAATCGCTGCGCCCGCTGTTCCTCCGTATCTACTTCCCCGCCTTGCCTTGGTGCCTGTTCCTGTACCTGACACCGAGCTGATCATCCAACTACAGCAGGGTAGTGAAGCGGCTTTCCGTGCCCTGGTGGAGGGCTACCAGGGTCGGGTGTACCGGGTCGTGCTGGCGCTGCTACGCTCACCCGAAGAAGCAGAAGACGTCGCGCAGGAGGTCTTTATAGAAGTCTACCAGACCATTGCGCGCTTCCGTGGCGAGGCGGCGTTGAGTACGTGGCTGTATCGGCTGGCCGTTTCGCACGCACTAAAGAACCGGCAGCGGGCCCGCACCAAAAAGCGGTTTGCGCTCCTGACCAGCTTGCTGGGTGCCCGCAACGAGGTGTTGCACCACCCGCCCGACTTTCAGCACCCCCTGGCCCAGCTCGAAGGGCAGGAAGAGCTGCAGCGGCTGGTAGAGGCGATTGCGCGATTGCCCGACCAGCAGCAGGTGGCCTTTACCCTGCGCCACGAGCAGGAACTGAGTTATCAGGAAATTGCCGACGTGCTGCAAACCACCGTACCCGCCGTGGAATCGCTGCTGTTCCGCGCCCGTCAGACCCTGCGAAAACATCTCCAACCGCATCCATCCTATGTCCGCTAATGCCCCCGATTTCGGCCCCGATTTCGGCCCCGACGACGAGTTGGACGCCCTGCTGCGGCAGCTGCGCGCCCAACCCGCCCCCGCGCCGCGCCCCTTCTTTTACGCTCGCGTGCGGGCGCGTCTCGACGCCCTCGAAACCCCGAACGCCCCCCAACCAGCCCCCGCTGCCCTGCCCTGGCTGCTGCGCCGGCCGGCCTATGCCCTGATGCTGGGCATCCTGGTGCTGGGGCTCAACATCGGGGCCGCCGTGCGGTACGGCCGGCCGCGCCCCGCCGCTTCCGTAGTAGCCGCGCCCCGCCACGACGCCTTTGTGACCGAATATCAACTCGACCCGTTTACCGTTCCCCTTCCCCTTGAATAAGCTCGCATCCTGGTTGACCGCCCGCCCCACCCGGCCCCTCTGGGGGCTGGTCGTGGTCCTGCTCATCATCAACATCGGCCTGTTGAGTTGGGTGAGTATCGCGCCCGGTGTGGCCGCTTCCCGTCCAGCTCCGCCGGTGCATCCGCCGGCGGGACGGTCTTTTCTGGCCGATACGCTGCACATGTCGGCCGACCAGTGGGCCCGCTACGATTCGCTGCGTGCCCGCTACTTCCTCCAGGTGCAAACCCAAACCCAGCGGTGCCGCCAGGATTGTCAGCGCTACTTTCTGCTCCTCGATTCCGCCCAATTATCGGATGCGCAGTTGGCCGCGCGCTCCCGCGACGCGCTGAGCAGCAAAGTGGCGGTCGACGTGCTGACCGTTCGGCATCTGCAACAGGTAGCCGCGCTTTGCTCGCCAACCCAGCGCCAGACGTTGCGGCAAGTGCTCGCGCCCGACTGCTCCCTATACGGCTGCCGTACCGGCGAGGCGCCGTGGACGATACCCACCGCGCTACCGGGAATTCGGACGCCCGTAAAATAAACGGGGCGATGCGCGCAAGCTTTTCGCCGGGTTGTGACCTAACCCCTCGAACGGTTTCTCACTCACTCACTACCCGTTCTAACCCCCCATGACCAAATTACTCATTGCCGGCATGCTGGCTGTCTCTACCTTCGCATACGCCGGCAACGGCAGCAGCATCTGCAACTCGGGCAACTCGAAAACCCCCGCGAAAACCCCCGCGAAAAGCGCCGTACAGAAGCCGGCGGCCGTGGCCCGGCCCGCCGCCTCGTGTGCGCCCACCTGTAAGCCGGGCACTGGTGCGTGTCGCCCTGCTATGTGCAAAGGCGCCAGCCTGGCGACCACCACGCCGTCCTGGCTGCTTGCCGGCGGCGCCTTGACCAGCAAGTAATCCGGTGGCCGCCGCCGCGTAGATATTGAGCGCTACCGAAGAGCGGGGCGGCCAAGCGGCTGCCCCGCTTTTTCGTTTCTCCCCTTTAGCAATGCGTAATCAGAGTTGCTTTCTGACGCACACCCCCGCGCTCAAGCCCTTCTACCTCCTGCTGGTAACGCTGCTCTCGATCACGACCTACCACGGCCAAACCCGCAAAAGGGCACAGCAGCCCGCCCCGCTGGGGTGTACCCGAAGTTACCCCAAGCCCGTGGCCCGTTCAAAGACGGTCCATCGGCTGCGCCGAGCAGGACCGAGCCGGCAACCTCTGGTTCGGCACCAATGGCGAAGGCCTGTTCCGCTTGGTTTGGGTCCTGTATCGGCGAGGGCCTGCTGCGATTCGATAGCCAGGATACAATAGGCCACCTGTTGGCAGCCCACTTGACGGCCGCCAACGAGCCGGATCGGGCTCAGGTCAGCGCCTTGGCCGACGTAGTGCAACGTGCCACCGGCGAGTACCGCTGGCCTATGTGGACCAAGGCTACACGGGCGAAGCGGCCGCTGAAGCGGCTAAAGCCGAAGGCATCCATCTTGAAGTAGTCAAGCTCAATCACGTCAAAAAGGGATTTGTGCTTTTGCCCAAGCGCTGGGTCGTAGAGCGCTCCTTCGGCTGGGCAGCGCGCTTTCGGCGCTTAGCCCGCGACTACGAGCGGCGCGCTATTTCCCTTCAGCAACTCCATTTTCTGGTCTTTGCTAGGCTCACTCGCCCGAGCCAACGACCTTAATCTGCTCAATAGTGCCTAAAACCATCCATGCAAATTATTCCTGACCCTCTTTTCTTCTAAAGTCCGTGACGGTCTTTCCATCATACCGATACACGCCAGTGCCAGAGCCAAACCAGATATTTCCTTTCGCGTCTTCTACCATCCCCAAAAGCATTCCTGATTGTGACTTTACTTCGGTTACAGTGGGGTTTTTATTGTACAAGGACTTTTGATCATAACGGGAAAGTGACCAGACCTGCCCAAGGCGAGGAGGCTCATCTGCACCGGTGGTCCAGATGTTCCCTTTTTTGTCTTCGATTATGGCGTGAGCGCCTTTATTAGACGCCTTAGTAAAGGTGCTGCCGTCATAGCGCCAAAGCCCCTGTGAAACGAACGACGTATCGCCTCTTTTATCTTCTATTGTCGTCGCGCCGAACCACATATTACCTTTTCTGTCCTCGGTAATTCCCCAAACGTTGTTAAACGCCTTGCCGTCTTTGTTTTTTAAAACGGTAAATGTTTTCCCATCATAAACGAACATATCTTCTGCTTGTGCACCAAACCAGAGCTTGCCGGTTTTGTCTTCAAGGAGTAAATGAATATTATTACTGGGGAACCCATCTTTTGTGGTGAAATTTCGAAAAGATTTCCCGTCGTAACGGCTTGCGCCGAACCAAATATTGCCGGCTCTGTCTTCGTAAATATTCAGCGCCGTATTACTGGCAAGCCCCTGCTTAGTGGTAAAATGCTGAAAGGTTGTTTGCCCTGAAGGCAGGAGATAAACCCCCGAATTTTTGGAAGCGAACCAAATATTTCCTTTTCGATCTTCCAAAACATCCCAGAAGCTGGAGTATCGGGGCGAACTTATTTTACTGGTTAGATTGGTAAACGATGTTCCATCGTATCGAAACACCCCTAAGTAAGAAGCAATCAAAATGTCTCCGTTCCTGGCTTGCCTTACATTCCGAACCATACTCATCGGCACCCTGGAGGTGTCTGCCTCTTTGAGTTGAGCGTCGGAGTAATTTGCTCTACGGACCCTGATATTACCTTGTGGTACGGTTGGCTGGTTTTGTCCTTCGCTGGAAGTGCCGGCTTGATTGCAGCCGAAAAGCAGAAGTCCAACCAGTGAAGTTGCAAGTTTAAATCGGTTCATTTCTGCTGGCTGTTCGATGTCTGAGTGTCGGAGGTACCGGGCTTGCAGGCGCTGGGGGTAGAGCTGGCCGGACGGGTCACGGCCGTAGTCGCCCGCACGGCGCCTTTTGCTTTGTTTTCGTGTTGCCGCTACCGACCTATGCGAAGGTCGAGAAGGCCCGCCAGAAGCACTTTCGTTCTGGGTGACGAATTGAAATGGACGTGAAGCGTAAACGTCCGAGAGCTTAGGCCGAAACAAGGCGAAAAACTTGCGGCCGCCGACGATTTTTCTTGCGTGGTCCGTTCACGGCAGTACCGCTGGCACTCCTGGCAGTAGGTCTGGGTCAGGGGTTGTTGCCCATCCAGTAACGTTCTGCCCCAAGTGCCTGACACGCTGTAGTGTGACGCCCTTACAAGCTGCTGCGTCTTTTTGCTTTTCATCTCCACCTACAGCGTGTCTACACCGCCCCCGAAGCGCCTCTAAAGCGCCTCTCCCGCGTATCCCCGCCCACCCTGCCCCACCCCCCAACCGGGCACAAGTGGGTACAAAAGCGGACAAAACCGGACACCCAAGCCCCCACCCGGCACTTTCGCCGCCGCCCAACGGTATCCTCGGCATCACCCTTCTCCCGCCCTGCCGATGCCCCGCATCCCCGCCATCTTCTCCATTACCGGCACCGTGGGCACCGTCGGGGGCGTCACCATCTGCCGCGCCAGCCGCAACAAGCGCAACCAGGCCTACCTGCGCGCCCGGCGCCGCCCGACCGGCGAGCAGTTCTATACCGCCGCCTCCCTGGCCCCCCTCCGCCACAACAGCACCGATTTCGCCCAGGCCTCCTGCCTCGGCAAAGAGCTGCGCGCCGCCCTCCGCCCGCAGCTCCCCACCGTGGCCATCAACCGGGTCAGCAGCCGCCTGACCGGGCAGCTTCGCCGCCTCATCGGTCTCGAAACCATCCAGCCGGCCGGCCAGCGCCGCCTGCTCGCCGCCCATCTGGCCGGGCTGGCGGGGTTCAGCTTTACGCCCCTCGCCCACCAATCGCTCCACCTCGGCGCGCCCTGCACCGTGGCCCGCACGCCCACGGGCGGCCTCACGCTCACCCTGCCGCCGCTCCCGTTGCCTACTGCGCGGCGCCGGCCCGCCGGCACCACCCACGTCGGCTACCACCTCGCCGTAGCCCTCTTCGACGAAACCACCGGCACCATCCACCCCCTCCGCCCGACCACGCTCCCGGCGCCGCACCCCCTCGCCTCCCCAACCCCCGAACTAGCCCCGCAAACCTACCAGCTACTCCCTTCCACCCCCGCATCCCCAACCGGCCCCGCCGCTCTCATCATCGCCTTGGGCCTGACCTACTTCGAGCAACGCGACGGCCAACTGGTTGCCCTGCCCACGCCCGCCGCGCCCGTCGTCGTAGCCGACGTCTGCCCGCTCCCTCCGGGCCGGCAGCAGCCCCGCCCGCGTCGCCAACCCCGCGCCATCCATTCACCCGCCTCCCTGCGCTGGCGCCAGCCAGCCCCGGCACCAGCTTATCAGTTCACGGCCAAGCCCCAACTCCCCCAACGCCTGCGCCCCCGTCATCAGCCCGCCGGCCCGCCCGTAGCCCGCAGCAAGTCCCCTCCCCCTATCACCTCCCACAGCCCCCTCAAACCAAGCGGCCCACACCAGCCCCGCAGCTATAGGCCCCCGCAACACTGATGGTGGCCCCCGGACAGAACCCTCGCCCCTTCCACCGCCGCCCGGTTTGCCAGCCCCCGGTCGGCACCGCCTAACTCCCTACGAACCCCGATAGCAGCAAAAAGAAGAAGGCCAGCAACCAACTGCCAAACAGTCGATTACTGGCCTTTCAGCGCTCCCTCCTGGAATTGAACCCTTAGTACCTAGCCGACCCTAATCTGGCCTGGCTGGGTCAGTTTCCAAGATTCCGGGGCACACTCCGACCGGCTAGGTTCGGGTATAACCGGGTCAATTCAGGAGTTTTGTTTCGTGAGTTGTCCCAAGCTCACGGAAAAAAAAGACCTGCTCCCGAAGCTCTTTTGGAGCCTCCCATCGGTTACGGCGAACCCCCGAATTCCACGCCCGTTACTATGGTCGTGGCGCAAACATTTGCGTACCACCGCGCCTTGCACTTCCGGTAACCGCTACTGCTGATGATGCCGACCGACCCGACCCTGCCCAACCTGCCGCCGGACGACGCCCGGCGCACGTTCCTCAAACAGTCGTCGCTGCTGACAGCATTGGCGTTCGTGCCACGTCAAGCCCTCGACGCGGCTGCCAGTGGCTTAGACGAGAAACTGGCCGACGCCCTCGAAAAGCTGCCGCTGGAGTTGACTATCAACGGCCGCAAGCAAAAGCT
The DNA here is from genome assembly GCA_031425525.1 of Hymenobacteraceae bacterium. Classification (GTDB taxonomy): domain Bacteria; phylum Bacteroidota; class Bacteroidia; order Cytophagales; family Hymenobacteraceae; genus JANNMJ01. The sequence goes on along the minus strand of JANPJM010000017.1, from coordinate 31,767 downwards.
GATGGTCGACGCCCGCACCACGCTGCTCGACCTGCTGCGCGAAAACCTACACTTGACGGGCACCAAGAAAGGCTGCGACTACGGCCAGTGCGGCGCCTGCACGGTGCTGATCGACGGCCAACGCGTCAACTCCTGTTTGACGCTGGCGGTGATGCAAAGCGGGCGGCAGGTGGTGACGATCGAGGGCTTGGCCGACGGTGATACGCTGCACCCCTTGCAGGAAGCATTCATCAAGCACGACGGCTTTCAGTGCGGCTACTGCACGCCGGGGCAGATCCTGGCCGGGGTGGCGTGCATCCGCGAGGGCCACGCCGGCTCCGACGCCGAGGTGCGCGAGTTTATGAGCGGCAATATCTGCCGGTGCGGGGCCTACCCCAACATCGTGGCCGCGATCCGGGAAGTGAAAGACAGCGGCCAGAAGATTTAAGCAGCCAGTCATAATTAAACAGACAGTAGCCCTGCGCTAATCAGTTGATTAAAAAGATGTTGGCTTGCCGCTTGCAGCTAAAAGCTTGCGGCTAGCTACTTAAGCTCTCCGTATGAATCCGTTTCAGTACGTCCGCCCCGCCAAGCCCCAAGCCGCCGTGGAGGCTATCGGCAAAAACGCCGCTACCACCCAGTTCATCGCGGGCGGCACCAACCTGCTCGATCTGATGAAGCGCGGCGTGATGACGCCCACCAAGCTGGTCGATATCAGCCGGCTGCCGCTCAACAAGGTGGAGGCGATCAGCGGGGGGCTGCGCATCGGCGCGCTCGCCACCAACACCGCCGTGGCGGAAGACAAGCTGGTGCGCGAGCGCTACCCGCTGCTGAGCCAGGCGCTGCACGCGGGCGCCTCGCCGCAGTTGCGCAACGTAGCCACCGTGGGCGGCAACCTGTTGCAGCGCACCCGCTGCCCGTACTTCTACGATACGGCGCTGCCGTGCAACAAGCGCGCGCCCGGCTCGGGCTGTAGTGCGTTGCGGGGCTACAACCGGCTGCACGCGCTCTTCGGCGCCAGCGACCAGTGCATCGCCGTCAACCCCAGCGATATGAACGTCGCGCTCAGCGCCCTCGACGCCACCTTGCTGGTGAGCGGGCCGAAGGGCGAGCGCCGCATCGCCATCGCCGACTTCCACCGCCTGCCCGGCGACGCACCCCAGCGCGATACCACCCTCGAACCCGGCGAGCTGATCACGGCCGTGGAGCTACCGGACGCGACGTTCACCCGGAACGTGCACTACCAGAAGGTACGCGACCGCGCTTCCTACGCGTTCGCGCTGGTATCGGCGGCGGCGGCGGTGCAACTGGACGGCAACACGATCAAGGCTGCGCGGCTGGCGTTTGGCGGGGTGGCGCACAAGCCGTGGCGGCTATCCGAGGCCGAGGCCGCACTGGTGGGCAAGCCCGCCACGGAAGCCAGCTTCCGGCAGGCGGCTGAGGTAGCGATGCGCGGCGCCAGGGCCTACCAATTCAACGCCTACAAGCTAAAGCTGGCGCCCAATGCGCTGGTGCAGGCGCTCAAAACCGCTACCGGCGTGGCCTGAGCCGGGGCGCTGCCCGTAAACCGATCCCCGTCCTTGCCCGAACTCTTTTGCACGCTTTTATGCAAACTCCTCCCGCAAACGGCCTTCACGTCGGCGAGCCGATGCGCCGCGTCGATGGCCGCCTGAAGGTGACCGGCGCGGCCACGTACTCGGCCGAGTACAACCTGCCGAACCTCGTGCACGCGGTGCTGGTGGGCAGCACCATTGCGAAGGGCCGCATCAAGAGCCTCGATACCCAGGCCGCCGAAGGTGCGCCGGGCGTGCTGACGGTCATCACGCACCGCAACTCGCCGAAGGTGCCCGGCTTCGCGGCCAGCGCGCAGCCGGCCGAGCGGCCTGCTGCCGGCCAGCCCTTGCAGGTCTTCCACGACGATCAGGTGCGGTTCGACGACCAGCCCATCGCGGTGGTGGTGGCTGATACGGTAGAGCGCGCCCGCTACGCCGCCGGGCTGATCAGGGTGCAGTACGTGGCCGAGACGCACGCCACGAATCTGGAGACGAACAAAGCGCGCGGCTTCCTGCCGTCGCAGGCGAAGAAGAACGCGAAGTCGCCGCTCAACGACTACCAGCGCGGGCCGGCCGATGCGGCGCCGGCCGCGGCGCGGGTGGAGGCGGAGTACGTGATCCCGTCGGAGATGCATAATCCGATGGAGCTGCAAGCCATCACGGCGCACTGGGAGGCGCCCGACCGCCTGACCGTGTACGACAAGGTGCAGGCGGTGATGGGCACCCAAAAGGCGTTCGCGAAGGACTGGGGGCTGCCGGAGGCGAACGTCAAGGTGATCGCCACGTTCGTGGGCGGCGCCTTCGGCAACGGGCTGCACAACTGGCCCCACGAGACGGCCGCCATCATCGCGGCCAAGGTGGTGGGGCGGCCGGTGCGGCTGATGCTTTCCCGCGAGCAGATGTTCACGATGGTGGGCTACCGGCCATATACGTGGCAGAAAGTGGTGCTCAGCGCCGGCCCCGACGGCAAACTCGCGACGCTGGCGCACGAGTCGGTGGGGCAGACGTCGCGCTACGAGGAGTTCACCGAGTCGACGTTGCAGCAGACGCGAATGATGTACACCTGCCCGAGCGTGACGACCCGCTACCGCATCCTGGCCCTCGACGTGAGCACCCCGATCTGGATGCGCGGGCCTGGCGAGGCGACGGGCGCGTTCGCGCTCGAATCGGCGCTCGATGAGCTGGCGCATCAGCTCAACCTCGACCCGCTCGATTTCCGGTTGCGCAACCACACCGACGCCGACCCGGAGAAGGAGCGGCCGTGGTCGACGAAGTATCTCAAGGAGTGCTTTGCCGCGGGCGCCGAGCGCATCGGGTGGAGCAAGCGGCGGATGCAGCCCGGCAGCCTGCGCGACGGCGACTGGCTGATCGGCTACGGAATGGGCGTGGGCACCTTCGGCGCGCACCGCGGCACCGCCAGGGCCGAAGCCCGGCTGCAACCCGACGGCACCGTGGTGATCCGCAGCGCGACTACCGACATCGGCCCCGGCACGGGCACCGCGATGACGCAGATCGCGGCCGATGCGCTGGGCTTGCCGCCCGAGCGCATCACCTTCGAGCTGGGCAACTCCTCGTTTCCGCCGTCGCCGTCGCAGGGCGGCTCGTCTACCGTGAACACCGTGGGGGCGGCGGTGCGCGACGTCTGCCGGGCACTGAAGCTGAAGCTGGCCGAAACGGCGGGTGCGGCCTTCGCGGGGGCGAAACCCGATGATTTGCAGCTGACCCAGACCGAGTTGGTGCGCACCAAGCCCGACGCCCGCGTCAAGCTGGTTGATCTGCTCAAGCAGGCCAACGCCGCCGATATGGCCGTGACGGTGGAGTCGAAGCCCGCCGAGGAAACGACGCCACTGTCGATGTACTCCTACTCGGTGCATTTCGCGGAGGTGGCGGTGCACGCGCTGACCGGCGAGACGCGGGTGCGCAAGGTGGTGACCTGCGCCGACGCGGGCACCATCGTCAACCAGAAGACCGCCGCCAGCCAGATGATTGGTGGGGTGGTGGGCGGCATCGGGATGGCGCTGACGGAGGGCGCGGTGATGGACGACCGCTACGGCCGCTACGTGACGAAGGACTTCGCCGAGTACCACGTGCCGGTCCACGCCGACGCGCCGCCCGTGGAGGTCTTCTTCGTCAACAAGCCCGACTTCCACGTCAACGAAATCGGCACGAAGGGCATCGGCGAAATCGCCATCATCGGGGTGGCGCCGGCCATTGCCAACGCCGTCTTCAACGCCACCGGCAAGCGGGTGCGCGAGCTGCCCATCACACCCGACAAGCTGATCTGACCGGCCGCGCCACCTTTGCCTATGGCTCACCGCTACCCGCTGCTGAGTCAGGCGCTGCACGCGGGCGCCTCGCCGCAACTGCGCAACGTGGCCACCGTGGGCGGCAACCTGCTGCAGCGCACCCGCTGCCCGTACTTCTACGATACGGCGCTGCCGTGCAACAAACGCGCGCCCGGCTCGGGCTGTAGTGCGTTGCGGGGCTACGACCGGCTGCACGCGCTCTTCGGCGCAGCTTCGCGTTGTTTTCCCTACCTTGGCATACCACACGCGGCGGTGCCTATTTTCAGATGCTACTTCAAGTTTCCTTTTCCGATACTACGCTTGCTGTTTCCGAGGGTACAAACCAAGGCATTTTAGTGAATGTGGTAGCTTACTTACTGGCATTTGTAGTCCTTGTGCTGCTTATTATCTGGTATCTCAGAAGTTCGGTCAAGGATAATGAAGAGCGCAAGAAGCGTGATTCTGCGATTAATAATGTTGAAATTCAAGAACAGACGCTAACCGATCAGAAGGAAGGCGCAGGTAAGCGGAACACGAATAAAAGTGATGCGAGTAAATATTTAATCAAAAATGACACATTGATACAAGATGGTAGTAGTGGAACGGGACCTGTTAAGCCCCCAGAAAAGCCTGTCTTGGTTCCTGCCACCGTCGAGCAATCTTCTCAGGCCAAATACATTGGTTACCACCCTACTAATATTTTCGCTCAGGCCGGGCCGGTGGTCTTTCCTTATGTGGCTATGCCAGAGCCCAAGTGTGTCATCAAATTTCCACGCAAAGGTCGCGCAGGTCGCAGGGGCGTAAAAGAACTTGCTTTTTTCGCGGAGTTGGAGCGGCACTTCGTTTCCGGCTGCAAATTGTACGGTGATCGCATACTACTCATCAGCAGCGGCAATAACTACTACGAGCCAGACATCTCACTTATTGATGAAGAAAACGGTCTCAATCTGTTCGTTGACATTGAGGTTGATGAGCCTTACGAGGGCAGTAATGATATTCTCAACCGCAGTGTCAGCCATTATCAAGGGGCTGATGTCAATCGTAACAGCGCCTTCACCCGGCGGGGCTGGGTCGTCATCCGGTTTGCTGAAATCCAGGTTCACGAACAGCTTTTAAGTTGCTGCCGCTTTGTCTCCGATGTAATCACCAGCATTAATCCCAACTTTCAAATTCCTGCCGGACTAAGACAGGAGGCTATTCCGCGTACAGTGCCTCAATGGTCGCAAGAGCAAGCCCGGATTTGGTCACTGGCGCGCTATCGGGAAGAATACTTAGGTATCGAACAGTTTGGAAAAAATTCTGACCCTGCTCGCCTTAACGATTTAGCCGAGACAAACGCTGAGAAAGCTGCTGAGGAAGAAGTTAAGGAAGAAGTTAAGGTGCCGCCACCACCGCCGGATTCGCCTGAACCAAGCGTTCACAAGCCGGAATTGCGGCTAGACCAAGCGGTAAAAGCCGGTCAATACGCCTCTTTCACGCTTGATGGTATCCCTACCATCGTGAAACCAAACGAAATAAAAGATGACGTGCTGAGTGGTTACTGCTACGTGCAAAACGCTATTCGGTCTTTCCCTATTATTAAAATTGAAAACTTATCTATTACTTCAATTGTCTTTACGGCCCATTTAGTGGCCAAAGACACAACGTTGGCGCACGTAAAAACACTAATTCATTTAACCATCACGCATCAGAAGCTTATGCGGATGCGCTACACAAGATCCGGTTTTGGCGCCTTTGATGTAGATGAGGACGGTAAGGTGAGCATCACCAGCCCTGAATCGCTTAAAAGCTTACGTACGATCAGTAAGGTTATGAAACCCAGCATCGCGTTCCCACCAGGGCAGATGCTGACATACAAGCTCAACGACGAAGATTATTTTGCGGCGTATTGTCACAATAGTCTTGTAGTTAAAGCTTTTCGTTACGACAGAGTCAATGAGTTAGCGATGCTGAACGTATGAGCAACCTGATCCTGCTCGCCGCACGGCCGGGGATGGGCAAGACTACGGCGGCGCTCTCCTTCGCCCGCTAGGCCGCCTTGGAGTTCGGCCGGCGGGTGCTGTTCGTGAGCCTCGAAATGCCCGCCCGCGAGCTGATGATGAAGCTCATCGCCACCGACCTGCCCGAACCGGCCTGGACGTGGAAGCCCCCGCAGCAACGGGCCGCCGCCGACCGCACAACCGCCAGCGAATCTACGGAAAACCGCGCCCGGGAGGTAGACGCTTCCCCCACCTTTACCATCCACGCCGACCACGGCAGGGCGCGGAAGGTGTCTTCGTCGGTGCGGTCGTCGCCGATGGCGAGGATGAAGTCGGGGCGCAGTTCATCGATGAGGCGCGCGGCGGCGGTGCCTTTGTCAATGCCCGCCGTTTTCAGCTCGATCACCCGGTTGCCTTCCAGCACCTGCAAATCGGTGTTGGTGACCATAAAGCTCAGGTGCGAAGCCAGCTCGCGGGCGCGGTCGGCGCCGAGGGCGGCGTCGGCGTCGGCCATTGCCAATGCGGTCTTCAACGCCACCGGCAAGCGGGTGCGCGAGCTGCCCATCACACCCGACAAGCTGATCTGACCGGCCGCGCCACCTTTGTCTACCGGCGCACCCCGACGCTCGTTGCCCGGTTCGCTACCTGCCCGATGCTCACCCCCGCCGACCGCCGCCGCTACCAACGCCACCTCCAGCTTGCCGAGATCGGCGAGGCCGGGCAGCTGCGGCTCCGCGCGGCGCGGGTGCTGGTGGTGGGCGCGGGCGGGCTGGGTTGTCCGGTCATTCAGTACCTGACCGCCGTGGGGGTGGGCACCCTCGGCGTGGCCGATGCCGATGTAGTGGCCGAAAGCAACCTGCAGCGCCAGATCCTCTACGGCGCGGCCGACGTGGGGCGGCGCAAGGTGGATGCCGCCGCCCGCGAGGTGGCGCGCCTCAACCCCGGCGTGGCCGTGGAGGCGCACCCCGTGCGCGTGACCCTGGCCAACGTGCGCGCCCTGGTGGATGCCTACGACGTGGTGATCGATGGCTCCGACAACTTCCCGACCCGCTACCTCCTCAACGATGCCTGCGTGAGCGCGGGCCGGCCGCTCGTGTCGGGCGCCATCTACCGGTTCGAGGGGCAGGTGTCGGTCTTCAACTACCGGGGCGGGCCTTCCTACCGCTGTTTGTTTCCCGCGCCGCCCGGCCCCGATGAGGCGCCCACCTGCGACACCACCGGCGTACTGGGCGTACTGCCCGGCCTGGTGGGTACGGTGCAGGCCACGGAGGCGATCAAGGTCCTGCTCGACTTGGGCGAACCCCTCAGCGGGCGCCTCTGGCTCGTGGATGCGCTCACGTTTCAGACCCGCACCCTGCGATTTCGCCGCAATCCGCTGACCGCTGCGATCAACCTCGATACCGCCGACCCGGCCGCCTACGCTGATCTTTGCGACTCCGTGACCGCTGCCACCACCATCACCGCCCCGGCGCTGCAACAGGAGCTGGACTCCGCCGCGCCACCCTTTCTGCTCGACGTGCGCGAGCCGCTGGAGTTCGATTTCTGTCGGCTGCCCGGCGCCGTGCTGGTGCCGCTTGGCGAGGTGGCCCGCGCCGCCGCCGTGGTCCCGCGCGACCGGCCCGTCGTGGTTTACTGTCACCACGGTATCCGCTCGGCCACGGCTATCGCGCGTTTGCAGCAGCAGTACGGCTTCACCAATCTGCGCAACCTCACGGGCGGCATCCACGCGTGGGCCGAAGCCGTGCAGCCCACGATGCCGCGCTACTAGGTGATCCGCTTCGACCGCAACGAACTGGCCGGCGCGTTTGGCGACCTCGGCACCGATCTGCCGCTGCTCATCGGGGTTATCGCAGCGTCGGGGATCGACCCGGCGAGCGTGCTCACGCTGTTCGGACTGATGCAGGTGTTTTCGGGGGTGTGGTACGGCCTGCCGATGCCGGTACAGCCGCTCAAAGCCTTCGCTGCACTCGTCATTGCCCAGAAGATCAAGGGGCCCGTCATCTACGGCGGAGGGCTGGCGATTGGCGCCACGATGCTCGGGCTGACCCTTACGGGCGCCATCGATGCCATCGCCCGGCTCGTGCCCAAGCCGGTGGTGCGCGGCATTCAGCTGGGGCTGGCCTTACAGCTCGCCACACTCGCGCTCAGGGAGTACGTGCCCGCCGACGGCGCCGCAGGCTACGCGCTGGCGGGGGTGACGTTCATCGTCACCGTCGTGCTGCTCGGCAACCGGCGCTGGCCGGCCGCGCTGGTGGTGGTGGCGCTGGGCGTGGGCTACGGCCTGCTGTTCAAGTTCGATGTGGGCGCGGCCCAAGGCGCGGTGGGGCTCCATCTGCCCACGTGGCACGTGCCGGCGTGGCCCGACATCCTCACCGGCGCGGTGCTGCTGGCGTTGCCCCAGATCCCGCTTTCGCTCGGCAATTCCATCCTCGCCACCCGGCAGGTGGTGGTCGATCACTTCCCCGAGCGCCCGCTCAGCGTCCGCCAGATCAGCGCTACCTACGCGCTGATGAATCTCGTGAACCCGTTCTTCGGGGGCTTCCCGGTGTGCCACGGCTCCGGCGGAATGGTCGGCCACTACGCGTTCGGCGCACGCACAGGCGGCTCGGTGGTGCTTTACGGCGGCTTGTTTCTGGCGATGGGTCTTTTCTTCAGCCAAGGGTTTCAGCAGCTTGTCCACCTCTTTCCGCTGCCGATCCTGGGGGTGTTGCTTTTCTTTGAAGCCCTCCGCCTCGCCGTTCTCCTGCGCGACGTCGCCACGGCCCGCGCCGACCTTGCGGTGGCCCTGCTCGTCGGGCTGATCTGCGGCGGGCTGCCGTACGGCTACCTCGTGGGGCTGGTGGTGGGCACCAGTGTCTATTATGCCCACCGCCGCGGCTGGGTTAAGAACTGGTAGCGCTCGGTTACGTGGTCAGCCACAAGTAACCAAGCATTTGTCATTGCGAGGAGGAGGCTTTGCGACGACGTGGCAATCCCCGTTTGCTCGGCAATGTGGCTGTGCAAACGTACCGAGCAAACGAGGATTGCTTCGCTGCGCTCGCAATGACAAAACGAAAGGTATTTCAGCCGACCTGCTTATGGGTAGACGGGCAGCTTAAGGGTGCGCCGCTACCCAGGTAGTGCCGTCTTCGTACTCCTCTTTCTTCCAGATCGGTACCACTTCCTTGAGAGTGTCGATGATGAATTGGCAGGCGGCAAAGGAATCGGCCCGGTGGGGCGTGCTGACGGCTACGACTACGGCTACGTCGCCGATTTCGAGGGTGCCTTTGCGGTGAATGATCACCACCTGCGTGAGCATCGGCCACTTTTCGCGCGCCTGCCCGGCCACGCGACCGAGCTGGTGGAGCGCCATCGCGTCGTAGGATTCGTAGTGGAGCCGCACCACACGCCGGCCGGCGCTGTGGTCGCGGATGGTGCCGATAAAGGCGTTGACGGCGCCGGCCGCGGGATCTTCGGCCGCGCGCAGGGCGGCAGCCACGTCGATGGGCTGGTCGGTGAGGGCGATGGTCATTTGAAGTCAGAGGTGAGAAGTTCGAGGTCAGAGGTGCGAGGTGCGAAGTGGGAAGTGCGAAGTAGCTTACACCTCTCACTTCGCACCTCTGACCTCTCACTTCTCACCCTACCCACCACTGACGGGCGGAATGAGCGCCACCTCGTCGCCGACCCGGAGGACGTCGGCGGGCTGGGCGTACTCGTTGTTGACGGCCAAGGCAAGGCTGCGCAAGCCGGTCAGCGCGGGATAGGTGGCGCGCAGGTGCGTCAGCAGCTCGCCCACTGACTGCCCGGCGGGCGCGTCGAGGGTAAGAGTGGAGCAGCCGACGATCTCGCGGGCAATGCCGAAAAGGGAGAGGGTGATTTCCATCTAAGAGCCGGCGATTACCCGCGTTGCCCGGCCCTTACGTGAACACAAACCGTGCGGATACGTTTCGCAGCAGAAACCCGCCTCTAACGCGCCGCCTCGTTGTCCACCGCCGCCCATCCCACACTCTACGATACTCACGGCCGGCCGCTCGAATACGTGCGCCTCGCCGTCACGGACCGGTGCAACCTGCGGTGCTTCTACTGTATGCCCGAGGAAGGCATTGCCTTCGCTCCCCGCCAGGATCTGCTCACCTACCCCGAGCTGACCCGCGTGGTGCGCCTGCTCACCGGGCTGGGCGTGCGCAAGGTGCGCCTTACCGGCGGCGAGCCGTTCGTGCGGCGCGGACTGCTGGGGTTCATCGAAACGCTCCGCCAGCTACCCGGTCTCGACGACATCAGCCTCACCACCAACGGCGTGCTCACCGCCCCCCACGTGCCCGAACTGGTGCGGCTCGGCGTCCGCAGCGTCAACCTCAGCCTCGACACCCTCGACCGCGCGCGGTTCTACCAGATCACCCGGCGCGACGAGCTGCCCGCCGTCCTCGCCACCCTGTACGCGCTGCTCGACGCCGGCCTCCACGTCAAGCTCAACGCCGTGGTGATGGACGGCCAGAACACGCAGGACCTCATCCCGCTCGCCGAGCTGACGCGCACCCTGCCGCTCACTGTGCGCTTCATCGAGGAGATGCCGTTCAACGGCGGCTCGCACGTCACGGCGGCGGCCATTCCGTGGAATTACGTGCGGATCCGCCAGCACTTGGCCGCGCACTTCCCCGGCCTCGCGCCCGTGCCGATGCCCGTCGGCGCCACCGCCACCGACTACATCATTCCCGGCCACGCCGGGCGCGTGGGCATCATCGCCGCCTACTCGCGCACGTTCTGCGGTACCTGCAACCGCCTGCGTCTCACGCCCGAAGGCGGCCTCAAAACGTGTCTCTACGACCAGGGCGTGCTCGACGTCCGCGCCCTGCTGCGCACCGGCGCCACGGATGACGCCGTGCAGGCCGCCCTCGCCCACGCGTTCCGCCACCGCGCCGCCGACGGGTTCGCCGCCGAGCAGCAGCGCCCCGTTCACCAGCTCAGCTTCGAGTCGATGGCCACGATTGGGGGCTGAACCCCGCAGCCGGGCGCGGAGCTACTTCAACTCCCGCTCGGCCGCCGCGCGCTCGTCGGGGGTGTTCACGTTGCGCAGTTCGATGGCGTCGGGGGGCGTCAACAGGGCGGTATCGGCGTTGATGAGCACCTTGCGGGGGCACGAGTAGCCCTGCGCGAGGAACCCGAGCAGCACGGCGTAGGCCCGGGGCTCCCAGAGGGCGATGAGGGGTTCGGGAAAGTTCGTCGCCGGATCGCGGAACGCCGTAGCGACGCGGCCGGGCGCGCGGTTTTCTACCAGGTACCCGAGCGAGTCGGTGGTCAGGAATGGCAGGTCGCACGCCACCACCAGCCACGCGGCGTCGGGGTCGTGGCGGAACGCCGTGAGCAACCCGCCCATCGGCCCGAGGCCCATAAACTGATCGGGTAGAGGCCGAAGGTGCGCCGGCAGGTCCGTAAGCTGATCGGGCTGGCCCGACACGAACACCTCCGCGCAGCAAGGCGCCAGCAGCGCGGCCGCCACCTCGCGCTGCTCGGCGCCGTGGTAGCGCAGGCGGCTCTTGTCGGTGTGCATCCGCTGGCTGCGTCCGCCCGCCAGCACGAGGCCCCGCACGGGCGGAAGCGCGGCGGCATACCAGCCAAGTACCCACGCCCCGATGGCTTCAGTATCGGTTAGCGGCAGCACGGGAACAGTAGCGGCGCGCGCACCCAGGTGGTCGCGCAGGACGTCGGGCAGGACGTCGGGCAGCGCCGGCCCGTCATCGCCGAACAGCACGAGTTGCACGTCGGTCAGGCGGTCGAGCTTTTTGTCGAGCGGCTTGCGCGCATCCAGAACCACGATCTGCTGCCGGGCGCGGAAGTGGTTGCCGTTGACCAGCACCGCGCCGAGGCCCGCCAACGCCGGCCGCTGCCCGAACGGCGTGATGTCGGGACGGCTGTCGAAGCGCCGGAAGTGGATTTTGTCGGTCAGCTCGGCGCCCGCCCCGAGGGTCAGTAGCGAATCGACGGGCGCCGCCCCGTCGCCGGTCGCGTGGTCGGCATCCACGTAACCGACGCTTAGCCTTGGCGCCACCACCGGCAGCACCCGCGCCACGAGGTCTTTGATGACAGCACACGGCGCCCCCAGAATCGCCAACTCGTGGCGGTGAAACTCGCCGACCGCGGGGCGGGCCAGGTAGGCGTGCTTGTCGTGCGGAATGCTCATTCGCCCTGGTACGTGTAGTCGCGCTTGCCGCCGGTTTTCCGAATCAGCCGCGTCTCCTGAATCACGATCTCCGTCGAGAGCGCCTTGCACATATCGTACACGGTGAGGGCCGCGACGGATGCGCCCATCAGCGCCTCCATCTCCACGCCCGTTCGGCCCGTCACCACTACGGTGCACTCGATGATGAGCGCGTCGGGCGCGGCCACGCGGATGCGTACCTGGCAGTCGTCGAGCCCCAGCGAATGACACAAGGGGATGAGATGGGCCGTCTGCTTAGCCGCCAGCACGCCCGCCAAGATTGCCGTCTGGAACACGGGGCCCTTACGGGTTGGCAAATCGCCGTGCTGCACCAGCGCGAGCAGATCGGCGCCGAGCACGACGCGGCTGCGCGCCGTGGCCAGGCGCCGCGTGACGGCCTTTAGGCTGACGTCCACCATCGCGGGCAGCCCCGTAGCGGCGTCGATGTGGGTAAGGCGGGAAGGTTCAGAAGCGGATTCGGGCGGCATTGGCGGCGGCGGGCGGTAAGTTGCGTGCTTTACAAAAGACGAAAGTATGCTCACCGTCGAAGAAGCCGCCCGCCGCGTGGCGGCCACCGCGCATCCCCTGCCCACCGAAGTCGTTCCGCTCGCCGAAGCCGCCGGCCGCGTGCTGCGCGAAACCCTCCGCGCCGACCGCCCCTTCCCGCCCTTCGACCGCGTCACGATGGATGGCCTCGCCCTCGCCTACGCCGCCCTCGCGGTCGGTCAAACCGCGTTCGTCGTCGAAGCCACCCAGCTTGCCGGCCAGCCGCCCGCGCCCCTGCGCGACCCCACGGCTGCCATTGAGATTATGACCGGCGCCGCCCTCCCCCCCGGCACCGACACCGTCATCCGCTACGAGGACCTCGACTTCAACGATGACCCTACCACTAACCGCCGGATCGCCACGGTTCGGGTGCTGCCCCCTGCCGTGGGCCACAACGTCCACCCGCGCGGCTCCGACTGCCCGGCCGGTACGCCACTGCTGCTCGCCGGCACCGTGCTGGGCGCCCCCGAGCTGGCGGTAGCCGCCACGGTCGGCGCTGCCACCCTCACCGTTAGTTGCCGCCCGCGCGTCGCCGTCGTCAGCACCGGCGACGAGCTGGTGCCGGTCGAAGCTGCTCCGCTGCCGCATCAGATCCGCCGCTCCAACGCCGTGCTGCTCGCCGTCGCGGCCACCGAGGCCGGCGCCGATGTCCGCACCTTCCACTTCCCCGACGACCCCGCCGCCCTGCGCGCCGGCCTGCCCGCCCTGCTGACCACCTTCGACGCCGTGCTGCTGAGCGGGGGCGTCTCGAAAGGCAAGGCCGACTACCTGCCCGCCGCCCTGCGCGAGGCGGGCGCCGAAGAGCTTTTCCACGAAGTGAGTCAGCGCCCCGGCAAACCGCTGTGGTTTGGCCGAAAGCCCGGTGGCGCGGTCGTGTTCGGCCTGCCCGGCAACCCCGTGTCCACGTTCGTCACGTACCACCGCTACGCCGCGCCGTGGCTGCGCGCCGTGCAGCAACCGGACGGCCCTACGTCTCCGGTTCCCATTGAGTCACTCTTCGCCACGCTCGCCGCCGAGGTCAGCTTCAAGCCCGCGCTCACGTACTTTCTGCTCGTCCGCCTCGAAGTCGCGCCCGACGGCCGCCTGCTTGCTCACCCGGTCTATCCCAACTCTTCCGGCGATATGACCAGTTTGCTGCCCGCCCACGGCTTTTTGGAGCTGCCGCTGGACCGCGATTTCTTCGTCGCTAACGAGGCGTGGCCGCTTTGGCGGTTTCGGGCGTAAGCAATGGGGAAGCAACTGCGGACGAAACAACGGCCTCCGCTTATTTCATGCGGTCCTCATATCTCCACTTCGATGCGTTACTGTCTACTACTCCTGAGTTTTCTGTTTTGCGCGGCGCCGGTGCGTGCGCAGGTTAGCCGCAAGTCAAAAGCAAAAACTGCTTTGCGCAATGCCACGGTCACGTTTCAGCTAGATCCGGCGGCCGAGCAGGCGCGCATCATCCGGCCGGCTACCATCGGTCTGCGCGGAAACACGGCGCCGCTGTCGTGGGAGAAAACCTACCCGCTGACGGACACGAACCGCGACGGCATCTACGAAGCAACGATCACTTTTTCCGCTGGTGCTGCCACTCAGGTCCTCGAATACAAGTACGTCCACGATAGTACCGAATGGGAAAGCTCCGGCAACCGGGTGCTACCGCTGAAAGCCGGTAAAGCTGCGCTGCCGGTCGAGGTTTGGGACGCCGGCCCACCCAACGCGGAAAAGCTGGCCGCTGCGGCGCTCACGCAGGAAATGACTGCGCTCGACCAAGCGATGTTCGCCGCCTACAATGCCCGCGACGTCGAGAAGCTGATGTCGTTCTTCGCCGAAGACCTGGAGTTTTACCACGATCGCGGCGGCCTGAGCACCTATCAGCAAAACCGGGAGGCGTCCCAGGATATTCTGTCCCGCGCCAATGCCCCGCACCGCGAGTTGGTACCGGGCAGTCTCGAGGTGTACCCGGTGAAAGACTACGGCGCGATGGTCATCGGCGCGCACCGCTTCTGCCACGTCGAGAACGGGCGCGACGACTGCGGCACGTTTAAATTTTCGGCCGTCTGGCAGAAAAAAGACGGCGTCTGGAAAGTGACCCGGATGCTGAGCTACGCGCATTAGAGCAGCTTCGGAGCCAATTGAAGTAGCGCTGGCTTCTTGAAAATCGCGCTGCTAGCCCCGTACTACGACCCGGAAATCGCTTAAATTGATGACTGCGCCACCCGCCACGCCGCCACCTGCGCGGGCGTATCCAGGTCAACCGCGCCGTCCGGAAACGGCACTTCACCTACTGCTTCGCCCAGCGCGGCCAGCAACGGCTTGGCGCCTTGCGCGGCGGGCAGTCGCCGCAGCTCCGCGAACACCTGCTGGTCGAAAAGCGCCGGAATGCCGCGCGTGTCCGCGTAGACACTGGCGACGGCCAACGCGCTGGTAGCCCGCCAGCGCGCTACCAGCTCGCGCAGCAACTCGGCGGATACCTGCGGTTGGTCGGTGGTCAGCACGAGCACGGCGGCCGTCTCTGCGGGCAGCGCCGCCAGTCCGGTTTTGATAGAAATCCCCATTCCGGCCGACCACTCCGTGTTGCGCACCACCACGGGCGCCAGGTCGGCCACGGCCGCGCGCAGCGCTTCATCCAACGCCCCCGTCACCACCACCACCGTCGGGCACCCGGCTTCCTGCGCCAATCGCACGGCGCGGTGCAGCAGGGTTTCGCCGTCAAGCAGCAACAGCTGCTTTGGCTCGCCAAGCCGGCTGGAAGAGCCTGCCGCCAGCACAATGGCCGCTACGCCCGACGCCGGCGCGTCCTCAGGCGGCCAGCGCGACGATGCCACCACGGGAAGTAAGCGCCTCGGGGGCGTGGATGGAGCCGGGCACTTCGCGCAGCGCCCGCGCCGAGCGCCCGTGGCGCGCGGCCTGAATCTCGGCGATAATCGACAGGGCGATCTCCTCGGGCGTTTCGCCGCCCAGGTTCAGGCCGATGGGGGCGTGCAGGCGGTCAGCCAGCAGCGTGCGCAGCCCGGCCTCGGTCAGCTCCAGATCAGCCCGCACGTCGGCGAGCAGGCGGGCCGCCTTGTTGCGCGGGCCGAGCAGCCCGAGGTACGGCGCCGGGCCGGGCAGCAAGTGCGCGAGCACGGCGAGGTCGTAGGCGTAGTTGTGAGTCAGCAGCACGGCGTAGGCATCGTCGGGCAACTGGTTGGGCACCTCCGCCAGCGGCACCACGCGCACCTGCGCGGCGTCGGGAAACCGCGCGGCCGTGGCCTGAATGGGCCGGCCATCCACGACGGTCACGCGCCAGCCCAGCCCGGCAGCCAGGTGCACCAACGGCTGCGCGTCGTTACCCGCCCCATACACGGTGAGGCGGAACGGCGGGCGGAGCACTTCCAGAAAGACGCGCGTCGGCCCGGCGGCCATCACCAGATCGACGAAGCGCGACGCATCGCGCGCCAGCACGTCGGCGGCGGTATCGCCCAACGCTTCCCGCAGCTCGGCGGCGCCCCGCCATTCGCCGTCGGGCGTCAGCAGAAGGCGCTGCCCAAGGACTGCCTCGGCCGCGCGCGGGTGCCGCACCACGGTGGCCAGCACGGCGCGCGTGGGGTGCCCGGCAAAGGCCCGCAGCAGCTCCACGGGGTTATCGGGCGCGGCGAAGTCGAGCGGTTCGAGCAGGATGCGCACCACGCCCTGACAGCCCGGCCCCATTCCGTGGCGCGGGTCTTCCTCATCGGTGGTGTCGTAGGTCACCACCGTCGGCCGCCGCTGCTGAATGGCTTGCCGGGCGCGCGTCCGGGCATCGCCTTCCAGGCAGCCGCCGCTGATGGCCCCCGTCAGCTCACCATCTTCGGTGACCAGCATCCGCGCGCCCGGCCGGCGGTACGCCGACCCTTCCACTTCTACCACCGTCGCCAGGGCGCAGGCGCGCGCCCCGGCGCGGTGCCGGTCGTAGGCGTTGAGCAAGCGGTCAATCTCATTCACAGGCAGTCAGTCAGTTTGGTCGGCAAAACCGGAAAGGTCGTTCGCCAGCAGCCCGGCGTTGGCGCAGGCATCTACGCTGGGCTTCGGCGCCCATCAAAGCAGCTTGTCCAGCGTAATCGGGAAGTGACGCACGCGGCGGCCGGTGGCGTGGTACACGGCGTTGCCAACGGCGGCGGCTACCCCCACGATCCCGACCTCGCCCAGCCCTTTCACGCCTAGTGGGTTGACGATGGAGTCGTTTTCCTCGACGAAAATGACCTCAATCGGCGGAATGTCAGCGTTGACCGCGACGTGGTATTCGGAAAGGTTGTGGTTCATAAACCGCCCGAAACTCAAGTCGAGCAGACTTTCCTCGTGGAGCGCCATACTGATGCCCCACACCACCGCGCCGAGAATCTGCGAGCGCGCGGTCTTGGGGTTCAGGATGCGCCCACCCGCAATGGCGCTCACGGCCCGCGTGACGCGGATGGTACCGTAGTCCTCGTCCACTTCCACTTCCACGAAGATGGCCGAATGCGAGTTCCGCGCGTACTGCAGCTGCTTCAGTAGATTCGGGATAGCAGTGCTTGTTTCCTCAATCGGCTCCCCATTGCCCTGCGCCATAGCTTCCGTCAGGCCGACCGATTGGGTGGTGTCGCGTCGTAGCTGAATCCGGCCGCCGACGAACTCCACGTCGTCAAAATCGGCCCCTTTGAGCGGCGAGTTATCGATCTTCTGCGCCAGCTTGAACACCTGCTTGGCCACGGCATCGCAAACGTTCTTCACGGCCGTACCAACGGTAGCCGCCGTCAGGGAGCCGCCTTCGAAGGGGGCAGCCGGCAGCGAGGTATCACCAAGTTGAAACCGAACGGCTTCCATCGGCAGCCCCAGCGCGTCGGCCGCGAGCTGGGTCATAATGGTGTAGGTGCCGGTGCCGATGTCGGACGTCGCGCTGCTCACCACCAATTGCCCCAGTGCGCTGAGCGTGGCTTTGGCGCTGGCTATTGCCTGCTGGGCATCCCAAACGCCGGTGGCCATTCCCCAGCCGATCAGCGTGGTGCCCCGCCGCATCGAGCGCGGCTCGGGGCTGCGGTGCGCCCAGCCGAATTTTTCGGCGCCCTGGCGGTAGCACGCGCGCAGCTCCTTGCTGGAGAAAGGCAGGTCCTTGTTCTGGTCGCGCTCGGCGTAATTTTTCAGGCGAAACTCTATCGGGTCCATCCCCAGTCGGGCGCACAGCTCGTCCACCGCCGATTCCAGCGCGATCATTCCCGTAACGCCGCCGGGCGCCCGCATATCGAGCGGCGTGTACACGTCCAGCTTGCCCAGGAAGTGCCGGAGCTCGACGTTGTCGCACTGGTACATCGACCCCGACCAGTTTACGACCACTTCCGTGTAATCTTCGAACTGCGACGTCTCGGCCAGCGCGTCGTGCCGCACGGCTTGCAGCGTTCCGTCTTCAGCGGCCCCGAGTGCGATCTGCTGAATCGTCGCTGGCCGGTGACCGAAGGAGAACATCTGCTGGCGCGTGAGCGTGACGCGCACCGAGCGCTTCAGCTCCAGGGCCGCCAGCACGGAAAGGAACAACTGGTATTGCGGCCGAAGCCCCGACCCGAAGCCGCCACCCATAAACGGCGACACCACGTGGGCTTCCTCCTTGCTCAAGCCGAAGACCCTGGTAACGTACGTCTGGGAGTTGATCACGCCCTGCGTCTTGTCAAAGATGTTCAGCTTCTGGCCATCGCCGAGCCACTCCACGGTGGTCGTGAACAGCTCCATTGGGTTGTGGTGCTCGGCGGCGTGGGTGTACTCGGCGTCCACTTTCACGGGGGCGGCAGCCATCGCTTCCTTGGGCTTGCCGCGCGGCTTGGGCGGCTTTTCGTAGCCGATCTTTCCCGTGGGCGCCTTGTACTCGTCTTTCCACTTCGAGCTTAGCTCCACGTCGGGCGTTTCGGCGGCGTACTCTACCCGCACCAGCGAAGCGGCGTAGCGCGCCAGCTCGAACGTGTGAGCCACCACCAGCGCGATGGGCTGCTGGCTGAACTTGATCTCCGCATCGTACAGCGGCCGGAACGGCGAGCCGGGCGGGGTATCGTCGTCGCGGTAGGAGCGGTCGAACCACGGCAGCGAAGGCCGGTTTTCGTGGCTGAACACCTGCACGACGCCCGGCAAGCTGAGCGCCGCACTGGGGTCGAGCGTGGTGATTTTTCCCTTCGCAATGGCGCTGCTCACCACCACGCCATAGAGCAGATCCGGCACGTTGAACTCGCCGGCGTACTTGGCCTGGCCAGTCACTTTGAGGCGGCCGTCCACCCGGCTGGCGGGCTGGCCAACCTGCTTGCGGGTCTTGTCGGTAGCGGAAATATAAGAGGAAGAAGTCATCGGGCGGGATAGCTATTGCGCGGGCATTTCGGTGGCTTGCAGCAGCGCCCGCACGATGGTGCGCCGGGCCAGCTCAATCTTGAACGTGTTGTGGCCGTACCCACGGGCACCGGCCACGACGTGTGCCGCGGCGCGCTCGAAGGTTTCGCGGGTGGCGGGCTGGCCATTGAGCAGCGCTTCGGCTTCCTCGTCGCGCCACGGCTTGTGGGCCACGCCGCCGAGCGCCAGCCGCGCCTCCTGCACCACGCCGCCTTCGATTCGGAGCGCCGCCGCCACCGATACCAGCGCGAACGCGTACGATTGCCGGTCCCGGATCTTGACGTAGGCGTAGTGGTCGGCAAATTGTTCGGCGGGCAGCTCGATGCTCGTCACCAACTCGCCGAGGTGCAGCGTATTGTCGCGCTGCGGCTCGTCGCCGGGCAGGCGGTGGAAGTCGCGGAACGCGATGCTACGCTCGCCGCCCGGCCCGCTGACGTGCACCGTGGCGCCGAGTGCGGCCAGCGCCACGCACATATCGCTGGGGTGGGTGGCGATGCAGTGCTCGGAGGTGCCCAGGATGGCGTGGATGCGGTTGATGCCGTGCAGCGCCGAGCAGCCCGAGCCTGGCTCGCGCTTGTTGCAGGGCGTGGCGGCATCATAGAAATAGTAGCAGCGGGTCCGCTGGAAGAGGTTGCCCCCGTCGGTCGCCATATTGCGCAGCTGCGGCGAGGCGCCGGCCAGAATCGCGCGCGACAACAGCGGATAACGCGTTTCTACCAGTTCGTGGTACGCGGTATCGGCATTGGTTGCGAGGGCGCCGAGTTGGAGGCCGCCACGGGTGGTTTCCTTAATCTCACTCAGCGGAAGGCGGTTGAGGTCGATGAGCTGGGTGGGCCGCTCGACATTTTCCTTCATCAAATCGAGCAGATTGGTGCCGCCGGCGATGAAGTGGGACGTAGGGTCGGCCGAGCGGGCACTGACTGCGGCGGGCACGGCCGCAGGACGGGTGTAGATGAAACTGTTCATCGGGGGGTCAGGCGGCGGACGACGAAAGGGGCGGCGGCGTATTCAGCACCTCCGCGATGGCGTCGACAATGTTGGGGTAAGCCCCGCACCGGCAGATGTTACCGCTCATCAGCTCGCGGATGTCGTCGGTGGTCTTCACCTTTCCCTCGTTTTGCAAACCCACGGCCGAGCAGATCTGCCCCGGCGTGCAGTAGCCGCACTGAAACGCGTCGTGGTCAATGAAAGCCTGCTGAAACGGGTGCAGCGCGTCGCCGTTGGCCAGTCCTTCGATGGTCGTGATATCGGCGCCGTCCTTCATCACCGCCAGCGTCAAACACGAATTGATGCGCTTGCCATCCACCAGCACCGTGCAGGCGCCACACTGGCCGTGGTCGCATCCTTTCTTAGTACCTGTAAAGTCGAGATACTCGCGCAACGCGTCGAGCAGCGTCACCCACGGGGCCACTTGCAGCTGATAGGGCTGTCCATTGATCGTGAGCGCGACGGCCACGGCAGGCGGCGGGGCCGCAGTTGGCTCCGGTCGGGATGAGGAGATAAGGTGGGGCATAAAGGTGCTGAAAAAGCAAACCAAACACGATACCTTACGCCGGTTGCTGCCGCGAGTTCTACTACCGCTCCCGAGATCGAATATTCCTGCCGCCCCCTTCGCCATTAGAGCGAATTCGGAGTTAGTGTATGGGGTGATACCGAACGGTGACCCTTACAGGGTCGCGTACACTGACGGCAAATCTGCTCTAGTAAGAGGACTGTGGCTTCGTGAGACCGCAATGCTTCATCAATCCCTCAACCGCTTTAACCGTCCTCTGCGGCTACGCACGCACTGAAACTATTGCCAGTCCGGCTGACTAGTTGCACAGTACTAACCAGCTGCCAACTAAAGCTGGCGAGCAGCATCATACATTCCCCGCAGAGTTAGTTAGTAGTTGGGATCAATCACCTGCTAGGGGCATAGCCTTCTCGGCAGCCTGTTCTGGTATTCACGTTATCCGAACATCGCTCCAGGTTTGGCCAGCACTTTCTCAGTTTTGTCCCGCGAGTTGTCCCGTGGAAAAATAAAAACCCCACAATCAACTGATTGTCAGTTGATTGTGGGGTTTCAGCGCTCCCTCCTGGGCTCGAACCAGGGACCCTCTGATTAACAGTCAGATGCTCTAACCGGCTGAGCTAAGGAAGCGGTTATGCCCAACCCGTGGGCGGTTGGGAGTACAAAAGTACGGCGGGAGAAGTTTTCGGCGCAAGCTCTGCGGCAGAAAAATCATCGAAATCGCTAAAATCATTGAAATCAGTGCTCCTAGTTGGTGATGTACAGTACGCCGCCGCTCAGCGTAGTTACATATTGCTTCAGTGGGCGGGCACCGGGGCCGCCAGTGGCATCGCCCTCAAAATTCCACTGCATACCGCAGCACGAATCGCGCAGGAAGAGCGTCGAGGGATCGACATTCATCTTTGCGCAGTGCGTCTGCGGCTGCCAGGGGCACAGCCGCTCGAAGGCGCGGTAGTTGGTGGCGTTGGCGCGGTACACGATGATGCCGTAGGTGCCGCCCGGCACGCGCACAAAACCGCCATCCTGCCGCAGCGCGCGATACTGAATGTTCGACAGCACAATCTGCACGTTGGTGGGCGTATCGACGAGGGCGGGGCTATTGTCTTCTTTGCCGCAACCGGCCGCCAGCAACGCCCCACCCGCCGCAAGCAGCACGAACCGCAGGTTATGTAGCAGCGTCAGGCGGCGGCGGGTAAGCATAGAATCCTTGGCCGGTTTTGCGGCCCCAGTGGCCGGCGTCTACTTTTTGTTGCTGAATCCGGTTCGGCCGGAAGCGGTCTTCGTAGTGGAAGGCCTCGAAAAGCGACGAGGTAACGGAGAAGTTCGTATCGACCCCAATCAAATCCATCAGCCGGAAGGCGCCCATCCGAAAACCGGCCGATTCGAGGAGTTCATCGAGGGTTTCGAGCGGGGCGACGCCCTCTTCGAGCAGCCGCAGATTTTCGGTGTAATACGGCCGCGCCACGCGGTTCACGATGAAGCCCGGCGCATCGCGTACGCGCGCCGCCACCTTGCCGAGGCGCTCGGCGAGCGTCACCATCGCGGTCACCACTTCCGGCGCGGTGGCCGCCCCGGCAATCACTTCGACCAGCTTCATCACGGGAGCCGGGTTGAAAAAATGGAGGCCCACCACGCGCTCCGGGTGGGGCACGCCCGCCGCAATGCGCGTAATCGGGATCGAGGAGGTGTTCGACGCCAGGATGGCGTCCGGGGCGTTTTGCGCCGCCAACTGCCGAAACAGCTCCTGCTTCACGTCGAGCCGCTCCACGACGGCTTCGAGCAGGACATCGGCCACCAGATCGCCAAAGTCGGTTGTGATTGTGAGGTGCGCTTCAGCCTCCGCCTTCGCTTCGGCCGTCAGGCGGCCCTTTTTGCCGAGAGTCGTCCAGGTTTCCTGGGTGGCACGCTGCGCTTGTTGGGCAGCAGCGGCGTTGATGTCGAACAGGATGGTGTCGATGCCCGCCTGCGCGCACACTTGGGCAATGCCCTGGCCCATGGTACCGGCCCCGATGATGGCGATTTTCATTTGAAGTTTTTAGGGTTTAGGGTTTAGTTTTTAGGGTTTAGTGTTTAGGCACACGTAGCGCAATGCAATCGGACTAAACCCTAAAAACTAAACCCTTACAAACTGCCGAACTGCCGCAAAAACCGCACGTCGTTCTCCGTGAACAACCGCAAGTCCTTCACCGCGAATTTGCCCATAGCCGTGCGCTCGATGCCCATGCCGAAGGCGAAACCGCTGTATTCGGTGGGGTCGATGCCGGAGGCTTCAAGGACGGCCGGATCGACCATCCCGCAGCCCAAAACCTCCACCCAACCGGTGTATTTGCAGATGTTGCAGCCGGGGCCGCCGCAAATCTGGCACGACACATCGACCTCCGCGCTCGGCTCGGTGAAGGGGAAGTAGGAGGGACGCATCCGCATTTTCACGTCGGCACCGAAAAACTCGGTCAGGAAGTAGTAGATGACCTGCTTGAGGTCGGCAAACGACACGTTACGGTCGATATACAACCCTTCGACCTGATGGAAAAGCTGGTGCGCGCGCGCCGAAATCGCCTCGTTGCGGTACACGCGGCCGGGCATTACGGCGCGGATCGGCAGCGTCCGGCGGCCGTCCTTCACCTCGTCGAGCAGGCGTACCTGCACCGTGCTGGTGTGGGTTCTTAAAAGGAGGGAAGGTGGAAGGGTGGAAGGGTGAGAAGTTTGTTCACCATCTGCCTTTCCACCTTCTACCTTCATCCCTTCCACCTTCTCACCCTCCCACCCTTCCACCCTCACCCCCTCCAAAAAGAACGTGTCCTGCATCTCGCGCGCGGGGTGGTCGGGCGGGAAATTGAGACCCGTGAAATTGTGCCAGTCGTCTTCGATTTCGGGGCCGGTAGCGATGGCAAACCCGATACGCCCGAAAATATCGACGATCTGTTCCTGTACCACCGCCAGCGGGTGGCGCGAGCCGAGCGTGTGCGGCACGGGCGGCAACGAAAAGTCGAGGGCCGGGCCGGTGGGCGCTACGGGTTCGGCGGCGAGTTCGGCGGTGCGGGCGTCGTGGCGCTCCTGCGAAGCGTTTTTTAGCTCGTTGAGCGCCGCCCCGACGGCCCGGCGGGCGTCGGCGGGCACGTCGCGCAGTTGATCGAAGAGGCCGGCAATCCGCCCCTTGCGCGCCAAAAATGTGTTACGGAAGGCGTCGAGCTGGTCGCGGGTTTTGAGGTCGGCGCGCTCGATTTCGGCGCGGAGGCGGGCGATTTCTTCGTGGAGCATAATTACGTAAAGGTCGGAGTAGAAGGAGCAAATCCGCTTGCAGACTCCCCTCCTGCGAGGGACTTTATGTCCCGAAGTAGGAGGGGTGGCAAATCGAAGATTTGACGGGGTGGTCTCGCGCAGTGCCCAGAGTAGCTGCTTCTGAACGTAGGCCGAGCAAGCTGGTGGCTGGGGTAGCACTACGCGCGACCACCCCGTCAGCCTTCGGCTGCCACCCCTCCTACTTCGCGCCGCTGGCGCTCGCAGGAGGGGAGTTCGGGCTGAGGGGTGGCACTAGGCGGGGACCATCCCGTCAGCCTTCGGCTGCCACCCCTCCTACTTCGCGCCGCTGGCGCTCGCAGGAGGGGAGTTCGGGCTGAGGGGTGGCACAGCGCGCGACCACCCCGCCACCCCTCCTACTTCGCGCCGCTGGCGCTCGCAGGAGGGGAGTTCGGGCTATTCAGGAGCGCTCATCCGGTAAAAAAGCGTCGTGCAGTTATCGGGGCGCAGCACTTCGCGGGCGGCGACGTTTACGTCGTTTACCGTTACGGTGCGAATGCGGTCGGCTTCGGAATTGACGAGATTGGCGTCGCCGAGGAGCTTGGCGGTGGCGAGGTTGATGGCGCGGTTGAGCAACTCCACTTCCCCAAAAACCAACGTCGATTCGGCCTGGTTGCGCACCTTCAATAGCTCGTCTTCGGTCACGCCCTGGGCGCGCAGCTCGCCGACGATAGCCGCCACGGCCGCGTCGGCATCTTCGATACTGACCGTTTCGCGCACTTTACCGCTGACCACGAGCAAGCCCGAATCAACGGTACCGGTCACGCTTGCGCTCAGGCTCGTGAAAAGCTGCTGATCCTGCACGAGCGCCTGGTAAAGGCGGCTCGACTTGCCGCGCCCCAGGATGTCGCTCAACAAATCGGCGGGGTAGTAGCCGGCCAGATCGGCGCGGCCCGGCATATGCCACACTTTATAGAGGGCGGCGGCGGGTACGTCGGCCGTGATGTCGAGGTGGCGCGCTTCGGTTTGGCGCGGTTCGGCGGGCAGGTTACGCACATAGGGCGCGCCGCCGGCTATCGGGCCGAACCACTTCTCGGCCAGGCGCACAGCTTCGTCGTAGGTCACGCCGCCGGCCACCACCAGCACGGCGTTTTGCGGAGCGTAATGCTTGCTGAAAAACGCCCGCACATCGGCCATCGACGCGTTCTCGATCTGCGCGACATCCTGCCCGATGGTCGGCCAGCGGTAGGGGTGCGTCGTGTAGGCGGCCGGGTAGAGCCGGAGCCACACGTCGCCGTACGGCTCGTTGAGGTAGTGCTGCTTGAACTCCTCGACCACTACTTTGCGCTGCACATCGAGGCCGTTATCGGAAAACGCCAAACTCAGCATCCGGTCGGATTCGAGCCAGAAGCCGGTTTCGATGTTCGCCGCCGGTAGCGAGAGGTAATAATTGGTGAGGTCTTGCGAGGTGAAGGCGTTGTTTTCGCCGCCCACGCGCTGCAAGGGTTCGTCGTAGGTGGGGATGTTGACGGAGCCCGAAAACATCAGGTGCTCAAACAGGTGCGCAAAGCCGGTGCGGCCTTCGGCTTCATCCTTGGCACCTACATCGTAGAGCACGTTCACGACGGCCAGCGCCGAGGTAGGGTCTTCGTGGACAATCCCCCGCAGGCCGTTGGCGAGGGTAAATTCGCGGTAGTTGATCATAAGCTGAGTGGCGCAAAGGTCGGGACGGGAGCGGGGATGAGGCGCCGGGCCGCTGCCGACGTATCGCTCCCTCCTCATACCCGCAAAAACACCCGAAACGTCGCGCCCGCCCCTTCCGCGCTCTCTACTTCGATCCGGCCGCCCGCATTCTCCACGATTTTCTTCACCATATACAGCCCCACGCCGGAGCCCTCGACGTGCGAATGGAAGCGCTTGAACATCGTGAACATCTCCGGCTGCCGGGCCGGCGCGAGGCCGAGGCCGTTGTCCTGCACCACGAGCCGGATGTGGCCGTCGAGGTGCGAGCAGCGCACCTGCACGTGCAGCGGCCGGGCGGGGTCGTGGTATTTGAGGGCGTTGGATAAGAGGTTATACACGATGCTGCGGAGGTTTTTAGGCGCAAAATCGATATCCGGGCAGGCTTCTACTTCAATTTCCAGTTGCGCCCCGACGGCGGCCACCTGCGGGGCCAGATCGAGGCGGACTTCCTCGATGACTTCGCCGATACTGATGGCCATCGAGGGCGCTTCGCCCCCTTGCTGGAGCTTGGCCACATCGGTGAGTTGGTCGAGCGTTTTGAGAAAGCGCGCCACCGCGCGGTGCATCATCGTGAGCAGCGGCGCGACGGCCGGATGCCGGCGTGCCTCGCCGGGCAACTCTTCTTCGAGCGCCCCAATCAGGCCATCGATATTGACGATGGGCGCGCGTAAATCGTGCGAGGCGGTGTAGATGAACGTGTCGAGGTCGGCGTTGGCGCGCGTGAGCTGCTCGTTGGTGAGGCGCAGTTCGGCGTTGGTCGCCGAGATGGCTTGGCTCAACTGCTCCAGGATGTGGCGCGCACGGACTTTTTCGGTTACATCAACCAAAAATGCCAGAATGCCGCGCGTCTGCCCGCGCCCATCGACGAGGGGCTGCAACACGAAATCGATGTACCGGGCGTCGGGAGCGCCGGTGGTGGGATTGCGCAACTCCACCGGGGTGTCGGTGGTCGCGAAGGGCGTACCGGAGGCATACACGCTATCGAGCAGCCCCACGAACCCCTGCGCCACCAACTCCGGCAGCACCTCCGCCGCGGGGGCATCCAGCCGCGCGCGCCCCTCAACGAAGGCGTTGTAGGAGGCGTTGAAATAGCTGAACCGGTGATCCGGGCCGATGAGCGTCGCCACCGCCGCCGGCACCTCGGCGAGAATTTGCTGCAACAGGTTTTCCTGCTCCTGCAGTTTTTCGCGCTGCTGCTCGGTGTGGCGCAGGGCGGCTTCCAGTTCTTCGGTGCGGTGGTGCACGCGCGCCTCCAGCTCGTGGTTGAGGGTGCGGAGGCGGCGTTCGGTCTGGTGCAGTTCGGTATTGGCGGTGGCCAGTTCTTGGTTGATGGCCGCCAATTTCTGCTCGCTGGCTTCGGCTCGCCATCGGGCTTGCACCAGTTCCGTCACTTCCACGGCAACGTCCATGACGCCCGAAATAGCGCCGTACTCATCGCGGAACGGCTGAAAAACGAAGTTGTAATACCGCGTTTGCAACTCGCCGTCGCGGAGCATGGTGGCGGGCGTTTCGGTGCCCACGAATGGTTCGCCGGTGGTGTACACCTGTTCGATTAGCGTCTCGAACCCCTGACCCGCCAGTTCGGGCACGGCGCTGAGGAGGGGGTGGCCGAGAACATCGGCCGGCGGGCGGCCCCACAACGCGCACATCAGCGAATTGGCAATGGTGATCACCTGTTGCGGACTTTCAAAATAGCCAATGGCCACGGGCGCCTGCTCGAACAGGGCCACGAGTTGGCGGCGCTGGGCGTCGGCGGTGGCGCGGGCGGCGCGCTCGCGGGCCTGGCTGGCCCGCAGGTCGATTTCGACGGCCGTGCGCGCGTGGTCGGCGGTATCGGAGAAGCTCACGACCAGTACGTCGCCGCAGCGTTGCGCCGCCAGTTGGTAGTAGTTGTCGAGGCTGTCGTAGGCGTAATCGACAGCAAACCGGCCGGCCTTGCCACTCAGAAAAGTATCGCGGTAAAAGGCGAAAATCCCCGTTGCTGCCGCGTGCGGGTACAGCGTCAGGAACGTGCGCGCAGGCACGGCGGGCAGCGCCAGCATCCGCTGGGCGGCGGCGTTGAGCTGCACGTACAGCAAATCGATGATGGTGGTACCGTCGGCGGCGTACAAGGGCCGAAACACGATGACGCCCGTCAGCGATACGTCGAGCAGGGTGGCCAGTAAGTCAGCAGCTGATGGCGGCTCGGTCGAGGCGGGCCAGGAGGGAGATTCGAGAGCGTTCACGCGAACCAGCAGGATGAGAGGAGATTGAGAAGAGAACAGGCAACGACTAAAGGTAGGCGCTGCCGCACCAACCACGCGCCGCCTCGGCGCCTTGCCCGTACTTTTGCCCCATCACCATTCCCCTGCCTCCGCTAGATGAGCAGCCCGAACGCATTAACCCCCATTACCGTCGCCTACGGCGATGGCATCGGTCCCGAAATCATGAGTGCCACCCTGCGGGTGCTCGACGCCGCCGACGCCGGCCTTCACTATGAGGTGATCGAGATCGGCGAAAAAATGTACCTCTCCGGCAACACCGCCGGAATCGGCGACGACGCCTGGGAATCGCTCGCGCGCACCAAGGTTTTTCTCAAGTCGCCGATCACCACGCCTCAGGGCGGCGGCTACAAGAGCCTCAACGTCACGGCCCGCAAGACGCTCGGCCTGTTCTCCAACGTGCGGCCGTGCGTGGCGTACGCGCCGTTCGTGCATACCCGCCATCCGAAGATGGATGTGGTCATCATCCGCGAAAACGAGGAAGATCTGTACGCCGGCATCGAACACCGCCAAACCAAGCAGGTGTACCAGACGCTGAAGCTGATTACGCAGCCGGGCTCCGAAAAAATCATCCGTTACGCCTTCGAATACGCCCGCACCAACGGCCGTAAAAAAGTAACGGTGATGGTGAAGGATAATATCATGAAGCTCACGGACGGGCTGTTTCACGATATTTTCAAGCAGGTAGCGACCGAATACCCCGAAATCGAACACGATTCGTACATCATCGACATCGGCGCCGCTCGCTTGGCTGATACGCCGGAATGGTTCGACGTCATCGTGACGATGAATCTCTACGGCGACATCATTTCCGATATCGCGGCGCAGGTTTCCGGCTCCGTCGGGTTCGGCCCATCGGCCAACATCGGCGACAAAGCGGCGATGTTTGAAGCCATCCACGGCTCGGCGCCCACTATCGCGGGCCAGGACATTGCCAACCCCTCCGGCCTCCTGCTCAGCGCCGTGATGATGTTGCTGCACTTGGGCAAAAACCGCGTCGCCGAGCGCATCCACAACGCGTGGCTGCGCACCGTAGAAGACGGCATTGCCACCGGCGACATCTTCACCGAAGGCCAAAGCACCCAGCGTGTGGGCACGCAAGCCTTCGCCGACGCCGTGATCGCGCGCCTGGGCCAATCGCCCGAAAAGCTCGAATGCATCGTGTACCCCCCGCGCGAAGCCGTGCCGATGATCACGCCGCGCTTGGGCTCAACGGCCGCCAAAACGACCGTCGGGAGCGATATTTTCCTTGATTGGGAAGGCCAGCCGAGCGGCATGGACGCCATCGCGGCCCTCACGGTGCCGGGCCTGAAACTGCTCGCCGCCTCCAACCGGGGCCTCAAAGTGTGGCCGGGCACCACCTCCCAGGAGGTGTTCGTCGATCACTGGCGCCTCCGCTACGTGGCCGCTGAAAAGGGTGCCACCGTCACGCATCAGCAGCTTTTGGCGCAGCAAAAAGCGTTGGTTGATGCCGGCTACGATGTCATCAAAACCGAAAACCTCTGCAACTTCGACGGTAAGCCCGGCTACTCGCTGATGCAGGGGCAGTAGGGGGAATTACGAATTACAAAATTACGAATTATGGCAAGCGCCAATTTAATTCGTAATTCGTAATTCGTAATTCGTAATTCGTAATTAAAACGAATACTGCCGCCACACCCGCAGCACCTCGCCCACGCTCCAGGCTTGGGCGGGGCAGCCACGGGCGGTGTGCGGCGCGGTGGCATCGAATACTTCGGATATGGAGCCGATGACGCCCTCGTGTTGCAGGTGCGGCAACAGGCCCAGCAAAAGCTGCCGCGCCCGCTTGCGGCCCGCCTCGCCGCGCGTGCGGATGAGGGCGTCGGCGAACGGCCCCAGCAGCCACGCCCACACCGTACCCTGGTGGTAGGCGGCATCGCGGTGGTACTGGTCGCCCTCATAGCGCGGCTTGTAATCGGGGTGGCCAGGGGCGAGCGTGCGCAGACCGCGCGGCGTCAGTAGTTGATCTTCAGTTATTTTGACCACGGCCTTCGCCTTCGGCCCGCTCAGGAGCGCGTGCGGTAGGCTCACGGCCAGCAGTTGGTTTGGCCGGATGGAGGCCGATTTGAAACGCCCATCGAGGTAATCGTAGAGGCACTGCCGATCCTCGTTCCAAAACTGCGTGACGAAGGCCGCGCGCGTCATTTCGGCTTGCGCGGCCCAGTGGGCGGCAGCGGCGGGGTCGTGACCGAGGCGCCGGAGCAAATCGGCGTAAATGAGCTGCGCGTTGTACCACAGCGCGTTGATTTCGACCACCTTACCCACCCGCGCCGTCACCACCCACTCGCCGAGCTTGGCGTCCATCCAGGTGAGTTGGGTGCCCGGCTCGCCGACGCTCAGCAGGTGGTCGGCGGGATCTTCGTGAATGCCGAAATGCGTCCCGCGCTGGTAGTGGCCCAAAATTTCGGCCAGCACCGGCAGTTGTTTCCGTAGAAAACTCTCGGGCTCCGGCGCCAGCCGCGCGTAGTGGTGCAGCGCCACAAACGCCCAAAGCGCCGAATCGACGGCGTTGTACCCCACGGGGTCGGTCGGTTGGTCGGGGAAATTGTTGGGGAGCAGCCCATCGCGGCGGGCACTCAGAAACGCGTCGAGGACGAGGCGGGCATCGTCGGCGCGCCCCGTGTGCAGCAGCAAGCCGGGTAGGCTGATGAGCGCATCGCGCCCCCAATCGGCAAACCACGGATACCCCGCGATGATGGTCTTTTTGAGCCGCCCGCGCCGCACCACGAACTGGTCGGCGGCGAGCAGCAGCGCCCGTTCGAGCTGAGCGGCCGGGGTGCGCGCCGCGTCCGGTGGAGCGGAATCAGCGCTCGTCTTGTCAGACTGCGCGGAGTCGAAGCCCGCCGTAAGCCCCTTCCGCCGCCGCGCCTCCTTCTCGAACAGCGCAAAGCCATCGCGCCCGCCGGGGTTGGTCGTGCTGAGTACAACGCCCAGCCGTTGCCCGGCCGCTAGCCGCACCGAAAACCGGCCCGGCGCAAACCGGTCTTCACGGTCTTCGAGGCCGCGCGCGCGCTCCTGGGGTAGGTCGAAGCCGTAATGCCACTGCGGGTCAAACACGAAGGTGGCGCCCGGCACCTGCGCGTACCAGTCGGTGAGGCCGTAGCAGTTGCCGCGCCACGTATCGTGCGGCAGCGCCTCCACGCGCGGGTTCAGCACGGCGTTGGCCTGCGCAAGGGCGTGAATGTCGCGGTCGGCGAGGAGCGGCGTCAGGTCGAGGGTGAATTCCTGCGGCGCCTCCAGCACCTCATACAGCACGAGGGTGGTGTTTTCGCCGTGGGGGCACGCGATGATGCGCCGCAGCCGGATGCCCAACGCACCGAACTCCCAGACGGGGAAGCGGTCGCGCCGGAAGCCCGTGAGGTGCCGGAACCCTTCGGGTGCCACCGCCGCACCGCCCCAGGTTTGGGTGTCGAGGTCGGCGCGCTGCCCATCGTCGAGCCACAGCGTTTCGGTGAGCTTGGCCACCACCACCCGCCGCGCGACGGGCGGGTCGAGCGCGGCCACCAGCAGCCCGTGGTAGCGCCGGGTAGTGGCGCCGGCTACGCTGGCCGTCGCGCCGCCGCCGAGGCCGTTGGTTTCAAGCCATTCGATGGCGAGGAGGTCGTGGGGAGAAGCGGCGGGGAGGGTCATCGGGGGGAGCGGGAGGGCAAAGCGCAGATGCGGTACTCCTCTACGCAAAACAACGCCCCACGGCGGAATACCGACGACGAGAAGGAGCGCGGGTCTCCGGCCCGCTTGCCGCGCCCGGCCCCGCGGCGGTGAACGGGCCGGAGGCCCGCGCTCCTTCTTCGTCTCAGTTCAGTATCGCGTCCTGAAAAATAAATTATTTGCTGATGGCGGCTCCATCCTGCCGACTTCACATGCGACGTAAACACCTAAGCAAAAGGCCGAAAACACGACGCTTTCTTACTAAGCCGCCAAACGGGACGCGAAAGTAATAGGATTTTCCAGAACCAGTCTCCCGCCTCCTGTTACCTAAAACCTCCTTGTTTGGGCGGTGGTCTAATTGACTGTGATTGTTTTATTGTGGTTGTCAATCACAAGTTTAATTCTGGCGGTGTGCATTTGGAGGGATTTACTAAACGAGCAGGCTTTTCGCACCAATACGCCACACCGTTGGCGCAAAGAACAAT
>JANPJM010000016.1:0-67965 GCA_031425525.1 Hymenobacteraceae bacterium | reverse complement strand
CCCCCCCCCCCCCCCCCCCCCCCCCCCCCCCCCCCCCCCCCCCCCCCCCCCACCTCCCCCACCCGCGCACCGCCCCCCCCCCCGCCCCTTTTAAGGATACGGGTTACCCCGAGTACTAAAGGATCACGCGGCGCCGGGACGGCGCTCGCCACGTTGGAATGAGCGTTACTTTTGTTCATTGGATTCTCATCCCTTCACCCCCAATAAATCCCCTCATTGCCCATGTCGGAAACCGCTACCCCCACCCGTTTTGCCGCCGGCGTTTTGGCCGGCGATCAGGTGACAGACCTACTGCGCGACGCCCGCCAACACCACTACGCGTTGCCCGCCGTCAATGTCATCGGCACCAACTCGGTGAATGCGGTGCTGGAAACGGCCAAGGCCGTGAACTCGCCAGTTATCATTCAGTTTTCCAACGGCGGCGCGCAATTTTTCGCGGGTAAAAGCCTCAAGAACGACAAGCAGCAAGCCAGCATCATCGGCGGCATTTCGGGCGCACAGCACGTCCACGCGGTGGCCGAAGCCTACGGCGTACCCGTGATTCTGCACACCGACCACGCTGCCAAAAAACTGCTCCCCTGGATCGATGGCCTCCTCGACGCGGGCGAAAAGCATTTCAAAAACACCGGCAAGCCGCTTTACTCGTCGCACATGCTCGATTTGAGCGAGGAGCCGATTGAGGAGAACATCGAAACCTGCAAGCGCTACCTCGAGCGGATGAGTAAGATGGGCATGACGCTCGAAATCGAGCTGGGCGTGACGGGCGGTGAGGAAGATGGCGTCGATAACTCGCACCTCGAAGCGCACCACCTTTACACGAAACCCGAAGAAGTAGCGTACGCCTACGAGGAGCTGCTGAAAATCTCGCCCAACTTCACGGTGGCGGCGGCTTTCGGCAACGTCCACGGCGTGTACAAGCCGGGCAACGTCACGCTCACGCCCACCATCCTGCGCGATTCGCAGGCGTTCATCCACGAGAAGTTCAAAACGGCTGACCCAATGCCGGTGAACTTCGTTTTCCACGGCGGCAGCGGCTCCGAAGCGGAGAAAATCGCGGAAGCCATCGGCTACGGCGTCATCAAAATGAACATCGACACCGATATGCAGTGGGCGTTCTGGGAAGGCATCAAGAACTACTACGAGGGCAAACGCGACTACCTGCAAGGCCAGCTCGGCAACCCCAGCGGCGCCGATTCGCCGAACAAGAAGTACTACGACCCGCGCGTGTGGCTCCGCGCCGGCGAAGACCAGTTCGTGGCGCGCTTGAAACAGGCGTTCGAGGATTTGAACTGCTTGAATCGTTGCGCGTAACCGAGTTGTAGTGCGGACTTCAGTCCACAGTTTACGTACTGACTGATTCTGATTGAACTGCGGACTAAAGTCTGCGCTACAATCAAACGCCCAGCTGGAAGCAATTCCGGCTGGGCGTTCGTCATTTCAGCACCGTCAGTTCCATCGTGGTACTCATTCCGGGGAAGCGTTTCCAGCGGTTGGCGGCGCCGTAGCGGTAGAGGTGCGTGCCGAAGGCGGGCATCAGCAGCGGGATGCTCAGGTTGCGGCCGCGTTGGCGGGAGTGGCCGACCCATTCGATGGAGACCGCTACTTCATCGTCGGCGACGAACAGGTTTTCGGCACGCAGCTCGAACGTCACCCAGCGCGCCTTCGCCCCGATCAGCTCGCGGTAGAGCGGGTGCGTCAGGAGCGGTTCGGCGGGCAAGCCGTTGCGCAGCCGGTACACGTTGAGCCGCACGCGCACCGTATCGAACCCGGAGCCGATGACGCACCGAAACGATTCGAGCCACGCGCCGCGTCTGGGCAACTGAAAAACCCGGCCGATTTCGGCGCCCAGGTTCTGGTCGGGTTTTTCGCCGAGGGCGAAATTGGTTTGCAGCAGCGTCCGGTGGTGGTGGTTGCCGATGCGAACCGTGTCGAGGCTGCGCGCCCGCACGGTGGCTTCGGGCAGGGCCACGGCGGCTTCGGCCAGCGCCACCGTCAGCGGCCCGACCGGCAGCGCCCCTGCGGCCATCGTGCGCGTCCGGTAGCCCACCAGCGCGAACCGCACCGAATCGGTAGCTGCCACCGAAGCCGGCAGCAGCAACCGAAATCGGCCCGCGTCGTCGGCCACGGTGCCCACGGGCTGGCCCACGACGCCCACCGTCGCGTAGGGCAACGGCTGATGGGTTTCGGTGGTGAGTTGCCCGGCAAGGAGACGCGCTTGGGCGCGGGCGGGACCGGTCAGCAGCAGCAGTAGTGGCAGAAAGCAGTAGACCAAGCGCATCGGGGCAAGCAATTAAAGCGAAGAAAGCAGATTAAAGCACACGCGAGCATAAGGTAACATACGCGCGAAGTAAAAAAATTATGTTACACTTGTAACATAAGCGCGCGGCTAGAAAATTATGCTACACCCGCCGCGCTTGGTGGCTGTAAGCGCACCTTCCACGCCCGTATCGCCCGCCGGATCAGCAGCGCGCCCAGAATCGACGGCGCAATCCAACCCATCGTGTTTGCCCAGTTGGGTGCCGATTCAGGCAGCAGGTGCCCCAGGTTCACCACCAGAAACGCCGTGAAGGTGGCGATGTAGGAACCGCCCATCCGCGAGATGTGGCGAAAAATCCACGGTTCACGCGGTGCGTCGGCAGCAGCGGGGCGGAAGGCGGCGCGCACGTCCTGCACGGCGAACAAGCTCGTCAGGCCGCCGAAAAAGGCGAACAGAATGGCCTGCCAGTAGATACCGAGGCCGATCATCGCCAGTCCGACGCTGAGAGTGAACACGGCGAGCCCCCAATCCAAGGGCGCCAGCGCGGCCGTGTGGTGCCGCGCCGCCCGCCACCCCGAAAAGCTCAGGTAAAAGCTGAACACGGCAATGCCCGTCAGGAACAGCCGCGAGCCGGTGAGCGGCAGCAGCGCCGTGAGGATGAGCGCCGTGACGGCCACCACGATCATCGCCCCGACGTACACGCGGCCCGCGCGGCGGTGGGCCGGGCCGCCCTTGCGCCCCAGCATCGGCACGAGGCCCGCGAAAAGCGCCACCGCCCCCGCGCCGATGTGCGACAGGCGCGGGACGATGACAGCGAGGTCGGCGTAATCGAAGGAAAAAAAGAAGGCGGCGAGCATCGGTGGGGCGGCGTGACGAACGTGAAAGGATGCTGCAAACCTCGCCTCCCGCGCTACCGGTGTGCAAGTGGTGCGGGGCAAAAGTGTTGCTTTTGGGGCGACTAGCGCGGTTTTGGGGCGAACGACAAAGCGTCGCCGGGCTTCACGGGGCCAATGGCAAGGCGTTGGCGGGCGCTTGCAGCGCCGCCAACACGGCTTCGGCGTAGGTGCGGCCCACGGGTACGGCCTCTACCTCGGCGGCCACCCCGCCGAAGTGCAGCCGGTAGCCCTGCGCGTTGCCCGACACCCGCACCACGTGCGCCAGGTTGACCGAGTACGACCGATGCACCCGCACCAATCGGGTAGATGCCTGCGCCTCAGCCTGCGCTGCCAACCGGCTCAGGGCCGCCCGCAGCAGCGTGCGGCCGGGCGGCGCCCCCGCTGTGGCCGGGCACCGCACCACGGTGCAGTAGTTATCCGCCGATTCGAGGAACAGCACGGCGGCGGTGGGGAGCGTGAGCGGGTCGCGGCCGTTGTCGGGGGTGAAGGTGAGGGTGACGGGCGGCGCGAGAGTGGCAGCATTCGGCAGCAGCGCTGCTTCTGCTTGAGGTAGCGCACCAGGCGGCGCAACAGGTGGCCCACTCGATGGCGCCACCGTAACGGCGGCAGCGCGCGCCTGATGTTCGCGGAGCTGCTGAATGTAGGTGGCCACGGTGGTGCCGACAGCCGGAAACAGCCCGAGCAGAAACGTTGCGCCCATCATCCACGTCACGCGTTCGAGATTGATGGGCGTGCCTTGCACCATGTTCAGATACAGGAGGTTGCCCGCCGCAATCAGCATCATGTTGCCGTTGAGGAAAAACGCGGCGCGGCCCACCGTCCAGCGATTTTCCCGGAAGAAGCCGGGCGCCGCGGCCGGCCAGCCCACGTACCACGCCAGCGTGACGAGCAGCGTGATCAGCCCAAACCCGCCAATTTTGAGCGCTTTGTCCGTCGTTTGCCAC
Organism: Hymenobacteraceae bacterium; assembly: GCA_031425525.1. Lineage (GTDB taxonomy): Bacteria > Bacteroidota > Bacteroidia > Cytophagales > Hymenobacteraceae > JANNMJ01. Next base: position 63,868 of record JANPJM010000016.1, on the reverse strand, counting down.
TCGCCCAGCCCAAACGGCTGAAACACGAGCAGAAACCCGCCCACGAACAACCCAATCAGCCCGGCGCGCCGAAACTGGGCGGCCGGGCCGTCGAGGACGGGGTACGGCTGGCGGAGGAAGGTGAGGAGGCGGACAAGCACCGCAGCAAGTACGCACCGGGCGGGCGTTGGTGGGGCGCGTAAGAAGCGGCGGCTACAACAAACTTTTCAGCGTGGCCGTCAGGCGCGCGTGCTTGGCGGCCTTCTGCTCGGGCGTGCTGAACCGCGCCGTGGTGCCGCTGAACGGAATGGTGAAAATCACCGGAATCGGCCCCCATTCCTCGCAGCGGTAGAACAGCTCTTCGTGCGGCGCAATTTCCTGCTCCGTAAACGTGAGGCCGAGCCACGCCGGCGTGGCGGGTTTCAGCGGGTGGAAGAAGCCGAGCAGCTCCTGCGCCAGTCGGTTCGCCACCACGATGGCGCGCGGACGCTGGCCAGGCGGTAGCGCGGTCAGGCGCTCGAAAAGGTCGCGCGTGACGGCGAGCTGCTCCTCGGCGAACGCCGCACCGGCGTCGGTGGCGAGGGCCGTTTGCAGGGTTTTCTGGTCGCTCTCGCGCTGGTACAGTACGTCGAGGTGGGCGTAGGGAAGGTGCGGGCCGACACTCGCCAGAAAGTCCATCTCGCGCTGATAAAACGTGCCGGGGTTGGTGGCCGGGTCGAAAATGAGCGGCGCGGTTGGGTCGTCGTTCACGTTTTGCGTTTGGTTGTACGACGGCGCAACGCCCACGAACAGCACCGCGCCGGGCGCCACTGCCGCCGGGTGCGCATAGCCACGGGCCTGCGTGAAAGCCGCGAAAGCCGACTGTTGCCACACGGCCGCAAGGGGCGCCTGGAGAAGGGGTTGGAGCTGAATCATGGGTAGAGCCGTAACGGGGCAGGGCAGGAGCCCGCGCCGAACCTGTTTTCGGCGGCTGCGGCAACTGCGCCACAAAGAAACGGCCCGCCGCGCCGGGCGGCGGACCATCGGCCTTACCCGCCCGACCTTTGCGGGCACTATGTCTGTGCCCACGCTCCCAACGCTGCCCGCCGATCAGCCCATTTTCCGCACCATTGCCGCCGCTGCCGCCGCGCTGCGGCAGCCCGCCTACGTGGTGGGCGGCTACGTGCGCGACCGCGCCCTCGACCGCCCCAGCAAGGATGTGGATGTGGTGACTATCGGCGACGGCATCCGGCTGGCGCGCGCCGTGGCGAAGGCGCTGCCCGGCCGCGCCTCCGTGAGCGTGTTCCCGAATTTCGGTACGGCGCAGGTAAAGTATGATGGTGGCGAAGTCGAGTTCGTCGGGGCGCGCAGGGAGAGTTACCGGGGCGAAAGCCGGAAGCCCGACGTAGAACCCGGCACGCTCGACGACGACCTCGCGCGGCGCGATTTCACGATCAACGCCCTCGCCCTCAGCCTCAACGAAGAAGATTTCGGTACCGTCGTCGATCAGTACGACGGCCTGCAAGACTTGGCGAGCAAAACCATTCGAACGCCCCTCGACCCCGACATCACCTTCTCCGACGACCCCCTGCGGATGCTGCGCGCCGTGCGGTTCGCTACGCAATTGGGGTTCGATATCGAGCCGGATACCTTCGATGCGCTGGCGCGGAATAAAGACCGACTAAGCATCATTTCGCAGGAACGCACTACGGATGAATTAAATAAAATCATTCTCGCCGAGAAGCCGAGCTACGGGTTCAAATTATTGTTTCAAACCGGCTTGCTGCATCTGATTTTGCCGCAGATGGTGGCGCTGCACGGCGTCGAAAAGGTGGGTAAGCACGCCCATAAAGACAATTTTTACCACACGCTGCAAGTCCTCGATAACTTGGTGGCCGCGCAGCCGGGCGCCGGTTTATGGCTGCGGTGGGCGGCCATTCTGCACGATATCGCGAAGCCCGCGACCAAAAAATATTACCCCGCGCAGGGCTGGACTTTCCACGGCCACGAAGAAAAAGGCGCGCGCTGGGTGCCGGGTATTTTCACGAAACTGAAATTGCCCCTCGGCGAAGAAATGCGCTTCGTGCAGAAGCTCGTGCGGCTGCACTTGCGGCCCATCGCGCTGGTAAAGGAAATCGTGACCGATTCGGCCGTACGGCGTCTTCTCTTCGAGGCCGGTGACGACGTAGACCAGCTCATGCAGCTCTGCCGCGCCGACATCACGAGTAAGGATTCGACCAAAGTCGAGCGCTACCTCCGCAATTTCGGCGAGGTCGAGCGTAAGCTCCGCGAAGTGGAAGAAAAGGACAGCCTGCGCAACTTCCAGCCCGCCCTCACCGGCGACGACATTATGCAAGTCTTCGGCCTGAAGCCCTCGCGCACGGTCGGTGAGCTGAAAAACCTCGTGCTCGAAGCCATCCTCGACGGGCAGGTGCGCAACGAGCGCGACGCGAGTCTGGCGTGGCTCGTGCCCGTGGCGGCGGAACGGGGCGTGGCGGTGGTGGGGGAGTTACCGCCCGTCAGCGCCTCTGCCGAGCAGGTGGCGGGTGAGGAAGGCGCGTAGGGATTTCAAGTAGAGGGGCGAAGTCCGTTAGTCTGAATCTAACCCCCAATAGCCGCCGCAATCAGCTTGGCGTGGTGCCGCCCGTTCTCGATGAACCATCGGCCGGTGGCGCGGCCCCCGCAAACCGTGCCGGCCACGTATACGCCGGGGTGACGGGTTTGGTGGGTGGCTGGGTCGAAGGCGGGCGGGGCGGCAGGGTCGAGGTCGTCGAGGGGTATGCTCAGCGCGTGCAGCAGGGAATAATCGGGCTGGTAGCCGATGAGCGCGTAGATGAAGTCGGCGGCTACTGTCAGCGGGCCGCCGGGCGTCAGTATATCGGCCTCACCGGGGCGGATGGCGGTCAGGTGCGACTCGTAAAATGCGCCGATGCGGCCTTCGGCGATGCGGTTGAGAAGGTCGGGCCGAATCCAGTATTTCACCGAATCGGAGACGGCTGCCCCGCGAATCACCAGCGAAACCTCGGCCCCGGCCCGCGCCAGTGCCAGGGCAGCCTTCGCCGCCGAGTTCTTCGCGCCGATTATCAGCCCGCGCTGGCCCACGTGGGCGTAGGGTTCGCGGTAGTAAGCCGATACGTGCGGCAGGTCTTCGCCGGGGATGCCGAGGCGGTTGGGAACATCGAAAAAGCCCGTGGCTACCACCACGTGCCGCACCCGCAGCGCGGGGCGGTCGGGGCGGTCGGTGAGGAGCCGAAAATCGCCTCGCGTGCCTGTCAGCCCGGTTACGCGCTCATAGAGGCGTAGCGGCAGCTTCTCGGCCTGCGCCACTTTGCGGTAGTAATCGAGGCCGTCTTCGCGCCGTGGCTTGTAGTGGGCAGTCGGGAATGGGTGCTGACCGATTTCGAGCAGCTCCGGCGTCGAAAAAAACTCCATCTGCTGCGGGTACCCCACCAGCGAGTTCACGAGCGCCCCTTTTTCCACTACCACCACCGTTAAGCCCGCGCGCTGCGCTTCCAGGGCGCACGCCAGCCCCACGGGCCCGGCCCCGATAACGGCCACATCGGCAACTACGGGACGTGATTCAGGCGGAAATTTCCGGGTAAGTGAAGTCGGCATCGGCGCAAAGGACAAAGACACAGGTTCACAGTCAGGACACCATTGCCCCGATGAAAGTTAAGCGATGATCCAAAGAAGATAGTTACGCGCCGCCGCTCACATCGGCCAGCAACCACCGTTCGGCCTCCCCCAAATCGGCGAACACCTTGACGATCAGTCCGTGGCTCAGCAGTACTTCTTCCGCAATCCGGTTATCCGGAAGCTGCTCTCTCTGACTATCGACGAATGCCAGCCGAATATTCTGGAAGCCAACGTCCGTGATGAACGCCGCCAGGTCGACCATATCGGGCGCGCTCAGGCTGTTGCGGAAGCTCTCGTGAACCAGCAGCCGGCGCGGCTTGCGGGCGTAAACTTCGAGGGCGATCTCCTGCCAAAACGCAATCGAGACTTCGAGCGAATCGGTCAGGCCCTCGACGCGGGCCAATAGATAGTCCGGCCGATCATCGTAGATGATCCAGTAGGTGGGGGCGGTCATGGGGTGATGAGATGGGTGGGCAAAGAAAAGAGGTGCGAAACTAGCCTCTGGGGGTAGTTTCGCACCTCTCGTTCGGCGTTTTTGCCGCTCGTCGTCGCCGTTACGCGCCGCCCTTCTATAGCTTACTCACTGACCATCAGCCTGACAGTGCGCCCGCCGCCGGGAGCGGATACGCGAACTATATATCCGCCTTGTGGTAGGTTGGCGAGCGAAATAGCCTGTTGGCGGGCGCCGGGCGCCGTCGTTTCATCGACCACCGTGCGGCAGACGCGCCCCAAACCGTCGAGCAGCTCGTAGCGCACCGGGCCGGGCGTGGCGGCGGGCAGGGCCACGGTGATGCCGTCGGGGGTGGCCGTGGCAGGGTTAGGCCACAACTCCAGTTCCAGCGGCGTGGCAGCCGGCGCATCGGCGGAAGTACCCGTGACGGTAGCCGCCGGCCGCGCCGCACCGTTCGGCGCGAACACGAAGGCCAGGTCGGTCGCCACCGTCGGGAGGGTCGCCACGGCCACCCCGGCGGCCGTGGCCGTCACGATCTGGAGTACACCCGTGGCGGTGCCCGTAGTGGCATCGTAGGTTCGGAACGAATAGGCCGCGCCCGCCACCAGCCCGCGCACTGTGAGCGTGCCGCCCAGCACGGGCGCCGGGGCAGTAGCCTGGCCGTTGGTGTAGTAGTGCAGCCAGTTGTAGTCGCGGTTGCGGAGGTGCCCGACTACGCGGTTGCCGGCGCGCAGGGCTTGCCCGGTCAGGCGCGGCGTCGCCTGATTGGTGAACTTGATGGCCGTGATGGCCATCCACTCGTTGCCGCCGTTGTCGAGGGTGATGGTGTGCGCGCCCGCCGGCACCGCCACGCTGTAAGTGGCGCCGTTGGCGGGGTTGAGCTGCGTGAGGCGCGTCACGCCATCGAGCTTGATGAGGAGCGTGGAGGTCGAAGAGGCGCCGCGTGCGCCGGTCGTGACTTGCACCTGTCCGGCCACGGCGTAGGTAATCTGGAACGACGGCGCCCGACGCGCCGTGGGGTGGTAGGCGCCAAACAACGTGGTGCTGAGGCTGGCGGTGGTCGGCGTCATGGTGCCGTTCGCGGCGATGCTGAACGTGGCGGCCGGGGCTGCCGTGGCGGCATACGTCGGTGGCTGAAAACCCGCAAAACCCGGCGAGAGGGTGAGCGTGCTGCTGGCGCCGGCGTTGGCGAGTTCCGGTGTCACGGGCAGGTAGTTGCCGGTGGCGACGTTCAGATTGGCATCCGTGAAGTTCCGCAGCGCCTTCATCACGGGGTAGGTTTTGGTGGGGCGCGTGTGGACGTAATCATCCCACCACCAGGTCAGGCCCGGTCCCATCGAGCCGTTGAAAGCCGAGGCCCACAGCGTGGTGCGGAAATGCACGGCGTTGGGGTCGTCGAGCATCGTATTGCTCTGGGCGGTGTGGTAGATTTCGAGGCCGAACTCGCCCGTGAGGTAGGGCTTGTTGTGGGCCGTCCGCAGCGCCTGACTGGCCCCCGCGAGGGGCGTTTCGAGGTCGGCCTGCTTGCGGTAGAGGTGGGTTTGGGTGAAGTCGATGTTGGCGTTGTTCCACACGGTCGCGTCGCCGTTGCTCATCGCGTAAGAATTGCTGATGAGGTGCTGGTTGGGGTCGATGCTCTTGAGGTAGGCGGCCATTTCGGCCACCCACGTGGCGGTGGTCGCCCTAATGGCGGGCGTGCCGTAGCCATCCACCAAATCAAGCTCGTTGAAAAATTCCCACGCCAGCAGGTTCGGCGCGTAGCCATACCGCGCGTTGAGGTAGCGCAGCTTGTTTTTGTACGTGGCCTTGGCGCTGGTGTTCACGAAGAAATTCCAGGGTTGAGCGGCCGGGCAGGGGCCACCGTTGGCGGCGTTGTAAGGGTTTTGCGCCCACTGGGGTGTATCGCCCCCGGCGCAAAACTGGCCGTGGTTGTTGAGGCACAACTCCACCTGAATGCCCCTAATGGCGCAGTAATCCATGATCCAATCGAGTTCGTAAGCCGACGTTTGCGAGAAGCGCCGCAACCCGTTGTAGCCGCCGTAACCGATGTTTTTCCATTCCAGCTCCATCCCCCAGTAGCACAGCCACACCCGGATGCAGGTAGCGCGGTTGGCGTAGAGCTGGTCGAGCCAAACCTTATAATCGGCGAGGCGCTTGTTGCCCGCCCACGCCAGGTTTTCGCCGATAGGCAGGTACGGCGCGCCCGAATCGAAGCGTAGAAAGCTTTTGCCCGCCTGCCGCCGTACGAACCCGGCGTTGGCGGTAGCCGTGGCCGTAAACGTGCCCGCAACCGGCGCCGATGTGCCCGACGCATCCTGCATCGTCACGCTGTACCGCCACAGCCCGGTTTCGGTGGGCGTAAACCGCACCCGCCAGCCGTTGAGCGCGGGCACCGCACTCAGCACGCCGGTGGCAGCGTTGGCGAGGGTGTAGCCATCCTGCCAAAACCCATCGACGGCCCGCACCGCCCCGCTTGGCGCCGTGAAGGTGGCGCGCAGCACCACGCCGCCGGCCGGCACCTCGAAGGTGTACGGGTTGGTGTAGGTGGTGCCGGTGGCGGCCACGCGCAGTTCCCAGCGGTTGTAGCGGCCCACGGTGGCGGGCGGCGCGCTCAAGGTCAGCACCGGAGCGGCCAGGGTTGCCAGCGGCGCTACGGCGCTTACCAGCAAGGCGGTCAGTTTCAGAAATGGGCTCATCAGGAATCGGGTGGGGGATTACACGGTGAGCCAGGGCCCTATCAAACGGCCCGCCAGGGTGCCGTTCCCGACATCACATCATTCGGGAATGGGCCTCACATCATGGGGGAATAAGGTGCGGGGTAGGGTGAGAACAGCGCACGGGCCTCCGCTTTCAAAAGCAAAAACCCCATCGGCAAAGCCGACGGGGTTTCCCAGCCAGAGTATGGAAATAAAATCAGGTGCCGACGGTCGGCCGGGCCGGGGTAGCAGGCGCCGCCGGTTGGGCGGGCTGCGCGGGCGCGGCGGGGGCGCGGTCGTCGGTGGTGTCTTTGGCGCTGGAATTATCGTCGGCGCGGCGCACCGAGGAGGCGCCGCTGTCGTTGGCTTCAATCTGCGACGGGCTGCCGTAGTAGGTGATGCGGCTCGCGCCGGAGGCGTCGGCTTCCAGCTCGCGCACGGCGTTTACGGTAGCGCGGCTCGCGCCGGAGGCATCTACCGACACCTCTTCGGCGGTAAGTTGCCGGGCGCGTAGCTCGCTCGCGCCGTTGATTTCAGCCGACAGCCGGCGCGTGGTGCCCGTGAGTAGCGTGTGACTGGCGCCGCTCATATCGAGGCGTACTCCCGCCGAGCGGGCATCGAGTTTCACCCAGGTAGCGCCCGATTGGTCGAGCGTGATTTCCTGGTCGCTGTTGAACCCGGCGATGTCGGCGCGCACGGCGCCGCTCACGTCCAGCCCCTTGAAATCGGGCATTTCCACCTCGAACAGCACCGGCTCGTGCGCCGCGCGGTTGCCCCAGAGCGAGAGCCGGAAGCCGTCTTCGGGCTCCACCACCAGTTTCCCGCCTCTGACCTGCACCTGCGCATCGTCGAGCTCGCGCTGCGGGCCGCGGGCCGTCACCCGAAACGTGCTGCCTTTGCGGATGCGCACTTGGTAGCCGCCTTCGATGTCGAGGGCCGTGAAATCTTCCACGTTCCAGGTGCGCTGGGCAGCGTTGCCGGCGGGTTCGCGCAAGCGGAAGCCGTCGCGGTCGTCGTCGTCAAGGTCGATATGGATGCGTTCGCCGTTGATATTGAGGTCGATGTCGTTATCGCCGTCGCTGTTATTCTCCTCGTCGTCGTTGTCGGTTACGGCGGGCGCTGCCGGGCCGCTCACCAGCACGAAGCGGCCTTTTTCGACAGTGAAGAGGCGCTGCCCGAGCTTGTTGTCGCGCGAATAACGGTCGTCGTACACATCGTTGTCGAGGCGGTTCGTGAATGCTTCCGTCAGGCGGTAGCGGCGGTCGGCGGGCAGGTTGAGCGTGAGATCGACTTCCTGGTCGCGCCACGCCGCGCCGGTGCGGTACCGAAAATTATGCGGCAACGCAACCACCGAATCCGCGACTTGAGGCAGGTATTCGACCATCTCAGCGGCGGCGCGCGCCGCTTCGGTGGTGGCGCCACGGGCGCTGATGCGGAGGCTCAGGCTCGGTACGGCACCCGAATCGGCGCGGCGCACCGCGAAATCATCAATTTCCATCACCTCTGACGTTTCCCGCGGCAAAGCGTCCAGCACCACGATGCGAGCATCCGTCTCCAGCGGCTGGCGCGTGGTAATCTCGGCCCGCTCGCGGAAATCCACTTTCACTCGGCCCACCGCCGCCGCCACGCCCACAATGGCCAGCAACCAGATGCCGAATAGCGACAGCCGCGCCGACGCCGACAGCAACGGCCGGCGCGTAAACAGTCGCACCGCCAACCCGAGTAACCCGATGGTCGGGATGAGTGCCGCCACGAACCCCGCCACCAAGCCCCAGGCCGGCAACGTCGAGCGCAACAGTTCTACCGGAATATCGCCGGTCTGTACCCAGCCGCCGTCCGGAAACGCGCCCAGCACGATGCCTAGCACCACACTGGTACTAAAAAGCAGCGCCACCGCGATAACCAGCAGAATGAACCCCGCAAACCACGCCACCGCCGTAAACAGAAACGTAAAAAGCGGCGCCACCGACAAGCCAATCGAGCTGAGGTTATCCTGCACCACACGCGCCCGACCGGCGCCAATCGGGTCGGCCGACGCCGAGGAGGCAATGTTCGAAAGCGTTACATCCTCGCCGCGCATTTCCAGTTGGTCGGTCAGCGAGCGGGCTTCGGGCACCACGATCCATAGCACGATATAGAGCAGAAAGCCGCTGCCGAAGCCGAACATCAGAATCACGAACGCCACCCGAATCAGCGTGACATCCACGCGCAGGTAGTGCGCCAAACCCGCCGCCACGCCACCCACCGAACCGGCCTGGGTGTCGCGGAAGAGCTTACGTCCGGCGCCAGGGCCGCGCGTGTCGGGGCCACCGGCCACCGCCAAACCCACGCGTTTCGGCATCACGATCCACAGAATGATGTACGTCAGGAAGCTGATGCCGCCGAAATTGACGTGGATATGGTCGCCGAAATCGCCGAACGGCTCCGAGTTGAGGAGCGCCACCAGCACGAACCCCAACCGGAACCACAGCGGGTTTACGTTGAAGTAATGGCCGAGCCCGGCGGCCACGCCCGCCACTTTCTTGTTCGACTCGTCGCGGAAGAGTTGGCGCGGCGCGGCGGGGTCGGCGGCGGGTTGTCCGGCGTAGGCCCGTTGCTGCTGCTCGGCACCGCTGGCCGACGCGCCGGCCGTGGCGCCTTCTTCGTCGTCGGTGGGTACTTCAAACTCACTCACGCGGCCGAGCTGGGCCGTGACAGCCAGCACGTCTTCCAAGGTGATGACTTGCTTGCCGGGCGTCAGGCGGTCGGCGAACAGCTCGGCGATGCGGCTTTCGATGTCGGCCACGATTTCGTCGTGCCCGGCGTAAGTCGAGAAATGCTGCTTGATTTCCGCCAGGTAGCGGCGGAGGATGTCGTAGCCGTCTTCTTCAATATGAAAGAGAAGGCCTTGCAGGTTGATGCTGATACTCTTTTTCATCGGGGTAGAGCGGGGGAGAAGGGGAGTTAGGCGATTTCAGTGAAGTCGGTGGTGGGCAGGCTCAGCGCGGGCGGCAGGGCTTTCGCCGCCGCCGGGTGTTCCTGAATGATGCGAATCGAGGCGACCATCTCTGTCCAGGTCTGCCGCAGTAGGCTTAGAAACTGGCGGCCATCGTCGGTCAGCACGTAGTATTTGCGCGGCGGCCCGCTCACCGACTCAATCCACGAGTAATCGAGTAGGCCGGCGTTTTTAAGCCGCGTGAGCAGCGGGTACAGCGTACCCTCCACTACCAGCATGCGCGCGGCCGTCAACTCGCCGAGCATATCGGAAGCGTAGGTCTGCCCCCGCCCGATGATTTCCAGGATGCAGAATTCCAGAATGCCCTTGCGCATCTGAACCTGCGTATTTTCGACCTTCATAAGGGCTGTATAAAAAAGGTGAGAGAAAGCGAAATCGAGTTCAGGAAGATGAAACCCCACAGTACTGGCCCGAACCGGGTACTGGCTTGCGCCGGGTACTAGAGCGAGCCGGGTACTATGCATTGCCAAGTAGTTGGAGGTAAAAAAAACCCAATCGGGCGGCGGTCTCTTCTTTGAACAACACAAAGGTATACACAAGGTACTCGGTTATGCAAGGTACTGGGTGAAAAAATTTATTTTTTTTTCTTTCACCGCTACGCCCTGCGCCGCGCCGCGTTCCGCGCTCTGTTTTGCAACGTAACGCTAAGCTCTTGCTTGGCGCGCGGCGGGCTACACCAAGCAGGAGCTTGGCGTTCCGTTCCGTTACCCTGCTTTTCGTACTCGTTCCGCCCCAAATCCCTTCACCCCAGCAGTGATTGGTCGCGCAAAAAGCGACGTTCAACGTCCAAATTCATTGGCTAAGCCCATAGGCAACTAATTGGCGCCTAGCCGAAACGTATTTTTGTCGGAACGAGCCGCCAGTAAATGTTCGTTACCGCACACGCAAGGCGGCCGTGCCAACGTTAGGACTCTGCCCAACGCTGTGTCGGGCCGAGGCCAAGGGGGCGCCGCTTCTCTCGCTGCTCGCCGAAACTTATCTTTACTTTAATTGATGCACGCATTTCTTCGTCCGCTGACTGGGTTGGTACTCACGGCAGTAGCCGTGGCGGCCACAACCGCCGCCACCGCGCAAACCACCACCCCAAAGTATTCCAACGAATTTCTCAACATCGGGGTCGGCGGGCGGGCCCTCGGAATGGGTAACGTGCAGGCCGCCATCGCCGATGGCCCCACCGCCGGCTACTGGAACCCCGCCGGGCTGGTGTATCAACCCAAAAAATTCAACGCCGTGCTGATGCACTCCGAGCTGTTTTCGGGCATCGTCAAGAACGATTACGGTGCCTTCGCGATGCCCTTGGACGATAAGTCGGCCATCGGCGTGTCGGTCATCCGAATGGGTGTCGATGACATTGCCGATACCCGTGGCCTCGCCGACCAGTACGGCTACCTCCGCTACGACAAGATTCAGTACTTCTCCGTCGCCGATTACGCGTTCATCGTCTCCTACGGCCGCAAAATGAGCGCCATCGAAGGGCTCAGTGTCGGCGCCAACGCCAAGGTGATTTACCGCAACGTGGGCAAATTCGCCAACGCCGTGGGGTTTGGTCTCGATGCCGGTACGCAGTTGCGGCGCGGCAACTGGCAATTTGGGTTGATGGTGAAAGACATCACGAGCACCTTCAACGCCTGGTCGATCAACGCCGACGAACTGCGCGATGTGTACGCGCAAACCAACAACACCCTCCCCGGCAACACCCTGGAACTGACCTTGCCGCGCGCCGTGCTGGGCGTGAGCCGCCAATTTGCCATTGGCGAAGACTTCACCGTTCTCGCCGCCGCCGATCTCGACGCCACCTTCGACGGTAAGCGCAACGTGCTGGTGTCGGGCAAACCCGTCAGCATCGACCCGCGCGTGGGCCTGGAAATCGGCTGGGCGAAAATCGCCTATGTCCGGGCGGGCGTCAACAACGCGCAGAAAATTAAGACCTTCGACGGCGCCGACAAAACCCGCGTGCAGCCCAACTTCGGGGTGGGCGTGGCCACCAGCGGCATCACGCTCGATTTGGCGCTCTCCAAAGTGGCCGCCAACTCCGATGTGTCGCAGACCGGCTCGGCGAAGCTGTCGAGCATCATCGTTTCCCTGGGTTATTCTTTCAACTAAGCCATTCGCCGCCCCCAACTTGTTTGGGGGCGGCGGGTGTCTTGCAGGTTTCTCTGCATTCGCATTAGGCTATTCTATCCTATGTCCCGACTTTTTACCCATCGTCTCTTTCTGCTGCCTACCCTCCTGACGGCGCTCTTGTTGGGCGCCGGTTCCGAGGTCAATGCGCAGCAGACCAGCCCAATCGGCAAATTCGGCAATGAATGGATCGAGGCCGGGCAGCCGTATTATAAGATCAAAGTCGGTCAGCGGGGCATTCACCGCCTAACCAACGCGTGGCTCACAGCAGCCGGCGTACCCCTTACCACCCTCGATCCGCGCCGCCTCCAGCTTTGGCGCCGGGGCCAGGAGCAAGCCATTTACGTGGCGGGCGAAGCCGACGGCACCTTCAACGCCGCCGATTACGTAGATTTCTGGGGCGCCCCCAACGACGGCCTTCTGGAGCGCGAGATGTACAAAAATCCTTCGGAGCAGGCCTCACAGGTGCGAGCGCTCTACGCCGATACGGCCGCGTACTTCCTCACCATCGCCGCGCCCGGCACGGCTACCCGCCGAATGCCGGCGCTGACCTCCAACCCGACGGGCCTTACCCCCGTGCGCCACCACGTGCAGCAACTGGTGCAGTCGTTGGCAACCGCTTACGAGCGCGGTAAAGTGTACGATGATGTCTCGTTGGCTACCATGCCGTGGCTCGACAAGAACGAGGGATTTCAGGGGCCGCGCTTTGCGTATCGGCTGAATGCGAACGCCGCTGGCGTCCAACCGCCGCCGGTGAACGGGTATGCGTTCACCATCACGCTTCCGGCCCCGTTCGATTCCACGCACTTTACGCCGTATGCCGATATTATGGTGGCGAGTACGCTGGGCTGGCAGCCGCGACCGTTTAAGGTCAATATCGCGACCATTACGGGTACTGGCTCCGCTCAGGTCATCACCGTCATTCGCTCGACACCGCCGTACCCCTCGATGCCGCCCTACGGCTATCAGTTGCTGCGGGTGCCCTTGCAGTATTCCGATTTCAGCGCTACCGGTGTGCTGGGGCTCCAGGTCATTCTGGCTGCTGATGCAACGGATTTTTCGACCCTCAGCGGACTCAACTACGCGCGCTTGGCTGCTGCCGCTCCCAATGCTTTGGGTGGTCAGAGCCGCCTTTTCGCCACTGATTCCACCCTTGGTGGCGCCAGCCAGTATTTGCTGTTTGATACGGCACCTGCCGCCGCCGTAGCCTACGACGTAACCGACCCCACCACGCCAGTTAGAATTACCGGCCAAACGGCTGGTGCGCAATGGGGAGTAGTAGTACCCACGCCCAGCGCCATTGCCCGTCAAGTGTTCGTGGCCAACGATGCCGCGCCGCGCGTACCCGCCCCCGGCCGCGCCGTGGGGATGCGCGTACTGACGCCGCGCCCCGGCGCGTATCTGATCGTGACGGGCAAGCAAGTGGTGACCGATACCAGCGGCATCCGCCCCGTGCGCGATTATGCGGCGTACCGCGCTTCGCCGCTTGGCGGCGGCCACGATACCGTGTCGATGGTGATGGATCAACTCTACAATGTGTTCCATTACGGCGATGCCTCGCCGAATGCCATCCGTCGGTTTGCTTCCTTTATGAGTAGCGGCCCGGCGCCGGCGGGTTTTCTGTTCCTGATTGGTAAGGGGCACGAGCCTGTTCCAGTGAGTGGCATACTTGCTACTATTGTCAACTTCCGCATTCTCTTCAACACCAGTGTAGTCCCGCCGTTTGGCTACCCGGCTTCCGACATAGCATTCACCGCCGATTTCCGCAACGACCAATACGCGCCGCGCATCCCGACCGGCCGTATCGCGGCAATATCGGCCGCAGAGGTAGCCGGGTATCTCGATAAAGTTCGCGCCCACGAAGCTGCCCCGCTGGCCGATTGGCGCAAAGAGGTACTCCATTTGGGCGGGGGTAGGGTTCCGTCTGAGCAGGTGCAATTCCGGGGTTACCTCGCCAACTACGCTCGGCGGGTAGAAGACTCTGTATTTTTCGGCGGGCACGTGACCAGCATTTTACGCGGCAACACCAGTCAGACCGTGACGGAGGTAAACGTCTCGGCGCAGGTCAACCGGGGGTTGGCGCTCATTACATTCTTCGGGCATTCATCGCCTAACACCTCGGAAATAGATGTCGGGCGGGCGTCGGATGCGCTGGCCAACTACCGCAACGTTGGTCGGTATCCTTTTATGCTTATGAATGGCTGTGCATCGGGTAATGCATTCGTGCCAACTCCTCCGGGCGTGCTCCGCTCGTTCGGCGAAGACTGGGTGCTAACCCCCAGACACGGCGCCATCGGTTTTTTGGCATATGGTGGGTTTGGATACCCGGATTTGCTGAATATGTATTCTACGGCCTTTTATAGGGCCATATTCAACGATTCGACGAGTTACGGCCGTACCATTGGTGAGCAGCAGCTACATGCGGTAGAATTAGCCCTGCCGCCACTGCTCATGCGGAACGAAAACGGCATTTCGATGGCGATGGCGATGATTTTGCAGACCGACCCTGCCACGCGCATCTTCTCCCCCGCGAAGCCCGACTACGCGATTTCCGATACCACGGTCAGCCTACGCGCCTTGCCTGGCGAGCGCCTGACGGCGCGCGCGTCGGGGTTACAAGTGGTGGTGCGGGTGCGCAACTACGGCAAAGCCATCCGCGACTCGGTGCGCGTGCAAGTGCGGCGTACGTATGGTGGGATGCCGGTACAGGTGGTGCGCGCGTTTCAGCCGGTATTCTACGGCGATACGCTCGTGTTCACGCTTCCCAATCCGCCCGCTGCTGCCGCGCAGGGTAGCAACACCTTCGATGTCTTCGTCGATTACCCCGATTCAGTGAGCGAACTCAACGAGCAGAATAACCGGGTAACGCTCACCTACTCGTTCCCGTCGGGTAGTGTATTTCCGTTGTTCCCGCAGGAATTTGCCATCATCCCGAACACTACGCCGGGCTTAGTAGGTGAATACGACCAACCACTGGCGCAAAACCGCGAGTACACGTTCGAGCTCGATACCGTACCGTCGTTCAGTAGCCCGATTCTGGTTCGGCAGCTCATCACTGCCGGTAGGTATCCGCTGTGGCGCCCGACGTTGCCCGCTACCCCCGGTCAGGATTCGGTGGCGTGGTACTGGCGCTTCCGGCCGCAGACCATTTTGCCCGGCGAAGATTCTACGTGGGCTACCTCCTCATTTCGGCATATTTCGGCCTCGCTGGGCGGTTGGTCGCAGAGCCACCACGGGCAGTTTGCCCGCGATCAGAAAGTATCGATCTCGCAAGCTACACCATCGGGCAAATGGCGTTATTCGCCGACGTTATTGCGGATGGTATTGCGCACGCAGAGTGGCGACAGCATCTGGTCGACGCGGCGCACCTTTTCGGTGCCGCCCGATGGTATTGGCTTTAACGGCTCGACGGGTATGCGCCCTACCGCGCACATCAATGTGCCAAACGTGTTCGTGATGGTTTTCGACCCGCGTGATCTAACGCCCGTCACGATAGACGACTTAATTTATAATGGACGTTTTCCCCTTGCCGACCCATCCAGTGCGTACGGACAGGATAATGGTTTGCCTGGCTTCCCTTACAACATGTTCAACGCTTCGGGCGGCGTGGGGACATCACCTGTGCGGGTCGGACTCGCGACCTTGGCGGCGATTCCGGGATCGATGCCGGTGCGCTACAACCCGGTTCTGACCGGCCGCGTCGATTCCATCGCCAAACTCATCGAGCGCGTCCCCACGGGCTACATCGTGGCGCTCGTTACCGCCAACCGCGTGCCTTTTGATGAAATGCGGGCGCAGAATCCGGTGTTCCTCAATGCCCTGAAAACGCTCGGCGCGCGGATGGTCGATTCGCTGCACAGCGGCGACCCCTACGTCATCGTCGGCACGAAGGGCGGCGTCCTGGGTTCGGCCAGTGAGAAAACGTACGACCGCTCGCGCCCGGTTTTTGGGCAAACCGTCATCCTCGATACCAGCCGCCAGACCAACGAGCCGCGCGGCGAAATCCGCTCGACGGTCATCGGGCCGGTGCAGCAGTGGCGCGAGGTGGTGCAGACCGTGCGCCGTGAGTCGGCTACGTCGCAATACAAGCTCAGTATCGTGCCGATTGACGTAAACGGCCAGGACGGCCCGCCCGTGCCAGTGCCGATTACACCGAACCCGCTCAATTCCACGTCGTCGTTTAGCCTGATGGGCGCGATTAATCCAGTGGTGTATCCGAAGGCGCGGCTGGTGCTTGCCACCGAAGACACCGTTTTCCGGCGCGCTCCGCAGCTAGAGCAATGGCTCGTAACGTACGACGGCGTGCCGGAAGGCATTGTCCGGCCAGACAGTATCCCGGCATCGGCGCTGAATTTGGACGCGCAGGTCGAGCGCGGCTCGGTGCGTCTACGGGTGCCGTTTCAGAATATTTCCACGGTGCCCTTCCGCGATTCGGTAACGGCGGAATTCAGTGTGCTGTATGCAACAAGCCGCACGCCGGTTACGGGGATGACGCTCCGGCGTCGAATGGCCGCGCTCCGGCCCGATGCGCTTGGCTGGGCGGCGGGGCAGTTCGTCACCACACGCCTCGCAACGGGTAATTACTTGCTGCACGTCGAGGTAAATCCCGGTCGGATGCAGCCCGAACAATACGATTTCAACAACTCGTTTGAAGCCCCTTTCCGGGTCGTGAACCCGAACCTGGCGCCGCTGGTCGATGTGGCGTTCGACGGGCAACACATTCTGTACGGTGACATCGTGGCGCCTTCGCCGGTGATTACGATTTCGGTGCGCGACGAAGATAAAAACATCCCTCTCGATCCGCAGAACGTGACGATGAAACTCACGCGACCGGGCCAGGCAATGGGGGAGCAGATTCCGATCAATTCGCCCCAAATCCGCATTCAGGCCGCGACAGCTACTAAGCCGCTGCTGATTACCTACGAACCCGGTCGCCTCGCAGACGGCAAATACCGCCTCGATGTGCAGGCGACCGATGCGGCGGGCAATCTGGCCGGCACGGAGGCGCACAAATCGGAATTTCAGGTCATCAACGAGACGATGATCTCGAATTTCTACCCGTACCCCAACCCGTTCTCCACCAACACGCGCTTCCTGTTTACCATCACGGGTAAAGTGCCGCAAAACCTCAAGATTCAAATCATGACGGTCACGGGCAAGGTCGTGCGCGAGATCACGAAGGAAGAGCTCGGTACCGACCTGCGCGTGGGCAACAACGCCGGCACGTTACCCTGGAACGGCACCGATGAGTACGGCGATGCCCTCGCCAACGGTGTGTACCTCTACCGCGTGGTGGTGCAGGATGACACCGAAAACTTCAAGAGTTTCCGCACGGCCGGCGATAGCAAGGCGTTCCACAAAACGTGGGGTAAGTTGTATATTTTGCGGTAGCGCCACCGGGTATACTTCGGCGGAAACCGCCGCCGAAACCGCCCGTCGTCTGCTCAGGTAGCACGCAACCACGGCCCGTACGCGATACTTCGCGGACGGGCCGTGGCCGTTTCCGGCCGCCGCCGCTGCCCCGGCGCTACCTTTGCTGGCGGATTCGTTTTCCTATTTAGCTGCCCCATGCCGCAAAACGCTTCTGCACCGGTCGTTGCCACCGCTGCTGTTACTTCCCAAAATACCCTATCCGCCACGCTGCCCCAAACCGTCGTCGAGACGCTGCGGGCCGTGCTGCATGGCCCGCAAGCGGCCGCTGATTTTGTCGGGCTCCACGTTCCCACGTTCAAAGGCAACGAGTGGACGTACCTCAAAGAATGCATTGATACGGGCTGGGTCTCGTCGGTCGGTAAGTTCGTGGATCGCTTCGAAGCCGATTTAGCTGCCTTTTGCGGCGTCGAACGCGCGATTGCCGTCGCTAACGGTACGGCCGCCCTGCACATTTGTCTGCTGCTGAGCGACGTGCGCCGCGACGATGAAGTGCTGATGCCCGCCCTCACGTTCGTGGCCACCGCCAACGCCGTGAGCTACTGCGGTGCCGTGCCACACTTCGTCGATTCGGAAGAAACGACACTCGGCGTCGATGCCGATAAACTCGCTGCACACCTCGCCGCTACCGCCGAACGTCGCGCCGACGGCTTCGCGTACAACCGCGCCACCGGCCGCCGCATCAAGGCGCTGGTACCAATGCACGCCTTCGGCCACCCCGTCGATCTCGATGCGCTCGACGCCATTTGTCAGGAGTGGAACATCACGCTCATCGAAGACGCCGCCGAATCGCTCGGCTCCTATTACAAAGGCAAGCACACCGGCAACGTGGGCCGCATTGCCGCCCTCAGTTTCAACGGCAACAAAGTGCTGACGACGGGCGGCGGCGGCGCCATCCTCACCAACGACGTAGAGTTGGGGCGCCGCGCCAAGCACCTGACCACCACGGCCAAAGTGCCGCACCGCTGGGAGTTCGTCCACGACGAAACTGCGTACAACTACCGGATGCCGAACCTCAACGCCGCCCTCGGCTGCGCGCAGCTGGAGCAGCTCCCCGGCTTTCTGGAGCAAAAGCGCGATTTGGCCGCCCGCTACGCCGCCGCTTTCGCCGATGTGCCGGGTATTCGGTTCGTGGAAGAGCCGGCATTCGGACGCTCCAATTACTGGCTCAACTGTCTCTTGCTCGACAAAGGCCAGGAAATCCAGCGCGACCTGATTCTGGCCGCCACCAACGACGTGGGCCTGATGACGCGCCCCGCTTGGGAGCTAATGTCGCGCCTCCCGATGTACGCCCACTGCCCCACCGCCGATTTGAGCGGCGCCGAAAGCATTGCGGCGCGGCTGATCAATATTCCGAGTACGGTGGGGTTGTAGGCACTGCCGGTGCATTTGCGCATCTCCATCATCGTTCGCTGGTTAATCACCCTTCTAATTATGTCCGCAGCACAATTGCTTCCCTTTCGGGAAATCGGTGAAAAAGTCACGATTTACGATCCTGTCACCATCATCCGGCCGGATTTGGTGACGCTGAAAAGCAATATCATCATCAGTGAGTTTGCGTATTTAGCGGCCGGCCAAGGTGCGTATTTTGGCAGCCACATTCACTTAGCCACCCAAACGACCATCTCTGGTGGGGGGCTTTTTGTGGCCGAAGATTTTGTCGGCATCTGTTCCGGCGTGCGCATCATCACGGGGACAGAAGATGTGAGCGGCGGTGGATTAACGATTCCGACAATTCCGCTTGAGTTTCGCTCCTTCTATCGCTCTTACGTCGTACTCGGCAAGCATTCCTTCATCGGAACCAATGTGGTCATTCATCCCGGCGTAACCATCGGCGAGGGTGCCGTGGTGGCGAGCGGTAGCGTGGTGACGAAAGATTTGGCTCCTTGGGGGCTGTACATGGGCGTGCCGGCGCGGCGCGTCAAAGACCGCCCACGGGAAAAAATGCTGGAGCTGGAAAAGCAATTGATGGAGAAGTATCCTTACGACGCTTCCGATTTCAGCGACATCATCGCCCAATGCACCAAAAAGTAGTCATCATTGCCGAAGCCGGCGTAAATCACAACGGCTCGTTGGAGTTGGCACGCCAACTCGTGGACGTGGCCGCCGCTGCCGGGGCCGATTACGTGAAGTTTCAAACCTTCATCGCGGAACACAACATTAGTCGAACAGCGCAAAAGGCAGCCTATCAGGTCGATACGACGGGTGAAGCCGAATCGCAGTTGGAGATGGTGAAGAAACTCGAACTCAGTCGCGCCGACCATCTGGCACTCATCGCTTACTGCCGCGAGCGGGGCATTCGGTTTTCCTCCACTGCCTTCGACACGGCGAGCGTGGAAATGCTCGATGAGTTCGATCTCGACTTCAGCAAGGTGCCGTCGGGCGAGTTAACCAACCTGCCGTTTCTGCGGCAGATTGGGGCCTTGGGCCGCCCGGTTATCATGAGTACCGGCATGGCCAATCTCGGTGAGGTAGAGACGGCGCTCGATATCCTAGTGGCCGCCGGTACGCTGCGCGAGCGCATCACGGTGTTGCATTGCAACACGGAATATCCTACGCCGATGGCCGACGTAAATCTGCGGGCCATGACCACTATCGGACAAGCACTCGGCGTGGCCGTCGGCTACTCCGACCATACCCTCGGCATTGAGGTACCCATTGCGGCGGTGGCACTTGGCGCGGTGTGCATCGAAAAACACATCACCCTCGATAAGACTCTGCCCGGCCCCGACCATCGCGCTTCTCTGGAACCGCACGAACTGACGGCGATGGTGACGGCGATTCGGAACATCGAAGCAGCCCTCGGCGATGGACGTAAGCGGCCATCAGCGTCGGAAACGCCCAATCGCGCCATTGCCCGCAAGAGCATTCATCTGGCCGCTGACCGCCCCGCCGGACACATCCTGACAGCCAGTGATTTGATTATGAAGCGCCCCGGCGATGGTATTTCACCGATGGAAATCGATTCGCTCATCGGTCGGCAGGTAGTGCGTGCGCTACCTGAAGATCATAAGCTGCGCCTCGCCGACCTCGTCTGATGGCCGATTCTTTACTGACGACCGGCGTGAGCGCGAGCCGTAAAGTGTGTGTCGTGACGGGCACCCGCGCCGAGTATGGTTTATTGTACTGGCTGATTCGTGGCCTAAAAGACAATCCTGCATTCGACTTGCAACTCGTAGTGACGGGAATGCACCTCTCGCCGGAATTTGGCTTGACCGTGCGGCAGATCGAGGCCGATGGTCTGCCGATCACGCGACGGGTCGAAATGCTGCTATCGAGTGATACGCCGGTGGGCATCACGAAGTCGATGGGGCTCGGCCAGATCGGGTTTGCCGACGTGTGGGCCGATCTGCAACCCGACCTGATCGTGGTACTCGGCGACCGGTTCGAGATTCTGGCGGCCGTATCGGCGGCGCTCGTTTTCCGGATTCCGGTCGCGCACCTCAACGGCGGCGAGACGACCGAAGGCGCCTTTGACGAATCGGTGAGGCACGCCATCACAAAGATGGCGCACCTGCACTTTACCGCCACCGAGCCGTACCGACAGCGCGTGGTGCAGCTCGGCGAAAACCCGGCACGAGTGTTCAATGTGGGTTCGATGGGAATCGAAAATATCAATCGACTGACGCTTCTTGACCGCGCAGCATTTGAGGAATCGATTGGTTTTACCCTTGGTAAGCGTAATCTACTGGTTACGTTTCACCCCGTCACGCTCGAAACCGGCACCGCGACGGCGCAGATGGAGGAGCTGCTCGCCGCCCTCGACGCGCTACCCGATACGCACCTCATTATCACTAAGCCCAACGCTGATACCGACGGGCGCGGTCTCATCGACCAGATCGACGCATTCGTCGCCCGGCGACCCCAAACGGCGGCGGCTTTCATTTCGCTCGGGCAATTACGCTACCTGTCGGCTCTGCGGCACGTCGATGGCGTGGTGGGAAATTCGTCGAGTGGCTTGGCCGAAGCACCTTCGTTTCGAATCGGTACCGTCAACGTCGGCGACCGCCAAAAAGGCCGTTTACAGGCCGCCAGCGTCATCAATTGCGACCCGACCCGCGCGAGCATCGGCACGGCGCTCGACACGTTGTACTCGTCAGAATTTCAGGCGGCGCTGCCTGCAGCCCGTAATCCGTATGGCGATGCCAGTCCGTCGGCAGAGATTCTCGATGTGCTGCGCACCGTTGAGCTGGCCCCGCTGCTCAAAAAGCATTTCTATGATCTCACCGCCGCGTCGGCTGCTGTAGTGCCGGCTATTGCCTGACTTTTTATGTGGGCGAGCCCTCGCTTTCTGCTGTATGATTTTGCGCACGCACACTATTCCTGACTCTACTACCGGCCGTCAGGCACTTGCCCGGCTCGATGCCGTGCCTAGCCCGAAGACGCTATTCGTACTCGACTTGGAAGGCCGTCTCGCCGGCACCCTCTCCGATGGCGACGTACGCCGGGGGCTACTCGCGGGGGTCAGCCTTGACGAGCCCGTGACGCGCCTCATGAACGCCGGCTTTAGGGCGTTGCGGCGCGGGTCGTATTCCGTTGAGGATATTCGGGCGCTCCGCAACGGGCAGATTTACCTCGTGCCGCTACTCGACGAAAACGGCCGGTTGCTGCGCGTCATCGACCTGCGCGACCACCGTTCGGCCCTGCCCCTCGACGCCGTAATTATGGCCGGCGGACGCGGCGAGCGTTTGCGCCCCCTCACCGACAGCGTGCCTAAACCCCTGCTGCCCGTCGGGGGCAAGCCGATTATCGAACACAATGTAGACCGGCTGATTTCCTTCGGCGTTCGCAATTTCTCGATTACCATCAAATACCTCGGCGAGCAACTGGAGGCGCATTTTGGCGATGGCTCAGCCAAGGAAGCTACCATCCGCTACACCCGCGAAGACGCGCCGCTGGGCACCATCGGCGCGCTGGCCCTGGTAGAAGGTCTAGAGCACGATACCGTGCTGCTGATGAACTCCGACTTGCTGACCGACATCGATTTCGAGGATTTCTACGCTTCATTTTGCTCTTCCGGGGCCGATATGAGCGTCGCAAGTGTGCCCTATTCAGTGCCGGTGCCTTACGCCGTGCTGGAAGTCGATGACGAACGAATTCTTTCGTTCAAGGAAAAACCGACGTTCACGTACTATTCCAACGGCGGCATTTACCTCCTGAAGCGCTCGCTCATCGAGCGTATCCCAAAGGGCGAATTTTTCAACGCCACCGATTTGATGGAAACGCTGATTGCGGAGGGGCGCAAGGTGGGGTATTACCCGATGCTCGGCTACTGGCTCGATGTAGGTAAGCACGAAGATTACCGCAAGGCGCAGGAAGATATCAAGCACCTTTCGTTCTAAGCGGCGGAGGGCTGCAAGGAACGGTGCTTCCACTGCGACCGCACTCCTTCTACCTTTGCGCCGCCGCTTGCCTCGACCGGCCGGCCTAACCAAATCTCCTGTTTCGTGGCTGAATCACTGCCCGTACTAGTCATCATTCCGGCGCGCGGCGGCTCGAAAGGCGTGCCGCGCAAAAATCTGCGCGAGGTGCTGGGCAAGCCGCTCCTGCAATATCCCATCGAAACGGCGCGGCAATCGGGGTATGCCCCGCGCGTAGTGGTTTCCACGGATGACGCCGAAATCGGCGCGCTAGCCGAACGGTTGGGGGTGGAGGTAGTGTGGCGGCCCGCCGAACTGGCGACCGATACCGCGCTCGTCACCGATGCTATTCGGTACACCCTGCGCTACCTCGAAGAGACCGATGGGTACGTGCCCGCCGTGTGCGTGCTGCTGCAAACCACGTCGCCGGTACGCCGGGTAGAGGATTTTGATTCGGCCGTGGCGAAAATTCTCGCCGGGGAAGCCGATTCGGTCGTCACCTTCAGTGAATTAGCCGAATCGCCGGCGCGCATCTGGCGCCTCGACGAGCAAACGGGGGCCGTGGAACCGTTCATTCCCGGTTCGCAGCCGTTCCTGCCCCGGCAGCAGCTCCCGACGGGCTACCACGTCAATGGGCAGCTCTATGCATTTACGCCGGGTATTCTAGCGGCCAACCCGGCATCTTTCTCGCTGATTCTGGGGCGGCATCGGGCCGTAATCACTCCGCGCGAGCTGGTGGTCGATATCGACGACGAGTTCGATCTGCTCCTCGCCGAAAATGTGCTGCGCCGTTTGCAAACCGCCTCGGCAACCGATTAATACCGTTGATTGGCGCTTGATTAGCACATAATCGGCGCCGCGCCGCTCTAGTTTTCTGCATCCATTCTACCCCCTGACTACCCGCTTTCACTCTCTCGCATGAATAAACTGCACGACCTGCTTTCGCTACGCGGCCGGGTGGCGTTCGTTACGGGCGGCGCCGGTTACCTCGGCACGGCCGTCTGCGAAACGCTCGCCGAGCAGGGCGCAGCGGTGGTGGTGGTCGGGCGTACGGGCGCGCGGTGCGAGGCGCTCGCTGCTCGCCTGACGCAGGAATTCGGCACACCCGCGCTCGGCCTGAGCGTCGATGTCCGGGAGCCCGCCGCCGTGGCAGCGGCGTTGCGGCAGACCGTGGAAACGTTCGGGCAACTCGATATTCTGGTCAATAACGCGTGGTCGGGCCAAGCCAATTCGGCCGAATCGATTACGTATGAGCAATGGCGCGCTGATATCGCGATGGGGCTGGATGCGGTATTTTATTGCGCCCGCGAAGCCACCGAATACCTGAAAACGACGCACGGTTGCATCCTCAATACGGCGTCGATGTACGGCCACGTCGCGCCCGATTTTCGCATTTACGAACAGCCGCATCTCGTCAATCCGCCGTCGTATGGCGCGGCCAAAGCGGGCGTCATTCAACTGACCAAATATCTGGCGTCGGCGCTGGCGCCGCACTATATTCGAGTCAATGCCATCAGCCCCGGTCCGTTTCCGCTGCCGGCCACCAAAACGGCCAATCCGGCTTTCATGGAAGCTTTGGAGCGCAAAACAATGCTCGGCCGCTGCGGCGAACCCGACGACCTGAAAGGCGCCGTCGCGCTGCTCGTTTCCGACGCGGGTCGCTACATGACGGGCCAAAACGTGTGCGTCGATGGCGGCTGGACGGCGTGGTAGCCGCGCCACCGCCGCCCCGTAGATTTCAACAGAAACTTCTCCTGCAAAAACACTCGGCTGACTGCCCGTTTTCCTTACCCCAATGGCTGAAAAAGTCCTCGTAACCGGCGCCGATGGTTTCATCGGTTCCCACCTAACCGAATACCTCGTGCGTGCCGGCTACTCGGTGCGCGCGTTCGTGCTGTACAACTCGTTCAATTCCTACGGCTGGCTCGATACCATTCCGAAGGAAATAAAAGACCAGATTGAGTTTTTCAGCGGCGATGTGCGCGACCCCAACGGGATGCGCGTCGCGATGGAAGGCATCGACACGGTGTACCACTTGGCGGCGCTGATTGCCATTCCGTACTCGTACCACTCGCCCGACAACTACGTCGATGTCAATATCAAAGGCACCCTGAACGTGTTGCAGGCCGCGCGGATGCTCGGCACGAAACGCGTGTTGGTGACGAGTACTTCAGAAGTGTACGGCACGGCGCAATACGTGCCGATTGACGAAAAACACCCATTCCAGGGCCAATCGCCGTATTCGGCGACCAAAATCGGCGCCGACCGCATCGCCGAGTCCTTCTGGCGCTCGTTTGAAATGCCGCTGACCATCGTGCGGCCGTTCAATACGTACGGGCCGCGCCAGAGCGCGCGCGCCGTCATTCCGACCATCATCACGCAACTCCTCAACGGCGCCGACGAAATTAAACTCGGCGACATCACGCCCACCCGCGACCTGCTGTTCGTGCAGGATACGGTGCGCGGTTTTGAAGCCATCGCACGGCACGACGCCACCATCGGCGAGGAAGTGAACATCGCCACCCAGAGCGAAATCACCGTCGGCGACCTCGCCCAATCGCTCATCAACCAAATTCGGCCTTCCGCGCGCATCGTTACGGAAGAGCAGCGCCTCCGCCCCGACAAGAGCGAAGTGCGCCGGTTGTTCGGCTCAAACGAAAAAATTCAGCGCCTCACCGATTGGCGGTGCCAGTACTCGCTCGAACAAGGGTTGGCCGAAACCGTGGCGTGGTTCCGCGAGCCGAAGAATCTGAGTCAGTACAAGCACGACATTTACAACATTTAGGCGGTTTCCGGGCGCGGTGGGTGGAGGCCCGCTGCGCGCAGAACCATTCGGATGCCCATAAATCTTTCCACTATCCGCGCGCGGCTCAACGGCCCCGCCTTGCTCGCGCTGGCGCGTTCGGAACAGGCGCGAAACTCGCTGTTCTATCTGGGCGCCTCGGCGTTTGGGCCAGCCCTGGCGATGCTTACTATTCCGTTGTTTTCGCGGTATCTGAGCCGCGCCGACTTCGGCGTCGTCGGCTACATCACGTCGATTAACGGCTTTTTGGCGCCGTTTTTTACGCTCAGCGTCAATTCCTACTACATCCGCGAATACTATCGCGACCCCGACCCCGCGCGGCGCGATGCCCTGCTCAGCACCTGCGTAGCTTACACCGTGGCGTGGGGGCTGCTGCTGACGGCCGTCCTTACGGGCGTGGGCGTGGCGGTGTTCGGCGCCGCCGAGATTCGGGTGGCGTTTTTCCCGTTTATGTTCGTGGCGCTGCTGGGCAATCTGGGGCTTGGCACGTTTACGTACGCCACGCTCCAATACCGCATCGAGCAGCGCGCGGCGGCGTTCGCGGGGCTTACAATAGCCCAGGCACTGGCGCAAAACCTGCTGGGTTTGTGGCTGATCGTGCAGTTGGGGCAAGGCCCGGAAGGGCGATTGGGCGGCACTGCGGCGGGTAGTATTCTGCTGGGGCTGGCCGGTCTGGCGGCGTTGTGGCCACGGCTACGCTGGCGCCTCGACCCGGCAGTATTAAAAGCGGCGCTCACGTTTACGCTGCCGTTGATTCCGGTGGCCCTCATCTCGCTGCTCTTTGATACGCTCGACCGGGTTTTTCTGGAGCGATTGAGCTTCCCACTCGCCGACATCGGCCTCTATAACGTGGCGATGCAGTATGGCAGCGTCATCAACATCCTGGCAATTACCATTTACCGCACTTATGAGCCTACGTATTTCAAGCTCGCGGCGGAGGCCCGTTTTGGGCAACTCAACCGGTCGTTTATCCTGATAACTGGGTTGTTTGCCGTGACAGCACTGGTGCTTATCGGCTTGGCCGGGCTCGTGATTGATACGCTGACGCACGGTAAATTCGGGCCATCGGTGCATTTGTCGCGGGTGTTGCTGGTGGGCTTTTTTTTGAAGGCGGTGTACCAACTCGGTGGCGTACTGCTCGTCACCACGGGCCGCACCAAGCAGTTGCTTTGGAATTCGCTGATTGGTCTGATTCTCTACACGGCCGCCAGCTACTACTTCCTACTGTGGCTTGGGGTGGAAGGTGCGGCGTGGGCCAAGCTCGTGCCGGTGGCGGTCATGCTTGCGGCGGCAGTGTGGCAATCGGGTCAGGGCCGGCAGTTTCGGTCGATGCTGGTGGTTGCGTTGGGCGTCACGGCTTTGCTGACGCTGTTTGTGCTGCTTATTGGATAATTGGCGATCCTCTACGCACCACAGCCGACTACCCGGCGCGCATCTGCCGTACGTAATTTTGTGCTGCGGCCCGCGCTTCCCGAAGCTGCGCGCCACAACGGTTTCTCCTTCCAACGTCGAACTCAACTATGCCCGGAACTTTCGTCATTTCGCTCGATTACGAGTTGTTTTGGGGCGTGCGCGACAAGCGCACCCTGGCCGGCTACGGCGCCAACATTCTCGGTACGCGCGAGGCAGTGCCGGCGATGCTCGACCTGTTTCGCGCGCATCAGGTGCGGGCCACGTGGGCTACGGTTGGGTTTCTGTTTTTCGATCAAAAGGCTGAATTACTGGCGAATCTGCCTGCGCTCGCCCTTCAGCCGGCATACGCTAATGCTAATCTCTCGCCGTACCCCGCGCTGGCTGGCATTGGTCTCGATGAAGCCACCGACCCCTACCACTTTGGCCTCGATCTACTGCGGCGCATTCAGGCCACGCCGGGGCAGGAAATCGCGACGCACACCTTCTGCCACTACTACGCGCTGGAACGCGGCCAAACCGCTAACACCTTTCGCGCCGACCTCGCCGCCGCCGTGGCCGCCGGCCGCCGGATTGGGGTCGAAATAAAATCCCTCGTTTTTCCGCGCAACCAGTACAACGCCGAATATCTCGCTATCGGCGCCGAGCTGGGCCTCACCAGCTACCGGGGCAACGAGCCGCACTGGATTTATAAGGAGCGCTCGGAGGAGCAGCAGGCGCTTTGGAAACGCGGTGCCCGGCTCTTGGATGCGTACATCAACCTGTCGGGGCACCACACCTTCCGGCTCGCCGACGTGGCCGGTGCCGGGCCGCCGTACAACCTGCCGGCGTCGCGGTTTTTGCGGCCGTGGTCGCGCCGGTTGGCCGCCGCCGAGGAGTTGCGGCTGCGGCGTATCGAAGCCGGGATGACGCACGCCGCCCGCACCGGTGAAATTTTTCATTTGTGGTGGCACCCCGAAAACTTTGGCGCCAACCTTCCCCAAAATCTCGCGAATCTGCGGCGCCTGTTGGCCCATTTCGACCACTTACGCAAGGCGCACGGCTTCGAAAGCGCCACGATGGCCGAACTCGCCGAGCGTCTTCTCGCGCAGCGGGCGCCGCAGACCTTAGCCTCCACTTTCCCTTCTTGAACTCTGCACCGCGTATGAGCGTCGCTCCTCCGGCCGCGCCGCGCGTGGTCTTGATTGCCGGCCCCGGCGAACCTACCCACATCGTTTTTCACGCCCTACAAGCCACTACCGGTGTGGTGGGGGTCATCATCGAAGAACCAGTAGGCGCAAAACAGCTCCTGAAACGCCGCCTCGAAAAGCTTGGCTGGCCGACGGTGGCCGGGCAGATTGCGTTCAAGTTACTTGTCGAGCGAGCCTTGAGATTGACGGCCGGCGCGCGTCTGCAAAAAATCAAAGCCGAGTTCGGCCTTAACGACGCGCCTTTGCCCGTCGAGGTAGTGCAGCACGTACCATCAATCAACGCGCTGGAAGCCATCGTGGCGCTACAGGCGCTCCGGCCCGATGTGGTGGTGGTGCAGGGCACGCGCATCATCGCCAAGCGGGTGCTGCAAAGTGTGCCGGCGCCGTTCATCAATATGCACGCGGGCATTACGCCGCGCTACCGGGGCGTTCACGGCGGCTACTGGGCGCTCGCCACCAACGATGCCGCCCACTGCGGGGTAACGGTTCATTTGGTCGATGCGGGTATCGATACGGGCGGTATTCTGGCGCAAGCACTCATCAGGCCTACTCCTGCCGATTCGTATGTCACGTACCCGCTGTTACAACTGGCGGCGGGACTGCCACTGCTAGTGCAGGCCGTGCGGGAGGCGGTGGCTGGTACGTTGCAGCCAAAAACTGAATCTGCCACCGCCATAGAAGCCACTAGCGGTGCTGTACCGTCGCGCCTGTGGTCGCATCCTACACTTGGGCGGTGGTTGGCGGGGTGGTGGCGCGCGGGCGTACGTTGAATCAACCAAAACGGGTGAGTCTATCGTTTTGAATAGGTTCGGCTATTGCAAAAGAATCGCCGCCGCATTCATCATACCTGTAATGTTTGAAGTTGAGCGCGCGCGCGCGCCTGTCGCTCAACCAGCGACAAATGACGCGCAATATATAAACCTGACAAATAAAATGGCATCATCTGAACTTTATAACGCGCCAAAGTGCCAAAATTATACGAACTTATACCGACCGAAAAGGCAAAAATGATCGAGAAAACGAAGCATAGTTGTAGAATCGGGACTGAGGAGATCAGTTTGATCGTTTTGAACAACCCCGTACGTAATACCAACGAAATAGTGAGGTACAAAAACGCCGCCGATTCGAGTGCCGAGAGCAACATCACCGGGTTACGCACTTCCCAGAGGTACGGCCGAAACAACGTCACGTTGACGGCTTGCGGTAGCGTGCGAAGCATCCCGCCGAGGGAACCATCGTTGGCATCGAGCCGGTAGGCGGCACCGCCCTGCTCAATACTAACACGGTAAATGTAATCGGCCGTAATTTGGGAGCGTTCGGCCACGCGGTCGAGGTCGAAACGGGCATCACCGGCCGAAAGCTGCGTCAGCCCGATGAGGGCCACGCCGACGCCCGCCACCAGAAACAATGGTTTGAGAAGCCGCCGCGCCAACTGATTGCGAATCCGCGAGCCTGCTTCGTTGATGATCCAAAACAGAACGGGTGGCATAAATGCGTACAGGATGTACGATTTCATGATTAACACCGGGTAAGCCACCACAATGACGATGACAATGGATTGCACTACCTTTTTGCGCTCAATAACAGCTCGGTAAACGGCGAACAACAGCCAACCTAGCCCACCCAGACACAGCGAATCTTTCATCAAGCCGCTTCCCCAAAAAAAGACGGACGGCATAAAAAACAGAGCAATCGCAAATTGACGGTGTAAATTTGGATATAGTTTGATGAATGTGCGAAACATTGCCCACATCCCGGAAAAACTAATGAATGCAAAAAGCATTGCAATGACTGAATACGTGCAGAAGCAAAGCAAGCTCAACACCGAGCCAATGCGCACCACCATAAACTCGGCTGGCGAATTGTACCAAAACATGCGTTTAGACCACAGCGTTATATCAGACGAGTACTGTCCGGAAGAGAATAAGAGTTTCAAGCCCAATGTTGGCGATTTCCAAAAAGCATCGTCCACAAGCTTTATATGAAAAAAATAATTATTCGTATCACCGCCATTATAATAAAAAGTGTAAACCAGTCCTAAGGCGATGGAGCCTAATAGCTTGACTATCAGCGCAGGCATGTAATATTTAATCGTAAGCGGAGTAGTAATTTTTGGACGAAAATACATGGCTACTATATAAATTATAATCAAATATACCGGAGTCAGGAAGATATCCTTGACCTGAAGCATCTCACTCAGCGTGACCAAGCTAAAAAGCATAAATTAAAAACTTAAATTGCGTGAGATATGAGAACGGAATTGTGACGCCCTGCTGATGCAAATGGTTGACGCCCGGCCGGCGGCGCCCCACCGGAGCCCCACCCGCCGGGCGTCGGGAGAACAATTTTGCGCTTCCACTGATAAACGCTACGACCACTATAGGTCGTGCCTACGCTCCGCGATTCTTCGCCTTGAGCATTTTCTTCGCGTTCTTGACGTAATCTTTCGCCTCGCGGTAAGCATCTGACTTCTTTTCGGCAACGTTGAGTACTTCTTGGTAAAACTCGACGGCGCCCTCGACATCGCCCTGCTGATCGGCGATGTGCGCCAGGTTGATGTTGGCGTACTGGTAATAGCCCGAGTCTTCCTCACCAGTTTCGTGGGCGAAAGCGATGCACTGCTTGTAGTAGTCGCGCGCCTTGTCGAGTTTCTTGTACTTGTGCTGCTGCAAGAAGCCAATGTAGTACGCCGCGTAGCGCCCACTCACGGCCTCGTAACCCGGCTGATGACGCTTGATCTTGTCCATCATATCCATCGACAGGCGTTCGGCGGTTTTGAAATCGCCTTCGGCAAACGCCAGACGGGCGTAAAAACGCTCGAAGTAGGCGTTGTCGGGATAGTTGGTGGCCAGAAACTTAGCGACTGGCTTGGCCAGTTCGGGCTTGTTTTCCTCGTTCTGGTAGATGCGCATCAGGAAAAACTTGGCTTCGGTACCGGTATAGAAACCGTTTTCTGCCACGTTTTTGAGCTGTTGGAGGCCAAGAGTCTTGTTGCCTTTCGGGAAGAAGATCAGTACGGGGCGCAGCAGCGGGTAGTTCTCCGAAATCCAGACGGCGTAGTAGTTGAACAGGCCGGAGCCAAACATAAACTCGGCGCTGAGTCCGTTGGCCTCGTTGGCTTTCTGCATGTACTCCAGCGAGCGGCGCGACGAGACAGTCGCTTTGCGCCAATTGGCGCGTTCTGAGTTCAGGCGGGCATCGAATCCGTACGCCGCCGATAGGAAAAACGCGGCTTCGTAGTTTTTCTTGTCTTTCTTCCACAGCTTTTCACCGAAGTAGATCGCCGTGTCGACGTAGGCAAAAAATGTTTTGTCGAACTCCTTCGACTGAATCTGCGTCGGTACGATCTTCCACCACTCGTTGAGCGCGAGCAGGAAGTACGGCATCGGATGCTCAGGGTAGCGCCGACGCAACGACCGGAACTGCTTCGCTGCCTTATCGTACTTGAAATTGTAGACGTTATCGACGGCGCCGCCCAGCTCCAGCTGAATGTCTTTGTCGAGCAGCAGCCAGTTGCGGGTGTCAATCGCGCTCGGCAGCACATCTACGTCGGAAAGCCCGATTTTGAGGGAATCGGGCGGCGGAGGGGGCGTGCCAGGCGGCGGCTGATCGACCGGTACCTGTTCGGCCGGAGACGCGGCGGCCGGAGTTTCCTGGGCCTGAGCGATACCGGTCGAGACGGTCAGCAGCGCGAGCAGGGGCAACGCAAAACGAAGGCTACGGAGCATAGAGCCAGATGCGCGAGATGAAGAGCAGTGAGTAGCGAGGAAGCGAAAACGGGTGGCGCGAAAAGCGCAGAAGAGCATAATCGAGAGTTCGACTCCCGAAGATACCCACAAAACTACCGCCCCGAGGGTGAACCGCCCGTACCGGGGTAATAACAGGGTGGGATACCCGGCCGACAATGTTACGCCGCCCGGCCCGTGTTCGCGCGCTGGAGGGCTTGCGGGGACGCGTTGTTTTGGATGAAAACAGGACACTAGGGCACCCGATTTGCATCCGCTGGGGCGCGCAGGTGTTGCGGGAGCCTTATACTTGCCCTCGCGGGCCGCGCGCCGATCATTTTTCCTGTTACTCCATGCTTTCTGTCCCACTTTCGGCTTCGATGGCTTCTGACCCGCAGGCGGCCGAACGCCAGCTTATTCTGCGCCATTACCGCCGGCTGCTGCGCCTGGCGAAGCCTACACTGCGCCCCGGCGACGCCAAAACGATCAAGCGCGCCTTTACGCTTTCGATGGAAGCGCATAAGGAAATGCGCCGTAAATCGGGCGAACCGTACATTTTGCACCCGCTGGCGGTGGCGCAGATTGCGGTCGAGGAGATCGGGTTGGGGACGACGAGTATTGTGGCGGCCCTGCTACACGACGTGGTGGAAGACACCGAATACGAGGTGAGCGACATCGAGCGCGAGTTTGGGCCGAAGGTGGCGCGAATCGTCGATGGCCTGACCAAAATTTCGGGCACGTTTGAGTATGGCACGAGTCAGCAAGCGGAAAATTTCCGCAAAATGCTGCTCACGCTCAACGACGATGTGCGCGTGATTCTCATCAAAATCGCCGACCGGCTGCATAATATGCGGACGCTCGATTCGATGCCGCGCGACAAGCAGCTCAAAATTGCCGCTGAAACCATCTACTTGTACGCGCCGCTCGCGCACCGGCTGGGGCTCTACTCGATCAAAAGCGAGCTGGAAGACCTGCACCTGAAAATTACCGACCCGGAGACGTACGACTCGATTCATCACCGCATTCGCCAATCGGAAGCCACCCGCAAGCGGCTGATTCGCGAATTCACGGCACCCATCGAGGAGGAGCTGACGCGGCAGGGATTCCGATTCGAGATCAAGGGCCGGCCGAAATCGGTCAGCTCGGTGCTGCGGAAGATGCGCAAGCAGAATATTCCGTTCGATGAGGTGTACGACCTGTTCGCGGTGCGCGTCATTCTGGACGTGCCGCCCGAAGAGGAGAAAATTTCGTGTTGGCAGGTGTACTCCATCGTCACCGATTTTTATCAGCCCAACCCCGACCGCCTCCGCGACTGGGTTTCGGTGCCGAAGGCGAACGGCTACGAATCGCTCCACACGACCGTGATGAGCAGCGTGGGCCAGTGGGTGGAAGTGCAGATAAGAAGCCGGCGAATGGATGACATCGCCGAAAAAGGCTACGCCGCGCACTGGAAATACAAAGATTCAGGCGCGCCGGCCCCCGATACCGGCCTGGAACAATGGATTGCGCAGGTGCGCGAGGTGCTGGAGAACAACGACGCGTCGGCGCTCGATTTCGTAGCCGATTTCCGCCAAAATTTCTTCGCGGAAGAAGTTTTCGTGTTCACACCGAAAGGCAAGCTGGTAGTGCTGCCGGGGCATTCGTCGGTACTCGATTTCGCTTTCGAGATTCACTCGCAAATTGGCTTGCAATGCCTCGGCGCCAAGGTCAATCAGAAGCTGGTGCCGCTGAGTTATGAATTGAAAAACGGCGACCAGATTGAGATAATCACCTCCAAAAGCCAACGCCCGGTGGAGGATTGGCTGAAATTTGTGGTCACGGCGAAGGCGCGCTCCAAGATTCGCGACTTCCTGCGCGACGAGCGTCGCGCCAAAACCGAAGATGGCCGCTTGCTCGTGGAGGCGCGCCTGAACAGCTTAGGCATCGAGCCGACGCGCGCCAATCTGGGGCGGCTTCTGGCGTACTACCACGTATTCAACCTGCCGGAGTTTTACTACCGCGTAGCTATCGGCCAGCTTGACGGGCGCGAAATCACGTCGGTCATTTTCGACCCCACCCAGCCGCTGCCGAAAACGCCGCTGCTCATTCAGCCCAACACCTTCGACCAGAAGGTGCAGCAACTCACCGGCAAACCCACCGACGACCTCGTCGTGTCGGAACGTACGCGCCTGAGCTACTCGCTGGCAACGTGCTGCAACCCGATCCCCGGCGACGACGTGTTTGGGTTCGAGACGCCCGCCGACGGCATCATCATCCACCGCACCACCTGCCCCAACGCCACGGAACTGCTGGCGTCGCACGGCAACCGCATCGTCAAAACTAAATGGACCGATCAGCAGGAACTCGCGTTCCTGGCGGGCTTGCGCATTCAGGGCGCCGACCGCGTGGGCCTCGTCAATGATGTGACGCGCATCATCTCTAACTCCCTCAAAGTCAATATGCGGTCTATCACCGTCGATTCCGACGACGGGCTGTTTGAGGGCCGGATCGTGGTCTACGTCAATGATAAAGCGCACCTGGACCGGCTGCTCCAACGCTTGCAGCGCGTGGATGGGGTGTTGTTGGTGGAGCGGTTTGAGTCGTGATTTTGCGTAGCCAACCACTTTTTTCGTCCGTTTGCAAGCCGATGCCGCTCATCGCCGGGGCACCTGTCACGGGGTAGCCCGCCGGCCGCTCAACGTGCAAGCTCGCCTTGCTGCCGCGCCGCAACCGCTCGCCGGGCAGTTGTTTTGTGGCTTGTTCCGTACAATCTGCTCGTGACCCGATTTTTTGCTCTTGTTCGCCGTATTTACCGCTCGCGCCGAGTTCGGATTGCGTTTTTCTCGCTTTTGGGGCTGGTGCTGGTGGCCGTTGGTGCGGCCGTGGTGTTGGGGCTGCGGTACCGCGCCCAACTATTGGCGCGCGCCGTAGCCGGCGTGACGCGGCGTGTGGAGGCGCGCTACCCGGTGCGTTTGCTGATTGGGGAGGCCAGGTTTACGGGCCTAACCACAGTGGCGGTGCGCGGTATTCGGGTGGTGCCGCGGGCGCCCGGCGCCGATACGTTGCTGCACGTAGGCCGCGTGACAGCGACGGTCAGCCTGAAATCGGCGTTGCGGCTGCGGCCGATTTTCTCTGATATTCAACTCGAAGATGTGGCCTTGACGGCCGTCAAGCGCGATTCGGTCACGAATAACTTTGCCTTCCTACTGCGCCGCACGCGCAAAACGGCCGTCGAAGCCGCTGATTCAGTGGCCGCTACCCAACGGGCGCGGCCGTGGGGGCGGGTGCTGAACGGCATCGTCGATGCCGTGTTCGAGAATATTCCGCCGGCGGCTACTTTTCTGCGGGTGTCGGTGGCGTATACTTCGCCGCACCACCGGGTACGCGGCCGGATGCCGCGCTTCGCCATCGCCGATGGGCGTTTTCGGGGGCGGGTGATGCTCGTCGTCGATTCGGTGACGAACGACGTGCGCGTGAACGGCACGCTCGACCCCGATGACTATCACTTTGCCTTGATCGCCTATCCGGCCCAGCGCGGCGGCCGGTTGGTGGCACCTTACATCGCGCGCCGGTATCAGGCGGGCTTGTCGCTCGATACGGTTTCGCTGTTGCTCGATGGCAAAGAGTATGATGCCGGGCGCGAAGAATGCACCGTGCGCGGGCTGGCGCGCCTCAAAGGCTTACGGATTTATCATAAGCGACTGGCCGCGCACGACATCGTGTTCCCCGAAACGGCCGCGCGATTCGTAGCGACGCTTGGCCCCGATTACATCGCCCTCCACCAACCGACCGCCGTGCAACTTGGTCAGTTGGTGGCGTACCCAACGGTAGAATTTCGGCCGCGCCCGAGCTGGCAAATCGAATTGCATGTGCAAACCAACGAGCTACCGGCCAACGCCGTGCTGGCGTCGCTACCGCGCGGCATGTTCGATGAAATTGATGGGATGCAGGCCGTGGGCCGGCTGAAGTATTCGCTCGATTTCAAGCTCGATATGGCTAAATTGGACGATTTGGTGCTGAAATCGAACCTGCAAGGTAAAGGATTCCGCGTGACACGCTTCGGCGCCGCCGACCTGAGCAAGCTCAACCGCGAGTTTGCCTACACGGCGTACAACGACAAAGGCGACTCGGTAAAAACGTTTATGGTTGGGCCGTCGAATCCCGAATTTGTCGGCTACGACGAAGTAAGTCCATATCTGCCGCTCGCCATCATCACGGCCGAAGACCCGCGCTTTTTCATTCATCAAGGGTTTATGGAAAGCGCGTTTCGGAAGTCGATGATTCAAAATCTGCGCGAGCGGCGCTTTGCGCGCGGCGGCTCCACGCTCTCGATGCAGTTGGTCAAAAACGTGTTCCTGACGCGCAAGAAAACCATTGCGCGTAAGATCGAAGAAGTCCTCATCACTTGGATCATCGAACACAACGAACCGCGTTTTGTGAGTAAAGAGCGAATGTTTGAGGTGTACCTCAACATCATCGAGTGGGGGCCGAAAAAATATGGCGTTACCGAGGCCGCGCGCTTCTTCTTCGGCAAAAGCGCCGCTGACCTGACGCTCAACGAAAGCCTGTTTCTGACGTCCATCATTCCCGCGCCGCGCCAGTATCGGCGCTCGTTCGATGCGTACGGCAACTTGCGGGGTAAGGCGCAGTATTTTTTC
This sequence comes from Hymenobacteraceae bacterium, assembly GCA_031425525.1. GTDB lineage: Bacteria > Bacteroidota > Bacteroidia > Cytophagales > Hymenobacteraceae > JANNMJ01. The sequence goes on along the minus strand of JANPJM010000016.1, from coordinate 27,456 downwards.
AAGCTGATTTCGAAGCTGATGCACGAGCGCGGGCTCATCTCCGACGTCGATTTTCAGAAGGTATGGCCCGGTGTGTCGCTCAACGGCCCCGCGCGCGACCTCATCGTTACCGCCCGCGACACCACTGCTGATACGCTCGATATGGCGCCGCTCGTGCCGCTCGATTTCATCGGGCCGCTGCCGCAAGGCCCGCCGCAAACCCTACCAATGGGCGCCAAAAAAGACGACGCCAGCGACGTGTTGGAATGATGTAAACTTGTGTTTTGGTTTGAATCAGGATGCAAATACCTCCGGTTGATACCCTCTTGTTGTTTCCGCAACTCGACGCGCTGCTCGACGAGGTGCTGACGGCGCTACACCCAGCCGAGTGGCAACTCTCGACGGTGGCCGGGCAGTGGTGCGTCTACGATGTTGCGCTGCATTTGCTCGATGGCAACCTTCGCAACCTATCGATGCTGCGGGATGGGCATTTTGGCATCTCTCCCGCAAACGACGTATCGGAGTATGCCGGCCTGGTTGATTTTATCAACTCCCTGAACCGGGAATGGGTGCGCGTGGGGCAGCGGCTCAGCCCGCGCGTCGTGCGCGAGTTGCTGCGGTGGTCGGGTGAGCAATACTACGAAGCCATTCAGCAACTCGATCCGTGGGAACCGGCAATATTCTCGGTCGGCTGGGCCGGACAGGCGGAATCGCCGAACTGGTTCCACATCGCACGCGAATACACCGAACGCTGGCACCATCAGGCGCAAATTCGGCTTGCGGTTGGGCAGGAAGTGGTACTTTATCAGCCGGAGTTGTACCGGCCTTATCTGGCAACCAGCTTATTGGGGCTGCCGCAGCAGTTGCGGTTCACGGCCGCAAATGTTGGTGATCGATTGCGTGTCGAAATTACTGGATCGGGCGGCGGTGAGTGGGTGTTTGCGTACGGCGCCACCGGCTGGGCTTTGCAGCGTGAAGCGGCTGATGGCCAGTTTCGTACGCGGCTCCTTGTGCCCGGCGCTCTAGCCTGGCGATTGTTCACGAAGGCGGTCAGCACCACCGAGGCATTGCCATTCGTCCAAATCATCGGCGACTATCCACTCGGCTACCAAGCCCTGGGCCTAGTGGCGGTGATGGCGTAAGTTGGCCCTATCGTGAGGTTGCCGGCGACGGTTTTTGTCCGATTCTTACGCCGCATTCGCCTTCGGGAACATCAGCGAGGCCACCATACTCAACAGCAGTACACCGCCGACCACCATCAGCGAGGTAACGTCGTCGAGGTGAATATCCCAGTAACCGGCGATCATCTTGCCGCCGATGAAGACCAGAATCAGCGCCAGGCCGTAGTGCAGATAGTGGAACAGATGGATGACGCCCGCCAGCGCAAAATATAAAGCCCGTAGCCCCAAAAGCGCGAACACGTTGGAGGAATACACAATAAATGAATCGCGCGAGACGGCCAACACCGCCGGAATGGAATCGGCGGCAAACACCACGTCCGTCGTTTCCACCATCAGCAGGACGATGAAAAGCGGAGTCGCAAACCGCAGTTTTTCCTTACGCACGAAGAAATTACCGCCCTCGAAATCGCGCGTTACGGGTAAGCGTTTGCTTACCCAACGCACGATGAAATTGCCTTCCGGATGAATTTCGGGGTCGCCACCGGCGCGGAAAAGCTGAAAACCCGTGTACACCAGAAATGCGCCGAGGATGTAGGTCGTCCATGCGAATTTATTGATGAGCGTGACGCCTACCAAAATAAAAGTGGCCCGCAGCACGAGCGCCCCGATAATACCCCAAAACAGCACTTTATGCTGGTATTGTGGTGGTACCCGGAAATAATTGAAGAGCAGAATAAAAACAAAAAGATTATCGACCGATAACGACTTTTCGAGCAGGTAGGCCGTCAGAAATTCAATGGCGGGCCCTTCGCCTTTCCACAGGTACACGAAGTAGTTGAACGTGAGGGAAACGGCAATCCAGAACGCGCTCCAACCCAATGCTTCGCGAATGCCGATGATGTGGTCGCGCCGGTTGAGCACGAACAAATCGAGGCCAAGCAGCGCGAAAACCAGTAAGTTGAAGTAGAGCCAAGTCATAAGGATGAGATGAGTGATGAGCAGATGAGTTAAGCGAGTAGATGAAATCAGAGTACCTACTCATCGGCTCACCTACTCATCTACTCATCAAAAAAATCAACGGGTAAATGAGCGAAACAAACTGTCTACTTTCATTTGCACTACGCCCAGTACGGCTTCCTTGAAAATGCCCTTACTCATTTTACTTTGGCCACGGGTGCGGTCGGTGAAAATGATGGGAATTTCCTGAATGCGAAAACCGTAGCACCACGCCAGAAATTTCATTTCGATCTGAAAAGCGTAGCCCACGAATCGGATTTTGCCGAGCGGAATTGTGCGCAAAACTTGCGCGCGGTAGCATTTGAACCCGGCCGTGGTGTCGTGTACGGGCATTCCGGTAATCATCCGTACGTAAGCCGAGGCGAAGTAGGACATGAGTACGCGACTCATCGGCCAGTTTACGACGTTTACGCCGTTGGAGTAGCGCGAGCCGATGGCGAGATCGGCGCCTTGATCGCGGCACGCGGCGAGTAGGCTTTCGAGGTCGGCGGGGTTGTGCGAAAAATCGGCGTCCATCTCGAAAATGAACTCGTACCCCAGCGCCAGCGCCCACCGGAAGCCATGCAGGTATGCTGTGCCCAGGCCCGCCTTACCGGGGCGTTCTTCGAGGTAGAGACGCCCGGCAAATTCATCGAGTAGGCTCTTGACGATGGCCGCCGTGCCGTCGGGCGAATTGTCATCGACGACCAGCACATCGAAACCCGCCGGCAGCGCCATCACCGCCCGAATAATCAGCTCGGCATTCTCGCGTTCGTTGTACGTCGGGATGACTACTACTGCCTGCGCTGCATTCATAGGTCAAAGAAACGGCACAAACGCCCCACAATGTGTAAGGTGGGCACGCGCTGCGCCGGAAGCCCGCGCAATAGAACTGATTAAGCGCCCTCCGCCAACCGTGCGGCCACCGCTGCGGCGCGCGCCACCACATCAGGCACGCCCACCCCGGCAGCCCAGTTGGCGACGACAAACACTCCCGCCGTTTCGAGGCCCGGCAGCGCCGTGCGCACCGGCCGGATGGCGGCGTCGAGCTGCGGAATGGCGCGCGGCCAGCGCGCCACGTGCCCAAATACGGGCGCCGCCGTGATACCGTACAACGTCCGCAGTTCGGCGTCGACGGCGGTTTGCAGGGCATCGTCGGGGAGGTCGGCGGCGGTGGGCGTTTGGTCGCCGCCGACGAAGGTGGTGAGCAATATTTGGTCGGGCGGGCAGCGCGTTGGGTAGAGCGACGACGACCAAATGGTGCCCGCCGCCCGCCGCCCCTCGGTGCGCGGGTAGAGCGCGCCGAAACCGTCGAGCGGATGCGCTACGGCCGCGCGCGGGTACGCCAAGTACACGGCCGCCATCGGCGGGTAACGCACGGCGGCGAGGGCGGCGGCAAATTCCGGGAAGGCGTCCGCCAGTAGGGGCGCAGCAGCGTGCGTGGGCAATGCCAGCACGAGGCGGTCGTAGGTGGTGCGAGGGGTGGGGCGGCCGTCGGCGCGGGTCAGCCGGAAGCCGCCGCCGGGCTCGTGGGCTACCTCCGCAATGGCCGCGCCGTGGTGCAGGTGGTGCAGGCCCGCCGCCAGTGCTTGCGGCAATTGCGCCGCCCCTTGCCGGAACGATACGATGCGCCGCCGGGCGGTGGTGGAATTTTGTGTTGAATCGGCGCCTTTTGGACTTTTCGCGCTCCGCATCAGCCCGCGAATCAGCGAGCCGTGTTCGTCGGCGAGGGCGGCAAGGCGCGGCATCGCTTCACGCAGCAGTAGTTTGGCGGGGTCGCCGGCCCATACGCCTGCCACAAACGGCGCGAGGGCATACTCCACGACTTCGGCCCCAAACCGCTCGCCAAAAAACGCGGCCATTGTGGTGTCCGGCGGCAGTGGAGCGCCGGGACGGCGCAGTAACTCGGTCAGCAACCGCAGTTTAGTGCCCCACCCAAAATAACCCGACGCCAGCAGCGCCGGTGGCGACCCCGGCAACTTGCGCAGCCGCCCACCGCGCAGCACGAATCGATGTTTGCTGACGGCAGCCGTCTCTACGATTTCGCTCGTGAGGCCCGCATCGGCAATCAACTCCTCCAGCTCCGGCGTTAGCTGCAAGGAGTTGGGACCGATTTCGAGCTGATACGGCCCGATGCATGCCGATTGCACATTGCCCCCGACACGCGCGGGCTCAGCCTCAAAAAGGTCGTACGTGGCACCCGCCGCTTCCAACCGAAACGCCGTAACCAGCCCGCCGAGCCCGGCGCCGAGGATTGCAGTTGTCATCAGCGGGAAGTGAAAGGTGTGAGGTGGTGGGTGCAAAGGTCGGTAGTGCGTACTTCGTTGTTCGGTAGCCGGTTTTCGTCAGTCGAGAAGCCGCCACCAACTAAAAACCGACAACCATCAACGAACAACTATCAACCAAAGATGAATTACCCCGCTGCCGGGCCGCACCGCGCTGTTTTCCTGGATCGCGATGGCGTACTCAATGAAGAGCGCGGCGATTACACGTGGCGGCTCGACGATTTTCGGGTGCTGCCCGATGTGCCAGGTGCCGTGCGGCGGTTGCACGCGGCGGGGTTTCGGCTGATCGTAGTTACGAATCAGGCGGGCGTGGCGAAGGGGCTTTATTCGCTGGCGGAGGTGGCGGCGTGCCACGAGAAGCTGCAAACGGCTTGCGACGGGCTGCTCGACGCGTTTTACGTGGCGCCGAACTACCCTAAAGTGTCTGAATCGATGGGGCGGAAGCCGGGCACGCTGCTGCTTGAGAAAGCCATCGCGCGGTTTGCGCTCGACCCGGCGCAGTGCTGGTTCGTGGGTGATCGGGGGCGCGACATTGAGGCCGGGCGGCGGGTGGGCGCCCGCACGGTGCGGGTGGGGCCGGTGGCGTCCGACGATGCCACGCCAACGGCCGATTTTTATGCGGCCGATTTGGCCGGCGCGGCAGATTTTATACTGACCGAATTAGCCCATCCGGCCGAAAACACCCCAGCCGCGCCGGAAACGAGTTCCGGCGCGGCTGGCGAGTAAAACGAAAACCCTGGCGGTGCGCGCTAACCGCGAACGACCGCCGCTGGCTTCACCGGAGCAGCCGGAGCCGCTTTGCCGTAGGCCGGGCAGGTTTGGGTTTTGCACGAGGCGCCGCCAAGCAGCAAGGCAGCACACGCGAAAAGGAGAAATTTCTTCATCAACGTAAAATAGAGGCGATTAAGGAGAAACGGCGCGCTCAAAGCCGCGCCGCGACTCCGAAGGTTCCAAAGATACGCGGCAGCATAGCGGTCGGAAAAACCCGGTATGCCGCCGCGCATTTTTTCGGTGCAGCCCTGTAAGACTGGTTACTGCCGATAACCGAGAATCTTGAGCATCGATTCGGGTGTCTGCTCCGGCGCGAATTCCCAGGAATCGAAGGTGCCATCGGCTTTTTTATCGATGATGACGTGCTTCGGCGACGGAATCAGGCAATGTTTGATGCCGCCGTAGCCGCTCAAACTCTCTTGATAGGCGCCCGTGTGGAAGAAGCCGATGTACAGCGGCTCCGGTGCGGTGGGCGCGATGGTGGGCAGAAAAACCTGGAACGAGTGCGTCTCGGAGTTGTAATAATCCTGGGAGTCGCAGGTGAGGCCGCCGAGCTGCACGCGCCGGTATTGGTTCGTGAGTTGGTTGATGGCCAGTAGGATGTAGCGCTGATTGAGCGCCCAGGTATCGGGGAGGTTCGTGATGAACGAACCGTCGATCATATACCACAGCTCCTTATCGTTTTGCAGCTTCTGGTCGAGGATGGAGTAGAGCATGGCGCCGCTCTCGCCGACGGTGAAGATGCCGAACTCGGTGAAGATGTTGGGTTCGGGCACGTTTTCCTCGCGGCAAATCCGCTGGATGGTGCGCACGATTTCCTCGATCATATACCGGTAATCGTACTCGTTCTGAATCGAGGTTTTGATCGGTAGGCCGCCGCCGATGTCGATGGTGTCGAGGGTATCGCAGACCTTGCGCAGCTCGCAGTACTTATGCACGAACCGGCTCAGCTCCGACCAATAGTAGCTCGTATCCTTGATGCCGGTGGAGATGAAATAATGGAGCATTTTCAGCTCAAACCGCGAATCAGTCGCAATTTTCTCTAAATACAGCGGCATCGCATCGTCGTAGCGGATGCCGAGGCGCGAGGTGTAGAACTGAAACTTCGGCTCCTCGTCGCTCGCCAGCCGCAACCCGACGCGCACCTTGCCGGTGGGCGTTTGCAGGTGCTGCTTGTAGTGGTCGATTTCGTCGAGATTATCGAGAACGGGCGTGCAGTTGCGGAAGCCGTCGTTGAGCAGATCGGTGATCCACTCGCGGTATTGGTCGCGCTTGAAGCCGTTGCACACGATGTGCGTATCCTGCGTGAGCTTACCCTTGGCGTAGAGCGCGCGGATGATCGGAATGTCGAAGCTCGACGAGGTTTCGATCTGCACGTCGTTCTTGAGCGCCTCTTCGAGTACGAAAGAAAAATGCGACGATTTCGTGCAGTAGCAGTAGGTGTACGAGCCCTGATAGTTGAGCTTCTTGATGGCGTCGGCGAATAGCATTTTGGCCTTCGCGATCTGCGACGAAATCTTCGGCAGGTACGTCAGCCGCAGCGGCGTGCCGTACTGCTTGATGAGGTCGAGCAGGGGCACATCGTGAAAGGTCATCTGGCCGTCGTCGGCCACGTGAAATTCGTCCGTCGGGAAGTCGAACGTTTGGTTGATTAGGTCGATGTAACGATCCATTCGGAAGAGAGGAAGTGGGGCGCGGGCCTTCAGCCCGCCGGCTAACGAGTATTCTGCGCGGGGCGGCAAGCGGGCCAGAGACCCGCGCTCCTTTGAGTTGTCAAAATTGCACCGGAAACTTCCGACCTTTGCTTTACCATCCTGCTACGTGCCCGCTTCCGGGGCGCCCGGTTCGCCATCAACCTCGTTTTAACGCGCAAGTTTTATGGACGGCATTCGTCCCATCCGCATCCTCGAAAACCGCTCGGAGTTGGGCGCCGGCACCCGTGGCGCTTCCCTGGGCATCGACGCGCTCAAGATTGCGTGCCTCAATCAAGGGTCTGATTATTTTTACGACCACCGTTCGACCCGCATCCCCGACCTCAATTATTTGATGTTTGAGGAGGAGGATTCGCTGATTCCGCACGCGCGTTACGCCGACGGTATCCTGTCGGTACTCAAAAACGTGGCGAACGCGGTCTCGAATACGCTCAAGGATGGGCAGTTTCCGCTGGTACTTGCCGGCGACCACTCTTCCGCCGCCGGCACCATTGCGGGGCTGAAGGAAGTGTACCCCAATGCCACGCTCGGGGTGGTGTGGGTCGATGCGCACGCCGATATTCATTCGCCGTTTACCACGCCGAGCGGCAATATCCACGGGATGCCGCTCGCCATTGCCTTGCAGGACGATAACCTGCCGTGCCGCGTGAACGACCCCGACCCCGAAACGCTGTTTTTCTGGCAGAAAATGCAGCAAGTGGGCACGCCCGACCCCAAGCTCCGCCCCGAACACCTGGTGTACGTGGCGCTGCGCGACTACGAAGAGCCCGAATTGGCGGCCATCAAGCGCAACCAAAGCCGGGTGTATTGGCTGAGCGAAATCGATGAGCGCGGCGCCGCTACGGTGGCCGCCGAAATCGGGCAGCACCTGGCCGCCTGCGATTTACTGTACATTTCGTTCGATGTTGATTCGCTCGACCCGGAGTTTTCGCGCGGCACGGGCACGCCCGTCGAACACGGCCTGAGCTTGGGCCAAGCCGCCGTGCTGCTCCGCCACCTCCTGAGCGACCCGCGCGTGGCGTGCTTCGAGATGGTCGAAATCAACCCCACCCTCGACAATGCCAACACGATGGCCACCAACGCTTTCCGGCTATTGGAAGAGGCGACTAAGGCGCTGGAGGCCCGCACGGCGGTACCGCATTTGCTGGGGTGAAGCGATAAACGACCCGCGTTCTACCGCCCCGACGCCGTCCGAAAAGCCGCCGGTGTCAGCCCGGTTTTGCTTTTGAACAGGCGACTGAAATACTGCGGATACTCGAAGCCGAGCTGAAAGGCGGTTTCGTTGATGGAAAGCGAGGTGGTGAGCAGCAGCCGTTTAGCCTTCTCGATGAGGTGTTGGTGCAGGTGCTGCTGCGTGGTGAGGCCGGTGACGGTGCGCAGCATATCGCTGAGGTAGGGCGGCGACACGTGCAGGTGGTCGGCGAAGTACTGCACGGTGGGCAGCGGCTGGGCGTCGGTGTCGGCGGCGAAATAGGCGGCGAGGAGCGCTTCAAACCGACTCAATGGGTCGTGTTCGGCTACGCGGCGGGTTAGAAACTGCCGGTGGTAGAAGCGGTTGGCGTAGGTGAGAAGCGTGTCGAGATGCGCGACGAGGACATCCTGGCTGAACGCGTCGATGGGCTGCTCGTATTCGGCGCGCAGGCCCGCGACCAAGCCGTCGAGTATCGCTTCTTCGGCCGCTGAAAGGTGCAGCGCCTCGTGGACGGCGTAGGCAAAAAAACCGTAGCTACCGATTTTTTTGCCCAGCGGGTGGCGCGCCAAGAGGTCGGGGTGGAAGACGAGCATCCAGCCGCTGAGGTCGAAAATGTCGAGGGTCGGGTCGATAGCGAACACTTGGCCCGGCCCCATAAAGCCCATCACGCCCTCGCCGAAATCGTAGGATTGATGGCCGTAGTGCAGCTTGCCATTTAGGTTTTTTTTCACCCAAATGGTGTAAAATTCCTGTCGAATCGGCAGAAACGCCGTCGGCGGAAGCTGTTTGCGGGTCTGCGACAAATCGATGAGCGTGAGTAGCGGGTTGGCGGGCGCCGGCAACTCGCAGAATCGCGTGTAGTCGGTGACGGTGGCGAGGGTTAGCATTTCTTGTTTCTCGTTAGGTCGTTTCTCGTTTCGAGTTTCTCGTTTCGAGTTTCTCGTTTCGAGTTTCTCGTTTCGCGCGGGGCTCAGCCCCGTGTGTGGTATTTGCGGGCCTCTGGCCCGCCGGTAGCCCGCTTGAGGCAGTCCAGATGCGCCGCGGGCAGTTAACTGCCGGGCAAGGGAGGGCAACGCGGCGCTCCTACTTGATCGCGTTTCGCGAACGAACCGTGCGGCGGGCCGGGGCTGGAGCCCTGGAAATAGTCCGCACGGGGCAGAGCCCCGCGCGAAACCAGAAACCAACAATCAACAACCTCAATACGCTGCGCCCGCCGTGCTGCCCACGGGCAAAACCGCGTCTATTTCGGCCAACTCAGCCGCCGAGAATGTGATGGCCGCGGCGGCTACGTTCGCTTCGAGGTACTTGACGCGCTTGGTGCCGGGGATCGCCACCACGCCCTGCGCCAGCACCCACGCCAGGGCCAACTGCGCGGGGGTCACGCCTTTGGCTTGCGCCAGCTGCTCGATCTTTTCGACCAACACGAGGTTTTGGGCGAAGTTTTCGGGCTGATAACGTGGCATATGGCGGCGGAAGTCGGCGGCGTCCATATCATCCAAGCACTTGATGTCGCCGGTCAGAAAGCCCCTGCCGAGCGGCGAGTAGGCTACGAAACCGATGCCGAGGGCGCGGGTTGCTTCCAGTACGCCGTCGGCTTCGACGCCCCTATCAAAGAGCGAGTACTCGGTCTGAATGGCCGAAATCGGATGTACGGCGTGCGCTCGCCGGATGATTTCGACCGGCACTTCCGACAGGCCCAGGTAGCGCACTTTGCCCGCCGCCACCAACTCGCTCATCGCGCCTACGGTGTCCTCGATGGGCACGGCGGGGTCGAGGCGGTGCATGAAATAGAGGTCTACGTAGTCGGTGCCGAGGTTTTGGAGCGAGCGGTCGATGGCCTTGCGCACGTATTCAGGGCGTCCATTGATGGCGAAGGTGGGCGTTAGATTCCCATCGTCGCCGATTTCGTAGCCGAATTTGGTAGCGATCTGGTAGTGGTCGCGCCGCCCAGCAATGGCTTTGTGCAGCAGCCGCTCGTTGAGGAGCGGGCCGTAGAGGTCGGCCGTATCGAGCATCGTGACGCCCAACTCCTGCGCGCGGTGGATGGTGCGGATGCTTTCGGCCTCATCGGCGGCGCCGTAAATCTGCATGCCGGCAATCGGGGTCATCCCCATACAGCCGAGCCCTTCGGCGGAAACGGTGAGCCCCTGGCTGCCGAGGGCTACTTGTTGGATGGTGGTCATTTGTTAGGAATGCGTTGAAGTTTTGCTGCGGGTTATTTCCGCTGCAAAGGTCTGGCGCGCCGCTAACGGCGGGGGTATACAAATCGCCGTTTGTGCAATACGAAACGCGGCGGAGCGTCTTGGGTGCCGGATGCAATCGGTGTTCTTATGTTGTTGTCGTCCTCGAACTCATCTTCAAACCCATGTCCGCTACTCCCATCCCTAGGAAAATTCTGGCCCGCCAGCACGAGATCACGGCCGAGTATCAGCGGCTCGTCGTCGAGCATTTGGCGGATATTGAGGCCGGGCGCGCCACCGAAATGTTTGAAATCAGGGATTTTGCCGCGCGGATTTTCATTCATCCTACGCACCTGAGCAATACCGTGCGGTTGGTCACGGGGGCGTCGGCGTGCACTTTTTTCGAGGCGCGTATCCTCGAAAATGCCCAGCGGTTGCTGCGGGAAACCACGCGTTCGGTGGCCGACATTGCCGCCCAACTCACCTACGACCCGTCCAACTTCACCAAATTCTTCAAGCATTTCGCCGGTTGTACGCCCACGCAGTACCGCGAGCAGGTACGCGCCGAGCAACGGGCGGCTTCTGAAGCGGGGCTGATACGAAAATCGGAACCTGTCACCATTTAAACTGTACCTGTCACCAGTCGCGCAGCCGGGGGCGGGCAGACCTTTGTGCCTTCACGTTCAGCAACTACACAAAATCCGATGGATATCTCCAAAATCGCCCTCGTTACGGGGGGAAGCCGCGGTTTGGGCCGCGATATGGCCCTGCAACTCGCCGCCAAGGGCACCGATGTGCTACTCACGTACCACAGCAAAAAGGCCGATGCCGATGCCGTAGTCGCCGAAATTCAGGGTCACGGGCGCAAAGCGGCCGCCCTTCAGCTTGATGTAGCGCACACGGCGGACTTCGACGCTTTTTTTGCGCAAGTGAAAACTACACTCCGCGATACATTTCAGGCCGAACACTTTCATTTTCTGATCAACAACGCCGGTACCGGCCTGCACGCCGCGTTCGCCGACACCACGGAAGCGCAGTTCGATGAGATGGTGAATGTCCATTTCAAGAGCGCCTTTTTTCTGACGCAAAAAGCGTTGCCGCTGCTCGCCGATGGCGGGCGGGTCATCAATATTTCTAGCGGTCTGGCGCGCTTCAGTACCCCCGGTTACGCCGCTTACGCCGCCATGAAGGGTGCCGTGGAAGTGCTGACCCGCTATCAGGCCAAAGAATTGGGCGCGCGCGGCATCGCCGTGAACACGGTGGCACCGGGTGCCATCGAAACCGATTTTGGCGGCGGCGGCGTGCGCGATAATCCGGAAGTGAACCGGATGATTGCCTCGAACACCGCCTTGGGTCGCGTGGGCTTGCCCGAAGACATCGGCGGTGTGGTGGCGTTTCTGTGCAGCCCCGAAGGCCGCTGGATGAACGCTCAACGACTGGAAGTGTCGGGTGGGGTGTTCGTATAGTTGAGAGCAAAAACAGGAGCGCGGGCTGCCTACATGCGCTCCAACAGCCCGGTTGCGCCGCCGTTTAGGGTAACGCAACCGGGCGTGGGCCGAATGCCAGGGCCGAGCGTGAACTTTCAGTCGATCACCGCCGTAAGTCCGCGTTCATGATGGAGGGTTGGAACTGCTTGATTCGCCAGCGTGAAACCGCTTGTCGCCGCTGGTGCCGGTGGGCGGGTGCCGTAACACTGGGGCTGCTGACGGCCACCGGTGCGCGCGCTGCTCAACAGCCCGACGATAACGGTCTAACGCCTTCGCCCCCGGTCGACACCGTGGCGCGCGCCAAAGCGCCTCGTGCCTTGCACCGCTTACCGAGGCTGCCCGATTCGCTGCGGCCGGTGGGGCCGTTGGCGCGGCTGCGGCCGGGCTGGCGAGTGGCGGTGGCGGTGGGGCCGCCGGTAGCGCTCGTGGGGTTGGGGGTGATGAGCCGGCAGCGAAAAATTAAAAAGCTTTTTTTGTCCTCGTCGGCGGTCTACGAAGAAATTCAGGAAAACTTTAGCGGTTTCAGCACCAACCTTGACGATTATTCGCGCCACGTGCCCACGGTCGCCGTTTTTGGGTTGAGCCTGGCCGGGGTGCCCGCGCGCCACGCCCTGCCCGAACGCGCCCTACTGTTTGCCGCCGCCAACCTGACGGGCACGGGCGTCGCTAGTTGGCTGAAACGTCGCGTCCTTGACCCCCGGCCCTACGATATCACCTTGCGCACATCGTTTCCGAGCTACCACACCACGCAGGCCTTCATCGGCGCCACGGTGTTGGCGGAGGAATACGGCGGGCGCCCCGGCGGCGGCTGGATCGTGGCCGGCGGCTATGCCGTAGCGACGGCGACGGGCGTACTGCGACTCCTCAACAGCGAACATTGGGCGTCCGATGTGTTGGCGGGCGCCGGTATCGGCATTGCCAGCACCGAGCTGGTCTATGCCGTGTACCCCGCCGTGCGGCGCGTGCTGTTTGGCGGGTCGAAGCGGGCAGCGCGGGGGATTGTGGTGCCCACCTTGCCCACGCGCGGCAGTGGGATGGGGGTGGTGGCGGTGTGGCTGCTGCGGTAGCTCAGTCAGGCGGCAGTATCGACTTAGGCCGGTTCACCAGCCCCACCACGCCCACGCGCCCGCCGCCAACCCAGCCGCTACCAGCCAGCGGTAGTAGGTCTGTACCCCCGCATCGGGGGCGGTAGTGAGGCGCCGCCCGACCCACGCCAGCCCGCGCGCCGGGCCGTGGAGGAGGGCGCGGTCGATGACCCAGCGGTCGAACCAGCCGGTGAGCTTGGCCAGGATGACTACGCCTTTACCGAAGCGAATGACCTGTTGGTCGAGGCCGCGTTCGTCGAAGCGCGCCACGGCGCGGGCCAGGGCGTAGGCGGCGCGCGGGCCGGTTTCGGTCCAGAACCGGCCGAGGGTGGCTTCGGGCCAACGTGCCCACGCCCACCCGGCGGCCGGGCCGACGCCCCGCAGCCCCAGCGTGAGGCCCGCCCCGATGAGCGCTATTGAGAGGTAAGGCAGCCACGCCGGAGCGACGGAAAGCGCGCCGGGCAGGTCAGCAGCATTGCCTCCGAAACGGCCATCGAACCCACTTAAGCGCGCGGCAACGGCGGTCGAAAGGTGCCACGGACTGCCGCCCGGCGCCAGCCACACCCACACCGCAAGCGCCGCCAACCCTAGCACCGGCAGCAGCAGGGCAGCGGGTAGTTCGAGCGCCCCGGCAGTCCGCACGCGCGCCTCGTCGAAGGTGCCGCGCGTTTCCCCTAAAAAGATCAGGCGGCCGTGTCGTGCCACGTATAGCGCCGTGAGCAGCACCGTGAGCAGCGCCGCATCGGGCACGAGCCACGCCAAACCGAAGCCGCCGTTGGTGTGGCGTTCGGCCCACGTGAGGGCACTCGTCAGCACGGCTTCTTTGGTGAGGAAACCGGTGGTGAGCGGCAACCCGACGAGTGCCGCGCCCGCCAGACAGTAGGCGGCGAACGTGAGCGGCAGCGCCCGCCGGAGGCCGCCGAGTTGGCGCAAATCCTGCGCATCTACGTCGGCGGTGGCCGCGTGCGCCACGGCGTGCGTCACCACGCCCGCGTTCAGAAACAGACTGGCTTTGAAGAACGCGTGCGCCACCAAATGCAGCACGGCCGCGCCCGGCGAACCCGTGCCGAGCGCCAGAAACACGTAACCCAACTGCGAAGCCGTGGAGTAGGCGAGTACTTTTTTGAGGTCGGTTTGGCCGAGCGCCGCTACCGCGCCCCACAGCGCCGTGATGGCGCCCACCACGGCCAAAACGGCCAGCACGGGCGCGGGCAGCAGCGGATACACGCGCGCCAACAGGTAGGCGCCCGCCGCCACCAGCGTAGCCGCGTGGAGCAGCGCCGACACGGGCGTGGGGCCGGTCATGGCGCGGGGCAGCCACGGTGTAAGCGGCCATTGCGCCGATTTGGCGATGGCGGCCAGCGCCAGTCCTGCACCCGCCAGCGGGAAAAGCTTCGGCCAGATAAGCGCCAAATCATAGGCGTCGCGCGTGAGCGTTGGCAGGTCGAGGGTGTGCGTAAAAGTTACCAGCGCGCCCATTGCCACAAACAGCCCCAAATCGCCGATCCGGTTCAGCAAAAACGCGCTACGGGCGCCGGTGGCGGCCTCCTCGCGTTCCATCCAGAAGCCGATCAGCAGGTAGGAGGTGAAGCCCACTACCTCCCAGCAGAGGGTGAGCGCGAGGAGGTCGCGGGCCAGCACCAGCCCGAGCATGGCGGCCGCGAATACGCTCATCAACCCGAAAAACGTGGCGTACCGCGCTTCATCGCGCAGGTAGCGGGCGGCGAAAACCAGCACCGGCAGCGCCACCAACGGCACCAGCACGAGCATTGTCCGGCTCAGCCCATCGAGCCAGATACCGGCCGAAAAAAAGGTGTCGCCCACCGAAAACCACGTCCACTCGGAGCCGGTGCCGGCTTTGCCCCACTCGTGCCACGCCACGTACGCGGCCACCCCCAGCGCGGCGCTCATCGCGCCGATGGCGAGGCCCGCCGCTACCGCCCGCAGCCGCTCGCCGGTGAGCAGCAACAACGCGCCCACCAGCAGCGGCACCAAACAAACGAACGCAGCGAGCGTGAGCAAATCAACCACAATCAACGGAAAGCAAACAAGCGAAAACCACCAATCAAAAAATCACCTAAATCAAAATAAATCAGCGATCCAAATTTGGCGACCCCGTAAGCCGCGCCACCCGCAGCACAATGGCGAGGGCCACCGCCGCCTCCGCCGCCGCAAGGGCCATCACGAGCAGCACCCACAACCGCCCTTGGTGCAGCGGATCAGCCGGGGCAAAGTAGATAAAGTTGAGGTTGGCAGCGTTGAAAAGCAGCTCAATTCCCATCAGCACCACAATGGCGTTGCGCCGCGTAATGACGGCCACGAGGCCGAGGGCGAATAGGAGGGAGGAGAGGTAGAGCATTTGGGAGCTGAGTAGCGGAATAGATGAGTACAGGTGAGTAGATGAGGTTAGCGTACCTACTCGCCTACCCATCTACCCATCTACTCATCTATCCGACGGGTCGGTGGCGATGGTGGCGGCGGCGATGAGAGCGATTAGCAGGAGGATGGATACGATTTCGACCGGCAGCACGGCGGTGGTGAGCAGGCCGGTGCCGGTTTCTACTACGGAACCTGCATGGGCGATTATAGGCACCGCCGCGCCGGGCCGCCACGGCAATCGCTCGAAACCGGCGCCGTGCAACACGTAAGCGAGGCCCGCAAAGGTGAGGGCGCCAAGGGCCCACCCGCTGAGGCGGTTCACGGCGTCGGAGGCGGGGCCGCCGCGCCCGCCCGGCGAGAGCATAATGCCGAACAGCGTGAGTACCAGCACGCCGCCCACGTACGCCATCAACTGCGCGACGGCCGCCACATCGGCGCCCCACAGCACGAAAATGGCCGCCACGCTCAGCAGCGTGAGCAGCAGCGCGAGGGCCGCGTGCAGCACGCGCGGCGTAAGCACGAGCCACGTGCCGCCCACCACCGCCAGCGCGGCAAACCCGAAGAACAGGACGTTAAGCAGCGGCATCGGGTGGGGGAGGAGGAGCCGTTTTTTTCGCGGCGACAGCGGCCAGCGCGGCGGCTTTGGCGGCGGCCTTCGCGGCATCGGCTTCGGTGGCTTTGGCGCGAGCTACCTCGGCTTGGGCGGGCGTGAGGTCGGTGAAGTGGTGGATCATGGTGGTGATGTCGACGGTGGGCACATCGTAGACTTTCGTCATCGTCAGGCAGTCGGTCGGGCAGACGGTGGTGCAGAGGCCGCAGTAGCAGCACTTGGCGAGGTCGATGTCGAAAACGGGCGCCAGGAGGCGTTTTTTGGTGCCGTCGGAGGTTTCGCCTACGTCCTCGGTAGCCTTCACCACTTCGATGGCGATGCACTGCACCGGGCAGATTTTCGCGCACAAATCGCACACGATACAGTCGTCGATTTCATTGTGCAACCGGTAGCGGCCTACTTCCGGCACCGGCACCACTTCGAGCGGGTAGCGGGCCGTCACTTCACCGGCCGCCGCCTGGTACGGCGCAAAAAAGCCCGGTTGTGTGATGTCGCGCGCCGTGCGGCGGTGGCGGGCCGCCAGTAAGTGGCGCCAGGTGAGTTTTAGGCCGGTGAGGAGGGGATTCATGGAGAATGATGAGTGAATGATTTATTTCGCTTTTACTGCGTAAATATCTATTGATCTGTCATTGCGAGGAGGCTTTGCGACGAAGCAATCCTCGTCTGCTCGGCGCGCGTTGCTCGGCATCGACTTAACCCCCGCCCCGAGCAAATGAGGATTGCCACGTCGTCGCAAAGCCTCCTCCTCGCAATGACAAAACACTTACAAATAGTCACCAAGACACGACCCTCAAACCCTAAAAACTAAAAACCACTTTCCACCCTGCCACCAACACCACCAACGCCAGCCCCAGCGGCGTGAGCCACTTCCAGCACAGGCGCAGCAGTTGATCGACCCGCAGGCGCGGGTACGTCCAGCGCGCCCAAAGCTGCCCGAACAGCAGCACCAACACTTTCAGCAGGAGCCAGGTTGCGCCCCACGCCACCCCGCCGAGGGTGCCAGGGTGGCCGGTCGTCCAATCGGCGAGGCGGACGGGGCCGAGGTTGGGGAGTGGCGTGTTCCAGGAGCCCAAAAACAGCACGCTAGCGGTGACGCACACCAAAATCATCATGGCGTATTCGGCCAGAAACAGCGCGGCGTAACGGAAACCGGCGTACTCGGTGTAGATGCCGGCCACCAATTCCGATTCGGCTTCCGGCAAATCAAAGGGCGCGCGGTTGCACTCGGCGAGCGAGGCGATGTAGTAAATGACGAACCCGACGAGCAGCAGCGGCTGCCGCACCACGTTCCAGGTGAGGATGCCGCCGATGTGTGTTACGTCGAGGCCCAGCGCTTTGATACCGAACAGCCAATTGGTCTCCGGCGACAGCACGCCTTGCTGTGCGCTCAACACCTGCAAATCGAGGGAGCCGCCTAGCAGCGCCACCGCCAGCACGGCCAGCCCGATGGGCACTTCGTAGGAGACAATCTGCGCCACGCTCCGCAGGGCGCCCATCACGGCAAATTTATTGGCCGACGAGAAGCCCGCCAGCAGCAGCCCCACCACATCGAGGCTCACGACGGCGAGCAGGTAAAACACGCCCGTCGGGGCGCCGCTGGGCTGGAGGCCGGGCGCGAGAGGCAGCACCGCAAACCCCGCCAGCACGGCCGCAAACACCACAATGGGCGCTAAACGGAACAGCCACGGGTCGGCGGCGGCGGGCACAATGAACTCCTTCTGCAGGAGTTTCAGCACGTCGGCTACGGGTTGCAGGGTGCCGTATGGCCCGGCCAGTTCCGGCCCCACGCGATCCTGCATCCAGGCCGCCACTTTGCGCTCGAAATACGCCGTGACGATGACCAGCGTGAGGAGCAGTGCAAGGGTGAGGGGGAGGGCGAGCATTTTTTCGTTTCGCGTTGGGGCGTTTCTCGTTTCTAGTTGGGCGTTTCTCGTTTTGGGTTTCGCGCGGGGCTCTGCCCCGTGTGTACTATTTCCGGGGCTCCAGCCCCGGCCCGCCGCGCGACTGGTTTGCGAAATACTCCCTTGCCCGGCCTTTCAAGGCCGGGACACGTTGTACGCGGGCTACTGGCGGGCCAGAGGCCCGCTAATACTACACACGGGGCGGAGCCCCGCGCGAACCGCCGCGTAAAACGAGAAACTATAAACCCGAAACTCACTTAAACTTCCTCGGCTGCGGCCGGGGCGCGCGCTTTTCGGTGGTGATGGATATGGCGCCGGGGTAGCGCTCGGCGAGGGAACGGGCTTTCTCGAACCAGATGGGGTCGCCGTCGACGGCATCCACTACCGGGCCGGTGAGGTTGGAGAGCAGCCACCACGGCCGGATGACCACCTCGCCGCGGTTCGCTTCGACCTCGATGCGGCAACGCGTGGGCACATCGGGCAGTACGAGCGGCTCGGTGCTGATGGTCGCTTTCTTGAGATTGAAGGTGGCAATCGGCAGGGTATCGGCGAGGATGAGTTGCCGCATTTTTTCGATGGCCACGGCGGGTTTATCCGTGGTTTTGACGACGATGGTGTTCATCGCGTTGACGGGGAGCGTCTGGGCGCCGGCGCGGGCCACCAGCCCGAGCATCAGCAAAGCACAAAAAACGAAGGGCTTCATTGGCGGCAAGCTACGGCCGGCGCGCCGGATGTACCGCTTTTTGCTGCCCAACCGTCCGCCTACCCCGCCCGACGGGCGCGAATGGAGTACGTAAGTGGCAGCTTGCCTTCGAGGCCGCGCACCTGAAACCGGTTGGCGCCAACCTCGACGAACACGCGGGAGAAATTCCACGGCGAGTAGTCGAATTCGTGCAGAAACTCGATTTCCAGGCCCGCCGCCGTCAAGGCGCTCACCACTTCGCCGAGGCCGTGATTCCACCCATATTCGGCTTGCTGGATGGGCGCGACGTGGTCGGCGTAGGTGCCCGCCGACTCTTCGGCGATGACCCCGGCGTTGAGGTACGGATAGGCGACGCGCTCCAAGTCATTGTCGAACATCCAGAAAACCGGGTGAAACTCGGCCAAGTACAGAAAGCCGCCGGGCGCCACGCACGCCGCTGCTGCCGTAGCCCAGCGCGTGAGGTCGGGCAGCCACCCCAAGACGCCGTACGAGGTGAACACGATGTCGAATTGCCGCCCGCCTAAGGCCGCCGGGGCATCGTACACGTTGGCTTCGACGAACTCCGCCGGTTGGCCTACTTCGGCGGCCAACGTGCGCGCGGCGGCGATGGCGGCGCCCGAAAAATCGAGCCCCGTGACCACGGCCCCGCGCCGCGCCCACGCCAGCGTGTCCTGCCCGAAATGGCATTGCAGGTGCAGCAGCGTGCGGCCCGCCACCGCGCCGACTTCGGCCAGCTCGATCTCGCGCAACGAATCGGCGCCCGCCCGGAAGCCCGCCACGTCGTAAAAATCGCTCGGCAGGTGGGCGGCGGTGCGGGCGTCCCAGAGGGCGCGGTTAGCGGCAAACCAGGTGGCTTCGTTCATGGCGCAAAGGTGGGGTACAATGCTGCGTATCCGGCACCGTCCCGGTGCCGATTTTGCCCGCCCACCGGCACCGGGACGGTGCCGGATACGTAAGACGGTGGCGGGCGCGGCCCTCAATCGACTAGCCGGTGCGGCACGAACTCCGAAAGGTTGGTGATGAACCCGTTGGCGCGCCGAAAACCAATCGCGCAGCCTTCACCCGCCCAAAAGACGCCCGCTTGGTAGCGGCGCCCGGCGGCGTCGGTCGGCAGGTCGGCCCAGCGTTGGCTGATGGCGGGTTGGTGGCCGTAGTCGCCGGGTTCGGCGGCGAGGGTGCGGCCGTCTTGCTGCTCGGTGATGCTTTGACCTTCACGCCCGAAAACCGGCTTGCGGATGACGTGGCCGCTGAGGGTGGCCGGGTCGAGGACGGTTTCGAGCAGGAGCGGATGATGGGGAAAATAGGCCCACAGGTGCGCCAATACGGCTTTACTCTGAAACAGAAGGGTGTATGCGGGGTTGGCCACCACCACCGTGCGGCTCAGGAGCAGGAGCGTGAGGTCGGCGAGGAGGTCGGGCTCTTCGGCGGCCAACACTTCCCACGGCACAAGTTTGAACACGAACCCGAACGGCTGCCAGGTGCCGGGCGCGGTTTCGGCCCACACGCCCCGGTCAGGGCCGGTGGCGGCCACCTGCATCGCATCGACGGGGGCGGTATGCACCACCGCAAAACCCGCCGCGCGGGCTGCTTCGGCCACCACGGCGCAGTTGGCGGCGTCTTCCGCCGAATCGGGCAAATGCACGAGCAGCAGGTCGGGCGCGAGGTCGGGGTTGAGCGTGCGCCAGTGCCGAAGCTGTGCCTCCAGACCTTCAAACAACCCGTTGGCTTGGCGGGTGTCGTCGGCTTCACCGGCGGCCACCAAACTGGCCCACTGCACCACGGCCGTTTCGGGGATCGACGTAGCGGTATCGGCGTTGAATTCGAGCAGTTTGGGGCCGTCGGCCGTGAGGGCCAAGTCGAAACGGCCGTAGAGGTGCCAATGGCGGTCGTCGGCCCACGAGTGGCGCACGGCTTCCCAGAGGTTTTCGGGGATGGCCAGCTCCGTGAGCAACGCCTCGGGCAGCGGGTCGGGCAGCGCCTCCACGAACATCCCGTACAGCGTATCAGCGGCGGTGAGCAGCGTTTCGGCGTCGGATTCGGGCAGCGCTACGGCTTCGGGCGCCACGTACGCGGCGCACACGTCTTCCACGAGCCAGTCCCAACCGAGGGCGCGCACGGCGGGCGCCACGTCGCCGGTCAGCGGCTGTAATTCTATGGAAGGCACGGGTTGATTTGCCATCGCGCTCATCCGCCGAAACCGCCAAACCCGCGTCCGCCCCGGCTGCCGAATCCGCTGCTGCGGCCGCCGTGCGGGGCACTGCTGCGCACCGCCGTAGCAGCCCGCCGCACTGACGGGCTCGCCACGATGCCGGCCCCAGCCGCGCCCACCGGCCCCGGTCGCCCACCGAATCCGCGCCCGAAAAAGCCGTGGCCACGGTCGCGCTCGCGGGCGGTTTGGGCGCGCCACGCCGAGTTTTGGCGCAACAGACCGGGGTTGGCGTAGGCGCCGGGCTGCGGCGTCAGGAATCGGCCCGCCATGTACCCGATGCCGCTCCACATCAGGATGTCCATCATGCCGGTATGACCCCGGCCGAAGTGGTTTTCGGGGTTTTGGCGACTGTAGTTCTGCATTTGCTGTTGCAGCGCCTCGCCTTGCAGGGTATCGACTTTGCCATCGAAATGCCGCAGAATGGCCGCCACTTCTTCCTTGCCGGCGGGCCGCTCGGCCGTCACTTTCCACTCGCCGGGCTGCACTTCGGTCAGTTCCGTCACGACGCCTTTCGTGTACGATTGGCCTTCGCCCGACCGGTCGCTCGTGCCCCATTCCTGGTCGGTGGCGGCTTCATCGGCACCGCCCGAACACGCCGTAAGCGTAACCACGGCGGGCAACCCCAGGCTGGCAGCCATCGCCGTCAGCAACACATTGCGGCGCCACTCGCCGATACGGAAAAAGGTCTTTTTCATGTCTGAATGGAATTGTAGCGCGGACTTCAGTCCGCAGTTTACCAGCTATTGGTACCGTTCGTACAGATTGGGTTGTCAGACTGCGGCCTGAAGGCCGCACCACAACTCGCCAAACAAATCAAAAAATCAGCGAAATCAAAAATCAGCGAAATCAACAAATCAGCTAAATCAGCGATCATTCCCACAACCGATAATGCTCCAACTGCACCGGCCGCCGGAAAAACAGCCGCGTCGATTCCTCGAACGAGCGCGTGAAATCGGAGACGTAAAAATGATGGCGCGGCGGAAAGTCAGTACCCGCCAACAAGCCCAACTCGGTAAGCGTGCGGCGGACTTCTTCGGCCAGCACCTGCCCGCCGTCGAGCACGGCCACTTGGCCGCCGTAAAACGCCTCGATCTGCGCCCTGATCAGCGGGTAATGCGTGCAGCCGAGCAGTAGCGCCTCGATGCCGCGCAACTCCGGTTGCGAGAGGTACGAGCGAATGACTTCCTCGGAAACCGATGAATCGTGGAAGCCGTCCTCGATCATCGGCGCGAGCAACGGCGTGGCGAGCGCGTGCAGTTGAATACCCTGGTCGAGGGCGTCGAGTTTCTTGCGGTACACGTTCGACGACACGGTTTGGCGCGTGGCAATCAGCCCGACCGATTGGCCCGCGTACGCCGCCCCCACATGCGCCACCAGCGGATCGATCACGTTGAGAACCCGCGCTTTGGAACCCACGTATTCGCGCACCAATTCGGCGGCGGCGGCCGACGCCGAATTGCACGCAATCACGATCAGCTTACAGCGTTGGCGCAGCAGTACATCACAAATCTTGACCGAATAGGCCTGAATCGCGGCGGTGCTTTTGTCGCCGTACGGCAGGTGGGCGGTGTCGCCGAAATACACCAGCGACTCGTGCGGCAACGCCTCGGCCACGGCCTGCGCCACGGTGAGGCCGCCGATGCCGGAATCAAAAATGCCGATGGGCAGGTCAGGCGTCATATCGATGGGGCGCGGGGTAAGCCGCAGTTCAACCGGCGAAAGCGGCCGGTCGCCGACAAAACTGCGGACTAAAGTTCGCACTCCAACGGCGCGCCCCTACATTCGGCTCAACTTTCCCTCACGTCGGCCTTCGTTTTTCTACCCAATGAACTCTGTCCTGCACGACCTCGAAGCGGCTCTCACGGCGTGGCGCGCCGCGCACCCCGGCCAGCCGCCCGCCGCCATCCGCCTTGGCGAGCGTCTGCACGCGCAACTCGTACTCGATGTAGCCGCCGCCGAAACGCCGCTGCCGAACCTTGAAACCGAGCGCGGCCGGCCGATCCGGTTTCAGGATGTCGAGATTTTTTGCGACGACCGGGAGGTCGAGGTGGTGCGGGTGGTGTGAGGCGCTACCCGCCATTTTATCGAAGCGATACCCGCGAAACTGCCTGCCTCCAAACGCCGCCCGCAACACCCGTTGCGGGCGGCGTTTGTGTGAGGTTAGCTTTGGGGCGATATTTAGATTCTCCCGCCAACCGGTATCGCTCCTGAACCTCCCCATGGAAAATTTTCTCAAGCTCTGGAAGACCCTTCAAGAACTGCTGGCCGAGATCGGCAAAATGATCAAAACCGGTGACGTGACAGCGTTGATTGCCCTGGTTTTGGCGCTATGCTTCTTGACGCCCCCGTTTATACTGGCAAAAGCAATCAGCCTGCTGGGGGTCAAGCTGCCCGTTTGGTACACGTTGGAGGTGTGGGCGGGCGGGCTGGCGGCAGTGCTGGTCATCGGGCTGGTGGCGATGGCGCTCTTGCGCAAGAAACCGGAGACCCCGCCACCACCCCCCCTCAAATACGAGGCAATCAAAGAGCTTCGCCCGTTTGAGGCGGGCGATGCAGACGTCTTTGCCAAGCTGGAACGCGGCGCGATGGTCCAGAAAATCATCGGCGTCGTGCAGTCGCAGGACTTCCGGCTGGGGCTGTTGTACAGCGAATCGGGCTGCGGCAAGACCTCCTTTTTGCGGGCGGGTTTGCAGCCGAATGCCGCCGTGCCGCAGCGGTGTCTGTACGTGAAGTTCACGGATATGGAGCCGCTCGAAACCCTCCGGCTGGCCGCCACCGACCCGGCCACGCTCAACGTGCCGCTGGACCGGCTGGCGGCAGCAACCACGTTGCCGGCGTTGCTCAATGCCATCCTGCAAGCCGACCCCCGGCCGGTGGTGCTGCTCTTCGACCAGTTCGAGCAGTATTTTCTGCACTTGCAGCAGCCCCTGGAAACCGATCCCTTTGCTAAGGGGCTGGCAGATTGGTACCAGCAGCGCCCGCCGGTGCCGGTGAAAATCCTGATCAGCCTGCGCAAGGATTTTATGGACCTCTTTGAGGACCTGAAAAAGGTGGCGCGCCTCGAAATCGGCATCAACGACAGCTTCCGGCTCAAAAAATTCTCCCCTGCTCAGGCCACCAACATCTGGCAGGTAATGGCCACGGAAGCCGGGATGGCCTTCGACCGCGACTTCGTGCTAGGGATGGCCCAAAAGGAATTGGCCGACGCCCAAGGCTTTCTCTCGCCGGTGGATGTGCAGATTCTGGCCGCGATGCTCGCCGAACAAACCGGGGACAACCGCGCCTTTACCGCCGTGGCCTTCAACCGGCTGGGCGGCATCGAAGGCTTGCTCGAACGCTTTCTGGAAGCCAAGCTCGACTCGCTGGCCACGGTCCCGCGCGAGCGGTCGGTGAAAGTCCTCCTCGCCCTCACCGACCTCGACCGGAATGCCCGCGCCGGGGTGCTGCCCCTCGCGCAGATCCACGCCAACCTGGCGGGGTCGGTGGCCGAAGCCGACCTGCTCGATACCGTGGAATGGCTCGAAGGTGCCCGCCTCGTGACGGCCGTGGAGCGCGGCACCGGCGCCCTGGGCTACGAGCTGGCGCACGAACGCCTGATTGCGGCCCTGCGAAAAGTAGGCGACCGCGTCCTGACGGCCGCCACCCAGGCCAGTACCCTCCTCGACCGCCGCGTGAACGAATGGCTCGGCAATGCCCAGTCGGCGCGCTTCCTGCTGACGCTGCCCGAATGGTGGCAAATCAACCGCCACCGCCCACAGTTGATCTGGGGCGTACTACGTGCCCAAAAGGAAGCCCTTTTGGCGCAGACCCTGACCAAATGGAAGGGACGCCTGGTGGGTGCAAGCGTAGTCGTGCTGTTGCTGGCCGGTGGCTGGGCAGCCTTGCAGATCGACCAAGTCATCATCTGGCAAACCAAACACGCGTTGTGGGGGCTGGCGCAAGACCGCCCTACGGATAACGCAGCCCAAGTGTCGCAGGTCGATTCCTACCTTTTGGATGGGCAAGTTGACGAGGCGCTCGCAGTGGCTAGAGTCATCAAAGACGAGGGCTTCAAAGCCAGCGCCCTAGATTCCGTAGCCGTAGCCTACGCCAAGCTGGGCGATGGGGCGCAGGGCGGGCGGGTGCTGGGCGAGGCGCTGGCGGTGGCCAGGATCCTCGCCGACGAGGACGACAAAGCCCGCGCGCTGGTTTCCATCGCGGCGGCCTACGGCGCGCTGGGCGATGGGGCGCAAGGCGGGCGGGTGCTGGGCGAGGCGCTGGCGGTGGCCAGGATCCTCGCCGACGAGTATTCCAAAGCCAGCGCGTTGGTTTCCATCGCGGCGGCCTATGGCCAGCTGGGCGATGGGGCGCAGGGCGGGCGAGTGCTGGGCAAGGCGCTGGCGGTGGTCAGGACCATCGCCGACGATGGTTACAAAGCCAGTGCGCTGGGTTCCATTGCGGAGGCTGCAGGCGCGCTGGGCGATGGGGCGCAGGGCGGGCGGGTGCTGGGCGAGGCGCTGGCGGTGGCCAGGATCCTCGCCAACGAGGACGTCAAAGCCAACACGCTGGGTTACATTGCGGCGGCCGCTGGCGCGTTGGGCGATGGGGCGCAGGGCGGGCGGGTGCTGGGCGAGGCGCTGGCGGTGGCCAGGACCATCGCGGGCGAGGGTTACAAAACCAGTGCGCTGGTTTCCATCGCGGCGGCCTATGGCCAGCTGGGCGATGGGGCGCAGGGCGGGCGGGTGCTGGGCAAGGCGCTGGCGGTGGCCAGAACCATCGCTGACGAGGATGGCAAAGCCCGCGCGCTGGGTTCCATCGCGGAGGCCTATGGCGCGCTGGGCGATGGGGCGCAGGGCGGGCGGGTGTTGGGCGAGGCGGTGGCGGTGGCCAAGACCATCGCCGACGATCGTTACAAAGCCAGCGCGCTGGCTTCCATCGCGGAGGCTACTGGTAAGCTGGGCGATGGGGCGCAGGGCGGGCGGGTGCTGGCCGAGGCGCTGGCGGCGGCCAAGACCATCGCCGACGATGGTTACAAAGCCAGCGCGCTGGGTTTCATCGCGGAGGCTACTGGTAAGCTGGGCGATGGGGCGCAGGGCGGGCGGGTGCTGGCCGAGGCGCTGGCGGTGGCCAGAACCATCGCCGACGAGGATGACAAAGCCCGCGCGCTGGGTTTCATCGCGGAGGCTACTGCCAAGCTGGGCCTATGGAAAATGGCCTTTGAGGCAGCGCAAGATGTAAAAATCGATAGCCGGGCTGAGGTCTTGTACAAAATCCACAAAGCGTGGCATACCCAGCAACCCCCCACTCCAACACCGCACCCCCCCAAGCCCACACCAACGAAATGACCGCCCATCCCGGCCGCTCAAAAAAATAGTTGCCACCCCGAAAATTTAGACAAAACCCATACAGCCTCTGGCCTTACCGGGCACAACGTCGGGCGCACTGCCTCGTCGGCAGCGAGAAGCAAGAGGTCGTTGGGTTGCAGCAAACACGTCAAGGTGTCAGGTAATTAGTCGAGTGCAGCTCCTAAAGCGGGTCACAATGGCACCTGAACTTGTTTAGGAGTTACCGCCAAGTGTTTAGAAGGTGCGGCGACGGATTTAGGAATTCCCGCTGGGCGGGTAGGAGTCACCGCCGGACGATCAGGAGATGCCGAAAAAGGAGTAAGTGTCGCCGTCGGCAAATGGTATCTTTCCGAAGGTAGTTGGGTAGCCACCGCTGGAAATATGTGCCGCCCGTGAACCTCTTTATTCGGTTTTTTGATACGCGAAAATCAGATAGTATCAGAACTACTCGTTTCCCTTTTCATTTCTAAAAATCCCCCCCAATGGCCAAAGAACCCGAAGAACGCCAGTCCGGCATCAGCGATGCCGACCTGTGCGCCGACGCCGACAAGCGCCTCGTCGCGCTGCGGCGCGACCAAGCCGCGCTGCAGCCGGATGGCGTGACCACCCAACGCCTCGACGACTTCGAAGCCGACGTGAAACAGCTCCGCAACCTGCCCGCCGATACCTTCGACGAGCAGATAAAGGCCCTGGAAAACGAGCGGCGCGACGACGCGATGGAAACCGTGCGCGATGCCATCCGGCAGGTGCGCGGCCCCGTGGCCGATGCCTACGGCGACCGCTCGCGGCAGTACAAAGCCCTCGGCACCGCCGAACTGGCCGACCTCAACGAGGCCGACCTCTACAGCGCCGCCGCTACCTGCGCCGCCGCCGCCAACGTGCTGCTCACCGACGAGAAGATCGTGCAGGAAGGCCTGACGGCGGGGCGTATCGCCGATATCGAACCCGCCGTCACGGCCCTGCGCACCGTGGTGAAGCAGCGCGATACGCTGGTGATGCAGCGCTCGCTCAATGCCCAGGACCGCGTGCGGCGCCACAACGCCATCAACGACGAGTGCAGCACGCTCTGCGGCAAAGGCTACCGCAAGTTCTGGAAAACCGACCCCAAACGCGCCGATGACTACGTGCGCGACCCCGCGCCCGGCGCCGCCCCGGCCGCTGACGGCACCTCGCCCACGTCCTAACCCTATCCGGCGGTCTTGACCCGCCGAACACCCCGCTCCCGAAGGCCGCATGGCCCGTGGGGGCGGGGTGTTTTTCTAAGCGGCTGTTTACGTTAGCGCCGCCGCTGCCGGCTGACCGCCCCCGGCGGTCTGACGGCTCTCGCGCAATGCACGCCAGCGGCCGGCGAAACGCGTCAGACCGCTCGGAGCGGTCAGACGAGACCTTCATCCGCTAACTTAAACAGCGTCTAAGGGTAGGGCGGGATGTAGCGCGGAACTCCGTTCCGCGTCCGTTTCGAGCGGCAGGCCGGCGCGGGAACGGGGGAGCGTCGGGGGGGTTGAGAGGGGGTGAAGGGGTG
>JANPJM010000015.1:0-12230 GCA_031425525.1 Hymenobacteraceae bacterium | reverse complement strand
GGGGCGTGTGCCGGCTGGGCTTGGGTTGTGTGTATGTGTTTTTGGGGTTTTTACTTGTTTTCTCGTTGCTTTTTTCTGGTTGCGGGTTTCGCGGGGGGCTCTGCCCGGTGTGGTCTATTTCCGGGGCTCCAGCCCGGGCCCGCCGCGCGGCGTATTTGGTTTACCGTTGACTGGCTACCGGCGGGCCAGAGGCCCGCGAATACCACACACGGGGCAGAGCCCCGCGCGAACCGCGTGGCTGCTCACTCGTCACTAGTCACTAGTCACTAGTCACTCCTGTTTGGGTAGGCAAAACGCGGGTCGGTCAGAAATTCGGTATCGGTGAGGGTCAGCAGGAAGGCGATGATGTCTTTTTGCTCATCGGCCGAAAGGCGCGCGGCGCGGCGGCGCGGCGGCGCGAGCGTGGCGCTTTGGTGCGGAGTTGCAGCATATTGTTGCAGCACCTCGCGCAGGCGCCGGAAGCGACCGTCGTGCATATAGGGCGCCGTGCGCTCGACGTTGCGCAACGACGGCACCCGGAACCGCAGCGAGTCGGTGGCGCGCCCCGTGATGGCGGCGCGCCCGGCGTCGGGGGCGAGCGAATCGGGCCGGAGGCCGTTGTTCTGGAAGGAGTAATCGGTGAAAAGCGGCTCGCGGTGGCAGGCGGCGCAATCGCGGCGGAAGAGCGTGAGGCCGTGCAGTTCCTGAGCCGTCAGCTCGCCGCCCGGCTCGTGGCGCACGTACTTGTCGTAGCGCGAATCGGCCGATACCAACTGGCTCGTAAACTGCGCCAACGCCAGCAGCACGCGCTGGCCCGTGGCAGCGGAATCGCCGCGAAACGCCCGCGCAAACCGGGCGCGGTACGCCGCCGAGCCGTTCAGGCCCGCCACCACGGCGGCGAGCGAGTTATCCATTTCGGCGGGGTTGGTGAGCGGGTTGAGCGGCTGCACATCGAGGTGATGGACGCCGCCGTCCCAGTGAAAATTCGGGCTCCAGGCCAGGTTCACCAGCGCCAAGGTGTTGCGCTTGCCCACCCGCCCCTCGATGCCGTGGCTCAGGGCGTGGTCGGCGTGGGTGAAACCGGTAGCTTGCGTGTGGCAACTCGCGCACGAGATGGTACCGTCGCGCGAGAGCGCGGGGTCGTAGAAGAGGTGCCGCCCCAGCGCCACCCCCGCCACGGTGGGCGGATTGGCGGCAAAATCGTAGTGCGGCCGGGGCCAGCCCGCCGGGCGCGCCACCGCCACCGCAGCATCGGGCACGGCCGGCCCTTTACCTTCCGGCGACGGCCCGAAGGCCACCACGCCGAGCAGCAGCAGCGCCGCCCCCACGAGGCCGAACCAACGACTAGCGGGGCGCATCAGAGGTGAGTTTAAGGGTGGAAACCGGCGCGGCGGCGGGCAAATCAGCGGGTAAATCAGCCGCTAAACCAGCCGCTAAGCCAGCCGATAAACCAGCGAGCGAATCCCCCGGCAAATCAGCCCACCGAAACATTCGCGCGGCGCGGTCGGCGTGGGCGGCGGCGGCGGGGCCGGGCGTCAGCACGTCGGGCGTGGTGGCGAGGGGCGCGCCCGCCAACCAGCGGGCCACATCGGCGCACACGGTCAGGGTATCGGCGGAGGTGGCCGTGGCGCGCGCCAGCCGCACTATGCGGCGCGTGGCAAACGGCCGCGCATAGCCGCCCACGTGGAAGCTGAACGCGTGCCGTACCGCCGCCGGCCGGCTAGGCGTGGTGCCTTCGAGTTTGGCGTTGATGTAGCCGCTTTGCCACGCCCAGTACATGCCGTGGATGGGGTCGAGGGCCCCGCCCAGCACCCCCGCCGCGTTGGTGGCGCTATCGACGCCGACCGTAAAGCCGAGCGCCACCACGGCGCCGCGCGGCGCGGCGGGCAACGGCAGCACCCACGACGCCGAATCCTCCGCATCGACCAACTGATACCCCGCCGGGGCCGCGTACGTGGTGCCGTCGGTGTAGGTCAGGCGCAGATCGGTGAAGTAGAAACGCAGCGTGCTGATGCGCACGGTTTCGGCGGCGGCCGTGCGGTGAGTGCGCGTGCCGAGCCCCAGCGGCGCGGTGCCGAAAACCGGCGCGATACGCACCGTGCGGCCGGGCGCCGGTGCGCTTCCGGCGCCGGGGCTCCACAGGCTCAGCAGATACGGGAGCAGCAACGATAACACGGCGAAACGGGGGGTAAGAAAGAGGGAAGCGCGGCGAAGAAGACAACTACTTGCGTACATCTTCGATTGCACAATGATACCCTGATTTTCCGCCCGGCGCCCACCCAACTCGACTACCCCGGCGAAGACGCCGACGAAACCGGCGTTTTCATCGGCGACTCGCCCCGCCCCTACACAGCGTCGGGGGGCGGCAGCGCATCCAGCATGGCCTGCAAGCGACCGGCTTCCGCTTCGAGCATTTCGGCCCGCAGGACCCGCAGGGCCTGGGCGGTGCGGTCGTAGGCGGCCAACCGGGCGGTCGTGTCCTGCGCCAGCCAGTCGAGCCAGCGTTGGCGGCGGGCTTCGCGGGTTTCGTCGCGCAGCGCGGCGGGGAAGCCGGGGTCGGCCCGCAGCGCGGGCAGCGCTTGCTGCCGGGCCAGAGCTTGGGCCAGGCGGCGGGCGGCCCGCGCCACCTCCAGCCGAACTTGGTGGCCCAGCACCCGGCACTCCAACAATCGATATTCCAGCGGCTCCCGTAGCAGCGCCCCGCCGGGGGCGGCGGGGTGCAGCACGTCGGCCAGCGGCAATGGTGTGGCGGCCGGCCACACGCGCCGGGCCCGATGGGCCGGGTCGTTGAATACGGCGGGCGGTACGTGGCTATACAGGTGGTGGAGGTACAGCGTCGGCAGCGTCGGCAACTGCTGTTTGTTGCCGGCGTAGCCCGCCAGCTGGTCGCGGCTCACGCCGAGGTAGCCGGCCAGATCGACTTGCGTCAGGCCGAGGTATTGAATGAGGCGGCCGATGGCGTGGTCGGAGCGGGAAGGCATGGGCGGGGCGTACACAAATTTTTCACCTAGAAAAATTTGTGGCAAAGCTATCCACAAATTTTTGTGCAGAAAAAACTTGTGGCATTCCAGCAAGCCGCCCCGAGGAGCTACTCCGCTTGAGCGGCGCGGGGCGGCGTGTCATAGCGGAGTAGGAGTTATGGTCAGGGGCGGGCACCCAGCCGGAAACCGGCAACAAAAAACAAGGGCTTCAGCAGCTACCGCGTAACGGCCGTTACCGCAACGCCGCCGACCCCGGCAGCACAACGGGCGGCCCGGCCGCCGGCCGGGCTTCCAGCGCCCGTAGCCGGGCTTCCACGGTGTGGGCGGTGGTGGCGGCCTGGGTGCGCAGGGCGGCGTTGTCCGCCTCCAGGGCCTACACGCGGCGGTAGAGGGCCTGAATCAGTATCAGGTTCACGCCGTCGAAGTCGGCTTGGTTGATGCCTTTGGCGTGGCCCACGCGGCCCACGCCGTCGTGGCCGAAGGCGGCGAAAAAATCCTGGGCCATCGGGCCGTAGTGGCGCATGGTGTCGGGGCTCTGGCCCTTGTAGTTCCACGAGCCTAAGCGCATGCGGCCCACGCGGCGCAGCAGTTCGTTGCCGTCGGCCAGGCGCAGGCGTTCCTTCTTGGTCGAGTCCGATACCACTTCCCAGGCGCTGCCGCCAGCAGCTATTTTCAGACCCAGCGACAGGCCCGTATTAGTGTAAAAGTTGAAGCCCCCAATGCAGCGCACGTTGAAGGTGTTGGTGGCGGGCGCCCGGAAGGACTCGTCGGTCGCGAAGTTGCCATCATCCACCACCGAACGGTCGCTGAACACGAAGGAACCCTGCCGGGCATTGGTGTGGGCGTAGTTGCCGAGCGCCACCGACGCGGCCCCGCTGGCCGTGCAGTAGGAGCCCGCGGCCAACGAGTTGATTTGCGCCGCCGTGCAGGTATTGCCGAAGGCCGTGGCGTAATCGGCGGAAGCACGGCAATTATAGCCCATTGCCACCGAGTACAGGCCAAGGTTGGCCCCGTCCCATTGGGTGCCGTTGATGTAGCCAGCCCGGAAGGCCGCTTTGGGCGGAAACCACAGCAGGCGGGTGCCGGCCCCTTCCTGTGGCGGGGTGGTCGTAATGTTAACATTGGTCACAACGGTGCCGGTGGCCAGCAGCCCCTGGCTGTGGTGGATTTCGAGGCCCGCCCGGTCCGATTCCTGCGACGGCGTCCGAAACGGACCGACGGTTGCTTTGCCATCCGACGTGACGCGCAGGCCGGTGGTGCCTACGGCATCGCCGCTGTTGGTCTGGCCCACCAGGGAGTTGGCACCCAGGTTCAGGGCCTGGGTGGCGGTGTGGTTGCCCAGGTTGTCGGCCACCTGAGTGGCAGCCGGCAGCAGGCTCCAACTCGAGCCGCCGTAGATATAGAGGCCCGGCGTGTTGTCGGTCTGGTAAATCATCAGCCCCGCCGCCGGGCTGGCAATGGCATTGCGCTGCACCAGCGTGAGGCGGGGCAGCAGTAGGCCTTTGGTGGTGGTGCTCAGCTCCAGCAGGGCCGAAGCGTCGGGCGCGGCCGTGCCAATGCCCACCTGGGCCTGGGCGGCCAGCCCGAGCAGGCTTAGCCCGCCGGCCAGCGTGGCGCGGCGCAGCCTACGGAAAGATACAGTCATCATAACAGGAAGGAAAAGAAGCTTGGCAGCTAAAGGAGACGGTGGAAAAGGCCGGGGCCGGTCAGGGCCGGGGCCGCAGGGCCTAGTGCCGGGCCTGGGTACTCAGCTGGGCCTCCAGGCGGCGTAGGCGCTCCTCGAAGGCGGCGCTGGCTGTGGCCGCTTGCTGGGTGCAGTGCTGGCGGAGCCGGGCATTTTCGGCCTGTAGCTCCTGCACCTGGCGGTACAGGGCCTGGATGGCTAGCATGTTGATGCCGTCGATGTCGCCGGTATTGATGGTCGTGTCGCGGCCGATGCCGTCGAGGCGGAAGGCGGTGCAGAAGTCCTGGGCCATGGGGCCGACGTGGCGCTGCGAGGCCGGCTGAGACTTGTAGTTCCACTCCGTGATGGGCAAGGCCGCTACTTTGCGCAGCACCTGCTCGGCGTCGAGCGGGCGGAAGTTTTCCTTGCGGCGCCGGTCGCTGAGCGTGGTCCACGAGCCGGCCCCAGCCGCCAGCTGCACGCCGGCTACCGCGCCGTTGTTGGTCGGGCTCGGGGCATTGGCATTGGCCGTGCTGTAGAGGTAGTAACCGCCGGCAAAGCGCATGTTCAGCTGGTTGTTGGCAGTACTGGTAATGTAGTCATTGGAAAAGGTGGCACTGGCGTCGCTGATGGTAACCGAGCCTTGGTTGGGGGAGCGGGCGTTTTTACCCAGGGCCATGGAAAACTGGCCACCGGCACTGTTCTGCAGGCCGATGGCTACGGCGAAGTTGCCGTAGGCAGTGCTGGGTCCCAGCGTGATGCTGGCCAGACCGCCCGCTATAGAGCTGGGGCCCAGGGCCAGCGCGTCGTCGCCGATGGCCTGCGAGCCGCTGCCCAAAGCAATGCCCCCGGCCGCGGAAGCCGTGCCGTTGAAGCTCAGGCTCTGCTCGCCGCTCGCCACCGCCGTATTGCCCAGCGCTACCGCATAGGCCCCGCTGGCCCTGGTGTTGTAGCCAGCGGCAAACGAGTAGTTGCCGATGTTGCCGGCGTCCCACTGGGTACCGTTCACGTAGCCCGCCCGGAATGCGGCCTTGTCGGCGTACCACAACTGGCGGCGGCCCGCGCCGCTCACCCCCAGGGCGGCGGCGGTGCCGGGCACGTCGCCGGCGGCCGAGAAAAGGGCATCGCCCCCTTCCACGTGTAGTCGCGCCAGGGGCACGGTGGTGCCGATGCCCACCTGGGCCTGGGTCAGGAGTGGGGCTAGCACCAGCAGCAAAAAGCAGAAGGGACGCATAGAGTTTGAGCGTAAGAGGGCGCCAGGGCGCGGGGTTGGTGATGGAATAGGTAATCAGCGGCCGGTAGCAGCGACCAGGGCGTTGCTTTTCATTTAATAGCCTTAGTTGGCGATGCGGGCGCAGTTGCAATACATCTGAATTTGCCGCGAGACGCCGGCATCGGCCGTGTTTTCCACAATCAGGCGCCAGGTGGTTTCCGGCGAGGTGACGTCGGGGCCGGTGTATTGTATCCGGATGTCGCTGGCCGCGCTGTTGAGGTCGCGGTGCCCGCCGCCGCCGCCCATCACCCGGTAGCCGCTCGGGCAGCCCAGGAACAGTTCGGCGCGGGTGCTGCCGCTGAGGGTGTAGGTGCGTTGCATCAGCAGGTAGCCCATCTGCACATTGCCGCTCACTTGGATGTTGCCGTCCACGTCGAGGGCTTCGGTGGGGAGGGTGGTGCGGATGCCCACGTTGGTGGTAGCGGAAGTGGGGTTGAGCAGCAGGTTGCCGGCCGAGTTTTCGAGCACGGTATGGATGCCCCCCGCCGTGAGCGGGCGCACGATGAAGTTGGAGCCGTTGTGTTCCAGCTTGAGCGAGTTGGCCGTGGAGCTGCCCGTCAGGCCCACAAACAAGCCGTTTTCGGTGCTGCTGCCCGTGCTCAGGCTCACGCGGCTGTTGCTCACGTCGGCGCTGGTACCCAGGCCGAGTTTGCCCCCGGTAAACGAGAGCATCGTGCCCCCCTGCGCCACGGTGCTGGTGGCGGCCAGGTTGCCGCTGGCATCGGCCGTTACCAGGCGGGTGCCGGTGCCGGCCAGCCCGGCCAGGCGCACGGTGCTGCTGCTGCCTTCCACGTGCAGGGTGGCGGCCGGGGCGGTGGTACCGATGCCCACCTTCACGACGTCGGTGCCGGTGCCGCCCAGCACCAGGCTGTTGCTCTGGCTCACTTTGGCGTTGTAGCCCAGAGCGGTGGCGTTGGTCAGGGCGCTGCTGGCTACGCCGGCGCTGGCGCCCAGGGCGGTGTTGTTCGAGCCGCCGTCGTTGTCTTCGCCCGCGTTCAGGCCCACAAACACGTTGCGGCTGCCAGTGCTGGTGCGGCCGCCCGCGCCAATACCCAGGAAGGCGTTGTTATCGCCGGTGGTCAGGTTGCTGCCGCTGGTGGCCCCGAACGCACTGTTGCCGCCGCCGGTGGTCAGCAGTAGGCCGCTGAAGTAGCCCACCACCACGTTGTTGCTGCCGCTCAGAATGGGGTTGCCCACGTCGCGGCCCAGCAGCACGTTGTTGGCGTCGGTCAGCAAGCGGCCGTTGGCCGCCACGCGCAGGCCGCTGGTGCCGCCGTTGCCGGTCAGCCGGTAGGTGCCCAGGCTCAGGTTCTGGGTGGCGGTGTGGTTGCCCAGGTTGTCGCCGGCGGGGAGGTCAGCAAAGGCCACGGCGCCGCTGGCCTGCTGGGTGAGCACCTGCCCGGCGGTGCCCGCCATTGTTGGCAGGGTGTAGGGGCCGGGCTGGGCAAAGCGCACCACGGGCAGGTTGTTGTTGCTTTCGCTCTGCACGTTGGCCGTGGTGCCGGTCAGGGTGCAGCCCGCGTCGCCATCTTTTTGCAGGGAGTAAGTGGCGGTGTAGCTGGCGGTCAGCACGTTCACCTCGTCGTCGTTGCTGAGCGCCGTGTTATCGAAGCACACCTGCACCAGCAGGTTGCTGGTGCCGTCCCAGGCAAAGGCACCCGCCGTGAGGGCAAACGCGTTCCAGCCCACGGTGGTGGTGTGGGTGCTGGTGTGTACGGTGGTCATAGTGCCCGCCGCCGGAAACGTGGCGGGCACGCTCGTGGCCGTGGTGTTGGCCAGCTGGAGGGTAAAGTTCTGGTAGGGCCGGGTGCTACCCTTGACGGCTACATTGAAGGCCAGCTCCGTGATGAGGCCCGCCTGCAACCCCGCCGCCGCGAGCGCGCTGGCCTGGTAAAGAAACAGGGTGCGGGAGTCGTGCCAGTAGCCGCGGAAGGGAAAGACGGAGCCCGTGCCGGCCGTGCCGCCGGGGGTGCCCACGGTGACCGTGCCCGCCGTGCCCACCGTGCCGGTGCCCACTTGCAGACTGCTGACGATGGTGCTGGTGCTGGTGCCCAGCGTGCCGTCGGCCGCCACGGTCAGGGTGCGGGTGCCGGTGCCGGCCAGCCCTTCCAGCCGCACGGTGCTGGTGCTGCCGCCCACGTGCAGCGTGCTGGTGGGGGCGGCCTTATTGATGCCCACGTGGCCGCCGGCCTTCACTACCAGCCGCGAGGTGCCGGTCGTGGCCTGGGCGCCCGTACTCACGTCAAGCACCGTGGCACTGGCGTTGCTGCCGTTGGCTTTCACGGCCAGCCCGTTGCCGCTGGCGCTGCTGTTGGCGTTATAAAATTGGCCAGCGTAGCCGCCGGCATCCAGCCCCCAGGTCAGCGAGCCGACCCCGCCGCTCCGGTTGCCGCCCTGGCCGTCGGCCCCCAGGGTGTTCAGGGCCGTGTTGCCGAACTGGGCGAACCCGCTGCCCGGCGTTTGCACGCTGCCCAGCCCCACCTGCCCGCTCTCGTTCCAGCTCAGCACCGAGGCGGTGGCGCTGCCGGCCCGCACCCCCAGCACCCCGCCGCTGGCGCCGTAGAGCACGGGCCCGTCCACGCCGATGCTGCCCCACGGCTTGCTGCCGCCGTAGTAACCCAGGCCGTGGTTGCCGTCGCTGCCGTTGGTGCCGCGCAAGTACAGCTCCGTGTCGTTGAGGCTGATGCTGTTGTCGGTCGTCAGGGTGCCGGTGTGCCCACACGCAGGCCCGCGCTGCCGCTGCCCACCAGCTTGTGGATGCCCAGGGCCAGGGCCTGGGTGGCGGTGTGGTTGCCGAGGTTGTCGGCGGCCTGGGTGGCGGTGGGCAGCAAGCTCCAGCTCGTGCCGCCGTAGATGTACAGCCCCGGCGTGTTGTCGGTCTGGTAAATCATCAGCCCGGCGGCGGGGCTGTTGATGGCGTTGCGCTGCGTCAGCGTCAGGCGTGGCAAGAGCAGACCCTTGTTGGTGGTGCTCAGCTCCAGCAGGGCCGAAGCATCGGGCGTGGTGGTGCCGATGCCCACCTGGGCGCGGGTAGAGTGGGCGGCCAGGCCAAGCAGCAGGCCCGGCAACAGGAGACGAAACACCCGAAGGCGCGCGGGTAGAAATGACGTCATTCAGGCAGGAGGTTAGGTCCGTCAAAGTTCCGGCGCCCTGGCAGGGTAAAACAGTAAATTCCTGCCATTCCTGAGGAAACGGCCGCCAAATGCCCCTTTTTGGGGCCGGTTTGGCTACTATTAGGCCACCCATTACCTCCCGTTGGCAACCGCTGGACTACCTTTTTCTTCCCTAGCCAGACAACGCTCGTTGCCTGCGCCGCCTCTGCCGGCTACTAGCCTACTCCTGTTGAGCAAGCTGGTTTAACCGTTGCGTTAGCATAGTGAATCGATTTACAGGTCTGTTAGCAGGCATATTGTGGCTATTGACTAGCCCTAGCTGGGCACAAAACCGGGTGTTGGAAGGGGTCGTTCTCGATCAGGTTACGCAACGACCCGTTCCCTTTGCCACCATCGGCGTACCGGAGCAGCCCCTCGGCACGGCCGCCAATGAAGCCGGGGCCTTCCGACTCGTGCTGCCGGCCACGGCCAGCCTGACGGCCGTCGTCGTCGTCAGTAGCGTCGGCTACGAGGCGGCAACCGTCCCCCTGGCCACCTGGCCCACCGGCCAACAAATCATCCGCTTACACCCCGCTAATGTGTCGCTCGGGGAAGTGGTGGTGCGCGGCGGGAAAGTCAAGACCAAAACGTTCGGGCGCACGGGGGGCTCCACCCTGATGGTCTCCCGCATGTACACGGAGCCCGATCTGATCAGTGACGAACTCGCCAAAGAGCAGGGCACCCTCGTCTCGGTGGACCCCCATTGCTTGCTGCGGGATGTCAATTTCTGCGTGGCCTTCAACCGCTTCCGGTCCGTCAAATTTCGCTTGCAACTCTACAGCGTGCGCCAGGGGCTGCCCGACCGGCCCTTGCTGCGGCGCAATATTTTCGTCGACGTCACCCAGCCGCGGGGCTGGGTGCGCGTGGACCTGCAAGCGGACTCCCTCGTGCTGCGCGGCCTGGAAGAAGTTGCCGTTACCTTGCAGTGGGTACGCAGTGAGGCGCAGGAAGGCAGCCAAAAAGCCTTTGGCCTCGCGGCCGTCCCCACCCCGGGTCACAGCATCCTGTTTCGGGATAAAAGCCAGGCCCCTTGGCGGGCCGTCAAGCCGGGCAATCTCAGCTTGTACCTGACGGCTGATTCGTACAAGGTTTCCAAAAAAACGGCAGCGGCGCAACAGTCACTGGCCACCGAGGCAGCGGCGGATACCCTTTCTCAGCAAGCTATTGACCGTATACTGGGCTCGGGCAATGGCGGGCCGCCCCGCTCCTCGCATCGCTACGGCGACAGCGCGGCGGTGGGGCGCTACGTGCCGGTGACGGGCACGCGGCTCTACTACGAACAGTACGGCCAGGGGCCACCGCTCTTGCTGCTGCACGGCAACGGCCAGTCCATCAAGGATTACAGTCAGCAGATTGGCCGTCTGAGCCAGCACTTCCGCGTTATCGCGGTGGACACCCGCGCCCAAGGCAAAAGCCAGGATGCGACCACGGGCCCCTTGTCGTACCGTCTCTTTGCCGAGGATATGCGCCAACTGCTCGACTCGCTGCGCCTGCGGCAAGTAGCGGTTCTGGGCTGGAGCGACGGCGGCAATACCGCCCTGGAGATGGCCTTGCGCTACCCCGCGTACATCAGCCGCCTCGCCATTATGGGGGCCAACCTCTTTCCCACCGACCAAGCCCTGGACCCGGACCTGTTGGCGACTCTGCGGCGGCGCGTACCGTTGCTGCAGGCGCAGACCGACCCGGCTGCACGCACGCAAGCCCGCCTCAACCAACTGCTGCTCACGGAGCCGCAACTAACCTTTGCCGACCTGGCGCGCATTCAGGCCCCGGTACTCGTGCTGGCCGGGGAGCACGATTTGGTGCTCCCCGGCCACACCCGGGCCATCGCCGCGCACTTGCCACACGCGACCTGCTTTATTTTTCCCGGTGCCTCACACAACGCGCCGTGGGAATTCCCGGCGGAATTCAACCAACGGGTAATCAATTTTTTGATAAACAATTAGAATTAAAAAATTGCGCATTGCCCGGTTGAGCTGCCGGGTGCGGTGCCACGCCCAGCCCATACCGGCCAGCACCACCAGCAAGGCCACTACCCCGGCGCCGATGAGCGCCTGCTGCCGCCGCCGCTGGTCGGCGCGCGCCGTTAGCAGTCTAATCCGTGGGCCCTACCCGATGTAGTCCACCGTGACGAAGTCGGCCAGCGGGCCGTTGTGACTCGCTCAGGTGCAGCTCTGCACCTGGGCAAACCACACCTTCCGCGCTTCCCGCGCCTGGGCGTTTAAATCACCGCTTATCTGAACTTGTAGAGCTTTCTCCTTTAGCCTTTCGCTAACCATCGCCTATGGGCCTCAACTACCACGTTGTCCTGCTGCTGCTTACCTCGGCCGCTTAATCGAGGAGTAAGCCAGCAACGCTACTTTGCCTCCAACAACCACCTTCTGGCTGCTTCTATCGTCTTATCCTGGGCATCAGCCGGCGAGTACTCAACCACAACATCCGGGGCTATGCCGTTCAAATACGTGGTGCGGTTTCTATCCGCCATATGGCTGGTTGCCAGTAAAAGGTGCGCCCCATCCGACAGCTGGAAGGTCCTGTTTACGGTGGTATACCCCCCAGAAGGCTGACCAAAGAACTTGGCGTTGCTCAGCCCCTTAAAGGACAACGCAACCATTTCGCCGCTACTCGCGGTCAGGGAGTCGACAAGAACCGCTACCCGTTGCTGCGTTTTATCAGCTTTATCGGCGCTTTGTGCACTTTTTTTACCGCTCTGGCTTCGTAGAGGTATGCCCTTTTTATTTTGCGGGAAAATAAAGTAGCCGTACGTCCCCTCTCCGATGAGTGCCTGGAGCCCATTTATCATGGGGTACATATTCCCGCCTGTATTATGCCGCAGGTCGACTACCCACCCCGTTAGTTTGTTTTGGGTTTCCAGCGCCTCCATCTGGCTCCGTATGCCCTGGGAAAAGGCCAGTCCTACTGAGGGGTCCATCGAACTGAATGCCGGAATCCTGACGTACCCGATGCCATTTTCCAAGTATCGGCTTTCGGCTTGCCTGGCCTCATAGCGGGAAGAGTTTTGGCTGGTGGCCTTCTCCTTGGGGCGGTGGTCTAATTGACTGTGATTGTTTTATTGTGGTTGTCAATCACAAGTTTAATTCTGGCGGTGTGCATTTGGAGGGATTTACTAAACGAGCAGGCTTTTCGCACCAATACGCCACACCGTTGGCGCAAAGAACAAT
>JANPJM010000014.1:0-38826 GCA_031425525.1 Hymenobacteraceae bacterium | reverse complement strand
CCGCAAGGGGCTGGAGATGACGCACCGGGGCCAGCGCTGCCTCTACGAAGTGGTAGATGCGGCGGGCGTGCCCGACCTGGACTTTGTGCAGCGGTGGGGTACGGCGTGCTTCCGGGTGAAGTACGACCCGGCTGCCCCGGCTACGGCCGTGGCGCTGTACACCGCCGACGAGCGCTTTGTGGCGCTGGCCACCGCCAAGCGCGCCCTGCCGATGGGCGTGGCCGACCAACAACCCGGCGACCGCACGCTCATCAACACGCGCCTGGACGTGAAAAAGGCCCAGCGCGTCACGCGCGGCGCGGCCCTAGACGGTGCCCGCCACCGGGCGAAGGAAGCTGATGGGTCGGACGCGGCGGCTACCGTGCTGCTGGGCCATAGCTGGGCCAGCAAAGACGCCCTGGACGCCGCCGAAAGCGAAATGCTGTCGGCGCGGTGGGCCGACACCGTGACCACCACCGACGATGTACGCCCGGAACTGGTGGCCCAACGCGAGGCCGCGCCCGACGACTGGCTGACCCCTTAAACCCTTTTTTTTCACCCCCTAACACCCCCAAAAGATGACGGAAGAAACCAAAAAAATCACGCAAACCGCCCTACTTACCCGTCTGGAAGGCGGCGAATCGGCGGCCAGCATCGCCAAGCGCGCGGGCATCAATGCCGCGTACCTGACGCACATCAAAGCCGGGCGCTGGAACGACGTGCCCACCGGCAACAGCACCCCCACTGCCCTGGGCGACCACATCTGGCGCGGCCTCCGGCTGGCGCTGGGTTTGAGCCTGGAGGTATTTGAGACGATGCACTACCGCGAAATCGTGGGGTTGCTGCACGAGGCCAAAACGCGCGGGCTGGCGCGCATCATCGATGGCGATACGGGCCTGGGCAAGTCGTTCGCGATTGACGAATTTCAGCGGCAAACGCCGGGCGGCACCTACGTGGTGCGCTGCACGAGCGCGATGACGGTGCCGGAGTTTGTACGCGAAATCGCGCGGGTAACGGGCGCTACCGTGCAGACGGGCACCAAACAGGCGCTCCTGGAGGCCGCCGCGCGCAAGCTGATGCGCGAAGACCAGCCGCTGCTGATCGTGGATGAAGCCGAAACGATGACGAAAAAGGCCATGAGCCTCTCGCTCCTCAAAGACCTGTACGTGCTGACCAACGGCACGGTGGGCATTGTGCTAGTAGGCGCCAACGACTTTTTGGGGCGGCTGCGGATGAAAGCGCAGTACAAATCGGAGAGCTTCCCGCAACTCGTCTCACGCTTCGGTACGAACCCGCTGGTGCTGACCCCGATTCAGCCGCGCGATGCGGCCATCATCGCCGCGAGCTACGGCCTGACCGACCGCCGCACGGTAGCCAACCTGCTGACGGCGCACCCCAATTACCGCGAGTTTCTGGAAGCTTTGCGCCAGCGTCAGGCCGATGCCGAAGTGGTGCTGTCGGCTGCACCCGTCACTGCCCTTAAAGCCGCCGCCTAACGATGGGAAAGCTCACGAGCGCGGCCGAAATCTGCCGCCGTACCTACGATACCTGGGACGCGCTGCCCGCCGATTGGCAGCGCGTGATCGGGTTGCCCGAAAAGGGCTTTAAGATGCTGATCTGGGGCGCTTCCGGGTCGGGCAAAACCACCTTCACGATGCACCTGTGCAAGGCACTAAGCGGGCTGGGGCGGGTGTATTACAACTCCATCGAAGAGGGCGAAGGCCGCACGATCCAGAACGCCTTTATGCGGGCGGGCTTGCAGGATGTGCCGGCCGAAAAATTCGCGTTGGGCGACCGCCACTCGTACGAAGAGATGGTAGAGGAGCTGTCGAAGAATCGCAACCGGATTCAGTTCGTGGT
This sequence comes from Hymenobacteraceae bacterium, assembly GCA_031425525.1. Taxonomy (GTDB): domain Bacteria; phylum Bacteroidota; class Bacteroidia; order Cytophagales; family Hymenobacteraceae; genus JANNMJ01. The sequence goes on along the minus strand of JANPJM010000014.1, from coordinate 36,987 downwards.
GATCGATTCGATCCAGTACCTGAACCTGACGGCGGCGCAGTACAAGAATCTGGTGGCGCTGTTTCCGCGCAAGAGCTTCATCCTGATCAGTTGGGAGCGGCCAGGCGGGGCACCGAAAGGTGAACACGCCCAGGGCATCAGGTACATGGTCGATGTGAAGTGCTACGTGAAGGAAGGCGTAGCCACGGCCGATAGCCGCTTCGGCGCGACGGAGCCGTTCGTGATCTACGACAAGAAGGCCCGCCCGAAGCTCCCGCAGGAAGGCGACCAGAAGGCCGCCAGTGCGGCCGATCCGGCGCAGCTCACGCTTCAGCCAGTGGAAGAACTGGCACCGGCAGAGGAGGCCGTAGCGGGATGAAAAAGACGCTTCGGAGACTGCCCGCGCTGGTGCAACTCACGCCGGCCGGCCGGGTGGCGCTCTGCCTACCGATGGCCAGCTACCACGCGCTGGGGCACTGCCTGGTGAACATGGCCAACGTGGATGCCCTGCCGCTACCGCTGCTGGATTTGGAGGATGGCGACACGCTGACGCAGCACCTGCTGGTGGCCTACGCGGCGCAGCTCCTGCACGAGCGGCGCGGCTGCGTGTGGGCGCAGCCCTTCAACCGCTTCACCCTGACGCGGGCGGCGGCACTCACGCTGCTGGGGGTGCTGTGGGGTGCCCCAGAGGGCAATGATTATCTGATCGAGCTACGCAACCGGCTACACCAAATCCTCTGCTAATTGGTACAGTGGACATATTACCGCTACCAGTCATGAGCATCGCCACACAACAAATCCGGCGCGAAGATGCGCGGGTGCAGGAGCGGCTGCTGAAGCTGCTGGAGCAGGAACCCGACTGGCTTTTTACGGTACGGCTCGATACGGGCATCCGCTGGCTCGATACGCACTACGGCACCACGGCGTGGGCAGACCACCTGGGCGCCGGGCTGCCCACCCTGCGGGGGCGGCTGGCGGCATCGGCGCTTTTCTGGGGCTGGTGGAACAACCACTGGAGCAACCGCGACCACCATCTGGAAGCGCGCCTACGGCCGGAACAGCTCAACAACGGCGAATGGGTGCTGGCCCTCTACGAAGACCCAGCGGCGCCCTTAGCCGATAAGCTCTTCTACGCCGACCGGATGGCCGAATTCCGCGAGTTCTACGCGGCCCGCCACAAAGCCCTGGCTGGGGTGCTGTGCTTCGACCCTGATCTGACGCGGCGCATCGTGCGAACCGCCAAACTGGAAGAATCGGCCATTGCGGCCTCTTAACGCTTGTTTTTCAATTTTTTACCCCCACAATCAGATGTCAGTTACGACAGCTAACGCCACCCAATCGGTGGCAAAAACGACGGTTCCCACCCGCAAAAAGGTGGAGAAATTACTTGTTCAGTACGCTACGGCGGCCGAAGCAAAGACGAAAATCGAGGCGACGGCCAAAGCCCAGGCGGCTGATCTGGGCGTGGAGATGGCGACGATTGAGGTGCAACTGAAGGCGTACGCCGACGCGTGGCGGTCTGAGGTGCCGAAGGGTCAGAAGTTTCTGACCGTGGGCACGGCGCGGCTGGGATGGTCGCTCACTCCGGGCAAGGTGGTGACGGAACTGACCTACAGCGAGAAGAAGGTGCGCGCCTTCATCGAGGAAACCTTGCCGCGCGCGATGCGCACGGAGGTGGATATGGATGTGGTGAAGTCGGTGATGAAGGTAGATGAAGCCTTCGCCGCCCAGATGAAGAAGCTGGGCATCACGATTCAGGCGAGCGAGAAGTTTTACGTCAAGCTGAACACGAAAGACTAATCGAACCGGGCGGCCAACGCCGCCCCAACCCGGCCCCGAATAGGCGGGCCAGCGGGGTTCGATCCCCCGGCCGGGTGCTTTTGTCCAACTTTTTTCTTTTCCAACACAATGCTTAATAGCAACGAAAAACCCGCTTCAGGCGGGCTACCCGTGCCGGCCGTGCCGGTATTTATTCTCGCCATCTGGGCACTGCTCTGGCTGGTGAACGACTACGTGTACAACCTCCCGAAAAGGGTGGATGTCACGGTGATTCTGGCGACCGTGGTGCTGTTTCTGGCGTGGTGCTTCGGTGCCTTTAGCAAGAAAGGCGCGTGAACCTGGTTGAAATTCTAGGGCTGGTGATGGCGGCTTCGGCCGCCATCACCTACGGCCACGCCGCCCACGATGTGGCAGCGGCGCGGCGTTTCCGGGGCTTGGCTGCCACGGAAGTAGGCACGCACAACGACCGGGTACGCAACAACCGCTGGCACGGCGCCGGGTGGGGCTTGCGGGCGGCGGCAGCGGTGCTGATCGGCGCGGTGGCCGGGTTGGTGGTTGGCCGGTGGTCGGCCTTCTGGCTGGGCACGGCAGTAGCCGCAGCGGTGTCATCGGCGCTCTTCGATGTGCTGTTTGCCGTGAAGTTTGGGCAAGCCTGGGACTACCTGGGCACCACGGCGGCGCACGACGTGCAGACCCTCGCACGGCTGACCGGCCTGGTAAAATCGCCGGGGCTCGCCCAGGCGATAATCGAAGTGGCGCTGGTGGTGGTGTGCGCGGTGGCATTCCTGCTTTGGGCGCGGTAGTGCCCGTAACCCGGCCCGGTTCGGCGGGCTTGCCGGGGTTCGATTCCCCGGCCGGTTTCTCAAACTCAGAAACGATGAAACGCACCTTAGAGCAAAACAAACGGCTGCATCAGCTACTGACCACCACGGGCCTGACCGAGGATAAGGCCAGCCTGGTAGGCGCCTACAGCAACGGCCGCACCACCAGCTCCAGCGAGTTGCTGGTGGGTGAAGCCGACCAACTGATTGCACACTTGGAAGCCATTGCGGCCGAACAGACAAAGTACCAGGCGCCTCGCGTGATCGAAGACGATCCCGCCGACCGGATGCGCAAGAAGATCATCGCGAAGGCGCACGAAATGCGCTGGGAAGTAGCTGGCAGCCGCGCCGACATGGCGCGCATCAATGCCTGGTGCCGCGAGAAGAGCTTCGGCAAAAAGCCGCTCAATGCCTACACGCTCGACGAGCTGCCGCAGCTCGTGAGCCAGTTTGATCTGGTGTACAAGAAGTACCTGCTCGATTTGACCAGCGGCCGATGAATATCAAACGAAAAATGCAACGGCGTTACGCGCTCAACCCCGCGCGCTATTGGCGAAACTGGAACAAGTATCCGCCTGGTCACAAATCACGCGGGCGGCTGATGGGAGCCTGGGCCGAAGCGCTGATCAACCTAACCAACGGAAACGGCGTGCGAAATGCGCCCGGCAGATTTTGCATGGGGCGCGATATGTATCGAGGAACGCTGGAACGGATTCGCGACCGAGTTAAAAAGCTGCAACCACTTCCCTAGAATCTACAATGAAGATCACCAGAGAACCCATCCGCTCGTGGATGGCCCTCGCGCTACGAAAACGCGCCCGCCACTTTGATGGCATTCAGCTCCGGGGCGATGCCTGTTGGGGTACCTATACCACCCTGGGCCACTTGTACACCCGCGCCCTACTCAGCAAAGGCCGCACACCACACGCCGACGTATGACCACCGCCGTTTACAAGCTCACCAGCCCGCTCGTGACGGGCGGCGCTATTTACCTGGCCTACCGGGGCGGCAAGTTGAGCGGCTTCGATGCGGCCGATGCCGTGCTGACAGAGGCGCAGCTTACCTACCTGCTGCGCCACCTACCGGTGGTCGAAACGGAACTGGCAACGGTAGACCTGGGCTCGATGCGGGTGCAGCTCATACCCGCCAAAACGGCGAAGGATAAGGTGATTCTGTTCTGCCAGACCTTCAAGACCCGGCGCGGTGTGAGCTACGTGGCCACCCAGATGGAAACGTCGAACATCCGCACGGTGCCCGTGACGACCGACCTACTGGCGGTTTTCTTCGATTCGCCGCTCTCCGATTTCACCATCGGCAACTACATCCGGCGCATCAACATCACGAAAGACCGCCTGAAAAACGGCGCCGATGGCGGCCAGCGGATGCCCGCCTACTACGACGCCAGATACGAGGCCACCCTGACCGGCAACGACCTGATGGCCTACCACCGCCACCTACTGGAGCGGGGCTGGCGGAAGGAACACGGCCCGGCCGGTACGGTCTGGAAGCGCCCACCGCGCACGCCCGAAGGGGCGTAAGGTGTTATACTTGTCACGTCAATTTCACTTTTTACCCAAACGATGAGACCCATTTGGAAAGTTATTGGCGGCTTGGTGCTGCTCTCAATTGTTGGGCGTTTCGTTGCGCCTGATGAAGCCGCTTCTGACGATGCGACGGCAAAACCTTTGACGTTGGCTGAACGCAAAGCCGATAGTACGGCGCAGGCGGAACGCCTATTGATCGAGCGCCAGGAAAACGCAGAGTTGGCCGTTCGGCGTTATCTACGCCATAACCTGAATGACTGGGACAGTTATGAATCGGACGGCTTTTTTCCGGTGATAGAGGCGAGTAAGAAAGATCAGTATCGCTACTATGTTAAACATCGGTTCAGGGCTAAAAACAGCTTTGGCGCGTTAGTGCTGCAAACCTGGAGTTTTCAGTTAAACGAACAGCTTGAAGTAGTAAGTACGGAAGAGCAGTAGTTGCCCCAGACACAAGCAAACACCCCCGGCAGCTCACGCGGTCGGGGGTGTTTGCTTTTCCTTGCTTTGGTAAATGCGCCAAATGGTCGATTCCGCGAGGCCGAATTCGCCCCCTACCAGCGTGATGGCATCATCGATGCGGACGCGCTTTTTATCGAACCAGAACGCGACCCGCGTGCGGATGCGCTGGTGCCGCGTGGTGGTATTGGTGCGCCGGGTAACGGCGGCTTTTGCCGCCACGTCGCGGCGGTCGGTAGCAGAAGACAGCGGCATCGGGCGAGTAGGGCAGAAAGGTAAACTGCTGCCCCGCCGATATGCAAGAGGCGGGAGTTACACTATATTCAGCGCCACGGCGGGCGGCGGGGCCACCGTAGCACCCGGCGCGGCAAAATAGGCGCGGGCGACGCACGTCAGAACGGAGACCACGAGGCTGGTTTGCGCGTGATCGACGGCCACCGCCCCCACGCGCACGCTGCCCAGCAGCCCCGCCGCCGACCAGCCACGTAGATGCGTGGTGACGGCTTGTACGACCTCCAGATGGTCGAGCGCCTGGACGTCGCTGGCATCGTGGTTGGCGCCGCAGATATGCACCCGAAACGTAAGGTCGGCCTGGTGGCCGCCGCCGCCCCGGAGGCTTTCGAGGTCGAAGGGCTGAAACTCGATGTAGGCGCACGGCGCGGGTACGCCGGAGCCTTCGGCACTCTGGTACTGCTGATTGTACCACGCCACCTGCACGAAGGCGCTTTGCGCGGGCGCGGCGGGGTTGGGGGTGCTGGCAAGATGCGCTTTGAGAGCGGTGTAATGGGCTTTAAGCATGGGGGCGGACGGTTAGGACGGGGCGCCAAAAATGACCTTCAGGCGGGCGGCGATTTCGCGCTCTACAGTTTTATCGAGGTCGGGCGTGATGCCCATAAACTGGCGCTGGGGAATGATGATCTGCGGACTTTTTTTAAGCGCCATGCGCCGCCAGAAGGGCAGCTTGGTTTTGGCGAACATCGCCCAGAAGTACGCACGCATCCGGTCGGTCACGATCACCACCCCACCTTCGTTGTTCAGGCGGGCGTACGGCACCTGGCCTTCATCTACGCCCACGGCCACGCTGTCATCGGTGCGGCGCGTGACGCGGATAGAGTCGTAGAGCTTGCCCCGGTCGCGGAGCAGCTTGCGGCCCCGGTCGCGCGGGCTGCCGGGCGTGCGCTGGGGCCAGCGGTGCAGGCGGCCGTTTTCGATGAAGCCTTCTTTGTCGAGATTGCGGCGGAAGGTTTCGACCATCTTCACGCCTGCGATGCGCGGCAGGTCTTTGCGCAGCTTGGCGAAGCCGGTGCTGGCTTTGCTCAGGTCGCGCATCAGATCATTTAGGTCTGCCATCGGAACTCGTGGGCGCTGGAAAGCGTATCTTTGGGGTAGAATACGCCGGGTGAATAGGGCCAAGACTCGTTAATAGCGAAGAGTAGCCCCGTTTGCTCGGCTTATTTTTTTGGTAGGGCGCGGCGGAACAGCAGAATGCCGCGCCGGAATTTACTCAGCTGGCTGATGTTGGCCGGGTCGATTGGGTAGAAGCTATTGACGGCGCGGGCGGTGTCTACCAGCACGACGAACGGGGTTTCTTCATACCACTTGACGTAGACCGTAAACAGCTCGACACCGCTCCGGCCACCCGCAAACACGGTCCAGACCTCATCGGGCGTTGCCATCGCATCCAGCGCCGCGCGGCCCAGGGCGGGACGCTTCTTCAGGTGCTTCCTGAATTCATCGCCCAGTAGGCGCGCACCGCCATCCCAGTCGCGCACCACCTTACCAGCGGCGCTGGTTTCGGCCTTGAGCTGCTCGAACCATGCCGCCGTGGCGGCGGCATCATTCTCCAGCAACTGGTCGGCCAGCGCGGGAAAGCGCTGCCGCTGCTTGTACAGCTGCGCCACGCTCGGCATTCCGTAATTGTCGATGGCCGACAGCTGGCTGCCGGACTTGTCGCCCTTCGGTAGCGCGTTCGCGTAGGGGTGGCCGTTCAGATCAAGCACGATGCCGTCCTGGCCCGCATTGCCGCGCCAGTACTTGTCTACCGATTGCTTGCCTTCGGCCCGCGCGTTGTCATCCGAGTCAAGCGGACGGCCCGACTTCTCGACATCGGCCGCGCTCAGCTGCTGCACAGAGCAACGGCAGTTCCAACCGTTTGGCGGGTAGAAATCGCGCCAGAACGTGGCGGTGATCGGCAGCGTGATGCCTTCCAGTTCCTGATGCTCCAGGCGCACGCGGGCATCGCCCACGGTCTTGTAGCGCAGGTAGGGGTACAGATCGGCATCGCGCTGGATGTCCTGCCAGCGGGCGCCCAGCGTGCCCGCCCGCTTCACGGCTTCGTATTCCGCGAGCAGGTACTTTTCGTTGTACCGCTGATTGATCGCCAGCGCGCTGACGCGGTACTGGCTGAAGGGAACGGGCTTGCCGTCAGGGCCGTGGACCGCATCCCGGAGGGCCAGCATCTGACTCAGGTTCTTGGCCCCGCTGAAGGCGTGCAGGTTGGCCCGCGCGCGCTCCAGCACCGCCCCATCAGGCTGGTCGTAGCTGATAGCTGCCAGGTCTTTCCCCCAGCCCTTTTTCAGCCCACCCCATAGCTCCTTCGCTACGGCTTGCTGCATCTGGGCACTCATCATCCCCGGCGCGAACGTGCCCGCGTGGATGGCTTTCGTGATGCGCTCGATTTCGTCATCCAGCGCGGCCTGGGTGTCGGCCGCCAGGTGCCAGTCGCTGCCAGGGGCAGGGCCGCACCCGCACCCCCCGCTACTGGCCGGTAGCGAGGGGGCCGTAAAATTTTCGAGTGTGCGGCTCAGTTTCTTTTTGCTGCCGTTGCTGCGTTTGCCGGGAGGCAGCGGCGGCGCCTTCGGATTGGGCGCCGGTTTGTCGTCGGGGTCGGTCGTGGGGTCGGTAGCCGGGTCGGCGGTAGCGGGTTTGGGCTTGGGCTGCAAGGCCACGTACTGAAACCGGTAGCCTTTGAGCGGGTAGCCGTGGGCGATCAGGAACGGGAGCAGCCGGAAGTTCACGAGCTTCTGCACGAAGCGCAGATCGGCCGTCACGTACCGATCCAGAATGCGCTCGTGGACTTCCGATTGCGAGAGCGAGGCACCGGCATCGGCCGTCATCGTTTGGCCGACCACGAGCTTGGAAACCTGCTGATCGCAGAAGCCCGCCAGCTCCGAATAGATTTTGTAGGCGTCGGCCTGGCCCGATTCCTTGAATTCGATTTCATCGGTGGTATCGAGCATGGCGTAGCCGTTGGCGCCGATGTTGGCCAGCATCTCCTCTTTCTTATCGAGTTCGGCTTCCTGACGCGCGCTCGTCTTCATCACCACCAGCGGCATCCCGAACTTTTCGCTGCGACGGCTCCAGTCCGAGCGGCTGAAGCGTTTCCACGTCACTTCGGGCACGGCCTTGAGCAACAAGCCCAGATCGTCGGGCTGGCCGACTTCGATCAGCCACTGGTTCCAGGGCGTTTGCCGAAACGAGAAGCCGTTGGTGTCGGTCGGGTAGATGACGATCTGCCCGCTTTCGGGCTTGACGTGTTCGCGCGGCACGAGCAACACCCGCTGAAATTCGTGCGTGGCCAGCGATTCTTCCACGGCTTCCAGGGGAGCAAACTCGATCAGGGAGTGCCCCCAATACTTGGCATCGAGGGCGTGTTCGATGAATTCATCGAACCACGGCCGCTGGAGCAGGTCGGTGCGGGCTTCGTCGGGCTGCTTACCCGCCCGTTCGATCAGCACGAACGGCTGTTCCAGCACGCTGTAAAGGGCGGTCTGAATCTGGCTACTCAGGTGCGCATCCTTACAGGCTTCGCGGTAGAGCATCAGCAACGGGAGGCGGCTGGGGTTGAGCGGGCTCGACGCCAGCTCGACGGCGGTGCGCCAGGCATCCATTTGCAGCTCCGTTTTGAAGGAGTACTGGCGTTTGAGGCGAAAGGAAAGCCGGTCGTTCGGGCCGGCCGGTTTTGCGGCTTCATTAGCGCCGCTCAGGCGCGCGAGTAGCCCAGAGGCAAACCCACGTAAGCTAAAAGGTTTGGCGTGCATTGTGGGCGCTGTTAAAGCGGTATTAAAGCGGGTTGGGCAAGTGGGGTGCGCCTAGTGACTGCGTTTCGGCACGGAGCCCCACCGAAAAAGGGTGTTGGGCTGGTTGTCGGCATCGGAGCGGCGGGCGAGGTCGGCGCTCATCTTGCCATCGGCCAGCCGTTCCAGCCACGTCACTGCTTCGTCGTACTCCTTGCGGATGTGTTCGGGCGTCTGGCGCTGGGGCAGCCGGCTGTAGAGGTGGTAGAGCGCCAGACTCACGATCACCTTCACCAGGTAGGAGTGGCGGGCATCGGCCACGGCACCGAAGATGGCGTCGGTATCGAACCGCTCGAATAGGTAGTCGCGGGCCTGGACTATTGCGGTGTCCTGCGCCTTCGCCAAGCTGGCAGAGCCATCTGGGGTGCTGCCCAGCAACGCCGACAGGTTGGCCGTGGTAATGGAGACTTCGTAATCTGGGACGGTAATAAAAGCCATACGAAAAAAAGGGGTTAGCCACGGCGGGCGGAGGAAGTGGTGATGCGCCCCAGGCGGGGCTTGAAATCGGCTGACCGCCCGCCGCGCTGGAGCAGCGAAACGGCGCCTTCCACGGCGTCGGGGCCGTCGTCGTGGCCGGTGGGGAAAGCCAGAAACTGATCGCGTAGGGTGAGCATATCGACCGACTTGCGTTCGGCCTCGTTGAAGCGCAGATTGCCGCGCTGCCAGAGCGGTTCGAGGTTTTCGATCCGGGTGTATTTGTCGGGCTTGCTGCGTTTGTCGGGCCGGATCGGAAGCTGGTAATTCCGCACGTTGCCTTCGGCCTGGTACTCATCGAGTAGCAGGTCTTGCAGGAAATTGGCTTCCATATAATCGCGGCTGCTGGCCCCGGCCGCCTGAATGCGTTCGTAGCAGTCGTAGTGCGCTTTCACCATCGCGGCGGCGGCCTGGCGCACCCAGCACCACAGCACATCGAGCTGCGAGCCGATGCGTCCCAGCAGCACCACACCCTTGTAGTCGCTCTTCTTCGTGTCTTTGAAGCTGGGGTCTACGTACGTGATCAGTTCGTCGTACTCCCGGAGCGGGCGCGCTTTGACCCACGTCATGTGTTCCAGCCGGAAGACGTTACCCTCTTCGATGTGTTCGTGAAAAAACTCGCGGCGGGCGTTGCGGTAGCCCATTTTCGTCATGCGGGCCGTGAGCTGCGCCATCGTGTAGCGTTCGTGCCACGCGGGCCGGCCGTGTTCGGGGGTGGCCGGGCGGCGCTTCTCATCTTCGATAGCGAAGACTTTGATATGCACGATGCCCTCGCGCTTGGGGTCTTCGGGCTCTACGTCACCCACCAGATGCGCTAAAATGGCCTTTTTGTGAATGCGGTTGCCCGCGATCACCAGCCGCGCCCCTTTGATGCTGAGCGCGCCGTAAAAGTCGGCCAGTACCCAATCGGTGGCCTCTTTCACGCGCTCATCATTCTTGACGATCATTTTATCGTCGATGTCATCGATAACGCCGTAGTTGGGGCGCTTGGCGGCGTTGCGGGTGCCCCGTGGGGATTGCCCCCGGCCGAACGCCCAGAAGCCCACACCATCGGCGGTGGCGAAGTGACCCTCCTGCCAGTTGCCCAGGCTGAACTGTTCGCCGAAGTCGGCGATGTAGCGCTGGTTATCCATCAGTTCGGCCTGGATGTCGCTCAACAGGCCGTTGGCTTTATCGCCGCTGGCACTGCCGATCATCATGCCATCGAGTTCGCCGCACGCCTTGAGGTACATCGGCAACATAATATCGGCGAAGACCGATTTGGCGTGTTCGCGCGGCCATTCCAGAATGAAGAAGCCGTCTTTGCGCTTTTTGACCTCCTGTGCGGCCTTCCGGTGAAACCAACCGAAGGCCGCGTCCATGTAGTGCGGGAAGTAGTAGCGGCAGAAGGCGTCGAAGTCTTTGAGCAGTCCCGCGATGCGGTCACGCTTCTCGCGCTCCGTTTCATTGCGTTCCGGCGCGGTTTGGGTGGCGATGCGCTTGCGCAGCTCCAGCCAGGCTTCGTACTCCTTCTGCTCGCTACGAATCATCGTTAGATGGGGTAATTGGCGGTCAGTACTTCGATCTTCGTTTTGACCGTGTGCTGGCTCACGGCCACGGCCTTTTTCACCTGTATCTGGTGCCAGCCGTTACGGGCCACAAATTCAGCGAGCAACTCGCTGGGGTAGGAACTGAGCAGGAATTTGCCTTCGACCTTTTCCAGACGTTCCAGCAGGGCGCGGTACTGCTCCCAGGTGTAGCCGCCGTAGTGGCCGCAATTGGAGCCGCAGTAGGGCGGATCGACGTAGTGAAACGCCCCGGTGTGGTCGTGGCGCCGAATCACTTCGGGGGCGTCGTCGCATTCGAGCTGCGTGTTGTTCAGCCGCTGGGCATACGTCTCCGGGTCGAAGCGGGCTTTGGCGCGCAAGATTTTGCCCGACTGTGTGGTGCGTTGTTTATCGAAACCCCAGGGGCCGTCCAGCTTGCAACTGAAAGACTGCGTGGCCAGCACCCAGAGCGCCCAGGCGCGCGTCACGGCATCGTGCCCGGCCGGGGCGCGGTAGATGGTCTGTGCCTGGCGGTGCAGCTTACGCGAGCAGAGCGTGGTGCGCACCAACTCGCGTAGTTCCGGCAACCGCGTTTGCAGCACGTGGTAGAAGTTGATCAATTCGCCGTTCGTGTCGTTCAGGACTTCGACGGTTGAGCCAGGCTTGGCGAAAAAGACGGCCGCCCCGCCGCAGAACGGTTCAACGTAGCTGGTGTGGGCCGGAAGGATGGGGAGAATGTGTTGCAGCATTCGCTGCTTGCCACCGTAGTAGCTGATGGGGGTTTTGAGGCGCGTAGCCATTCGGAAGGATGGGGGGTAGTGTGGTTATGAAAGCCAGGGCGCTACCTACGCCAGGTCTTTGCGCTTCTGCTTGAGAAACTCATCGAGGAGCGGGTCGAGCTGCTTGGCCAGATCGAGCTGCATTTGCTGCACGTACTCCATCAGCTCACGGGCCGTGGTGATGTAGGCACCCCACGCGACCTCTTTGGTTTTGACCGCTGCGAACAGCTTGTAGAGCGCGTCGATATCGCCCCGCTCGATCAGTTTGTCGGGGTCTTGTTCGGTGCGCTCTTCGATCACCCGCAGGTTGTGATTGATGAGCTTCCAGATGCGTTCACTGGCCGTTTCCTGCGCCAGGGCTTGCTCTGTGCGCTTCTTCTCCCAGGCGCCGGCTTTCTTCCAGGCGGTGATCGAATTGGGGGCTACTTCGAGCAGCTTGGCAATGCGGTTCTGTTCCCAGCCCGCTAAAAACAAGGATTTGGCGGCGTCTCTGGCTTCCATAATGCCTCAAAGGTGCCGGTAGGCGAGGCCGGGCACCAACCCGCCCATGAAGAATCTGCACGCCAGCGTGCAGATTCTTCCCCACAGGGTGCAGCATCAGCATGCGAGAGTTGCGGCCCGGTTCTGAGGGCCACCACCTTTGAAGCCTCTTCGCACCGAACCCCGCTTTGCTGCCCGAATGGCCCGCTTTCAACTCTCCGACGAAACCCTCAATAGCTACGGCTTCCGTGTGCTGACCAGTGGTATCGACCTCACCGTTTTCGAGCAAAACCCGGTGATGCTTCATCAGCATAACTCCTACACGGGTATGCCCATCGGTCGGTGGACTGACCTGAAGAAGGCGAACGGAGTGCTGTCGGCGGAAACGGACTTCGATGAAGAAGACCCGGAGGTACTGCCCATCAAAGGCAAGGTGGATCGTGGCTACCTGAAGGCGGCCAGTGTCGGCATTCGCATCCTGGCCTGGAGCGATGACCCCAAAGACCTGCTGCCCGGCCAGACCCGCCCCACGGTCACGCGCTGCCAGCTCTACGAAGCCAGCATTGTGGGTGTGCCCGCCAACGCGAATGCGCTGAAGCTGCGCGACGCGGGCGGCCTGGTCACGCTCTCGGCCGATGCTCCGGCCGAATTCCTCAACCACGTTTTACCCTCCCTCAAACCCCCAACCCCAACTATTCCACAAGTGGATAAGCCCCAACTGTGCGCCGCGCTCGGCCTGAGCGCTGACGCTTCCGACGCCGAAGTAATTGCCGCCATCGGCAAGCTGAAGGCCGCACCCCCGGCTGCCGCTCCGGCTGCCCCTGTGACCGCTCCCAAAGAAGAGCTGGCCGCGAAAGAAACCCCGCTCGAAGTCCAGGCGCTACTGGCGCTGGGCGAAGCACATGGTGTCGTGAACGATGCCAACCGCGCAACCTATGCTGCCCTGGCTGCATCGAACCCGGCCGAGACGCTGGCACTGCTGAAGGCCAAGCCCGTGGCGGCTGCGACTCCGGCTGCGGCCACGCCAACCGCCGCACCCACCTTAGCGGAAGCCCTGGCGCAGTTCGCAGCGCAGAACGGTAGCACGCAAAAGACCACGGAGCCAAAGAAGACCTACCACGAGCTGGAACGCACGCCGGAAGGGCAGAAGCAACTGGCCAAGCTGCGCCGCGAAGACCCGGCGGCCTTCGAGAAGCTCTTTAACGAGTCTTACACGAAGGTGTAATGACCTCCGGCCGGGTGCTTAACGGCACCCAGCCTGGGGCTTAAGACGCCAAAAACGACACCCATTCCATCGCGCTTCGGCGCACCCGTCTACCTCCCTTTTTTCAGTCCCAACCCAATGCAAAGCGGATTCAACGCGCGCAAACTCTTCGCGGGCCTGCTGGCCCTGCTCACGCTGGTGGTGATGTTCACCCCGCACCACACCCTCGCCCAGGCGCTGCCCCCGGCGCTGGCGGCCTGGCTGCCAGCTACGGCGGACGGCCACACCCAACTCGGCTTTTCGCCGCTCGTGCTTCAGTTTTCCAGCGACCTACAGAAGAACTTGTTTCCCGACAATGCCTTCTTCAATCGCTCACGAAATGACTTTGAGAATATCAAAGGCACGGATGTCGTGGTACCACAGGCCGGATCGACGCCTGGTTTCGAGATCGACCGCACCTCGCTTCCGGCTACGGTAACACGCCGCACGGATAGCGCCATCAAGTATCCGATCAAAGAATTCACGACGAACCCCGTTTTGATTCAGGATACCGAAGCGGCCATCGTGAGCTACGACAAACGGATGGATTTGTACCAGGATAATATCGATTTGCTCAGAACGGGCATTGCAGATAATTATCTCCTCAATTGGGCTCCTAGCGTCGCCAGCCAAATCATCCGCACCACCGGCGACCCTCGTCTGGCCACAGCTCCCGGCGCTGCGGGGCAGCGCAAAAAAGTGAATCAGGATGATTTCGCGCGCGCGGCGGAAATCATGAATTCGCAGGATGTGCCGGAAGAAGGCCGGTGCGTGTTGATGCCGGCATCGATGTACGGTGACCTCATGGGCATCGACAATTTCACGCTGATGCAGTTGATCGGCCGCGCGAACCTGAAGGACGGCAAGATCGATTCGATGTTCGGTTTCGATATCTACATGCGGAGCCGGGCACTGGTGTATAACAACGCTGCCACGCCGGTAGTGAAAGCCTATGGCGCGGCTGGGTTAGCGACAGACAACCACGCGGCGCTCTTCTGGCACGAGCGTTTCGTGCGCCGCGCGAACACAGAAATCAAGTCGATGATCGACGCCGGTAGCGATGGCAATGGTAATCCCGTGTTTTTCGGAACGGTGCTTAGCGCGATGCTGCGGTCGGGCGGGGCCATCAGTCGCGAAGACCAGCGCGGGGTAGTGGCCCTGGTGCAAGCGGCGGCGGCCTAACCCGGCGCCATCAGCGCGCAACAAACCGGCCCAGGGCGGCGGGTCGCACACCTGCCAGGTATCCCTTTTTCTGCACACTCGGCGGCCGTCAGTGACCGCTCTGGGCCGTGCGTTGCGCTTCTCTTTCGCTCGCTTCTTTCCCTTCCCCCTTGACTACTGACCTCACCAGCCTGGCCAACTTCAAAGAGTTGGGCCAATATGGGCTAACGCTGCTGGTACTCGTGCTGACGCTACGCTGGGCCGTGATGAAATCGCTTGGCTTCGTGTCGCGCTTCATGGATATGCTCGCCAAGCGCGATGAACGGGCCAGCGAGTTGCACGAAAAGACCGTGGCCGCGATGGTGCAGCACAGCGCCGCGCTCAGGGAGCATACCAGCGCGATGCGCGCCAGTCACGAGGAAGTAATCCGCCACGTGCGCCAGACGGCCGAAGACGTGAAGGATCACGTCACGCGCCGCACCGCCAGCCTCCATCCCACGACCCGCATCCGGCGCCCGAAGCCACCCACCGAATCTACTCCGGCTTAAATGCGACTCGTTACGCACATCGTTTTGCATTGCGCAGCCGTCCCGCAGACGGCTAAAGTCGCTTCCATTGAAGCGTACTGGCGCAATAATCTGGGGTGGAAAAACCCCGGCTACCACGTACTCATTACCCCGGATGGCACGGCACACCGCCTGGCCACCGATGACACGATCTGCAACGGCGTCGGCGGACATAACGCGCACTCGCTGCACGTCTCCTATATCGGCGGTGTAGACGCGGCGGGCAAGCCGTTGGATAATCGGACGCCCGCCCAGCGCGCCACGATGAAGGCCGTGGTGGATGTCTGGCTGGCCAAATACCCGCACGCGGAAGTGCTGGGCCACCGCGATTTTCCGGGCGTCAGGAAGGCTTGCCCCAGCTTCGATGCCCGCGCCTGGTGGCGCTCCGTCGTGACGCTGCTCTTGGCGGTGCTGACGCTGGGCGGCACGAGCTGCACCCGGAAGCTGATAACGGCGGAAACGACCGTAACCGATTCCACGACGGTAAAGGAAACGGTGCGGTACGTACCGGTGGCGGTTCCGGGCGACACCGTGCGGCAGGTGATTCAGCTCGAATGCGACCCGGCCACCGGCAACGTAAAGCCCACCACGGCCACGGCTACCGGAAAGCACGGCCGCGCCACTGCTACGGCGGTGGTCGATAGCACGGGCCGGCTCACGATTACCAGCGTCTGCGATGCGTTGCTCGATTCGGTGGCCGTGCTGGATCGGGAGATTACCCGGCTACGGTCGGAGAAGGTGACGCTGACGCGCATCGAAATCCAGTACCGAACGCACTGGTACGATAAAGCGGCCCGCTGGGTCGCTGGCATTATGCTGCTGTGGCTGCTGGCTGCCCTGCTGCTGCGGCGGTTTTTCCCCACCCTTTGATACTTTTTTTCGATGCATACCGCACTCGATTTGGCCGCGCTTGCGGCCCTTGCTGACGAATATTTCGAGCAACACCCTGACGTGTATTGCTTCCATGCGACATCGGACGGGCAGTTTTTTCCGGATGGCAAAGAGCGTTTTGCTGAAGACCACGCCAAGCGCAACGCGCTGGGGGAGGTCGTGGTGTTTGGCCGCACTGAAGACGGTTCGGTCCAACTCGTAGCCGGTACGGAGGAAACGGCCGCGCCGCACGCATCTGAGTCGGGTACCAACCTTGTGGATGCTCCCGCGCCTGGCTCTGATCAGGGAGGCGCTGATGCTGCCACCGCTTGGAAAGAACGCTTCGGCGTGATCGGCCAGCTGGCCGATGAAGATAGCGAGACGAACTCCGACACGACTGCTTCCAACGCCTAACCGATGACCGGGCTACCAAGAGTTACTATTACCCTGGTCAATGGCCAGTTGGGCGGCACCGTGGCCACGGCGGACGGCGTGGCCGGGCTGATCGCTACCGGCATCGCGACCGGTGAGTTGGCACTGAACACCCCGAAGGCGTATTTCACGCTGGAGGAAGTAGAGGCGGACGGCTTTACGGCGGACTACGATACGGACAACGACAGCGACGTGTACCGACACGCCGCCGCTTTTTACGACCGCGTAGGTGCTGGCGAGCTGTGGTTGATCGTGGTGGCCAACACCACCACGATGACGCAGATGGTGGCCAATACGGTCACCAGCGCGGCCGGCAAGCTGCTCGCGGAAGCCAACGGCCGCGTGCGGCTGCTGGGCGTCACGCGCCGCCCAGCGGGCACCTACGCGGCCGTGGTAACGGAAGGCATCGATCCGGATGTGTCGGCCGCCGTGGTGGCCGCGCATACCCTGGCGTTGGCCTGGACGGCCAAATACCAACCGGTGCGGGTGGTGATCGAGGGCCGCGCCTTCACGGGCGTCGTGGGCGATTTGCGCAACAACCGCGAAGGCACCCAGAACCGCGTGCTGGTGGTGTTGGGCAACGACCGCCCCGATGCCACCGCCTTCGTGGGATTGGTGCTGGGGGCGTTGGCGGCGCTGCCGGTGCAGCGCAAGATCAGCCGCGTCAAGAACGGCGAAATCGGGATTACGGAAGCGTACCTGAGCAACGGGGCGAGCATTCGCACCTTCAGCGATGCCGTGGGTGGTGCCCAGGATGCGCTACACGATAAGGGCTACGTGTTTGCGCGGCGCTTCGTGGGCAAAAACGGCTACTTCTTCAGCTCCGACCCCACCTGCACGACCACGGCCGACGACTATTCGTCGTTTGCGCGCGGTCGGGTGATCGATAAGGCCATCCTGCTGAGCTACGGGGTGCTGGTAGACGAGCTGGAAGACGACGTGGACGTAGATGCCGCCACCGGGCGGCTCGCGGCGGGCGTAGTGAAGGCGCTGCAAAGCCGCATCGAGGAAGTGGTGACGGCGGAAATGGTGGTGCGTGGCGAAGCCAGCGGCGTTCAGTGCCTCATCAGCACGGCGCAGAACATCATCACCACGGGCGTGCTGGCCGTGCGGCTTCGGGTGATTCCGAAGGGCTACTCAACCTACATCACGGAGGACTTAGGGTTCGCCATTCAAACACAGTAAACGACCATGATCAACGGAGAAGAATTCGGTTGGGAAGATCTGAGCGTAGTGATCGGCGGCAAAATGCCGGTGGGCATTACAATGGTCGATTACGCCACTAAACAGGAGAAAAAGAACATCTACGGGCGCGGCGCCGACCCCGTGGCGCGCGGCCGGGGGCGCCGCGAGTACGACGCGAAGATTGGCGTACTCCAGAGCGAACTGGAAGCCCTGATTGCATCGAGCCCGGATGGCGACCTCACGAAGCTGCCGCCCTTTACGGTGGTGGTGGCCTACTCGCCGAAGGTGGGCGACCGCGTGATTACGGACGCGCTGCTCTACTGCGAATTCACGGAGTTTAAAAAGGAGCTGAAGGAAGGCGACACCAACATGGTGGTGGAGCTGCCGATGGTAGTGGGTCAGATCAAGTACAACCAATAAACGGCCGCCGCGCCACCGACGATGAACGTTACCGAAGCACAACTAGCGGCCTGGAAAGAGCAGCACGGCGAAGTACTGGCGATAGAGATTGACGGCCGCACGGCCTACTTCAAGTCGCTCTACGATCTGAAGATTCTGAAACCCGCCTACGCCGCCAGTCAGGTGTCCGGGGTGGCCTTCGCCGAATCGCTGGTAAACAACGCCTGGCTGGGTGGGGATGAAACCCTGCGCACCGACGATGATTACTTCGCCGATCTGTCGGAGAAGCTCGAAGAGCAGCTGGACATTCCCGAATTCGAGGTGAAGCGAGCGGACGGTGATGTGGCCTACACCGTGACGGTGGCGGGCCGTGTCTGCCGCCTGCGGCGGCCGTCCAGGGAGGAAATCCGCAACGCCCAAGAGCGCAACACCCGGAAGCAACCCTTCGAGACGAACCTGGCGCTGCTGCCCAAAATCTGGGTGGACGGTGATCAGGAGCTGCGCACCAATACCCGCCTGCTGGTCGGGTTGCTGCCTGCCATTTCCGACCTGCGCGAGCGGCGGATGGCGGCGGTAAAAAAGCTGTAGCGCGGGCGGCGGTCGGGCCGGATACGTCGGTGGTCCGGCTCGTGAATGCGCTGCTGCGCTTTCACAATCTGCACTCAGAGCCGGAGCGCCTAAGCGATGCGGCCTGGGCGCGGGCCTTCGCCGACCTGCGCTGGATAGCCGAAATCCAGAAACTCAATCTGCCCCCGATCATACGGGAATTCAAGCCTTATTAGCTCCCCTTTCACCCCGCCGTGCGCTTCTACGACTACGCTCTTCGTTTTAAGGACACTGGCGGCACGTCGGCGCTTCAGCGGCTCCAGCGC
The DNA here is from genome assembly GCA_031425525.1 of Hymenobacteraceae bacterium. Classification (GTDB taxonomy): domain Bacteria; phylum Bacteroidota; class Bacteroidia; order Cytophagales; family Hymenobacteraceae; genus JANNMJ01. The sequence continues at coordinate 18,345 of JANPJM010000014.1, read as the reverse complement.
GCGGCGGGCGGGGTGCGGGACACCATCGGCAAAGCGGGTGAGAAAGCCCGTTCGGTGATGGCCCGGATGCGCGGCGACGTGGCCGGTGCTGCCAACAGCACGAGCAGTCTTAAATCGGCCTTCGAGCGAGCGGCCCAGGCTGGCGAATCTGCCTTTGGGCGGATGCGCACGGCGCTGGGTCGCTTTCGGCGTGATGCGGACGCATCCGCCAGCAAAGGCACTGGCGGGCCGGGCGGTGGCATGGGCATACTTGGCGGCGCGAAAAGTCTGATCGGTGGGCTGGCCATCGGGGCGGCGGCTTATGGCTTGGTTGGGGCCGTGCGGGACACTGCTACCGTGCAGGGTATGGATAATGCCATCCGATTCAGCGGTGGGGTAGAAGGTGCGCGCAACCTGGAATTCGTAGATAAAACGGCTGATCGACTGGGCCTGAATCTGCTGTCCGCAAAGGATGGGTTCAAGACGCTGGCCGGGTCGATGATGGGCACGAAGCTGGCGGGTGAGGGCACCCGTAAGCTGTTCGAGCAGGTAGCGGGTGCGACTACTGTGATGGGTCTAAGCGGCGACGACCAGAAAGGCGTTTTTCTGGCGTTGGGCCAGATTATGAGCAAGGGCAAGGTGGCCGCCGAAGAATTGCGCGGGCAGATCGGTGAACGGCTTCCGGGCGCTTTCAAGATCGCCGCCGATGCAATGGGAGTTACACAGGCTCAGCTCAACAAGCTGATGCAGGACGGCAAGGTGACTTCGGCAGACTTCCTGCCCAAGTTCGGCGCCCAGCTTGACAAGGTTTTCGGCAGTGGCTTAGGTAAGGCCACCAATTCACTTCAGGCGAATCTGAACCGATTTGACTCCCTGTGGGAGCGTACTAAGACTGGCCTGGTTACGAATATCCTGCCCGGCGTCTTGCTGGTGATGAGCAGTGTGACCGAAATGGCTAGCAATTTGGAACCGCTAAAAAATGCACTGAGACTGTCTTGGGAAGCTCTGCGGCCATTACGTGATGCCTTCCAGCGCACGGCTGAAGCATTAGGCTTAACCGGCGACAAGGGCAAGGTGGCAGCCGGTGTGATGGAGAAAATTGGGCAAGTGATTACGCGATTGTCGCCTGTTATCCGGGCGGTTGCGCGGGTGGCAGGAACGCTGCTGGAAACGGTTGTGCGCATCGGCAAAGCGTTATTTGAGCGCCTGAATAGTTGGCACATTTTCGACGGCATTATCTTCGGTATCTCCTTCGTGTCTAGGTATTTGTCGCGCGTGGCGGGCGGCTGGGGCAAGATTATCAGCGGTGCATTGAATGGTTCGTTTAAAGAGATCAAATCGGGCGTCCGCGAGGCATTCAGCGCTGGCGATTACGTGGATATCTACCGCAAAACGCAGAAAGAAATAGCGGGCGATAAAGCCGCGAAAGCACGGCAAACCCAAGTCGATAAAACCAGCGCCGCGAAAAACCTGCTCGATAAAGGGGCCAACGAAAAAGGGCTTTCGCTGGGCAGCAACCCTGATCTGGCGGGCGCGGTGAACAGCGCCAGCGGCGCGGGGCAGGTGCGAAACGTAACGGTCAATATCGCCAAACAGGTGGAAAACCTGACGATCCAGACCACTGAGCTGAAAGAATCGGCCAACCAGGTAGTAGGCAACTTACAGGAGTGGCTGGTGCGGGCGGTGGCCGGTGCCGAAATGGTGCTGAACTAATGGCCGAAATTTCTTCTACGCAATTGCTGCGATTCTATGAGCAGCGGTTTGGGATGGTGGCGGCCCCGTATCCCAGCTTCGTGGCACGCAACGGTTTTGCGCCGGGTAGCGGTACCACGTGGGCACGCGAGCAGTTCGATTTGGGCAAGGAAAAAGCTACGGCGCCGGTACAAGCGGAGCGCAATTTTCTGGGCTTCGCGGTGCTGATGCCGCTAACAATCTATGGGTGGAAGTTGCCGATTGAGCCGCTGGTACGCGTGATGGGCGGCAAAAAGATTGTCGAAACGGAGTTGGTAGGGCAGGATGGTTCCATCAAAGAGCTGATCGCCCGGAGCGACTACCGCATCACCATTGCGGGCCTGTTGCTGACCGATACACCCGGCGCGGCGCTGCCCGATGCGGACGCTCGGCGGCTCAAAAAGCTGGTAGATGAACCCCGTGCGCTGCCCGTGACGCACGAGCTGCTCAATATGCTGGGCATCGGGCAGGTGGTGATCACGGATGACGAATGGCCGGAGATGGAAGCCCAACCCGGCCAGCAACTCTACCGCCTGGAGTGTAAGCAGGATCGGCTGTACTCGCTGGAATTAGACCCCAGCGGCAAATTTCAATTTAACGCCCAATAAGCTCGTGCTTTCGCTCTGCTGTGAGATCGTGATTGGCCAGCTTCGGTTTCTGTTCGCCCACCGCGTGCAGATCACAAGCGCGCGCACGAGCCTGGGCGACACCTGCACGATTCAGTTACCGAAGTTCTGGCCGCAGTACAAGCGCCAACTGGAGCAGGGAATTGCGCCGGGCCAACCCGTGACGGTGCGGCTGGGGTACGATGGCAAGCTCGAAACGGAGTTTGAGGGCTTCGTGGCCGAAGTGAAACCCACGTTTCCGCTGGAAATCCGGTGTGAAGACGCGCTGTATCTGCTGAAGCGCACCCGCCTGGCCGACCGCACTTTTCGCCACACCACAGTGGCGGCGGTGCTGCGCTACTGCTGGAGCGGGAAGCTGCTGGGCGACTTGCCGCACATTGCGCTCACGCAGTTTCGCATCGAGCATAGCCCCACGGCGGCGCAGGTGCTGGAGAAGCTGGCGAAGGATTACGGGCTCGACATCTATTTCCGGGGCGCGGCGCTGTACGCGGGGCCAGCCTATTACGATACGGCCAGCGTGCCCAGCGCGGCCCGTTACCACGTGCAGCGCAACGTCGTGAAGGCCGACCTGAGCTACCGCCGCAAGGAAGATGTGCGGGTGCTGCTGAAGCTCGAAAGCATCGGCGCGGATAACAAGCGCATCAAAGCCGAAGTGGGCGACCCGACCGGCGAAGTGCGCACGCTGCATCGCTACCAGGTGGGCAGTAAAGCAGAGCTGGAGCGCATCGGGCGCGACGCGCTTAAGAAGCTGGCCTGGGAAGGCTACCGGGGTAAGATCACCGGCTTCGGCCGGCCGTTCGTGCGTCACGGCCAGGGCGTGCAGCTCTTCGATGACTTCTACCCGGAACAGGCCAGCGAGTACCTGGTCGATTCGGTAGACGTGGAATGGGGCGATGGCGGCTATCGCCGCACCCTGACCATCGGGCAGCGCGTGCAGGATTTCACGACCTTAACCACCTAAAGATGTCACCAGAGGAATTTGGCGCAAAGCTGGCGCAAGCGGTCAAAAACGGCCTTCCGCAGCAATGTCGGGTGGTGAAAGTGATGGCCGTAGACCCCGCTACCTGGACGGCCACGGTTACGCCCGTCGATTCGGAGGCGGAGCTGCACGATGTGCGCTTACGCGCCAGCGCCACCGGGCCGGAAGAGGGTGTTTTGTTGGTGCCGAAAGTGGGCACGACGGCGCTGCTTCAGCTCATCGGCAACGACCCCGATCTGGCGTGGCTGGCGCGGATGGATGACGTGGAGCGCGTGGTGATTCGGGTGGCGGGCGGTGGCTACCTGGAAGTGGTCGGCGGTAAGCTGAAGCTCAACGGCGAAGACTTTGCCGGGCTGGTTAAAATCACGCCGTTGGTGCAGAAAATAAACGTGCTGGAGGCGGCGGTCAATGTGCTGCAAGTGGCAATGGCGTCGCACGCGCATCCGGTGCTGATGCCGAACGGCCTTCCCTTCCTAGCGGCGCCCGTAACCGGCCCTTTCCCGGTTGTGCTGCCGCCGTTGATTGTAACCCAGCAACTGGAACTGGAAAACCTCAACGTATCGCACGGCTAATGGTCACAGATTTTCTACTCGATGAAACGGGCGACTTGCTCGTGCGCGGTGGCGATCTGGTGATCGGGGCCGCTGATCAGCAACACATCGCGGCGGTATTGCTCAGTCATATGGGGCACTACCGCCAGGCACCCCTAACGGGCGCCGGTATTTCGGAGTGGCTGGACGAAGACAGCGATGCGGGCAGTCTGCGGGCGTTGATTCAGCAACAGCTTGTACAGGACGGGGCGCAGATTCAGGCATTGACGGTGCGGCCGGCTGGCGACTTCGACTTAACCGCCACCTACGATGCATAACATCACGGTCTATGACGGCCAGACGCTTCTAGACATCGCCTTGCGCGAGCTGGGCGCGGTGGAGGCGGTCTTCGAACTAGCGGACGCCAACGGGCTACGCATCACGGATCAGTTGGCGGCGGGCCAATCGCTGATTGTGCCGGATTCGGCCTTTGCCCGCCCGGAGCTGGTGCGTTACTACGCCGCTCGCGGGTACTACATCAATACGGGCGATTCGGTACCTGCTGAAGTTTTGCCGCCCAACCCCACCACTCCCGACTTTCACCACCCCGATTTCTACCCTAACGACTTCAATTAAATGGCTGCACTACCCGGCATCCCGCAAGACGAACGTTCGCGGTTGCGCAATCTGGCGCTCGACACCTACCCGAACGAATCGGAGATTCGCGCCGCTACGGTGCTGGATTTCACGTACGAGCTGATCGAAGCACTCTTCACGATTGCGCGCTCCGGCGAAATCTTCACCGGCAACGATCAGCCGTTCGGCCCGACTGAAGGCGATGTTTGGATTGACGCAGACGGCGTGATGAGCCGCTTCGACGGCGCCGAATGGGTTTTTAAAGCCAACCTGAAAGGCGACACCGGCCAAGCGGGCCAGAACGGGCTCAACGGCTTGGACGGCAGCGACGGCACCAACGGCACTAATGGAACGAACGGCACCAATGGAACAAACGGCGCTGATGGCGCTGACGGAATCATCGGCACGCGCATCTTCACCGGCAGCGGCGCACCTGATCTCGACACGGAGGCCAACGGCGATGATCTGTACCTGGAACTGGTAAGCGCCACGCAGTACAAGCTGCACAAGCGGCGGTCGCTGTTTACGGCCGGTCAGAATCCGTGGCAACTGCTCTTTACCTCTCCGCTCGGTGGCGATGGCGGCACCGCCAGCAGTCCACTCAGCTTCCAGAATGTGGGTACGGGCGCGGGCATCTACCGCGACGTGACCAACAACCTGGTGAGCTTCCGCAAACTGCGGTCGGCCGACACCAACCGTCTCACTATTCAAGTTGATGCCATTACCGGTGACATCATTTTTGACGTGGTGGGTGGAGGCAGTGGCGGCACGGGCGCGGAAGGCAAGGGCTACGGCGGCGCGGCGGCCGATACACGCTCGATCACCACCGGCGCGGTAAGTTTTACCGTGCAGCCGCTACGCTTGGCGTACCAGCCACTGGCCAGCCGCGTACGTGTGGCCGCAGACGCGCAAAACTATATGGAGGGTGTCTGCACGGCGTACGATCCGGCTGATGGCGCCATCACGGTGAACGTGGATCGCATCGCGGGGGCGGGCACCTTCAGCGCGTGGTACTTCAGCCTGGCGGGGGATCGCGGCGCCACCGGGCCGACCGGCGGCAACGGGTTGAACGGTGCGGCGGGTGCCGGAGCGTTCTTATACATCGCCTACGCGCAAGCTGTGACCGGTGCCAGCACCGTGACTGGCTTCAGCCTGGTGCCGACCGGTACCGAATCCTGGATGGCCGCGCTGGCACGCACCAGCGATCTGGGCCGCGCGCCGCAAGCGTCTGACTTTGCGGGCCTATGGCGGTACACGCGCGGCGATTCGGGCCAGGCTTTCGTGTCCGTGACGGAAGCTGCCTCACTGAACCTGGATTGCGCCAATACTTTTTCGCCCGGTTTCCGCTTGCCCTTAACTAACGCTGGCCCGGCCGTGATCACGTTGGCCCTGACTAATCTCGTGAACGGCACCAACGGACAGTTACACGTGGTGAACGCCGCGACGGCAGATCGCACGCTGAACCTGCCCGTTGGTGCGACACTATTAAATGGCGTCAGTGTGGCGCAAGCGTCGCTGATCGTGCGCGCAGGTCGCCCGATGGTGGTCGGTTGGAGTTGGAATGGCAGCGACCTATTGTTTACCTATCTCGACTGAACGCGCGCCATGGGCTTCTTCAAAAACAGCGACTTGCAACGAAGGCGCTACGAGTTCGGCAATGGACTTCTATTGAACGGCACGAACCAATCTGGGCTCGTGCAAAATGTGAACGGTCTTTCTCTGCCGCCCTCCTTCACGATCTTGAATTGGTTGAAGGAGCCCACGCTGGTGGCTGGTGGTGCTGCTGCCACCTTGTTCGGCAATTACTACCGCGCCAATCCGCTCGACTATTTTGACGTGCGACTGGCCTTGACCGCCGGTGGTGTTTACAACGCGGTCGCCTACTCTGCCGCCAGTAGCATCATTAGCACGATCCCCGGCCCGCCGAACGTGCGACCGCAGGGCGGGCGAACATTGCTGGTAGCGTTTACGCGCCGGGCGGCGGGCTCCTCTTCTTTAAGCCTCAATGGCGTCATCACGGGCACCGTAACGAGTGCATCGCCAGCGTTCGGCAATATGGGCACCTTTCGCGTCGGTTCGAGTGGCACGGGTGGCTTCACGAATGGGCTGATCGGTGAGCTTGATTTTCTGCCGGTGGCGCTGGAAGCGGACGATCTGCGCCGGATTTGGAATGGCGGACGCGGTTCGTTTTTTCGTGATACCACATTGGCGAGTGTGCAGAGCCTCTTTCGCTTCAAATTTGACGAAACCAGCGGAACGTCCGCCCTTGACAGCAGCGGCCAGAGCGTCGGTGCAGTCCGCCATCTCACGCTGCTCAACGCCCCTGTTTTTACCTCGTTCTGATGCCGCGCACGATCCCTCAAATTTTCGATTCCATTCAGGCTGCCCGCGCCGCCGATCCGGTGTTGGCAGGTCTCAACAGCCCCAGCGCTGTGGCACTGCACCGGCTTTTTTCCAACGTGGTGGCTGGCGCGATTTGGGCGCACGAAGTCCTGTTTGACCGGCTGCGCGCCGAAGTCGATCAGATCATTGCCCGCGCGCCCATCGGCACGGCGGCCTGGTTCTGCGACCGCGCGAAGGAGTGGCAGCCCGGTACGCCGCTGGCGTTGGTCGGTGGCCGCCCCGGTTACGCGGTGGTAGACCCCGCCGCGCGCCTCATCACGCAAGCCAGCGCGCGCGAAGACACCAGCGCGCGGCTGGTGGTGAAGGTGGCGAAAGGCGATGCGCTGACGGGTGCCTTGGAGCCGTTGAGCGAAGAAGAAGCCCGCGAAGCCTTTGCGTATTTGGATCGCATTCGGCCGGCCGGTATCCGTCTGAGCCTGGCGAGCCGGGCGGCGGATCGGCTGCGGCTGGCGGGGGCGGTGCATTACGATCCGCTGTTAGACCCGGCCGCGCTGGCGCCGCTGGTGCGCACGGCGATCACGGCCGCGCTCCGGGCGCTGACCTTCGATGGCGAGCTGCTCATCAGTTCGCTGGTTGATGCGGTTCAAGCCGTGCCCGGCGTGCGCGACGTGACGCTCAACGCCAGCGTGCGCTTGGGCGCCGATGCACCCACCCCCGTGGCGCGGGCGTGGAACAGCCCGGCCGGGTATCTGATCGAAGAGGACGAAGCCGATCAGGATTGGCTCACCACCCTGCAATTCCTGCCGTATGCCATCAGCTAATCTGCCTGACCCCACGCAGCTCGACGTGCGCACCTGGACGCGCGATCTGGTGCCGCCGCTGGTGCGCCGCCCGCGTTTGTTGGCGCTGCTCAATGCCTTTCTTCAGCCCCTTGCGGAATTGAACGCTGTGGTGGTGGCGTACGCCATCGGCGCGCGCCGTACGCTCGCCTACAACTGCCAAACCCTGGCGTTTGAAGGCTTGCTTAATGATGCGTTCGATCCGACCCTGCGGCGCATCCGCATCGCCAACACCGATGTGGACTTTCAGCCTGATTTCTACAACCTGGCGCGCGAAGCGCAACCGCCCAATTTTCTGTTTCGCCGGTCTGAAGGCGCCGCGCCAGTGTTCCTGCGATCCTATGCCGAGTACTTCGGCGCGGTCGGCTTCATCGTGCTGGTGCCCACCGCGCGCGTGCCAGCCGACCCCGCCGCCGCCACCATCTGGAAGGTGCGCCTGGAAGCCACCATCCGCCGCTACAAGTACGCCACCATCACCCACACCACGCGCTACGTGGCCGCGCCGGACTCCATCTTTATCTCCAACCCCAATTTTCCCCCCGTCGAATAAATGAAGCGTTTACTAGTGCAGGAAGGCGGCCGGGAGCTGGTCTATGACGACCTGCTTCAGCTCGAAGAAGTGACCCGCGCCACCACCGTGGCGCTGTGTGCAGCGGCCTCGTTCGCCAGCGCCTTTGTGCTGCAAGGTTGCCGCGTAACGCAGACGGGCGCCACCGTGCGCGTGAGCGGCGGGGTGGTGTACATCTCTGGTCAGTTGCTGCGGCTGAACGCCGTGGCTGACCTGACGTTGCCGCTGGAGATCGTGACCGATGCGGCACCGGTAACGTCCGATGATCGGCGGTACGAGGATGGCAGCACCCATCCAGGTGCAGCCGAAACATTTGCCATCGTGCGGGCGGCCACCAGCACGCCGACTGGCAAAATTCAGATCACGGATACGGCCGGTGGGCTCACGTATGCGATGGTGCTGGCCGCCGCCGCGCGCCCGCTGGGCGCCATCGAACACGGCGCCTTTGACCCGGCCGGTTTTGCCGTCGATGGTCGGGGCATTGGCTTGCACAGGGGCTGGGCCTTGTGCGACGGCCGGAACGGCACCACGGATTTGCGTGGCCGGTTCGTGGCGGGCTACTGTTCCCCGTCGATGGAAGAACCGAACGGTACGGCCAACTTGCCCGAATGGCAAACGGTTGGCGCGCGGGGCGGCAACAACTTCGTGCGGCTGGAGGTGGCGCACCTGCCGCCGCACACGCACGACGTGCCGCAGGGCGAATCGTTCTTAGGTACCGGCGCATCAGGCCGCTTTGGCCGAGGCAATAACGGCGCGCGTGAGATTGCTGCCTCCGTTGTTGGTGAAGGCGTACCTCACGAAAACCGCCCACCTTTCACCGTGCTGGTGGCACGGCAGTGGATTGGGTTTTAAGGGCCATTAATGCACCTTTAAAGCACCTTTACGAACGGGTGGGATTTTGTCCCATCCGTTCTGTTTTTTTTGTCCCTTTCATTTTGCCGACTCTACGCCTTCCCCCTTCCCTACCCCCTCCCCTTTCCCCCCCCCCTCTCCCGATGGCCATCCGCTATTCACTCGTCGAAAATAAGCTCACCCCCGACCCCAACGATATGCGGGCGCAGGTGGAACACGGCGCCTCTATTGGCGTCGAGGAAATTGCCGCCGCCATTGCGCGGCCCGGCTCTACCGTTACCAAAGCCGAGATGCTGGCGTTTTGGGAGGAGTTCTGTCAGGAGATCATCAAGCAGCTGCTGCTCGGCAACCGCATCGTGCTCGACCTGTTCGTGGCATCGGTCTCGATGGAAGGCGTCTTCACGAATCCGCAGGATTCCTTCGACCCGACCCGCCACAAGGGGCGCATCAACATGACGCCCAACTCGCTCCTGCGGAAGGCCGAGGCCGACCTGCACTTTGAGCAGGTGCGCGCCACCGCCAGCGGCCCGATACTCGACCAGGTATACGACTTTAAGACCAAGGCCACCACCGGCACCCTCACCGCCGGCGGCGCGGCCCGTGCAACAGGCAGCCAGCTCAAAGTCGATATGGACGACCCGCAGCAGGGCGTGTTCCTGGTGGCCGCCAACGGCACCGCCACCCGCGTGCTGGACCTCCACGACAACCTCCCCGGCGAGCTGCTCTTCACCGTGCCCGAAGGGCTGGCGGCGGGGGCTTACCGGTTGGAGGTGCGCAACAGCTACAAAGGCGGCCAAAGCCTGCGCACGGCGCAACTAGCGATCCCGGTCATCCTTGCCTGACGGCGGCAAGGCAAGCTCTTCTTTACCCCCCACCTTCTACGCCGCCCTCAGCAAGCCCCAGCTCGCCATCGACGCCCAGAAGCTCAAAGGCGCCGCCGCCCGCACCGCCCTCACCGAGTTGAACCGTTACCTCCGCGACGATCTCCGCTCCGGCATGGAACTCCTCAAAGACACCCACCCCGACGCCTACCAGGCCCTGCGCGAAGCCAGCTAGGTAGATGACCCGGCGTACCGCCAGCGCAAAGCGAAAAAGGCGGCCAAAGCCAGCGCCACGAACACCGCCAGCGGCCCCGCGCCCGCCGGCACCCCCTAACGCCCGTTGCACCTCCGCCGCCACGTTTCCCGCCCCGCCCCACTTCCCCTCGCCCCGCCATGCCCCTGCCCGTTACCGGTCTCGACCTGCTGACCCTGGCCGAAAGCTACAGGATAGATACCAGAGCCTTGTAGAAACTCATGGCCTTCGTGCCAAATAAAATTTTTTCATTAACGCAGACACTTTTCACGGCGTCCCAAGCCAAAAATTTTCATTGATATGAAGAGAAACACACTCTCTCTCCATGCTTGCGCAATTAGGTACGTGAGTATATTACTCAGCCTAACGGCACTTACTAGTTGCGTCGATCTTAAAGCGATTCGAGATTTTGCGGGCAGTGCTACCCTACTCGCGGATCACGAAAAAGTGGCGGACGACTTCGCTACGGAAGTCGAACGACAGAGGCTTTATGAACCTCAAAATGGCGGAGGCCCTACTCTTCAAGACCGAAAAGATCAAAAGAAAAAATTCGTCGCAACGCAGAAAATCCTGGCAGAGTATATGGCTACCCTTGCTGCTTTGGCGGCTGAGGAGTTGCCGGACGTGTCTAAAGATATCACCAGCCTCACAGATGCTATTAAAGGCTCGGAATTCATTTCAAAGTCTGACGCAGACGCTAAACATTCCACACTAACGGCCGCCGGAAATATTGCCGGGCTGCTTACCACGAAGTTGCTAGATGCAAAGCGCCAACGGGTGCTGTGCTCAACTGTAAGTTCTCAAAAGCAGAATGTGCGAACGGTGATTGATGGCTTAACCGACGTAGCCAAAAACGATTTTGCAGAAGTAATTAACGATGAGCGAGGAGCTGCAAACTCGTACTTTAACAAGATCAATACAAGGGCTGCTGATACTGTTTCAGTAAGGATGCTCACTAAGTTGCTACGCATTCAGCATGATCAGGAATTGGCTTCTCGGGATACTGTGTTAAGGCGCTACGTCCGCGCTTTACAGAAAATAGGAAAAGGGCATGATGATCTTGCGGCGAATGTCTGTAGCAAGAAATTGTTAAACAGCAAGTCTTTTCAAAGCCAACTGAAAGGCTACGCGAAAGACCTGAAGTCGCTTTATGAAGCCATTTCTGAGTTAAGGTAATTTTCCACTTTTTGAGTCGCAACAAATGAAACTCACCGTTGAACAAGCTCGGGCCATTGCAAACAGCTTCCGTGACACAGCAGATGCTGTCGCAGACTACACGAATAAGTATTTCCACGAGTTGTCTTCTAATGAAGTTTTCCGCCTTGACTCCTTTGAATGGGATCTGCGCACTTACACTTCAAACTTTCGGACAACGATCGTGGGAATGGTACTCGATGGCATGGAAGAAAACCTTCAAGCTATTGCTGATGCGACAGCGGGGGCAAAGAAGGCAATTAAACAAATAGAACGAGTAAAAAGCGTCATAAAATTGGCAACTGCCTTAGTAATGTTAGGCGGCGCCATTACATCTCAAAACTTGCCCGCAATCGGTCAAGCCACAAAGGACGTGTTAGATGCGGTTGCTGAAGAGCGCAAGAAGGAAGGCTAAAGAGCAACTGTATTTCTAACCAAACACCGCCCCCGCAACCCCCCTCCGCCCCCGCCCGCAGCGCGGCGGCTTGGTGGCAAAGCTCTTGTGCTTCCCCCACGCGCCGCGCGGAGTTGAGCTACCAATTCCTTCTGCTGCGCTTTGGAATCAGGCACCGGCACCGGGGTAGTTTTGATGTCCTGCGCCTTGAGAATAGCCAGGCCCGACGTGGATTTGGCTTTGCGACGAAGCAATCTCGCAGTAGCCGAGCGCGTTAGGCACAAGGCGAGATTGCTTCGTCGTCGCAAAGCCCCCTTTTCTGAGGTGCGCCCTGCCGGCTGGTGGGGCGTTTTTTGCTTAATTTTAGAATTGAGCGCCAGCCCCAACCTCTTTCGACTATGCGGATTCTTTTCTTCTGTTGCCTACTGCTTCAGATGTCAGCTGTGGCGACAGCACAGACAACAGAGACCAAAGCGGGGGACCATTTTGTTGAAGTGATGCCGGAGTACCCTGGCGGCATCCCCGCGATTCTCCGCCTGTTCGGTAAAAACATCCAATATCCCGACGTTCCCAAACGGCAAGCGATACAGGGCAAAGTGTACGTCCGATTTGTAGTGGACTCGACGGGTGCCGTGCGTAACCCCGAAGTCAAGCAAGGGCTTGGTGGCTTTTACGATCAGGAAGCGTTACGACTGGTTGGCCTGCTCGAACGATTCATCCCTGCTAAGGATAATGGCAGATCAGTATCTAGTTACTTTAATGTGCCCGTCTCTTTTACGGAACCACAAAAACGTAAATAAGCCAGTGACCCTGCCCCGCCCTCCCCAACCGGGGCTTTTTCTTTACCCGCCCCGTCCCGTGTATAGCAGTTTGGCAGGTCTCCAGACCTGCGGCGTAGCCTCTGCGACCCAACCGCCGGCCGGCCGCGTGGCGGGTCTGGAGACCCGCAAATCGCCCGCACGGGGCTGGAGCCCCGCGCGAATGTCGCTCTACATTTGTCATTCCCTACCCCCAATTTGTCATTGCGAGGAGGCTCTGTGGTTGCGAGCGTAGCGCGGCAAAGCAATCTCGCGGCTTGCTCGGCGCCGCTTAACCGCCGCAGCCAGCACGCTGCGAGATTGCCACGTCGTCGCAAATCCTCCTCCCCGCAATGACAGAAGCGTTTTGCGTTTAGCTTTGATTTAATGAAGACAGTAAGCTTTCGATGCACTACTTGCAAGTTGCTGCTAACCGAGCCACTTCAACTGCTGACGGATACCGCGCTGTTATCGGAAGAGGATGGGACGGACTATTTGCCAAGTGGCTTCTATCTGATCGCAACTGATGATGGCTACTACACCTCGGACGCAGGTAAATACGTGGTCAATCTGAAAAATCTTCTCAATACCAGACCTCATTCCGATGGTAGCCGACGGAACGGGTGTTGCGGAATGGATGGGTGTGATGGGATGAATGTCATCTGTCAAAATGGTCACGAGGTGGGAACTGAACGTTCTGATTGCTGGCTGGCGCATTCTCTCAGTTTTGAGCCAACGGCTGTAATACTGGAATCGGAATGAGCCCCGCCCTCCCCAACCGGGGCTTTTTCTTTACCCGCCCCGCCCCGTGTATAGCAGTTTGGCAGGCTCTAGACCTGCAGCGTAGCCTCTGCGACCCAACCGCCAGCCGGCTGCGTGGCGGGTCTGGAGACCCGCAAATAGCCCGCACGGGGCTGGAGCCTCGCGCGAATGCCGCTCTACATTTGTCATTCCCTACCCCCTTTTTGTCATTGCGAGGAGGCTTTGCGACGAAGCAATCCCACGTTTGCTCGGCGCGAATGCTCGGCCACGTAGCCCAGCCACTTTGAGCAAACGGAGATTGCCACGTCGTCGCAAAGCCTCCTCCCCGCAATGACAGAATGTAAAGGAACGCCCTGCCGGCTGGTGGGGCGTTATTCGTTAGCTTGCACTATGGCAGCGCTCTTCTCTTATTTCCGTTGGGCGGCCTGCTTGCTGATGCTGGGTGCCTGCTCACCAGAAACGCCGCAAACGCACTCAAATGGCTTACCGCTTACCGTGCGCAATCAGGACTTGGAGGTCCGGATACTTGAGTGTCAGCAACGCACCTCAGTAGGAAAGCGAACAGATCTTTTCGATGTACTGTCATACGATTACGCTGTAAAAATTTCCGTGCGCTCCCGCAGCGATACGCCTGTCTACGTCTTGTTGGTGGACAGCCTCCTTTGTGATCACGGAATCGACGCCTACAGAGGCAAAGGTGACAAAGAGTGGCGTGACGTCAATATCCTGGATGGCTTGGATGTTTTAGTCAGGGATGGTAGGCGAAACAATACTTTACGAGGTAAGACGCTTCTGCCACGAACAATTGAGCCAGTAATATTTTATGTTGCCTATCCTAGCTTTAAAGAGAAGTACCATGGTAGTTCACAAATCCCCTGGCCTTTTGATTCGTTGAGGCTGGGCTTGTCGTATACAGTAAAAAATGATAAAGGGTATGGTAGGCACTTGCCGTTCGCGATAGTCGCATTCGATTCGACAAATAGGCAGCACTTTTTACCTCCCAGAGAACTGACCCTTCATTAAGTATTCCCGCCCCGCCCTCCCCCGGCCGGGGCTTTTTCTTTTCCCTCCCCCCGTCGCCCCTCCCTACCTTTGCCGGATGCAAGCCACCGACGCCCCCGCCATCACCCCGACGATGACCTTCGACCGCAAAAACTACCTCGACGCCGACCTGCTCCGCCTCTACGAAGGGTTGCTGCTGCCGCGCATGATCGAGGAGAAGATGCTCATCCTGCTGCGGCAGGGGCGCGTGAGCAAGTGGTTTTCGGGGATCGGGCAGGAGGGCATTGCGGTGGGCAGCACGCTGGCGCTCCACCCCGACGAGTACATTTTGCCCCTGCACCGCAACCTGGGCGTGTTTACGGGGCGCGAAGTGCCGCTGGGGCGGCTGTTTGCGCAGTTTCAGGGCAAGCGCACGGGGTTCACGAAGGGGCGCGACCGCTCGTTTCACTTCGGTACCAACGAGCACCACATCGTGGGGATGATCTCGCACCTGGGGCCGCAACTGGCGGTGGCGGGCGGCATTGCGCTGGCCGATCTGCTGGAAAAGAAAAAGCGCGTGACGCTGACGTACAGCGGCGACGGCGGCGCGTCGGAAGGCGATTTCCACGAGGCGCTCAACGTGGCGGCGGTGTGGAATCTGCCGGTCATTTTCGTGATCGAAAACAACGGCTACGGCCTCTCCACGCCGAGCAACGAGCAGTTCAAGTTTCGGTATTTCATCGATAAAGGCCCCGCCTACGGAATGGAAGCGGTGCAGGTCGATGGCAACAACGTACTCGAAGTGTACGACACGGTGAAGCGCCTGGCCGAGTCGATGCGCGAAAACCCACGCCCGGTGCTGCTCGAATGCATGACCTTCCGGATGCGCGGCCACGAGGAGGCGTCGGGCACCAAATACGTGCCCGGCGAGCTGTTCGAGGAGTGGGCGAAGAAAGACCCGGTCGAAAACTACCAGCGCTTCCTGCGCGAAACCGGCGTGCTCACCGATGAGCATCAGCAGGAGCTTCGCGACAAGTTCAAAGCGCAAATCGACGCGGGTCTGGAAGAAGCCTTCGCCCAGCCCGCCGTGACGTGCGACGTGCAGGAGGAAATCGCCGATATGTACCGGCCCTTCACCCAGGAAGTGGTGGCGCCCACCGGCCCGACCACCGAAAAACGCCTCGTCGATGCCATCTCCGACGGCCTGCGCCAATCGATGGAGCGCTACCCGGAACTGGTAATTATGGGCCAGGACGTAGCCGATTACGGCGGTGTGTTCAAGATCACCGAGGGCTTCGTGGCGCAGTTCGGCAAGGGCCGCGTGCGCAACACGCCGCTCTGCGAGTCAGCTATCGTGGGCATCGGCCTGGGGATGAGCATCCGCCGGCAGAAATCGGTGGTGGAGATGCAGTTCGCCGATTTCGTGACCTGCGGCTTCAACCAAATCGTGAACAACCTCGCCAAGAGCCACTACCGCTGGGGTCAGAACGCCGACGTGGTGGTGCGGATGCCCACCGGCGCCGGCACGGCCGCCGGGCCGTTCCACTCGCAGAGCAACGAGGCGTGGTTTTTCCACGTGCCGGGCCTCAAAATCGTGTATCCGAGTAATCCGGTCGACGCCAAAGGCTTGCTCGCCGCCGCCATCGAAGACCCCAACCCGGTGATGTACTTCGAGCATAAGGCACTGTACCGCGCCATTTCGGCCCCGGTGCCGGATGCGTACTACACCACCGAAATCGGCAAGGCCGCCCTCGCCGCCGAAGGCTCCGACCTCAGCATCATCACCTACGGAATGGGCGTGCATTGGGCGCTCGACCTGCTGAAAGAACAGCCGGAATTGTCCATTGACGTACTCGACCTGCGCACGCTGTTGCCCTGGGATACGGAGGCCGTGCGCCGCACCGTGCAGAAGACCGGCCGCGTGCTGGTGCTCCACGAAGACACGCTGACGGGCGGCATCGGCGCCGAAATCGCCGCCTGGATTTCCGAGCATTGCTTCGCGAATCTCGATGCGCCCGTGGCCCGCATCGGCTCCCTCGATACCGCCGTGCCGTTTGCGCCGCCGCTGGAGAAGGAGTTTCTGCCCGTCGCGCGGTTCCGGGCGAAGGTGGACGAATTGTTGGCGTACTAGCTTTCTTCCGCATTTGTCCTTGCGAGGAGGAGGCTTGGAGTTTACCCTGAGGAACGAAGGGCCGACGTGGCAATCTTCGTTTGCCCAGAGCGGCGGAACTATCTGACCCATTTAATGCGCCGAGCAAACGGAGATTGTTTCGTCGCAAAGCCTCCTCGCAATGACAGAAAATATTAAAGGCTTCGTCTTCGACGTCGATGGCGTACTCACCGACGGCACCGTGCTGGCGCTGGCGTCCGGCGAGCAGGTACGGGCGTTTCACATCCACGACGGCCTCGCTATTCGGCACGCCATCGAGATGGGCTACCCGGTGGCCATCATCTCCGGGCGGAGCGAGGAAGGCGTACGACGGCGGCTGCACTCGCTCGACATCACCGACGATAATCTGTTTCTCGGCGTGGCCGATAAAGTGACCGTGCTACACCGCTGGGCCGCCGCTGCGGGCCTGACGCTCAACGAGCTGGCATATATGGGCGACGACCTGCCCGACCTCGCCGCGCTGCGCGCCGTGGGCCTGGCGTGCTGCCCGGCCGATGCCGTGGCCGACATCCGCGAGCGTTGCCAGTGGGTGAGCCGCCTGGGTGGCGGGCGCGGCTCGGTGCGCGAACTGATCGAAACGGTGCTAAAAAGCCACGGCCGCTGGCTGCCCCTGCACGACGAAACCGCCGCCGCGCAAGCCGCCAACGCCGCGCCCGCCGGGTAGGCCCGTCACGGCAATTTTAGTAGGGAAGCGAGCGGCGTCGGCGCGGTGGTTGCACTCGCCGTGCCGAACTTGCACCCCAGCCCGGCCGTTTAGGCTGACCGAATGACTCGCCACACCTTCCATAATCTTCTGCTGCTGCCGCTCACGCTGTTGCTGGTAGCCGCCTTCCGCTCCGTTACTGCCGCCGCCGGCGCGCTCACGCCGCCCGCGCCCGACCCCGCCGACCTGATGCACCGGATGCTCGCGGCGGTGGGTCAGGTGCAAACCGCCACCTACCGCCTCATTAAAATGGAGCGCATTGGCGGTAAAATGCTGACCGATGAATCGGCGGTGAAGCTCCAAAACAAGCCGCTCAAAGTGTACATCAAGAACGCGCGCCCGATTGCCGGGCGCGAGATTTTGTACGTGCCCGGCACCAACGGCAGCAAGGCGCTCGTCAATCCGGCGACGTTTCCGTACGTCAATGTCAGCCTCGACCCATTCGGCGCGCGCATCCGGCAGAACCAGCACCACACGCTCAACGATGTGGGCTTTCGGCGCGTGGCCGACGTAATGGCCCGCCAGATGCGTGAGCAATCGGCCGACCTCAGCAAGCTGCTCCACCTCGAACCCACTGCCGCCACTTTCGACAACCGCGCGTGCTGGATGATCAAAATGGACGACCCGCGTTTTCGCTTCGTGCCGTACACCATCAAAGCGGGCGGCGAAAATCTCGATCAGCTCGGCCAGCGCCTGGGGGTGAGTGAGTTTATGATCGGCGAAAAACTCGCCGGTTTCGATGGCGATTACGCGCGGCCGTTGCCCGCCGGGCAAGTCATTCAGGTGCCCACCACCTACGCGCGCCGCACCACCGTCCTGATCGACAAAGCCTCGCTGCTCCCCGTGTCCATCGCCATCTCCGACGATAAGGGCTTGTTTGAGCAATACGATTACCACGACCTCAAACCCAACGTCGGCTTCCGCGACAACGAGTTTACGCCCGAATTCAAAGGGTACGGCTTCTGATGGGGATGTTGAAGGGATTTTTGGGGATTGGGAGATGGTGAAGATGGAAGGGAGGGAAATCTATTTTGCCCGCTCCAACCGTTTTGCATCATTTTCAGCAGCCTCTCAGACATTGCGCGGCGCGGCGGGCCCTTGGGGCCCCCCGCCCCGCCCCGTTTGGGGGCTTTTAATATGAAAACCAAAATCCAAACTACGTGACAAAACAACCCCAGCAGACTGTG
>JANPJM010000013.1:0-40044 GCA_031425525.1 Hymenobacteraceae bacterium | reverse complement strand
GTCTTTTTTCATTACGGCCTTCGAGCACGAGCTGTCATTGGCCGGTTTGCTTTTACCACTGCCGCATTGTGAGGTCATCTGATCCGGAGAGGGCGCGGCGTCCATCGGCTGCGAAAGCTACGCTCCGAACCCAATCCATATGGCCTTCGAGCACGCGCAGACACTGGCCGGTCTGCGTGTCCCACAGCCGCAGGGTGCGGTCGTCTGACCCGGAGAGGGCGCGGCGTCCATCGGCTGCGAAAGCCACGCTCCGTATTCTGTCAGTATGGCCTTCGAACACGCGCAGGCACTGACCGGTCTGCGTGTCCCACAGCCGCAAGGTGCGGTCATCCGACCCGGATAGAGCGTGGTGACTGCCAGTTGCGAAGGCTACGCTCCGAACCCAATCCATATGGCCTTCGAGCACGCGCAAGCATTGACCGGTCTGCGTATTCCACAGCCGCAAGGTGGTGTCATCCGATCCGGATAGAGCGTGGCTACTGTCGGCCGCGAAAGCTACACTCCGTATTCTGTCAGTATGGCCTTCGAGCACGCGCAGGCACTGACCGGTCTCCGTGTCCCACAGCCGCAAGGTGCGGTCTTCCGACCCAGACAGGGCGTGGCGGCCATCGGCCGCAAAGGCCACGCTCTGCACTTCGTCGATGTGGCCTTCAAGCACGCGCAGGCATTGGCCGGTCTGCGTGTCCCACAGCCGCAGGGTGCGGTCGTCTGATCCGGAGAGGGCGTGGCGGCCATCGGCCGCGAAGACTGCGTTTCGGACTGACTTAGTATGACCCGAGATGATAAGTTGCTCCACAGTATCAGGTAGCTGCGCTTCATTCGGTAACTGTGAAGGCGCCTTGGGCAACAATGCCCGTAACAGACGTTCAAAGCTGTCATCGCCGGGCCACACTAGATAAAGAAACTGCGCCAGCGACCCTTTAACAGGCGCCTCATCGAGCCGCAACGGCAAAAACCGCTGCTCCTTGTTCAGCGGGTCGCGGAAGCGAAAGGTCTGGCTTTCCAGCGTGGCCCAATCGGAGCCGAAGGCGTTGGCCGACATACAAAATACCAGCACCCGCGAGCGTTCCAGGCCGTCTTCTATTTTGGCCGGAATATTATCGCCGGGGAGGATAGTCCATTCATCAAACCACACCCGCACCCCATCGGCGCGCAGGCGCTCGGCTAGGGGGCGCACGATGGCTTTGTCTTTTGAGCTATGGCTTAGAAATACGTCGTACGCGTAATCAGTAGCGGAAGGCATCGGGCAGCATAGTAAATGAGGCTGCCAAGCTACGGCGGTATAGCCAAACACAACCCCGCCCCCGAACCACACAGGTCCGGGGGCGGGGTGAAGGGTGAACGAACTGGCTCGGCGGTCAACTCATAGGATACTTCGCCGAAAAGTGCCCTATATTTCGCCGTGAAGTGCGGCATACTTCGGCCCGAAGTACGGCATACTTTACGGCGAAGTATGCCGTACTTCGCCGGCCTCAGGCTACCGTCAGGCTCTGGGGCAGGCGCGCGATGCGTAGCTCGGCGGTGCCGTTGAGCCGGTTGCGGATCTCCAACTGCACCGTTTGGCCCACCGTCAGGCCGGTGGTAGGTACTTGGAACACCACTTCGGACGGCTTGTTGACGGCTAGCAGCACGATGCCGACGGCCGAGCCGTTGGGCAGGATCAGGAACAGACCTTCGCCCGCGCCGCCGCCGATCCTGAGGCGCTTACCCGTCAAACGCGCCATTCCGCCCTTGGTGAGGGTGGTCGAGACGGCGCCCGAGGTCACGTCGATTACCTGCGTAGCGTTGCCGGCGCGGGCCTGTGTTTCGAGTTTCTCGACGTGGACATTGTCGAGCGCCTTACTCATTGCGTTACCCGCTGTGGCGCTGAAATGCACCGAGTTGCGTCCGGCTTGAAAACCGTCGTCGGGGCCATCGAAGCCGCCCCGGACGCCCACCTTGGCGTTGAAGAAGGGCGTGGTGAGGTTGTAGCCTTCGAGGATGCGGTCCTGGCAAACGGAGAAGAAGTTGTTGAGCACGGCCAGCGCGGCGGGTCGGCCGCCGATGGGGTCGCGCTCCATCATACGGTCGATGATCTGATCAAGCGTCAGGGTACCCATCGGGCGCACTTGCCCAACGTAACGAGGAGCAGCCGGGTCGGTCAGGAGTCGGCGAATCACGAACTGGATCATAAAACGATAAAGGGGGAAAATGAACACGTCTGCCCCGTGCAACGCCCCCGTGGCGCGCCCGAACGAGCAGATGTGGCCTTAACGCCGTGCCCCGATCGCTTATTGTCTGCATTGCTTCGCGCCGCCGAAATTTATTTCGACTGCCGGCGCCGGCGGTTGGGTGGGGGTGGTGGAGTCTGGCGGTAGGGTGGCTTGCAGGGCGTTTTTAGTTATGGGGCGCCGCTTAAGCGGTCAGCTTCAGCAGAGTTTTCCGCTGCTTGTGCTTGCAGGTGGGCTATTCTTTCCTGAGTTTCTTCTCGTTGCGCTTGCGCAGATTCTGGCAGTAGCGTCAGGGCCTGCTGATACCAATAGAAGGCCTCCGGATAGCGCTCTTGGGCAGTATACACCTTTGCTACTTGCTGATATGTTTTGAACAAATCACGCGTGTAGTTATGCGCCTTCTGCCATCTGATAGCTTCACGATAGGTTTCAAGGGCCATGTGATGTTGGTTCTGTACCGAATACGATAAACCAAGCACGTCGAGTGTTTCAGAAACCTCATCAGCTTTGCCATTTTCCTGGTAAAGAAGTAGCGCGGTTTGGAGGCTGCTGATGGCCGGCTCCCACTCTCCCTTTAAGCTGTACGCATAGTTGATCAGATAGTGCGTGTTGCCCTGAGAGGTATCGTTCAAGTACTTCTTACCCTGCTCAAACGCCTGTAGTGCATCAGCAAGATGTTGCTGATACAGGCACAGTATTCCCATAACCAGCCAGCCATGGCCTATCTGTTCGGGTTCCGCCTCTAATTTTTCCTGCAACCGAATGGCTTCGCGTCCAATATTCTCCGCTTCTTTGTATCTGCCGGCTTCCTTGAGCTCAGTAGTCAGCGAGATGAGTAAGTTGACTTTCCTTTTAAGTAAACGCGGCGCCTTCTTTAGTTGAGCGCTTCTAAGCTCCCTGTCTACTTTCTTGCTCTCTTTCTTTAGCTCCCAGATTCGGTTGTTGTTACTAGCGTGTTCTGCTATGCTGGCTGGCTGAAGAGATGCTAGTAGAAGAGTTGGGTCAATGATCGGACGTGCCACCGGATCACTAAACCGATGCTTCACCGTCACCCAATCCCACAAATCGGGGGCTTCGCGCTGAAGCTTACGGAAGAACACTCCATCGCTCCACACCACCAGGATGTAGGGCACGTTGCGAAACAGTAGCTCGCGCTCCAGATTGAGCTGCGCCGTCAGGAGGGAATGCTTCAGTTCGCCGTCTTCGGTGACGATGAGGCTGTTTTCGAGGCCGTGGATGTGGACGACGTAGCGAACGCGCGGCGAGTGCCGCACGTCGTGCGGCAGCCGCTCGGCGAGTGCCCGCAGCAGCGATGTGACGGGGTACGGCGTCAGGTCGATGCGGTGGTGCTGGTATTCGGGTAAGTCCTGCTGTAGCTGGGTTTCCAGTTCGGTCTGGCGCGGTAGGCTGTCGCATTCCATGAAGACCACCGTGGGGTGGTCGCGGTCGTGGAGCGTGAAGAGCAACTCTTCCCACGCAGTGGCTTCGTCGTCGGGGACGCCGGTGAGTGCCATCGGGCTTACAGTTCCAGGAAGAAGGGCCGCAGCAGCGGATTGAGCTGCAAGTGGCCGTTGTACTTGAGTACCACCAGCCGCAGCAGCATATCGCGGACGGCTTCGTTGCCGAGTTCCAGCTTGTCGAGGCCGCCGTGCAGGGCGGCTACGTGGCGCTCGTCTAGTACCTGCCGTAGCTCGCTGCCGAGGGCGTGGAAAACGGCATCGGCCTGTGCCAGGGTGGCCCGGTTGCCGCGCGCCTTGATGATGACTTGATGCACGATGCGCAGCAACTGGCGCGCGCAACCGCCCGATTGCAGCACGCACGCATCGAGTACGTCGGCCTCGAAGAACGTCGGTTCGTCGATGCGCTTCCGGACGATCTCCTTGAAGCACTCATTGGCCGCCGTGCCCGGCTCGCCGAGCCGAATCATCGGCACGAGGAGCTGATTCGGGAAATCATTGCCCGCCAGCGAGCGCATCAGGTAAAACGAACTGATGGGCACCGCGATCAGCAGGTTCACCTGCAAAGCCTTCAGCAGGTGCGGATTCTGCACGAACAGGTACTCGTACGCCTCGAACTTGAGCTTTTCGGAGCCGTCCACGATTAGCAGCAGGTCGCGGCCTTGCTGGGCTTTTTCGACGGCGCCGCGCACATCGATGAGCAAGCGGTTGATCTGGTCGATGACGGCGAGCGTATTGCGCCGCACGTTTTCCCGAATCTTGGTCGAGGTTTGGTTCGTCCCCGCAAACACGGCCTTGGCTTTAGCGGCAAACTTGACCCACCAAAAATCGAAGCCGCTTTCGCCTTCGGCGCTCAACTCGGTCTCGAAGCTCTGTCGCATTTCTTCCTCGATGACCTTATCGGTCAGGAGTTGGCGGGCCAACTGCTCCAGCGCCGCGCGGCTGGTGGGTAGGCGGCGCTCTTCCACGGTTTGCGCCAGCTTGATGATCATCCACACGAAGAGATCTTCCGGCTGAAACGAGCCGTACTCCATCTCCTCTTCGATACTCAGGAAGACGGAGCAGTAGCGGGTCGGGTCGTCCAACTGCCGGTGCAGGCGCCGCAGCTCGGTGGTTTTGCCGCAGCCCCGGTGGCCCGACACGATGATGGTCGTGTAATCGTTGGTGACCTCGGCCAGGGTACCCAAGGCGTCGCCGCCTTCTTCTATTCCCAACGTGAACAACACGTCCTGCCGAAAGTCTTCCGGACGTACTTCGTCCAGATTCACGTAAAGGTGTTCCGTGAACTGGTCAGGGTCCGGCTCAAAGTCGGGCTGCGTCACGATCCGCGCCTGCTGCTTAGAAACGACGGGGTAAGAGTAGAGCGACATCAGCTAGAGAGGAAATCGTGACAAAGGTTGCTGATTCTGCTCATTCGCCGGTGTGTACTCGTTCAACTCGTCGGTTGCTACATGCTCCCTCGATGCGGTCTACTGATCAATCCGGAACCCCGCCGCAAACTGAATCAGCCCCGTTTCCTCCGCCGACGTGCCGTAAATGACCGATAGCGCGAACCGATCGACGAAAGGCGCGATGTAGAAGCCGCCGCCGTACCCGGCGCGCACGCCGCCCGGCGCGCGCCCATCGACGAAGGCCTGGCCCATATCGTAGAAGCCCAACAAGCCGTACGAAAACGGAATGACGCTGCTCTGCACCTGCCCCACGGCCAGGCGCAACTCGGTGTTGAGGTAGGCCACGGCGTCGCCGGTGAAGCGGTTGCGGACGTACCCGCGCAGGTTTTGGTTTTGGCCGAGCTGCGGAAATTTGTAGAACGGGATGTTGCCGTTGCTGCCGAATATCTTGGAGCCGCCGCCTTTCAGCACCAGCGTAACCGGGATGCCGAGGCGCGCCGTGGCGAGATATTCGGCGAAGCCTTCGGCGGCGTAGAAGCTCCGCAGGGCGTCGGGGGCCTGGGTGGTGGGGTCATTGTCGTTGTCGCGGACGCGGATTTGGGCGTAGGTGCTGCCGCGCGCGAAAAACCGCACCCCGCGCCGGGCGAAATAATTGCGGTCGCGGAAGTCGAGGTCGATTTCGGCGCGGGCGCCCAACAGCCGCTGGTCGTCGGTGCTGACGGCGCGCTGGGCGGCGGGCACGGGGTTGTCGGGTTCGCCCACGAGGACGGTATTATCGGGTAGCTCACTCCGAAAATCTTCGTAGAAACCGCCGATTCGGAAGCGGCTTTTCGAGCGCAGCAGCCGGCGTTCGAGGGCGGCTTCGGCGCGGGGGCCGCTGAAGCGGGCGCGGTAAAAGCGGTCGTTGTAGCGGCCTTCGTCCTTGACGGTGTTGTTGCCCAGACCGAAGAAGTTGTAAAACGGGTAGGCGTCGCCGTACTCGGCGAGGCCCGCGAAATCCCATTCGCCGAATACGTGCCGGTAGCGGACGAACGCTGATACCTGCCGATTTCCGCCCGTGGTGTACTGGGCATAAATGCCGTACTGACTCTTAAAATCGGGCTTGCGCCAGCCCTGTTTATCGTAGGAAAAGCCGCCGCCGACCCCCACGCCGTCGTTCTGGTTGTACAGTACCGTGAAGGCCGGCGTGTAGCCATCGTACTCGAAACTACGGCGGTCGTAGTGGTTGATGCCGGCGCGGTCGGCGCGGTTGTCGTTGGTTTCGGGGCCTTTGGTGAGGGTCGTTTTGCGGTCGTCGTACACTTTGGTGTAGCGCCGCAACCCGCTGACGTTGGATTCGTCGATGATCTGATCCTGTCCATCGCCGCCGATGACGCGCACCAGAATCGAGTGGTCGGCGGTACCCGTGAGCTGCACGATGTCCTTGCCGTCGAGGGCGTAGAGGCGGATTTCCTTGGTTTCGGCACGGTGAAAAAGGCGGTCGTACAGTGGGTCGCCTTCGGCCTTCTCTTCATCTTTGGCTTTGTCGAAAACCTGCACGCGCACATCGCCGCCCATCAGCCGCTCGACCCGAAAAACCTCGGCCTTATTCGACCCCACGACATCGACTAATTCGGCGAGCATCAGGTAGTAATCGTCGGTGGCGCGCGGCAGATCGGCGAGGCGCGAGCGCAGGAGCTTTTTGTATTCTACGCCGGTGGTGGCGTGCAGCTCGGTGGGGAGGCGGTCGGCGGCGCGGTCGAGGACGGCCGGGGTCAGTTCGGTTTGGAGGGCCACGGCGGCGGTGCGCCACTGCTCGCGCGTGACCGACGTGAGCAGCAGCCTGTCGAGGTGGCGGGCGGGCCAGTTGAGGCTTTCGAGCCCGCGTACTTTCGGCGCAAATTCCTCGATGCTCGGCACCGCCCACTCGCGGTTGGCGGTCCAGGTGAGGAGGCCGTTCCAGCGGGTAAAACTTTGGTCGCGGTCGCGCGGGATGGGCTTGTAAACGGTCGTTTTGTGGCCTTGGCCGCCGCCGCCGGCTTCGTAGCCCGCCCAGCGCCAATTGTCTTCGTGCTTCCCAAAATCGGCCACCAGCATATCGAACGCCCGCGCCTTAGCGAGCGCCGGCGCATCGACGCGCGCATCGTGGTCACGGAACAACTGCCGAAACAGGCCGAACGAGCGCGTCACGTCATCGGCCCCGGCAAAGCCTTTGGCTTGCCCGTGTTCGGCCTGCTGCGGCCGGTCTTCGAGGGTGCCGAGCATCCCCGCGAACGTCGGCCGAAACGAGCCGAGGCGCGCCGGGTCGTCGGGCAGCCGGTACAGGCGCGGCCGGGCGTGCAGAATGTCGGTGGCGTCGAGCAACTCGCCGCACACCAGTCCGGAGTAGGGCTGCGACGTAGCCGTGACATCGCGCAGGATATTCGCGATCACGGTATTACGCAATTCGGGCGGCAGCGCGCCCTGCAAATCCTTATCGACGGAGCGAAAGACGTATTCCAGCGAATCGCCGCCGAGGAGCTTGAGCGACGTCGTTTGCCGCCCGCCGCCCTGCCCAATGGGCCGCAGCCCGCCGTTGGTGGCCGCCAGGTCGAGGGTCGGCACACGTACAGTGGTCGTCCAATCTTTACGGTAAAGCGGCCCAAGCAGCAGGTTGCGGCCGGGGCCACCGGCGTATTCCGGACCGGGCGTCACTAAGCTGGTGGCGTCCGTTGGTTTCGGGGCGAGCAGAATTTTCGGCTCGCCGGGTGGCGCCTCCCCACACGCAAACGCGGCATTGGGCGTCGATTGCGGCGAATCCTGCGGCCCCGCCGCCGCGCACGGCGAGTAGTACAGCGTGGTGCTGAACGCCTGCGTCGGCTGGGTAGCAGCATCGTCGGCGAACGTCATGAACGCCGCTTGCACGGTACCGTCGTCGTAATAATCGAGGCGCGAAAAGCCTTCCGCGTCCTCGTTGTATAAGGCGCGGCGGTCGGCCCCGACGGCCTCGTGCTGCGTCAGCGAGCCGCTGACGAGTTGGTAGCCGCCCTCCACGGGCAACAACTGCAACGAGTAGTCGTGGGCGGCGGCGTACACCACGCCGGGGTTGTCGCGCAGGGCGCCCAACAAGGTTTTACTGAATGCCTGGTAGCCGGGGAAGGCGAGGTCGCGCGGGGTGCCCACGTTTTGCCGATACGCGGCGTACACCGTGCCCAGCACGGGCAGCGGCACGGGCACCCCCGAAAACGGCAGCAAATGCCGTTTCAGCGGAATCCGCCCCCCGTAAACGCCATTGCTGACGGCCGGGTGGTGGCCGACCACCAGCACATTCCGCCGCCCCCGGTCGGAGAGGGCATCGTCGAGGTCTTCGCGAAATTGTTCTTCCGAAAGCGTTTTGCAATCGGTATCGGGCTCTTCGGGGCGGTCGAAACGGTGCGTAAACCACGCCGTATTCAGGGCCACCAACCGCACGGTGGGCGCCAAATCAAGCACCACTGGGCCGGGGCAGCCCTTGCCAGGCGCCACCACATCCACATTTTTTTCCTTCAGATATGCTTCCAGGCGCCGCACGGCTTTCAGGCCGGAGCGGTGGCCGTTGGCCCAATCCTTATCGCCGGGTACCACCACCAAGCGGCCGTTGGGCAGCCCCGCCACCAGTCCCACCAGCGCATCGAGGCGAGCGGTGGCGGCGGTGCGCTCGGCGGCTTGGTCGGGCTTATCAGACGCGGGTAGGCCATTGGGGCCGGCCACATCGCCCAGATGCACGAGCGTAAACGGCGTGGTGGTTTGGCGCAGCGTCTGACGCAGGGCCGCCAACCGTGTTTCGGAGAGTGGCGCGGTGGCCGTATTGCCGATCAGAAAAACGGAGTGCGCCGGGGGTTGCGCGTTCTGCGGGCGTTGCGCCCGGGCATCCAGCCAAGGTAGTACCGTCAGCACGAGTACGAAGAAAGCGCCCAAGGCGCGGCGCGGGGAAGAAGTGGGCATAAGAGAGCGGCTTTTCCAAGCGGGATGGAAAAGTGGCCGTTTTACCCCACTAGCGCGCTAAAGGTTGTTGCCGGGCCGAACGCTCACACCTCCCGCCGCAGCACCTTCGCCATCAATTCGGTCTGCGAGTTGATGTGCAGCTTCTTATAGATGTTGCGGAAATGGAAGCGCACGGTATCGATGGAAAGGTCGAGATGATCGGCGATGAGCTTGTAACTCATCCCCTCGATCAGGCAATCCACGATCTGGCGTTCGCGCGGGGTGAGCTGCGGCGAGGTGGCCGCCGGCCGCACCGGCTGAAAATGCGCCAGCACCTTACGCGCCACGTCCGGCGACATCACCGACCCGCCGCTGCGCACGGTCTGCACGGCATCGCGGATTTCGGGCAAGGGCGTGCTTTTCAGCAGGTAGCCCGTAGCGCCCGCGCACAGCGCCTGGTAAATGCGGTTGGCATCGTGGTACACCGTGAGTACGATGATGTCGAGCTGCGGAAACCGCGCCCGCAGCAGCGGCATCCCTTCCAAACCGCTCATCCCCGGCAACCCCAAATCGAGCAGTACCACATCGAGCTGCGGAATGGCGGGCAGCGCCGCGAGCGCCGCCTCCATCGACCCCGCCACCAGCGCGCACGTAAAGCCCGGCTGCTGCGCGTCGAGGTACTCGCAGAGTCCTTCGCGCACTACAAGGTCGTCGTCGATGATGGCTACCCGAATCATATGGGGCAAAGCTACGGAGTGGCAGGGGTGGGGCAGGGCTACATGATTGGGTAGGTGACGGCGCGCCGCCGTGCGGTCTTACCAGTTTCGTCGTCGGGCGAAAAAGGGAAAGCTACCCGCCGTTCTTGCACATCTTGGCGCATACTGAAAATGTGTGAGATGTACTGGGCTCACACATTTTGCTACATGTTGAAAACGTGTGAGACTAGTAGGCATCTCACACATTTCGGTGGATGTCAAAAACATGTTAGAAAAGGACTGCGTGGCCGCCTCACCCCAGCCCCCGCACCCGCAGCCACACCCGATGGCCGCCGTCGGTGCCCTTTTCCACCACCAGCACGGCGCCTTTGAGGGCTTTGGCGCGCAACTCCATATTGCGGAGGCCTTGGCCGCTGCCGGGCGTGGCGGGCTGCCGAGCGGGGCCGGGGTCGGCTACTTCCAGATGAAAGTACCCGTCGGGCTGGTGGCCCACGAAGATGCTGACCGTGGGCGCCGCCGAATGCTTTATCACGTTGTGCAGGGCCTCTTTATAGATCAGAAAGAGGTTTTGGCGCACGGCGGGCGGCAGGAGCCGATTGGGGTCGAGGGCGTGCTGCCGGAAGGTGTAGGCGCGCCCGGCGGGCGTGAGCAAGGCATCGGCCTGTTCCTGCATCCGGCCGATGAGGTCGCCGAGGCGGTCGTTGCGCGCATCCACGGCCCATACCACGTCGCTCATCGTGGCGATGGCCTGGCGGCTGGCATCGGTGATGCGCGCGAGCTGCTGCTGCTGGCGGTCGGGGGCGTACCCGGCGGTGCGGGCCAGTTCGGCGTGCATGCTCACGCGGGTCAGCCACGCCCCGACTTCATCGTGTAGGTCGGCGGCTAGATGGATGCGCACCTGCTCCAGTTCGCGAACGCGGCGGAGGCGCGCGCGCCACGCGGCGGCTACTAGTCCGGCGCCCGCCAACACGCTCAGCAGCACGAACCACCAGCGCAGGTAAATCGGACTCAGCACCTCCACGCGTAGCACCGATTGCGGCGCGAGCCAGCGGCCGTCGCGCCCGGCGGCGCGCAAATGCAGGGTATAACTGCCGGGCGGCAAGCTGGTGTAACGCAGCGAATGGGCGGCGTCGGCGGCGTTCCAACCCCGGTCGAAGCCCGCGAGGCGGTAGGCGTAGCGGTGGTGCGCGAGGTCGTCGAAATCGGTGAGAACGAAACTCGCGCCGAAGAACATATCGCCCGGTTGCAGCGTGAGGTTGGGCAGTTTGGGAGAGGCGTCGCTGGTGGGCCACAGCCCAAACCGCCGCTCGCGCGATTGGCCGGTGGCGCCGTCGAACCACGTCAGGCGCGTGAGCTGCACGGCGCTGCGGGTGGGCGCCGCCAGCGGCTGCGGGCGGAAAGTCGTGAGGCCGTTCACGGACCCAAACACGAGCGTGCCGGTGCGAGTCCGAAGGGTGGAGCCGACGTTGAATTCGTTATCGGTGAGGCCGTCGGGCTGAAAAAAGCTCGTGCAGCGGCCTGTGCGG
The DNA here is from genome assembly GCA_031425525.1 of Hymenobacteraceae bacterium. Taxonomy (GTDB): domain Bacteria; phylum Bacteroidota; class Bacteroidia; order Cytophagales; family Hymenobacteraceae; genus JANNMJ01. The sequence continues at coordinate 28,823 of JANPJM010000013.1, read as the reverse complement.
CGGTCTAATACGCTGAGCCCGTGGTCGGTGCTGACCCACAACTGGTGGTCGGAACCGGGCAGCAGTCCATCGACCACGGCGTTGGCCAACCCCTGGGTCGGGCCGAAGCGCCGCGCCCGGCCGGTGCGCGCATCAAGGCGGTATAGTCCGGTGGTGGTGCCCACCCACGCCGCGCTGTCGTTGCCGTCGCCGTCGTCTGGGGGGGCAAACCACAGCGCCCGCACGCCCGCGCCCACGGCCGGGTAACGCCGCACGACGCGCCGCTTTTCGGTATCAATCACCCATAAACCCTCATCGGCCCCCACCCATACGTGCCCGCCGCGCCGGGCCAGCGCGTAGCCGTGCAGGTAACTGGCGGCGGCCGGGGCAGTGGGCCGGAAAAGGCGGGTTCGGCGAGTGCGCGGGTCGTACTCGAACAGCCCTTCGTAACCCGCCGCCCACAGATGGCCCCGGTTATCCTGAACGAGTGCCCGGCCGTGGCGGGTGGCGGCGCCGGCATCGCGCTCGGTCGGCGTGTAACGGCCGGTTTTTACATCGAGCCACAGCAACCCTTGCCCCTCCGACAGCACCCACGCGCCGCGCGCGGATGAATCGGGGTCGGCGAGGAGGGCGTAGCCGATTACGTCCGCCGGTTGCCCCGTGGTGGTGGGGTTGGGGTAGGTGCGCACCACCCGGCCGCTCGTGGGGGCCACGCGCAGCATTCCCCGGTACGACCCCACGAGCAACTCACCGTCGGGCAATTCGAGCAGCCCGCGCGTGGAATACCGCCGATTGACGGCCGTATCGGGCGGCTGCGCCAGTAGGCGCCGGAAGCGCTGACCCGGCTCGCGGAACTGGAACAGCCCGTTCTGGGTGCCGACCCAGACCGTGCCCGTGCGGTCGAGGAGGGTGCTTTGCAGGTTGCCGATGAACGGCATGCCGTGGCCCAGATCGGTGGTACGGCCGGTAGCGGGGTCGAACCGTTCGACCGACCCCGCCAGCCAGCCATACCACAGCCGGCCGCGCCCATCGACCTGCGTTTCGCGCTGGCGGCGGGTGCCGGTGCGGCCGGGCGCCACGGGCACGAGGCGGTCGGTGGCCGAATCGAGCCGGAACAGCCCATCGATGGTGAAATTGACGTACACCGTGCGGCGGTCGGGCGTGAGGGCGAGGGTGGCCGCCTGGGTCTGGCCCGACGGCGCCGCAAACGGCTGCAAACGCCGGGTGCGCGGGTCGTAGCGAAACACCGCCTGATGGTGCTGCGTGCCGAGCCAGATGCGCCCGGCGGCGTCTTCGTCGAGCCCGCAGATCCAGGCGGGGTGGGGGCCGAAGGGCGGCAGCGCCACCACCCGCTCGAAGTGAAGCGAATCGCGGCGGCGCAGCAACCACCCGGCCATAGACCCGGCGTATAGCGCGCCGGCGCGGGTATGCAGCACGGCGAAAATGCGCGCGTGACGCGGCTGGGTGCCGGTGAGGTCGGCGCGGACGTACGTTTCGCGGCCAGTGCGCAGGTCGAGCCGCCGGAGGCCGGTGGCGGTGCCTGCCCACAAGGCCCGGCCGGGCTCTTCGGCCAGGGCGTACACCGGCTCAGTCCGGAGGCTCGCGGGGGCGCCCACCGAATCAGTGCCTACGTCTTCGAACCGCGCGCCATCGAAACGGGCCAGTCCGCGCTCAGTGCCCACCCACAGCAGCCCGGTGTGGTCTTGCACCATACAATTGATCTGCCGATGGGGGAGGCCGTCGGTGAGGTCGAAATGCCGCACGCCGGCGGGCAGCGGCGTTTGCGCACGCACCGAACCGGCGAGGTGCAGCCCCAGCAGCAAGCCTAGCAGCCTCAGCCACGGCCGGCGCCATCCACCACGAAAAGAATACGCAACCGGCACGGCCATCCGTAAGTCAGGGGGCAAATGAAGCCGGAAGGTAGTGCCGCCGGAGCCGGTGGGGGCGCAACCTGCCACATTATGTAGGGGGCTGCTATATACAATCCGGGGTCTGATGAAAATACCTTTGCCGACCTCTTCGCAATGACAAAACGCTTGCTCTGTCAGTGCGAGGAGCAGGCTCGGAGTTTACCCTGAGGTACGAAGGGCCGACGTGGCAATCCGGCCCTGGTTTTCGTGCCGGTTGTAGTGCGGACTTCAGTCCGCACTACATACCAGCGCAGCGGGGCCACCGCTGGATTTTTTAATCTCCTACCGCAAAATGGGGAGGGTAGCGCGCACCGGACAGAGTAGGAGCGAAGCAAAAATTTGTCGCATCACCGGCTTTCGTGCCGAATCATCCCTTTCTCATTTCCTCATCTTCATCTCATTTCCCATGGTATTCTCCCCAACTTTCAGCCAGCGGCGGTTTGCCGGGTTTTGGTCAATGGTATTACTGACGGCGTTGTTGCCCGGCGGGCGGGCGGTGGCGCAGACGCAATTTTCGGCTGCGGCGCCGAACGCGGTTCAGGCTGCGGCGCAGCTTCCGAATGCACTGCGGGCGCCGGCGCCCACGGGCGGCACCGGGCGGGGCAATTTCAGCGCGGTGGCTAGCGGGCCGGTACTGGTGGGCCGCAGCCCCTATGGCTTGGCCGCCGGTGACATTGATGGCGATGGCGACCTCGATTTCGTGACCGCAAACGACGATTTCGGGCGTGGCCACACGGTCAGTATTTGCCGCAACGATGGCAAAGGCACCTTCAGCACCGGCCCCCGCGTGCGGGTCGGCGCCGGCCCCCGGTGCGTGGCCCTCGGCGATGTGGACGGCGACGGCGATCTCGACCTGCTCACCGCCAACCGCGCCGCCAACACCGTGAGCGTGCGCCTCAACGATGGTGCGGGCCGTTTCCGGGCGCCCGCCCGCCACGCCGAACCTGGGGTGCTGTTTCAGCCGCAAAGCCTCGCGCTGGGTGATGTGGATGGCGACGGCGACCTCGATTTCGTGGCCGGTAACGGCGCCGGTACCCACGCCGTGAGCGTGCGTCTCAACGACGGCACCGGCCACTTCACGGCGCCCGCCCGCGACTCCGAGCCGCTGGTCGGGAGCATCCCGCTGAGCGTGGCGCTGGCGGATGTGGACCACGACGGCGACCTCGATTTGCTGAGCGCCAACTTCGGGAGCGGTACCGTCAGCGTGCGGCTCAACGACGGGCGCGGGCGTTTTAGTGGCGGTGTCGAGGCCGATACGCCGGTCGGGGCCGAACCGCTCAGCCTCGCGGTGGGCGATGTGGACGGCGACGGCGACCTCGACCTGCTCACGGCCAACAGCGCCGCCACCAGCGCCGCCGGTAGCCCCGGTACCTACTCGGTGAGCGTGCGCCTCAACGATGGCGCGGGCCGGTTCGGCGCCGCCGCCACCCATCCCGATATGCCCCTCGAAAACCGCCCTGCCGGCCTTACCGTGGGCGATGTGGACGGCGATGGCGACCTCGACCTGCTCACGGCCAACTACGGCGTCGGGAGCGGCAATACGCTCAGCGTGCGCCTCAACGATGGCGCGGGGCGGTTTGCTGCCTCAATTTCAAACCCCAACCCGGTGGTTGGCAGCGGCCCCGTGGGCGTGATGCTGGGCGATGTGGATGGCGACGGCGATCTCGATTTTCTGGCGACCAGCTCCGGCGCCAACTCGGTGAGTGTGGGGCTGAACGAGGCCGCGCCCGGCGCGGCCCCAGCGGTGGTTCGGCAGGAGCCGTAGGGGCGCGAGTCCAGTCAGCATTTCGGGCTTTCGCAACAAATGCTCAGGCTCCCCACCCCGGCGGGGGCGGGGTGGCTTCCTTCGTTCCTCAGGATAGACTCCGGGCCGGGGTGGGGCGACTGCGGTAGCCGGGGATAGCGTGGGCTGAAACACAGAAGCTGCGGGCAAAACGCAGCTCTTGCGCCTATTACGCGCAATCGCCTCACCCCGTCTGGCCTTCGGCCAGCCACCCCGCCCCCGCCGGGGAGTTAGTTGCACCGCCGGTTTTTCGGTCGTGGGTGGTATACCTACCACATCATGTAGGTACTAAAAAAGCCATCCCGCTATACTGAGAAACTACTTTTGCCGCATCTCGCCCACCCTCTAAAGTACCCCGGCATCGTGGCAACTTTACCACTCATCTCCCCGCATTTTTCGCGTATCGTTCGGCGCTGCTGCCGGCCGATACTGCCCGTAATGGCCGGACTGCTGGCCGGACTGCTGGTCGGGCCGGCGCTGGCGCAGGTGCCCACCATCACGGGACTGGCGCCGGTGCGCAACGCTCGCGCCGCCGTTCAGAGCGCCAGCGTGGCCGTCACTTTCGACCAGTCGATGAGCGGCAGCGCGGCCAGCGCGGGCGCCGTGAAGGTGTTCAGCCACCAGCGCGGCGGCCGGATGAGCGGCGCGCAGGGCGGCGCGGCGAGTGTCAGCGGCAACACCATCACCTTCAACCCCACGACCAATTTCCGGCCGGGCGAAACGGTGTTCGTCTCCACCACCACGGCCGCGCAGAGCGGCGCGGGCGCTAATCTGGCGGCGGGGCACGTCCACCAGTTCACGGCGGCGGCGGGCGCGGGGCCGGGCAATTTCATCAATACCTCCGACCCCGCCGTGGGCAGCTTGCCCCGCAGCGTGGCTGTGGGCGACGTGGACAACGACGGTGACCTCGACCTGCTCACGGCCAATTATAGCGGCGGCACGGTGAGTGTGCGCCTCAACGACGGCACCGGCGCCTTCGGCAGCGGCACCGAGGTGCCGACAGGGAGCACCAGCCTGTGGAGCGTGGCGCTGGGCGACGTGGACGCCGACGGTGACCTCGACTTCGTGACGGCCACTGAGCAGACCGGGGGCAACGTGAGCGTGCGCCTCAACGACGGGACCGGCACGTTCGGCGGCGGCTCGACGGCCAGCGTGGGTGGGCGGCCCCGGTGCGTGGTGCTGGGCGACGTGGACGGCGACGGCGACCTCGACCTGCTGACGTCCAGCTATGCAATCAATGCTTCGGGCAGCCTCGTAAGCGTGCGGCTCAACGACGGCAGCGGCAACTACGGCGGCGGCAGCAACTACGGCGTGGGCATCGGCCCCCGCAGCGTGGCGGTGGCCGATATAGACGGCGACGGCGACCTCGATTTCGTGGCCACCACCAACGACGCGAACATTGACCTCAACCGGGTGGCCGTGTGGCGCAACAACGGCACGGGCACCTTCAGCCCCGACGCCGACTACAACGTGGGCAGCAACCCCCGCAACGTGGCAATCGGGGACATCGACGGCGACGGCGACCTCGACCTGCTCACCGCCAACTCCGGTAGCAGCAACGTGTGGGTGTTCCTCAACAACGGCAGCGGCACGTTCAGCGCGGGCACCCCGGTGGCCCTGAGCGACCGACCTGCCGGCGTGGCCCTGGGCGACGTGGACGGCGACGGCGACCTCGACCTGCTCACGAGCAACTACCAATCCTTCACCGTGAGCGTGGCTCGCAATGCTGGCAACGGTACGTTCGGTGCCGCCACCAATATCGGCGTGAACGGGGATGCCCACAACTTGGCCGTGGGCGACCTCGACGGTGACGGTGACCTCGACCTGCTTGCGGTCGGCTTCAGCGGCAGCCTCGTGAGCGTGCTGCTCAACCGCGCGCCCGTGCCCACCCTCACCAGCCTCAGCCCCACCAGCGCGCCGGTGGGCACGAGCATCACGCTGACCGGCACCGACTTCACGGGCGCCACCGCCGTGAGCTTCAATGGTACGGCCGCCGTGACTTTTAGCGTGACCACCGCCACCACCGCCACGGCCACCGTGCCGGTGGGTGCCGCCACGGGCCCCGTGACCATCACCACGCCCGGCGGCACGAGCAACGGCGTGGCTTTCACGGTGGTGGTGGCGCCGGTTGTTACGGCTGTTTCGCCGACGCGCAACCTGCGGAATGCGGCGCGCACCAGCAACGTGGCCATCACCTTCGACCAGCCGATGAGCGGCGCGGTGGCTTCGGCGGCGAGCGTGAAAGTGTTCAGCGCGCAGCGTGGCGGCCGGATGAGCAACGGCCAGGATGGCGTAACGAGTGTGAGCGGCAATACCATCAGCTTCAACCCCACCACTGATTTTAAGCCGGGCGAAACCGTGCGCGTTACCACCACCACCGGCGCGCAGAGCAGCGCGGGCGGCAACCTGGCGGCGGGGCACGTCCACCAGTTCACCACCGCCACGGGCGGTACGGGGGTGGGGCTCTTCGTGGCGCCCGGCGTCAATCCCGACCCCGGCGTAGGTTCCGGCCCCTGGGCCGTGGCCGTAGGCGATGTGGATGGCGATGGTGATTTGGATTTCGTGACCGCCAACAACGGCAGCGGCACGGCGAGCGTCCGGCTCAACAACGGCACGGGCAATTTCACGGTGCCGGCCACCACCCCCGAAGTGCCGGCGGCTGGGAACGCCCGCCGCTTGACGCTCGGCGATGTGGACGGCGACGGCGACCTCGATCTGCTGGTGGCCAACTTCGGCTCCAATACGGTCAGCGTGCGCCTCAACGACGGCACGGGCGGCTTTGCGGCCCCCGTAACCAACCCCAACCCCAGCGTGGGCGCCGGCCCCTTCGACCTGGCGATGGGCGACGTGGACGGCGATGGCGACCTCGACCTGGTGACGGCCAATCGCAACGGCAATTCCGCGAGTGTGCGTCTCAACGACGGTACGGGCAACTTCACGGCCCCGGCCACCACCCCCGAAGTGTCGGTCGGCATTAACCCGCTCGGCGTGGCCTTGGGCGACGTGGACGGCGACGGCGACCTCGACCTGCTCACGGCCAATAGCGGTGCCAACAACGTGAGTGTGCGCCTCAACGACGGCACCGGTAGCTTCGCGCCGCCCGCCACTACCCCCCAAGTGCCGGGCGGCACCCTCCCGCGCAGCCTGGCGCTGGGCGACGTGGACGGCGACGGCGACCTCGATTTCGTTACCGCCAACAACGGCAATGCCTCGGCGAGTGTGCGCCTCAACGACGGCACCGGCAGCTTTGCCGCGCCCGCCGCCAACCCCGAAACCAGCGTGGATGCCCTCCCGGAAAGCATCATCCTGGGCGACGTGGACGGCGACGGCGACCTCGATTTCATTTCCTCCGGCAGTGTGGTGAGTATGCGCCGCAACGACGGTACTGGCGCCTTCAGCGGCTCGGTCAACGTGGCAACGGGCACCTCTCCCCGGTACGCCGCCCTGGGCGATGTGGACGGCGACGGCGACCTCGACCTGCTCACGGCCAATACCACGGCCAACAACGTGAGCGTACGGCTCAACCAGCCACTGCCGGCGGCGCCCGTCATCACGGCCTTGTCGCCGACGCGCAACCGGCGCGAGGCGCCGGCTTCGGCCAGCGTGGCCGTCACCTTTGACCAGCCGATGAGCGGCGCGGCGGCCTCGGCGGCCAGTGTAAAAGTGTTCAGCCAGCAGCGCGGCGGGCGGATGAGCGGCACTCAGGGCGGCGCGGCCACGGTCAGCGGCAATACCATCACCTTCAACCCCACCGCCAACTTCCGGCCGGGCGAAACCGTATTCGTGACGACCACCCCGGCCGCGCAGAGCACCGGCGGCGCCAATCTGGCGGCGGGGCACGTCCACCAGTTCACGGCGGCGGCGGGCGCGGGGCCGGCCGTCTTCGGCGGCGGGCAGAATCTGACGGTGAGCACCAACACCGCCCCCGCGCTGGCCGCCGGCGACGTGGACGGCGACGGTGACGCCGACCTGGTCACGATTACCCTGCCCAGCGGCCCCGGCGCCGGCGTGGCCGTGTACCTCAACGATGGTACCGGTACGCTGGCGCTGCACCCCACGACGCCGGTTTCGGTGCTGAGCGTGAACAGCGTGGGCGATATGACCCTGGCCGACGTGGATGGCGACGGCGACCTCGACCTGCTGATCGGGGAGCGTGACGCAGTGCGGGTGCTCACCAACACCGGCACGGGCGTCTTCACCCAGGTGCAGAGCGTGCCGCTGGCCGATGACGGCAACCGCGTGGTAGTGGGCGACGTGGACGCCGACGGCGACCTCGACGCCGCCGTGTCGGTGCGCAACGGCACCGTGGCGGTGCTCCGCAACGACGGCAGCGGCTCCTTCGCGGTGGCCGGGACTCACTCCGTGGGGTCGCGCGACGGCGAAGTGGCCTTCGGCGACCTTGACGCCGACGGCGACCTCGACCTCGTGGCCTTCTCCCCCGGCGCGGGGGGCGACGGGCTGGTGCTGCGCAACGACGGCACCGGCACCTTCGGCAACGCCACCATCCTATCGGGCAACCGCGCCGGCACGGCCCTGGCCGACATCGACGCCGACGGCGACCTCGACCTGCTGACTTCGGCTAACATCGGGGCGGGCGTGGGAGCGGTGTTCGTGCAGCGCAACGACGGCACCGGTACGTTCGCGGCCGTCAGCCAACAGGTGCCCGTGGGCAACACCCCCGAAGCCCTCACCACGGCCGACTTCAACGGCGACGGCCACCTCGACCTGCTCATCGCCAATACGCTCGGCGGCACCCTGAGCGTCCGCCTCAACGACGGCACCGGCACCTTCGCCACTACCGGCGAAGAAATCGCCGTCGGCAGCCAGAGCCGCAAGCCCGTAGCCGTGGACCTGGACGGCGACGGCGACCTCGACGTGCTGGCCGCCGGGCTGTTCAACAACCGCGTCATCACGCGCTTCAACCAGTTACTTGATCTGGTGGTGAGCACGCCGCAGAACGTACCTGGCGGCGCCTACAACAGCATCACCGTAACCGGCACCGGCTCGGCCGACATCGGCGGGCCGATTTCGGTGGTGAGCCATTTCACGGTGCAACCCGGCGGCGAGGTGTTTACCAACTGCCACCTGATCAGCGGGCCGGGTACGTTTACGCTGGCCGCGCGCGCTACGCTGCGGATTTGTTCGGCGCAGGGTATTAGCGCCACCGGCGCCACGGGCAGCGTACAAGTGACGGGCACGCGTACCTACTCGGCTAATGCCCGCTACGCCTACAATGGGGTAGGGGCGCAGGTTACGGGCACAGGGTTGCCAGGGCGGGTGCTGGCGCTGGAGCTGTCGGGCAACGGCCCGCTGACGCTCACCAACCCGCTGGCCGTTCGCCAGACGGTGCAGCTCGGCAGCGGCAACCTGCTGCTCTCCGATAAAATGCTGACGCTGTTGAGCAACGCCGATACCACCGCGATGGTCATCAACGGCGGGAGCGGCGCGGTGGTGGGTACCGCCACGGTGCAGCGGTTCATTGCGCCCGGCACGGCGCCGGGCGTGGGCTACCGCCACCTGAGCAGCCCGGTTGCCAACACTACCGTCGCCGATTTTGCCACGGCTGGGGCGCCGGGCTTCACGCCCATCGCCAACGCGGCGTACAACGCTATTCCGGCGCCCGCGCTGCCGGTCAGTGCCTTCCCCACGGTGTTTGGGTTCGATGAAGCACGCGGCGGGGCCGCCAACCAAAACTTCCTGGTGGGGTATTTCTCGCCGGTAGGGTCGGGGGGCACGGCGCTCGATGCGCCGCTGGTGGCGGGGCGCGGCTACTCGGTCTGGATGCGTCCGCTGACCCCCGATTTCGTGGGCACCCTCGGCAACGGTTCCGTAACTCTGCCTAACCTGACGCGCACCGGCGCCGCCGCCGACAACCTCGACAAGGCCGGGTGGCACCTGCTGGGCAACCCGTACCCGTCGCCCATCGATTGGGATGCGGTGACGCCCGGCAACGGCCCCGGCCAACTACCGCCCGGTATGAGCGCGTCGATTTCGGTTTTCAAGGGCACCGGCGGCAGCACCGGCGCTTACCGCACCCGCGCCAATGGCCTCGGCAGCCTGCCCGATGGGCTGGTGCCGATGGGCGGCGCCTTCTTCGCTCGCGTGACGGGTGCTGGGCCGGTGGCGTTCACCTTCAGCAACGCGCTGCGCCCGCTGGCCTACGCCAACCCCACGCAGTTCCGGGCGGCGCCGGGCAACCAAACCGCCGCCGCTGCCACCGACCCGCGCCCGCGGATCAAGGTGCAACTGGCCGCCGTGGGCGCGCCCGCCGATGCCGCCGACGAGGCCACGATCTACTTTGAATCCGGCGCTACCCTCGCCCTTGACGACTGGTTCGATGGCGCCCGGCCCGGCCGCAATCTCGGCGTGCCCACCATCGCCAGCCTCACCACCCAGGGCGAAGAGTTGGCTATCAACGGCCTCCCCGAAGCGTTGCTCACGGCCGCATCCGCCACCACCGTGGAGCTGCTGGCGGTGCTGCCCGCGCCCGGCCGCTACACGTTCCGCATCAGCGAGATGCACCATTTCAGCGGAAATCAAAGCGCCTCCGTCACCCTGCTCGACCGTCTCACCAATACCCGCTACGACTTGGCGCACGCCGCACCCACGCTCACCCTCACGGCCATCCGCGCCGATGAAGAGATACGCGGCCGGTTCGCGCTGGTCTTCGCCGCCGAGCAAGTGTTGAGCAACTCAAAACTCGAAACTGAAAACTCAAAACTCCAACTCTGGCCCAACCCGGCGCACGGCACGGTGCGGGTTCGGGTACCGACGGGCACGGCCCGCCTCGATGTCCTCGATGCGGCGGGGCGTATGGTGCGTACCCTCAGCGCCCCGGCGCCCGATACGGTGCTCGATTTGCCGCCGGGGTTCTACGTGCTGCGCGCCGGGGAGCTGGCCGCGCGGCTGGTGGTGGAGTAGGGGGAGGGTTTAGTTTTTCGAGTACGGGCTGTGAGGGCGCTTTGTGGCGGCTTTGCAGCCCGTACTCGTTTTACGTCGCCGGCACCGGGACGGTGCCGGTTTTTGCGCCCACCCGCCGGCCCCGGGACGGTGCCGGATACGACTTGGCTGGCGCCGTTTTGTTACTAAAATCGCACCCCCTCAACTCTCCCAATAAATCTTCCCTCAAAAATTCTGCGTCAGCGCGTACGTCAGCAGATTCGCGCCCATTCTTAGGGCCGCGTCGTGCTTGGCGGGTGGGTCGTCGGGGTAGGTGCCGGCGTCTTCCCAGCCGTTGCCGAGGTCCGATTCGTAGGAATAGAAGCACACCAGGCGGCCCTGCCAGATCAGGCCGAAGCCCTGCGCGGGCTTGCCGTCGTGTTCGTGGACTTTGGGTAGACCCTTCGCGAAATCGAACTTCTGGTGATAGACCGGGTGGCTGTACGGCAGCTCTACGAAATCCAGCTCCGGGAACACCTTCTTCATTTGGGGCCGGATGAACTGATCGAGTCCGTAATTATCGTCGAGGTGGAGGAAGCCGCCGCCCGTGAGGTAGCGCCGCAGGTTATCGGCTTCGGCATCGGAAAACGTAATCGAGCCGTGGCCCGTGACGTGGACGAACGGGTACGTAAACAACTCCGGCGAGGAGGGCTCGACGGTGGCCTCCTGCGGGTCGATGTTCATCTTCAGCGATTCGTTGCAGAAGCGAATCAGGTTCGGGAGGGAGGTTTTGTTGGCGTACCAATCGCCGCCCCCTTGGTATTTGAGGCGCGCAATTTTGAAGGAAGGCGGTGCGGCCACCGGCGCGAACGCCGACAACGGCAGAATCAGGAGTAGAAAAAGCAGGTAACGCAGCATAGCGTAAAGGTAAGAAGGTGGCGCGGGGGACTGGCTGGCGCTACATACACCGCACGGCGCAACACGCAAACAGGGCGGCAGTTTCCGTCCGCAGTACGGTTTCTCCAAGCGTCACGGGCTGAAACCCGGCGGCACGCGCGGCGGCTACTTCCTCGGCCGTAAAATCGCCTTCCGGGCCGATGAGTACCGCCACCGAGGTCGCCGCCGCCGCTCCAGCCAACGCCCGCGCCAGCGGTACGCGTTCGGCAGGGTCTTCAGTGAGGTGCGCCACCAACTTGCACTCGGCGGGGGCGGCCAGCGCGAGCGCGGTGGTCAGCGGCGTGAGTTCATCCAGGTGCGGGAGCCAGGCGCCGCCGCTTTGCTTCAGGGCCGAAACGGCGATTTTACGCAATCGGTCAAGTTTCAGCTCGCGCCGCTCGGCGCGCTGCGTCAGGATGGGCGTAAAGCGGGTGAGGCCCAGCTCGGTGGCTTTTTCGAGCAGCCATTCCAGCCGGTCGAGGTTTTTGGTGGGCGCCACCAGCAAGTGCAGCGCGGGAGTAGGAGCGGGGTGCTGCTCGGTGCGCTCGATGCGCAGGGCGGCGCCGCGCTTGGTGACATCGGCCAGCGTGCCGAAGTGGCGGGTGCCCGCGCCATCGAGCGCTTCGACGGGCGCGCCGGCTTCGAGGCGCAGCACCCGCGTGAGGTGGTGGGCTTCGTCGTCGGGGAGGGGCACGCATTCGGCCACGGCGGCAGTGAGCGCTTCGGCGAGGTGGGGGAGGTAAACGCGGTACGGCATCGGAGGGCAAAGGTCGGATAAGGTCGGGGGTGGGGCGCGGGAGCGCCATCGTCGCGTCGCGCCCGACAACCGCCGCCGGTTGCTGGGTAGCCAAATGCCGTCGTTGGCACCCAACCCCTAACAGACGCCCGCTGCCGCCCCCAGCTTTGTTCGCGCCGACCGAGCAAAGGCACATCCCCCACATCCCTCACATCCCTCACATCCCCCCATCTCCTCCATGGCACACTTCTCCTCTCTCCGTCACCGCGCCGCGCTGCTGCCGGCCATCCTGTTGGTACTGGCCGCCGCTTTGGGGCCACGCGCCGCCCACGCCCAAAACATAGGCGTAGGCACCGCCACCCCCGACCCCTCGGCTGCCCTCGACGTGACCTCGGCCAGTAAGGGCGCGCTGCTGCCGCGCCTGACGCAGGCTGCCCGTCTGGCGATGGGTACCGGCGGCGTACCTGCCCCCGCCGTGGGGCTGCTCGTGTTTCAGACCGATGGCCCGAGGCCGGGGTTCTACTACGTCGCATCGGCCAACAACTGGGTGCGCCTCACCGATGCGACCACCGCCGCCAACACCTTCATCCAAAACCAAATCGCCACCGACCAACCCGCCAGCTTGCGCATCAGCGGCGCGGCCATGGTGGGCGGGCGACTGGGGCTGGGCACGGCTACCCCGTATTCGCAGCTCAGTAACACGGCTACCAACATCGTGGGGGTCAATGGCAACGGGGGCAACCCCGGCTCGCTGGCGTGGGCGACCAGTCAGGAGGGCTACGTGGGGATGTTTTTCAACGCCTTAGACGCCGCCGCCGCCGATGGCCTGGCCGTGAAAGTGGCCACCCTCACCGGCGTGGCCCTCGATGTGAGCCAGGGCAGCAGCCAGGCCAACATTGGTAAGCCGCTGTTGCAGGTGCGCGCCACGGGCCGCGTGGGGCTGGGCACCAACGCCCCGCAGGCGCGGCTCGATATCGCGGCCGGCGCCGACGCCAACGGCAGCAACGACCCCACGGCGCTCGCGTTCTCGTACCGCCTCGGCGGGTTCAGCCACTGGCTGCGCTCGCGCCACAACGGCGCGCTCAACACCAACCAAAACGCGCTCGATTTCTACCTCAACAACGGCGCTACCGGCCTCGCCAGCACGGCCCCCGGCCTCATCAGCGGTGCCAACCCTACGGGCGCGGGGGTGGGCACGGTTCACGCCCTGAGCCTGACCCAGGACGCCGGCAGCCCCCGCGTGGGCATCGGTACGGCCGCCCCGGCCCACACCCTCGACGTAGCCGGCGCCACCTCCACAGTGCGGTTGCAAGGGCTGGCCGGTACGGCGGGCCGTCTGGTGACGGTCGGGGCCGATGGCACGCTGGGTACTACCGCGCCCGTGGCAGCTAATAGTTTCATCGAAAACCAATACGCCGCCGACCAAGCCGCCAACTTTCGCGTGAGCGGCACTGGGCGGGTGGGCGGCCGACTGGTCGTGGGCGCCGGCACGGCCGCCCCGCGCGGGGTGCTGGATGTGCGCGGCGGCGATTCGTTCCTCGTCACCGACCCCAACAGCGGTAGCGCCGAGTCGGTGTTGCTGCCGGGCCACTTGTTTCTGGCGCCCTTCAGCGGCACCAGCGGTACGGCGTACATCCAGGCGCGGGTGCCCAACCCGACGGCCACCACCAATATTGGCTTGCAACTGCGCACCACCGAAAACGGGGTGCTGCGCGATGCGCTGTACGTAGACCCCACTGGCAGCATGCGTATCGGCACGGTGGCGGCCCCGGCCACTCTGGTGGTTACGGGGGTAGTGCAGGCGCCCGCCGCCACCGGCTATACTTACGACGTAGCCAAAACCTACACCATCACGCTCGGCGCGGCCGATTTCCGGGCCGAAAACGGCACCACCGCTACCACCTACGCCGGCACCACCGATGAGTTGTACCCGAACACTACCGCTGGTGCCATCTATCGTGCGCCGCTGCGGCTGCCGCAGGGGGCCATCATCACGGGCATTACGCTGCTGGCGTTCGATGCCGTGGCGGCGAACCTGACGAGCGAACTGATTACGTATCAGGCCACGGGCTCGGGCGGACGGGTGGTGGCGGCTACGTCGGCCACCAGCGGCACTCCCGGCTACACCACCACCGGGGTTGGGGCCGCCGCCGTGACCGTCGATAATTCGACGACCGCCTACTCGGTACGGCTCACGTTTGGTGCTGCCACCGTCCCGTCCGGCCTTACCATGCGCGGCGTGCAGGTGCGCTACACCGTGACCAGGGTGGAGTAGGGGGCGCGAAACAAGGGGCATTTTCGGCCGTCCGCCGACGCTGAACAGTGGTGGGGGGCGCCCAGATTACCCCGCCGCCCGGCCGTGCCGGTAAACTACCCCCGCATCACCCCAATATGTGAGTACGTCACCCCCAGATGTGTGATTCTGACCGGGTAAGGAGTGCGAGTCCTTTGCGGATGGATTCGGCGGGCGCTTTCGGGCGCTGAACGGCCGGACGCTCCTTCACTCCCCATCCCCTCACATTTTCGCCTCCTTGCGGATGAAATACGTGTTTTTACGCCGTTTCGGCCCTTTCCTGCCTACCCTGATGGGTGGGCTCTTGGCTGCTACTTCGGTGCTGGCGCAGCCCAGCGTCACGGTGCGCTCTCCGGCGCGCAACGCTCTGAGCGCGCCGCGCCCCACCAACGTGGCGCTCACCTTCTCGCAAACGATGAATGCCGCCACCGACCAGAACGTGCGCGTGTTCAGCGCGCAGCGCGGCGGTAAGAAGGCCGGCGCCTACACCACCGTCGGCAATACGATCACCTTCAACCCCAGCACTGACTTTCGCCCCGGCGAGAAGGTGCAGGTAGTAGTGCCGCCGAGCGTGACGAGCTTGGGCGGGCAAGCGGCCGTCAAGCAGGTGCACGAGTTTTGGGCCGCCACCACGGGTGGGTCAGGGTCGTTCACGGCGGCGCCGTTTACGGCCACTAAAGGCTCGTATGTAGATATCGGTGACGTAACCGGTGACGGCCGGCCCGATATCGTCTCCTACCATAATGGTGCGGGCCTCGTGATCGTGCGTCCCGGCAACGGCGCGGGCAGCTTCGGCGCCGCCGTGAACACCGTCGTGAGTCAGGTTGTGAGTGCGGGCGGATTGGGCGACGTGGATGGCGACGGCGATCTGGATGTAATGCTGACGTTCTACGGCAACCCGAGCGATTACGCCCAAACGTTTTACAACAACGGCACCGGCACGTTTAGCCCCGGTTCGTCCGTCAATCTGACCTCGGGGCCGCAGGTGTTTCACAGCGAACCCGTGCTGGGCGACATCGACGGCGATGGCGACCTCGATATGCTTTGTAGCAATTACGGCATCGCGTTCAAGACCGATGTGCGCTTCAACGACGGCGCCGGCGTCTTCAGCACTGGACCCACCTTTGTCAGCGGTCAGGCGTTCACGACGTCGCTGGCGGATATGGATAACGATGGCGACCTCGACGTGCTGCAGGTCGATTACGACGCGCAAGCCTACACTATGCGGCGTAACAACGGCAACGGCGCCTTCGGCGCGCCGATCGTCGTGGGGACGTTCGTAGGCGATTACAGCCAGCTGGAGGCAGCCGATATGAACGCGGACGGCACCCCCGATCTGGTCATTTCCCGAGCGCCAAACTTCAATGAACCGGCGTGGGTGGAGGTTCGTCTCAACGACGGCACGGGCATCTGTACGCTGGCATCGAGCCAGTTGAGTCCGTACGACGTGAGATCATCGCTGAAAGTCGGCGATTTTGACGGCGACGGCGATCTGGATGCCGTGGTGGCTGGCGGCGATCAGGTTCAGATGATGCTCAACCGGGGCAACGGCATGCTGGCGCTGGGCCCCATTTCCTCCTTGGCCGGTACTGGCATTGATGCTTTTGCCAGCCTGCTGGTAGCGGATCTGGACAGCGATAACGATCTGGATATTTACGCGCTCGCCAACAGCGGGTCGGGGCCGGGTGCGGCCATCATCCTCAATCAGGCGCCTATCACGGTCACGGGCGTGTACCCCACGCGCAACTTCCGGGCAGCTCCCCGCGCTGCCAGCGAAGTAGTAACGTTCTCGGCCAATGTGCTGGGTTCTACCGCCAATAAGGTGCGCGTGTTCGGTGCGCAGGCCGGGGGCAAGAAAGCCGGTGCTTACAGCACGGCAACCAATACCATCACGTTCAACCCCACCACCGATTTTCGCCCCGGCGAGGCCGTGAGCGTGAGCATTCCGCGCACGGTCAAAAGCACTACGGGCGCACCGGTCAAGCCGCACGTCTACCAGTTTACGGGCGCGGCCACGGGGGGCAGCGGCACGTTCGTGAGTGCGCCCAACGTGCCGCTCGACGACCAGCCCTTCGATGCTACCCTGGCCGATGTCAACGGCGACGGCCACCTCGACCTGCTGGCAAGTACTTTCCTGAGCGATGTAATCAACATCCGTCTCGGTGATGGCACGGGCCATTTCAATAGCGGCGGCAGCCTGCCCTCGATGAATAACAGCGATCTGGTGATGGCCGATCTGGACGGCAACGGCATCCTCGATCTGCTGAGCCTCAGCTCCGAAGGTCCGCGCTATCGGCTCGGTATGGCCTTCGGCCTCTTCGGCCCGCCCGTCACGATTGGCGCCAACCCTAACCTGCTGGGAATTGACCTGGCGGTGGCCGATGTCGATGGCGATGGCAACCTCGATGTACTGGTGTCGGGTGGCGGCGGAGTCAACATCTTGTACCACGATGCCGACGGCCTCGCGTTTACGAACACTGCCGTCGTGAGCATCCCCACTGGCTCGCGCAGCATTGCCTGCGCCGATGTAGACGCTGACGGCGACCTCGACCTGTTCGTGGTCAATACCTTCGATGACGCCGTGAGCGTCCACCGCAACAACGGCTCCGGCGGGTTCGGGCCGGGCGTGGCAGTAGCCGTCGGCGATTTCCCTGAAGCCTTAGTCGTCAACGACATCGACGGCGACGGCGACGTGGACTTTGCGGTCGGTAATATCGGCGGCTCCTCCGTGAGCATCGGCCGCAACAACGGCAGCGGCACCTTTACTGTCATTGCCACGCTGGCCACTTCTGTCCCGCGTTACTTAGCGCTGACCGACATCGACGGCGACGCGGATCTCGATCTGCTCACAACTTCCGGCACCGGCACCGGCGTCTGGCGCAACAATGGCATCGGCACGTTCACCGCCGGCACTTCCGCTGATTCCTTCGGCGAGTCGCTGGCTTACGGCGATCTGGATGAGGACGGCGACGTGGATATGGTCATCGTTGATTCCAACGCTGATCTGGCGCGCGTCCGCCTCAACCAGGACGCTTTCCAGGTGACGGCCGTCTCGCCGACCCGCAACGACGCCGACGCCCCGCGCGCCGCCAATGTGGGCATCACCTTCGCCCAAGGCGTGAACATTGGCACCCGCGACCGCATCCGCATCTGGGGCCAGCAGCGCGGCGGCAAGAAAGCGGGCGTGTACTCCTCGCAGGGCACCACCGTCACCTTCAATCCCACCACCAACTTCGCCCCCGGCGAGTTGGTGAACGTCACGGTGCCGGGCACGGTGGTGAGCACCGGCGGCGCGCTGGCGCGCAAGCACGTGTACCAGTTCCGGGCAGCGGCGACGGGCGGGCAGGCCACGTTTACGGCGGCGCCTGATGTGCCGGCCGGCGGGCCGGCCCAAGCTGTCACGACGGCTGACGTGAACGCCGATGGCAATCTCGACCTATTGCAGTTCCACGTGAGTACCAACGAGGTGTGGTTGCACCTTGGCAACGGCGATGGTACCTTCGGTGCAGGCGTGGTGGTGAGTAGCCCGACAGCGGTCGTCGATGCCCTAACGACGGCCGATCTAGACAACGACGGCGATCTGGACTTGCTCGTCGGCGACCGAATTGCCAACAAAATTCTGGTACACCTCAACGCCGGCGGCGGAACCTTCGGCCCGCCCGCTCTGGTGAGTACCACTGGGCTGCCGTACAAGATTGTGGCCGGTGATATTGACGGCGACGGCGACCTCGATCTGGTGACGTCCGGTGGCAATGGTACGATTCGCTTCAACAACGGCAGTGGCGGTTTCAGCGGCGGCGGGGTGGCCGGAATCCCCGGAGCGCTTACGCTAGCCTTGGGCGATCTCGACGGCGACGGCGATCTCGACGCCATTTCAGGCAGCACCGACAAGGCATTAATACGGTTCAACAACGGCAGTGGCGTATTCAGCGGCGGGTACGCCCTGAACGTGGGCACCGACATGATAGTGGCCAACGCCAATGAGGCGTTGCTCGGCGACCTGGATGGCGACGGCGACCTCGATCTGGCGATGGCTAACGAAGGCGAAAACTTCGTCGCCATTCGCCTCAACGATGGCACCGGCCAGCTTAGCGGTACCCTGAATATACCCGTGAGTAGCCAGGCCTTCGAGGCCGCGATGGGCGATGTGGACGGCGACGGCGACCTCGATATCATCGTAGCCGACGGCGGAGGCGACAATACGTCTTCCGTGCTGCTCAACAACGGCGACGCCACCTTCGCGCTTGGTACGCCGATCAGTACGCCTGATGGCTTCGGCCTCGTACTCGGCGACGTGGACAACGACGGCGACCTTGACCTGCTCATTTCCAACGCCGCCGGCAACGCGGTCAGCGTCCGCCTCAACGAGAACGCCTTCACCGTGACGGCCCGCGCGCCGGAGCGCCACACCAGCACAGCACCCACGTTTTCGGACGTAAACCTGACGCTTTCCGAAGCCATCAACCCCCTCACGGCCTCGCAGCTTCGCGTCTTTGGTTCGCAGAGCAGCGGGCGTAAGGGTGGTGTGTTTGCCGGCAGCGGCACCAGCCTGAGCCTGACGCCAAATGTGGCCTTCGCGCCCGGCGAGGTGGTCAGCGTCACGGCGCGCGCCACCATCAAAACGGTGGGCAATGTGAAGAGCCTGCGGCCCCACGTCTATGAGTTCCGGGCGAAAGCCACGGGCGGCACCGGCGCGTTCGTGGCGGCACCCGATGCCAACCTGGGGCCTCTCCCCGGCCGCAGTGTGGCGGCCGATGTCAACGGCGATGGTTACCTCGACCTGCTCGCGCCCAACTACAACATCCCCACAGCCTCAGTAGCGTTGGGCGCCGGCGACGGCACCTTCGGGCCGGCCAGTACGGTAGCCCTGGGCGGTGACCCGTTCGGATTGCTGACGGCGGATATCGACGGCGACGGCGACCTCGATCTGATCAGCCATAACCCCGATGCCGATGCCCTGAGCATCCGGCGAAACAACGGCGCGGGCGTCTTCAGTGGCGCCGACGAAGTAGCGGTAGGAGATCATCCGATGCGCGTTCGGGCCGGCGACCTCGACGGCGATGGCGACCTTGACCTGGTAACGGGCGATTTTTCGGGCCACTCGCTCAGCATCTGCCTCAACAACGGTACCGGCACCTTCGGGCTGAGTGCAACGCTACCGGTGGCGACGTACGTCAGTGATGTGCAAATAGGCGATGTGGACAACGACGGCAGACTCGACCTGGTGGCGAGCATCGGAAGCAGCACTGCGGTAGTGCTACGCAACACCGGCGCCGCTACGTTTGCGCCGCCCGTGCCCCTGGTGACGCCGGCGTACTATGCCTTTATCGATCTGGCTGATCTCGACGGCGACGGCGACCTCGACCTGGTATTGCCCGGTGGAAATAGCCAACTGCTGCACGTGCTGCGCAACGATGGCAACGGCGCGTTCGGCGCGTTAGTAACTATCCCGATGGGGCTGCCGGTGTACGACGCTCTCCCGGCCGACTTCGACGGCGATGGCGACCTTGACCTTGTCGTTACCACCTCAATCGATGAAGTAATCGTGCGCCTCAATAACGGAATGGGCGGCTTCGGGGCCGTGCCCAACGTAGCCATCAACTCTACCAACGGCCTCACGGCGGGCGATCTCGACGGCGACGGCGATATCGACCTGATGGGCAGTCAAACGTCCAGCAACCTCGTGAATATCCGCCTCAACGGCGCCGTTGCCGGCCCGGCGCCCACCATCCTGAGTTTCACCCCCGACCACGGCGTGACCGGTACCGTGGTGACCCTCACCGGCACCAACTTCACCGGCACAACGGCCGTGACCTTCGACGGCGTGGCCGCCCCCGGCTTTGTGGTGAACGGCGCGGGTACGGAAATAACCGTCGCCTCGCCCCCGGCCACCTTCAACGGGGTCATCACCGTGACGACGCCCGACGGCGACGCCTCCACGGCCACTGATTTCGGGGTGGATCTGGTGATTAGCGGCGTAGAAACCATTCCGGCCGGTGATTTCCACCATATCACCGTGACGGCTACCGGCGTGGCCACCCTGGGCGGCGCCGTAGAAGCAACGTCTGACGTGCTGGTGCAGACCGGCGGCGAACTCGCCGACGGCAGCAATGCCCTCTCCGGCAGCGGTTCGTTCACCCTCGAACCCGGCGCTACGCTGCGCCTGCGCAACCCGCAGGGCCTCAACCCCACCGGCGCGCTCCAGCTCACCGGCGGCCTCACCCTCGACGTGGGCGCCACCTACGTCTATCAGGCCGCGCTGGCGCAGGTTACGGGCAGCAACCTGCCCGCCGAAGTGCGCAACCTGACCCTTGATAACGCCGTGGGCGTGAGCCTGACGCAACCGGTGAACATTCGCCAGGTACTGACTGTGGCCGGAGCGGGTAATTTCAGCCTCAATGGCCAGCCCCTGACGCTACTTTCCGACGCGGCGGGCACGGCTCTGCTCGTGAACGCCGGCGCGGGCCGGGTGGTGGGCGCGGCCACGGCGCAGGTCTGGATGAACCCCGCATTTTACGCGGGTGCCAGTTACCGCCACGTGAGTGCGCCTACGACCAACTCGACCGTAGCCGACCTCGCAACGGTCGGTTTCACGCCCGTCCTCAATGCCGGGTACAACGAGTTGGGCTACCCCGTCACTATTCAGCCGTTCCCGAATGTTTATGGGTTCGATGAGGCGCGGTATCCGGCGTCGGCGGTGTTTGAAGCGGGGTATTTCTCGCTGCCCATCGCCGCCGCGCCGCTGGTGCCCACCAAGGGGTACAGCGTGTTTATGGCCGCCGGTCTGACGCCCGATTTCCGTGGCACCTTCACCCAAGACGGCGTGAGCTACCCCGGCATGACGCGCACTGGCGCGTTCGGCGGCAACACCGAAAAATCGGGTTGGCATCTGGTGGGCAATCCCTATCCGTCGCCCATCGATTGGGACTTAATCACGCCCCCCGTGGGCCTGAGCCCGAGCATCTCGGTCTTCCGGGCCACCGGCCCCAACAACGCGGGCCTGTACCTGACGCGCGCCAACGGGATGGGTTCGCTGCCCGGCGGGGTGTTGCCGATGGGTCAGGCGTTTTTTGCCCGCGTACTGACCGGCGCGCCGCTCGCGCTGCCGTTCACCAACGCCTGCCGCGTCACCACGTTCGGCTCGCCCGGCCACTACCGCGCCGCGCCCGACCCGCGCCCCGTGGTGGCCCTGACCCTGCGCGCCGCCCACGCCCCGGCCGCCGAAACCGACGGCGCCACGGTGTATTTCCAAAGCGGCGCCACCCCCGGCCTCGACCGTGATTTCGACGGTGAACGCCCCGCGCACAACGTCGGGCTGCCGACCATCGTGAGCCTGACCGCCGCCGCCGAAGAGTTAGCCGTGAACGGCTTACCCGAAACCGCGCTCGCCGAAGGCGCTGCGCCGGTAGAGTTGCTCCTCGACCTGCCCGCCATCGGCACCTACGAGCTGGCCGTGGCCCAAGTCGCCAACCTGCCCGCCGACGCCCTTGCTTCGGCCGTCCTGCTCGACCGCCTCACCCACACGCGCTACCCGCTGGCCGACCAGCCCACGGTACGCGTAACGGCTGCCCAAGCCGGGGCGGTTCGCGGGCGGTTCGCGCTGGTGTTTGGGCGCGCGGCGGCCACCGCCACCGCCCTCAACCTGACGCTCTACCCCAACCCCGCCCCCCACGGCGCGGCGGTGTTGGTGGGCGGCACGCCCGACGGCGGCCCCGTCCGCGTCTTCGATGCAACGGGCCGCCTGGTGCAAACCCACGCCGCGCCCGCCACACCCGACGCGCCACTGACGGTCAAGGCGTTGACCCCCGGCGTGTACGTGGTGCGGCAAGGCGCCCGCATTGCGCGGTTGGTGGTGGAGTAGGATACTACGGTTTAGGCCCGCCTGGCGGGTCTGGCCGGCACGTAAAAACGGGCGCTTCCTGAAAAGGGAGGCGCCCGTTTTTGGTTACAGTAAAGCAGTCACGGGATGAAATAGCGCAGACTCCCCGCCCCGGAGGGGGAGGGGTGCCCCGAAGGGGCGGGGTGGGGCGACCACGATAGGCGGGAATAACGTGGGTAGAAGCCGCCTTTCTGGCAAAACCCGTGTCGTCGGCCCATCCAGCGCCCTCTGCGCGCGGTCGCTCCACCCCGCCTGACCTTCGGTCAGCCACCCCGCCCCCGCCGGGGCGGGGAGTCCGGGCTGCTGCGTGCAGGTTAAAGTAGATACGCTCGGCAAGTAGATAAGAAAGGGCAGCCCAACACCGCACCCCAGCCCGCGCCGCCGCCGTATGTTGCGGTGCCTGCCCGCACGGGGCGCCGCGCTTATCCATCGATGAAGTCTTCCGCAAAGCCCACTCCTCCGCCCGCTGCTGACGCTCTTACCGCTGCCGATTCCACCGCCCGCACCGGGTTCGTGCGGGTGCGCGGTGCCCGCGAACACAACCTGAAAGACGTGTCCGTCGACATTCCGCGCGATGCGCTGGTGGTGTTTACGGGCGTGTCGGGGTCGGGCAAATCGTCGCTGGCGTTCGGTACACTCTACGCCGAAGCGCAGCGCCGCTACCTCGAATCGGTGTCGCCGTACGCGCGGCGGCTGTTTCATCAGTTGTCGGTGCCCGATGTCGATTCCATTGAGGGGTTGCCGCCGGCGGTGGCGTTGCAGCAGCAGCGCGGCGCGCCCACCACGCGCTCGTCGGTGGGGTCGGTCACGACGCTCGCCAACCTCGTGCGGATGCTTTACTCGCGCGCCGGCGACTATCCGCCCGGTCAGCCCATCATCTACGCCGACGCGTTTTCGGCCAACACCCCCGACGGCGCCTGTCCGACCTGCCACGGCCTGGGCCGCATTTACGAGGCCACGGAGGCGTCGATGGTACCCGACCCCAGCCTCACCATCCGCGAGCGGGCCGTGGCGGCGTGGCCGCAGGCGTGGGGCGGGCAAAACCAGCGCGATATTCTGGTGACACTCGGCTACGATGTTGACGTGCCCTGGCGCGACCTCCCCCAAGCCACCCGCGACTGGATTCTGTTCACCGACGAGCAGCCCGTGGTGCCCGTGTACCCCGGCTACTCGCCCGCCGAGACGCAACGCGCCCTCAAACGCCAGGAGCCGCCCAACTATATGGGCACCTTCACGGGGGTGCGCCGCTACGTGCTGCACACGTTTGCCACCACCCAATCGGCGCTCATGAAACGCCGCGCCGCGCAGTATCTCCTCGCCACCGACTGCCCCACGTGCCACGGCAAGCGTCTGCGGCGTGAAGCGTTGAGCGTGCAGTTTGCGGGGCTCGACATTGCCGAATTTTCCCGGTTGCCGGTGCAGCGGCTCGCTGAAGTGCTGCGCGGTTTTGCCGTTGATTTGGGGGGTGATGCCACTGAAAGCGCCCCCGTGCAGGCCGCCGGTCAGGCCCCGGATGCGGCCCACCGCATCGCGCGGCAGCGGCTCGCAGCCGACATCGTGGCGCGCCTCGGCGTGCTGCTCGATTTGGGCCTCGGCTACCTCTCGCTGGAGCGCGCTACGCCCACGCTTTCGCCCGGCGAGTTGCAGCGGCTGCGGCTCGCCACGCAGTTGCACGCGCACCTGTTTGGGGTGGTGTACGTACTCGATGAGCCGTCGGCGGGCCTGCACCCCGCCGATACCGAGGCGCTGCTGCGGGCGCTGGCGGGCCTGAAAGCAGCGGGTAACTCGCTCTTCGTGGTCGAACACGACCTGAGCGTGATGCGCGCCGCCGATTGGCTCGTCGATGTAGGACCGGGCGCCGGCACGGGCGGTGGGCAGATACTGTACAGCGGCCCGCCCGACGGGCTGCGGGCGGTGGCGCCGTCGGCCACGCGCGCCTACCTCTTCCCCGATCAAGATAGTGCGTTGTCGGGCGCAAACCCGCGCGCCCGGCGCGCGCCCACCGGCTGGCTGCGGCTCGAAGGCGTCATGCGGCATAATCTGGCCGATCTGACCGCCGAATTTCCGCTCGGCGTACTCACGGCCGTGACAGGCGTTTCTGGCTCCGGCAAATCATCGTTGGTGAGCCAGGCGCTCGTCGAGTTGGTGGCGGCGCAGTTGGGGCAGGATCCACCGGGCGCCACCGGCGAAGCGGCTGCGGATGCCGAACCCGATTTCGACCCCCTCAACGACTCCCCGCCTACCGGCCCCACCACCGGGCGCATCGTGGGCGGAATGCGCGGCGTGCAGCGGTTGGTGCGCGTCGATCAGGCGCCCATCGGGCGCACGCCGCGCTCGAACATGGCCACGTACACGGGGCTTTTCGACCACGTGCGGCGCCTGTTTGCCGCCACGCCCGCCGCCCGCAAACGTCGCTACGATGCCGGGCGCTTCTCGTTCAACGTCGCCAAAGGGCGCTGCGAAACCTGCCTCGGCGAAGGCGCCGTAATGGTGGAATTGCTGTTTTTGCCGAGCGTGTACGCCCCGTGCCCCACCTGCCACGGCGCCCGCTACAACGTCGCCACCCTCGAAATCCGGTACCGCGCCCACTCGATTGCCGACGTGCTGGCCTTCACCGTGGATGCCGCGTGGGCGTTTTTTGGGGAAGAAACTTCCGATTCCGGGGCAACTTCCGGCTCCGCCGAAAAAGCCATTCACCGCGCCCTTACCACCCTGCGCGACGTGGGCCTTGGCTACCTGCGCCTCGGTCAGCCCGCCACCGAACTGAGCGGCGGCGAAGCCCAACGCATCAAGTTCGCCACGGAGCTGCAACGCGCCGGCCGCGCCCACGCGCTCTACATCCTCGACGAGCCCACCACCGGCCTGCACCCCGCCGACGTGGCGCGTTTGCTCACGCAACTCCACGGCCTGGTGGATGCCGGCCATTCGGTGATCGTGGTAGAACACGAGTTGGCCGTCATCGCCGCCGCCGATTGGGTGATCGATGTCGGCCCCGGCGCCGGGGAGGCGGGCGGGCAGATCGTCGTGGCCGGGCCGCCGGAGGAGGTGGCGCGGCACCCGCACAGCCGTACCGCGCCGTACCTGCGCGCCGCGCTAGCGGGGTAGAGTGTGCGGGGCTTTTTCCTTCATTCCCGTACCCTAAACGAGTAGTCAGCAAAAAAAGGCCGCCTTTTCGGTCACGCAATCATGCGCAACCGAGAAGGCGGCCTTTGGCCGGGGTCTGTTTACGTAGCGAGCGCCGTCCTGGCGCCGCCGCGTATCAACGCCCTACTTATCGCCGTTCATACGGCTGCCCGACGACCCGGAGCGGGGCTTTTTGCTTTTTGCATTTTTGCCGTTGCCCGACGGGTCGGTACCTATCGTACCGGTGCCGTTTTGCCTCGTGCCGGTACCCGTGCCCGTGCCCGTGCCGATTTGCCCCGAACGCGTACCGTTTTGGATCGTGCCGGTGCCGGTGCCATTCTGCATCGTGCCGGTGCCGTTCTGCATCGTGCCGGTGCCAGTACCGTTCTGCATCGTACCTGTGCCGTTTTGCATCGTGCCCGTGCCGTTCTGCATCGTCCCTGTGCCGGTACCCGTGCCGGTACCCGTGCCGGTACCGTTCTGCATCGTACCTGTGCCCGACTGGGCGAAAACCGAGCTATTCAACAATAGGAAGGCGGCCAATCCGGCGGCGCTGAAAAGTGACTTTTTCATCTGAAAATGGAAGGTGAAAATGAACTGCTTGAGAAATGGAGATGGTGCCAGTGCAACCCGGCGGGCGCACGCAAACACCTCTAAAGCAACGAGCAACCGGTGCGAGGGTTACTAAACCCTGCATTATTTTCGGAAATACCGCACAGGTTGTGAGGGATAGCCCCATTGGGGCTGACAAACGGCGGGGTGTCGATGGGGCTACCGGAAGGTGGCGCCGCAGGTGCAGCAGTAAGTTTCATCGTTAGGCGGCTTGACCTGCTTTGGCATCTGATCCATCGGCTATGAGCCACCGCGCGCCGTGGTCATTCGCCCTTATGCCCAAATCCGTAATCTTCTCCTTCCCGCCGAACTGATACCGGTGGGTCGGATTCCCCTCGCTCTCGATGCCGACCAGATTGGCGCCCCAGGGGTCGTAGTGGTTTTCCTGCACCTGTTTTTCGAGGACGCGGATGCGCAGATCGTCGAAGGTGGCCGGTTGCGCACTTTCGGTGTGCAAACTTACTTCGACGTAGCCGTCCACGCTGGCCGCCAGCTTGGCGAGCAGGAATTGCCACTCGGCGGGGGCGAGGGAATCGGCGAGGTAGCGGCGGGTGTCGCTTTGCCACACCGAATCGGCCGAATACAAGGCTATTTTGAGGTAGGCCACCGGCACGGGCGAGCCCGTGCGCTGCTGGTGGGCGCCGAAGATGCCCGCGACGGCCAGGCCCAGGCGCGGCAGCCACGCCGCGCGGCGGATACTGCCGGAGGACGCGCCGCCCGCCGCGCCGGTCGCTTCGGTGCCCGCGACGCCCACTGGCGCGGCGGCCGTCAGGGCCCGCACGCGCTTGTCGCCCGCACCGGCGGGCCGCAGGGGCGCATCATACGAGCCCCAGACCTCGGCGAAGACCGAATCGCCGGCCGTGACGGGCACGCGCACCACCGGCCCCACGGCCCGCGCCGCCGCCGCCGTGCCGCCCACCACCACCACGTGCGCCCCGGTGCGCGCCCGCTGCGGCTGGCGCTGCCGCACCGCCTCTTCGCCGCGTACCTGCACCGGGTCGGGCGCGGCGGCGTGGGTCGAATCGGGGCGGCGGGCGGCGCGCTGGTGGTCATCGCCGGGCTCGAAGGACGACGACCAGTCGCGGCCCACCAGCCCGAGGGGCTGAAAGGCCACGCGCAGGTTGCCCAGGTGGTCGCGCAGGTGGTACTCGTAGCGCCAGGGCGAGCCCTCGGCGTCGGGCGTATTCGGCTGCCACACCAGCCGCCCTTCCGGGGTGCCCACCCAGGCGGGTACCAGGTGGCCCTGCCCGCCTTCGGGGTTCGTCGCGTACTCGCCGCTGCCGGTGTACACCGTCGTGGTCGCCGACCCGCCCGTGGGCGTGACCACCACGGCCAGCTTGCGGCCGGTGGCGGAGTAGCGCGTGGTGCGCGTGCCGGCGGGGGTGCCGCCGGTGCCGTCGGCCGTCACCCGTTCGGGCAGGTTGAGCGCGTTGTAGGTGAGGGTGAGGCCCGCCGCTTCGTCGCGGGTGCGGTTGCCGCGCGCGTCGTAGGCGTACTCGGGCGTGGGGTTGGTGATTTTGTGGTAGTGCCAGCCCCGATCGGTGAAGTCGGCGGGCGCGGCGTCATCGGGGCCGGACGGCGGTTCGGGGGCGGCGTCCTCGACGGCGAGCAGCCGGTTGCCGCGATAGGTGAGGGCGAGCCGGTCGAGCAGAAAACCGCCGCCGCCCAGGTGGCTGCCCGCTTCTTGGCGCGGGTCGCCGTGGCGGGTCAGCGCCAGCAGGTTGCCGTGGGCGTCGTAGCGCATCCCGCTCACGCTGTAATCGGCCAGAAACCCCCCGTCGGGCAGCCCCTGGCCGGGGGGCGCCCACGCCCCGCCCCCCGGCGCGCCACCCTCGCCGGGGGCCAGCCGCGCGCGGAAGGGGGCGGCGACGAGGCGGTCGAGCGCGTCGTAGCGGTAGGCGAAGGCGCGGGGGCGGCCGTCGGTGCGGCCCGTGGCCGTGCGCCAGTGCTGCTCGGCCACGTTGCCCGTCCACTGCGCGGGCGTGCCGAGGGTGGCCGCCAGCGGCCCGGCCGTCTGGTACACCAGTTCGAGGCCGAAGAGGTCGGGGGCCTCGCGCACCGGGTCGTCGAGGTTGGGGTCGAGACCCGCCTGCGCCGGGCCGCCGCCGCCGCCGCCGGGGCCCTTGCCCGTGCGGGGTTGGGAAGCGGTCAGGAAGCGGTCGTTGACGTGGGTGAGCCAACCGCGGATGCCGTAGCGCAGATCGACGGACTGCGCCCAGTGGGCGCCGCCGTCGGCGGAGTGGAGGCGTTTATCGACGAGCTGGCCCGCCTCGTTGTAGGTGAGGGCGGCGAGGTCGAGCAGCGGGCCGTCGGGCCGCGCGCCGGGCCGCAGCTTGTGCTGCCCGCGCAGGGGGCGCCCGCCCGTGTCGTAGACGGTGCGCTGGTAGGCCGTCCACGCGGTTTCGGGCCCGTACCCGGCGAAGAGGTGGCGGGTGAGGGTCTGCTGGACGGCGCCCGCCCAATCGAGGGCGTAGCTCGTGCGTTCGGTGCCGGCCGGGTGGCCGGTGGGCCCGGCGATATCGGCCAGGGTCTGCACGGGGCGGCGGAGCGAATCGTACCAGGTGCTGGTGGTGAGCCAGGTGGTGCAGGTGTCGGCGGGGCCGGCGTCGGGCAGGGCCAGCACCCGCTCCTGGGCGGCGACGAGCAGGTTGAGCGACCGGGGACGGTCTTCGGGGTGGCCGACGCGAAAATCG
>JANPJM010000012.1:0-16839 GCA_031425525.1 Hymenobacteraceae bacterium | reverse complement strand
CCGTGCTGGCGGGCGTCCTCGACATCAACGCCTCCACCAAAGCCGCGCGGTTCGTGCGGTTCTGCGACTCGTTCAACATCCCGTTGCTCGTGTTCGAGGATGTGCCCGGCTTCCTGCCCGGCACCGACCAGGAGTGGCGCGCCATCATCACCAACGGCGCCAAACTGCTCTACGCCTTCTGCGAGGCCACGGTGCCGCGCGTCACGGTCATCACGCGCAAAGCCTACGGCGGCGCCTACGATGTGATGAACTCCAAGCACATCGGCGCCGATTTGAACTACGCTTGGCCGTCGGCCGAAATTGCGGTAATGGGTGCGAAAGGCGCCGCCGAAATCATCTTTCGCCGCGAAATTCAGGAATCCGCCGACCCCGTGGCCGCCCTCGCCGAAAAGGTCGAAGAGTATCAGCAAAAATTTGCCACGCCGTGGCGCGCCGCCCATCGTGGCTTCGTCGATGAAGTCATCGAACCCAACCAAACCCGCCACAAGCTGATTCGGGCATTCAAAATGCTCGAAAACAAGGCCGTGAAAGCGCCGCGCAAGAAGCATGGCAACATTCCGCTGTAAGCCGGGCGCCGTGTGCGTGCGGCAGCCGCAAAACGAAAATTCCCCGCTGGAGCGTGTTGCTCCAGCGGGGAATTTTTGGTTTCAATAATACCCCACATTTGTCATTGCGAGGAGGAGGCTCTGCGACGACGTGGCAATCTCGCGCAGTGCTCGGCGCGCTCGCCTACCGCGAGATTGCTTCGTCGCAAAGCCTCCTCGCAATGACAAAATGTTATTTACTTCCCCCCAAACAAATACGCCACCGTGAGCGAGAAGCTCATATTCTTCGCCGAATTCTTGGGCTTCACTTCCTCCAACGATTTCGTGAAGATGTTGCGCGTGCCCATGCTCGCCGCCGCTTGCACCTGGAGGCCATTGGTCATGAGGTAGCCGAGGCCGCCCTGGAAACCATAATCCACCGTTTGGAAGTAGCCGGTTTGCTCTTTGAACCCACCGTTGGCCACAAACTCGCTGTTGGCCAGCTCATCCTGCGGATTGTGGGCGCGGTCGGAGAAGTATACGTCGTCGCTGTAAGTGGTGTCGCCACTGAGGCCATCTTCCGTAATTTTAGTGGTCACTTTACGTTTGCCGCCTACGCCCAAAGCAGCGTAGCCCCCAGCAAACACCTGAATGCCGTGGTCGCCGGCGCTCGTGAACACGAAATTAATGGGCAGCGTGATGTAGCCAAGTTGGCTTGAAATGCTGGCCTTGAGGCCGATAGTAGAGTCGTTAGATGGCTGGTTATACTCCAGCTCCACGCCCTTACGCACATACATCAGCGCCGGCTGCACCGCAAACTTGCCGAACGGAATATGGATCATCCAACCGGCGGTCGGGCCGAACACCATGCTCTTTTTGGGCTCGGCGCCTTCCTTGAAATCGAGGCGGGCGGTAGAGGCAGCGGCCCCAGCCACCGGGCCAACCAGAATTTGCGCGTTGGCGGCAGCGCCGGTCAGGAGGCAAACGGCCAACAGGCCGGTACGTAGGATTTTGCTCACGAGGGAAACAAGTTTTTTGAAGGGGTTGAAAGGAATACGGCGCGCCACGCGGCAGCGTTGGCCGGCGGCAAGCAAAAGTAGTACCCGTCGGGAACAGATAGGCGAGGCGGTAAAAGGCGGGGCGCGCGCGGCGTTTGTGCGCGGCGTTTGTGCGCGGCGGTTTATAGCTTCCAACTCTGCCGACCTTTG
The DNA here is from genome assembly GCA_031425525.1 of Hymenobacteraceae bacterium. Lineage (GTDB taxonomy): Bacteria > Bacteroidota > Bacteroidia > Cytophagales > Hymenobacteraceae > JANNMJ01. The sequence continues at coordinate 15,107 of JANPJM010000012.1, read as the reverse complement.
CACGCTACACCGGCTCATCCTTCCTTCGCTCACCTTTCCGTTGCTTCCTTCCTTGCCTTCGTTCTCATCCTCGTTCCTGTTGCGCGGGCTTTGCGCGTTTTTAGCCATCGTGCCTGTGTTTGCGGTGGCTCAGACCATCACGCCCATCGGCGTCATTCAAACTAGCGGCGCCACGGCCACGGCGGGCACGTTCACCATCGAAGGTATCGTCACGGCGGTGTACCCGGCGTGGGGGCCAGCGGGGTTTTTCGTGCAGAATGAGGTAGGCGCCGCCGATGCCGACCCTGCTACTTCCGACGCGCTGTACGTCGTGCAAACCGCCCCCACGGTAGCCCCCGGCGACCGCGTGCGCGTGACCGGCGCCGTATCCGAGCGCGCCACCGCGCCCTCTTCCGGGTTGGCCGTCGTCACGGCGCCCACCGTTGCGGTGCTGGCCCGCAACCAGCCGCTGCCGCCGTTCACCATCCTCGACAACGCCACCTTCGTGCCCGCCACCGCCGCCGAGCGTGTCGAAGGGATGCGCATCCGGTTCAGCGCCCCCGTCGCCGTCACCGACCCCAGCGCCGTGCGCACCGCCGGCATTCTGCGGATTTCGGTGCGCGGCCTCACGCTGCAACCCACGCAGGTCGTCGATCCGAACGATGCGCTGCCGGGCGGCACCACCAGCACCGGCGCCGCCAACGTGCCCGCCGTGAACGCCTACGCCGTAGCCAACGCCGCCAAAACCCTCCTCCTCGATGACGGCTCGGCGGCCGCCAACCCCCAGCCTACGCCGTACGTCGATGCCGCAGTGGGCTCGTTGCGGGTCGGCGCCACCATCACCGATCTGCGCGGGATTATGGGCGTCGGCAGCAACCAATGGCGCATCCAGCCGCTGCCCGGCCCCGATGCGCCGCAGGTGCTGAGCCCGCGCCCGGCCGTGCCCACGTTCTCGGCCGCGCCCGATTTGCGCATCGCGAGTTTTAACGTCCTCAATTATTTCAACGGTAATGGATTGGGCGGCGGCTTTCCCACGGCGCGCGGCGCCCGTACACTCGCCGATTTCCGGCGCCAGCGGGCCAAGATTCTCGTCGCCCTCACCCAACTCAACGCCGATGTAGTGGGGCTGATGGAGATGGAAAACGACGGCACCGGCCCCCAGTCGGCCATCGTCGATTTGGTGGCAGGTCTCAACCAGCGCCTCGGCGCGGGCACGTACGAGTTCGTTGAAGATGGTTTTTTCACGCAAACGGCCAGTTCCGACCTTATTCGTTGCGCCATTCTGTACAAACCGGCCGCCGTGGCGCTCATCGGCCCGGCATTGCTCGCCACCGATCAGGTACACAACCGGCCGCCGCTGGCGCAGGTATTTACGCGGCGGGTGGCGGGCGGCCCCGGCGGCCCGGCGCTGGTCGATACGTTCGCGTTCGTGGTCAATCATTTCAAATCGAAGGCGAGCGGCAGCGGCCCCGACGCCGACCAGGGCGACGGCCAGGGGCGCTCCAACAACCAGCGCCGATTGCAGGCCACCGCGCTCACGCAGTTTCTGGCTGGGCCGGTGGCGGCGGCCGGTGGGGCGCGCGCCATCAGCGTCGGCGATTACAACGCCAATTTCGAGGAAGACCCGCTCGACGTGCTGCGCGCAGCCGGGCTGCTGATTCCGAGTTCTTCGGATGCGTATTCGTACGTTTTCAGTGGATTGGTCGGGGCGCTCGACCACGCCGTCGTCACGCCCACACTCACCAATGCCGTAGAAGTGCATAAGTGGAACATCAACTCCGTGGAACCCAGTTACCTGGAGTATGCCGCCGCCGGCGCCGCCACCGATACGCTCACGCCGTTTCGCTCCTCCGACCACGACCCTGTACTGATCGGGCTGCGGCTGGCGGGTTTTCCTACGGGCGTGGCCGACGCCGTGAGCGGGAGGCCGCAGTTTGTGGTTTTCCCCAATCCCGCGTCGGCCGGTTTCAGCCTACGGCTCGATGGTGTGGCTCCAAACCGCCATCTGACGGCCGAGGTGTCCTCTGCCACCGGCGCCCACATTTGCACGGTCAGCGCATCCGCAGCGGCCCTTCCGGCGGCGTTGGCCCGGCGCTCGGCCGCGCTGTCGTCCGGCATCTACTGGCTGCGCATTCAAGAACTGAGAGGCCCGGCGCTGCGCGTGGTGAAGGAGTAGATTCCGCTTCCGCTCGCTTCATCTGCTTTCCCGCTTCTACTGAAACCCGCTCGTGGTGGGTTGCGTGAACCCAAAATCGCGGAATTGCACGTACGGCCGCGACTGCTCGTAGAACCGCAGCGGCGCGATTTCCTCGCCCGGCGGGCGGCGCGGGTAGTAGCCTAGCAGCAGTTGAATGGTGCGGAACGCGATGTAGTCGTTCCGCAGCCGTAACCCTATTCCGATGCCCGGATACGGCTTCGTCTGCAACGGCGATACGTTATCCGTCGCCGCCAGCCACGCTAAATCGGCGAACACCACGCCCGCCACTCGCAACCCCAAAAAGGAGAGCGGCGTGTATAACGTGCTTTCATAATTGACCACCAGCCGCCGCTGCCCCCGCAACAACCCCGACCGGAACCCGCGCAAGCCATCCTGCTGATTGATGGTGAGTAAATCGGTGCCCGGCCGCCTATAGCCGAGTGTGGTGCGCAGCCAAAAAAACTGCCGCCATTGCCACGTGCCCAGTAGCGCGCGCGGCGTAAAATACTGGATTTCACCGCTGAAAAGCCCCTGTTCCCACCGTTGGGCGCGCCGGTAAGCACTTAGTTCGCTCGCCGCGTAGAGGTAGCCGAATTTGGTGCGGTAATGCCCCAGCGCCACTTTGGCGCCCGCATACGGCCGCCCCTGCACCGCCGAACGTTCGTACCCGCCGGTGAAGGCTACTAGGTTGCCGGCGGGAATATCTTCCGTTCGGCCGAACTGAAACAGGTAGCGGTCTTTGTAATATCGCCGGAAACTCAACCCCACCGCCCCCAGCAACAGCGTATTACTACGGTAATCGGCTACTTCCGTATTCGCCGTGTACATGGTATTGATGACGCGCCCCGCCGTAATCAGGCGCGGCTGATTGACGCGCTCCAGGTCGTAAGTACGCAGCGAATAGGCACGCCCAACCCAGTAATCCTGCACCAAAAACTGTAGGCGGGGTAAAATGGGCGGGTTGTCGGGCGAGGTAACGAACTCAGCGCCCAGCAGTTGGTCGTACCAGTTGATGTTGGCCGCGCCGGCCCAACGGGTATTCACCGTCACAAACCCCCGATTGAAGCTCACGCCCGACGTTTCGTAACCGTACCGTCGTTCGTATTGGGCTTGGCCTTGCACAAATTGCCGTCCGATATTGGCGATACCGTACGTAGCGCGCACGCGATTGGGGTTGGGTTGCGAGTAGCCGCGCCCCAAGTCGAGGCGCACCTGATGACCGAGGCCGAGAAAATTTTGGTCGCCGAAACGGGCGTCTACCTCCGGGCTCGGCGGCGTACCTGAGCCCGATACGCCGATGCTGAAATTGTCCTTCGTCACGACGATTACATCCACCGAATCGTCCGTCGAAGTGGCCTCATTCACCAGCACGCGCGCATCGCCAATGAAAGGGGTAGCCCGCAACAACCGCTCGCTTTCCGAGAGCGAGAGCGGTTCCAATGGTTCGCCCAACCGAAACAGCAACGACCGCCGCACCACGCCACGGTGCGTGGTGATGTGGATGGCGTTGCCCGCTTTTTCCCAAAACCGCGTCGGGGCGCGCGCCAGATTATCGATGGAATACCCAAACGGGTCGAGGCGCGTAATATCGATGCTCCGCACCACCTTGTAGCGGTGGCGGTCGTACTGCCGGTCGAGCAGGGCGGCGTCGAGACCTTGGTCATCGTCGCGCCGCACCCGAAAATCGAACACCACGCGCGCCACCCGCCCCAGCACGGTTTTGCGTTTCGATAGCGCCCGCAGCGAATCGATCCAGCGTTTTTGGTCAATTTGAATCAGGCGCCGTCGCACCGAGTCGGCGCGGGTCGAATCGCGGGTGGTGGCCGTGGTGCGCAAACTGCGCCGAGGCGCTCCGTCGGCTTTGCGCGGCAGCTTTTCGCCCTGCGGCACCGTCTGACTCCACGTGGGCGCCGTGATACTCAGCCAAATAGTCGCGGTCAGTAAATACCGGAGCATACGCAACCAGTTACCGCCTCCACCGCGTACGCTTTCTACCACGCGCCCAAACCGCAAACGGGCCGGCAGTGGAGTATAGGCAAGTCGAAAGGCTGAACAGATTTTGATCAAATTTTTTTCGGCAGAACCTTTTGCTAAGAAAATTTGCTCTAACTTGCGAAGCATTTAAGCCGATAGGCACAAATGCCAGCCGGATTAGTTTGTAGACTTATGAAAGTAATCGTCCTTTCCTGCCGCTGCCGCCTGACTGATTTGGTGCCCAACGTTCGTCAGCACTCCACGGTTGCCGCGCAGCCCGGCCTCAACGCCGGCCGTGCCTCCGCGACCAAGCTCACCGCCGAAGCTGGCCAACGTGGTTTGGAGCGGCTGCCATCGGCGGCGTAACGCAAATCAGTTGTACCCGATCAATGCTATGTTTGGTCGTTCGCACGTGCTGCATTGCGGGCAAAAATGCCTTCTCTCCGGCATTTTACTGCTTACCGCCCGCTCGCTAACTGCGTGGCTTGCTCAAAATGTTTGAGCGCCATCTGTAGCTCCGTATCCTTCTCCTGACCCACCCGGAAGGATGCTTCCACCCCGAATGCCGTGCGGGCAATGGCGGCCTTGAGGTAATTGGCGAGCAGGGGCCGCGCACGCGCCAAGCCCGCGCGGTTGTACGGGATGTGCACGGCGTTGGCTTCGTTCACGAGCGTCAGCAGCATTTTGTCCGTCACCCGGAAATTATCCCGGAACTCCGGCCAACCCTGGCGGCGTAACTCTTTGCGGTGGGCGTGGTAGTAGCGCAGCGCAAACTCGCGGGGTAGGTTGGCGGCAAACAAATCTTCCAGATAATCGCTTACTTCGCTGGTGTCGCGGGCCACGAACACGTCCGGCGCAATACCGCCGCCGCCGTATACCGTCCGGCCGCGCGAGAGCGTTTTATACGGGTGCGACCGATCCTGACGTGAACTGTCGGCGTGGAATTCCTCGCCCGCCCGCAGCCGGTTTACCAGATCGTTTTCGTACTCATCGGCCCGCACGCCCTTGTATTGTTTCTGAATGCACCGGCCGGATGGCGTGTAGTACCGCGCGGTCGTCAGGCGCAGTTCCGAGCCGTCGGGTAGCGCAATTACCTGCTGTACGAGCCCCTTCCCAAACGAGCGCCGCCCCACGATGAGCGCGCGGTCATGATCCTGCAAGGCGCCGGCCACGATCTCCGACGCCGACGCCGAGCCTTCGTCCAGCAGCACCACCAGCGAGCCTTGCTCGAAAATGCCGGGTTCGTCGGCGAGGGTTTCCACGTCGTAACGGTCGCCTTTGCCATCAGTGTACACAATGCGGCGCTCCCCGGCCAAAAATTCATCGGCGATAGCCGTCGCTTGATCGAGGTAGCCGCCGGGGTTGCCGCGCAAATCCAGAATCAGGCGGCGCATCCCACGGCGCTTCAAGCGCCCCAGCGCCCCCCGAAACTCGGCGTAGGTATTGCGCGCGAACCGATTGATTTTGAGGTAGCCCGTCCGCGAGTCGATCATATACGACACCTCCACCGACGTGGAGGCGATGCGCATCCGATGCACCGTGAAATTGATTAGAGCCGGCTCACCCGCCCGCCGCACCGTCAAGATGGTTTTGGAACCCCTGGGGCCGCGCAAACGGCTGAATACTTGCTCGTTGGAAACGCGAACGCCGGCCAGATTGACGTGATCGACGGCCAAAATCTGATCGCCGGTCTGGATGCCTACTTCCGCCGCCGGGCCGCCCGCCAAGGGCGTCACCACACTAATGGTATCATCGAAAAGGTTGAACTCGATGCCGACGCCATCAAAATCGCCTTCCAGATACGAATTGGCTAGTTCCAGATCGCGCGCCGGGATGTAGACCGAGTGCGGGTCGAGGCGTTCGAGCATTTGCTGCACGGCATACTCCGCCAACTCTTCGGTATTGACCGAATCGACGTAATCGCGGTCGATGTACGATAGCACATCCCGAAATTTGTAGTACCCCCGCGTGGTGGCGCGCGGGTTGGTGTACGCCTCCGGCCGCGCAAACGACGAGCCGATCAGAACGCCCACCACGGTCGCCACCCCAACCAAAAGCGCCAACCGCACCCGTCCGGCGGTACGCGCCTTCGGGTTGGCAACAGGGTCGGGCACAGGATCAGGAGCAGATGTAGCGGCGGATGGCATATGTAAGCAAATGTACCAAATTATGGCAGCAACTGCCGCCACCAAAATTCCGAAGCCTGTGCGCTCTATTCGGGCTGTTAGACGGTAGTAACCTCCGCCGTAACCGAGGAACGCTGCCCAAACGCAATTTATTCACCTGACCAACGGGTTAGGTTGATGAAGTACGTGTGCGTTCGCAAATCCACTCCCACGCGTCGGGCACCCGGCGTACCTTTGCCGGTGCTATGAGCCGCCTCCTCGCCCTCGATTACGGAACCAAGCGCGTGGGCGTGGCCGCGACGGACGTGTCGCAGCTCATTGCGTCGCCGCTGACCACCGTGCCCACCCACGAACTATTGGCGTGGCTCAAAACGTATCTCGCCACCGAGCCGGTGGCGGCGCTGATCGTCGGACTGCCGCGCCACCTCGATGGTGGCCCCACCGACACCACCCCGCACGTGGTTGGGCTCGTTCGCACCCTCCGCAAGCAGTTCCCAGATGTGCCGCTGCACACCGTCGATGAGCGTTTTACGTCTACGATGGCGCACCAGACGATGCTGGCGGGCGGCTTGGGCCGCAAAGCCCGTCAGGATAAAGCGATGGTCGATAAAATCAGCGCCGCCATCATTCTTCAATCATTTATGGAAAGCCGCGCCAACGATGCCGCTCGCGCTGCTTAATCCCGTTTTTACCGCTCCCCGATGATTTACCCGATTACGGCATACGGCGACCCCGTGCTGCGCACGCGCGCCACGATGATCCCGGCCAATTTTGAAGGCCTCGACACGCTCATCGCCGACATGTACGAGACCATGGCCAACGCGCACGGCGTGGGCTTGGCCGCCCCGCAGGTGGGCAAGAGTTTGCGGTTGTTCGTAATCGATTCGTCGCCGATGGTTGATGGCGCCGATGAAGACGAAAAAGCCAACCCGCGCTTCCGGCAGCCGGCGGTGCGCCGCACGTTCATCAACCCGGAAATGATCTCGGAAACCGGCGCCGAATGGGGCTTCGATGAAGGCTGCCTCAGTATTCCCGGCATTCACGAGCAGGTACAGCGCCCCGAACGCATCCGGCTGCGCTACGAAGACGACGCCCGCCAAACCCACGAAGAAGAATTCGATGGAATCGCCGCGCGCATCATTCAGCACGAATACGACCATCTGGAAGGCGTTCTGTTCACCGACCATTTGAACGCGCTCAAGAAGCGACTGCTCAAAAACCGCCTCGTACGCATCAGTAAAGGCGAAGTGGATGCCGATTACCGGATGCGGTTTGCCGCGGTCGGCAACCGTCGGTAGTTCCTCTTTTCGCGCTGTCGTTCGCGGATCAGGGCTGCGCGAATTTCAAAAAAATCTCAATCGCGCGGCTTATTGCCGTGGAACACCTAATTTGCGGCGCTTTCGGGAATATCTCCCTTTGTGAGCAACCGGCGTTCGCGGAAAAGCCTTACGAGTACGCATCACGTTTCCCCTTTTCGTTTCCCCGATGAAAAAAATCATCTACACCGCCGCTGCTTGCGTGGCAATGGGCCTTTCTTCCTGCTCGATTACGATGCCGGTGGCCATTTCGAGCAACCCGATTGGTGCTAAAACAGGTTCGGCTAAAGCTGATGTGTACTTGGGCGTGTTCTGTTTTGGCGGCGATGCTTCCATCCAGTCGGCTGCTAAGAACGGCGGCATCACGCGTGTGGCTACGGTCGATATGAAAATGACCAGCCTGCTCAATTTGCTCAACACGTACACGACCATCGTAACGGGCGAGTAATTGAGTTGGCGCCAGTTCGTTTTGCGGCGACCCGGCGCGCAATCTCCACAAGTACAAAGGGCCGGGCGGAGTGTATCCCCCGGCCCTTTGTTTGTTTTTTGCGCGGTTTCTGAGCCAATTTTCTGCGCATTTCTATTTGCATTCTGCCCCGCGACGCTCTTTCATGTTTCTGCCCATTTCTGCGCCTAAAACGCTTTTCAGATACAGTGCCATAGCGCTGTTGCTGATAGTCGGCTGCCAAAAGCCCGCCCGTACGGCGCGCGCTGTCTATTTCGGCCCCACGGCCGTCTTTGCCCTCACCGACAGCACCCGCGAACTGACTCCCGACGAAACGACGACCACCTTCTATCAGCGGCGGTTCAATTTTCACCCGACGGTAAACCAGCCGCTGCACCGCATCGTGAGCAGCCGCAGCACCGATAAAGTTTACCTCGGCCTCGTGCTGCCGCCCGTGCCGCCCGCCCTTGCCGATTTGGCCCAAACCGACAGCGTATGGCAACTCATCGAGCGCCGCGAACTGCCGCGCCAAGCAGTTATCGCGCGCTTCCGCAGCCTTCGCCGACCTACCGAGTGGAATGTGCGGTACTTACTCACGTCAAAAAAATCGACTAATTCGCACGTTATCAACCTGCTCACTACCGATTCCGCGACTGCCCACCGCGTGTACTTGGCCGATAAACCCTTCAACGGCCAACTCTTGCTCTGATGAAAAATCTGTTGAGCCGGTTCACCGGCCCAGTCGTGTTAGCCTGGGGGCTGACGATGCTTACCGCTGCGCTTCCGGCGTGCCTCAGTCCGGGCTCTCGAGGCGTAAGCTTTAAGAAAGAAAAAGGTCGCCCATCGCTCCGCGATATCGAAGAGTTTTTCGTCGGGCCGGGTGTGCTGCAATATTTTCTGCTGCCGCAGCGGCTGCAAAGTCCATCAAAAGCCTATGCCGAGCTTGATTTGGTCGTGCGCGATTCGGCCAGCCGCCCGTTGTGGGGTTTGTTGCACGTTTCGTTCGTTGGGTCGCAAACCTTGACCGCCGCCGATACCGTGCTGCTGCAAACCACGGGCGCACCGCTGCTGCTGCCCCCCGGCCGTCTTCTTTTCGCCGAACCGCACGATAAACAGCAGCTTACCCGCTTGGAATGGCGCCTTACGCCTGCCCAAGTGGCGGCCTACCTCAATGCGCCCGTGCCGGCCATTTGGGTTCGGCCCGCCGCCGGACCAGGCCGGATGCGGTACGAGCCCACCAAAAAAGCCCTCAAACGGTTCGCCCCTTTCCGCGATCTGACGGTGGGGCTGCTCCCCGTTACCGGCGCGTAATCAGCGCCAATTCAGTGACGGATAGTTAGCTGATACGCAAAAACCACACGGGGCCGCGCGAGTATTCGCGCGGCCCCGTGTGGTTTCAAGCGGCAAGTTTCGTGGAGTTTTACTTGCCCACGATAGACCCCTTCAGCCCGCCCAGCACGCCGAGCAACGCGGCTTTATCGGCGGCGGCCACCATTTTAGTATAGCACGCCTGCGAAAGCGCCGTTACCAATGCCGTAAACTCAGCATCGGTAATCATCATCATGGCGTGGGCCACGGCCATCGGCTTGCCTTTGTACACGAGTGACCCGCCTGCCGCTTGCCCAATCTGGTCAATGAGGTTGTGCTTCAGCAAGGTCAGCCGCGATGAAGCCATCAAACCGAGAGAGAAAAAGAACACTGCTGCATCGAGCGGCGCTATAAAATCAGGCGCAATATTTTGGCCGTTTAAACGGCGCAATTCCCAAATTGGGAAGATTTTTCACCGCCAATAGTCTGGATGAACTGTGTTTCAAGGGCCGGCGTGCGACTTTAACATCTAAATGAATCGGGTTTGAGCCCTGGCTGCGCGCATTGAATGCGTGTCCGGTTTCGGCCCCGCCCAAGCCGAGGTGCTATATTGGAGGCATGAAACGATGCTTTATTCTGTTCAATTGCCTGTCGATTGCCCTGTCGGTTAGCACTCCGAGGGAGGCGCAAGCGTGGGGATTTTTTGCCCACCAGCGCATCAATCGCCTCGCCGTCAATACGTTGCCGCCCGAAATGTTCGGGTTTTACAAGCGTCACGTGGTGTATGTCACCGAACACGCCACCGATCCCGATTCGCGGCGCACCGTGATCGCGGAAGAAGCACCACGCCACTACATCGACCTCGACGCTAAAGCCTACGTTCGCGCGTGTCACTCCGATTCGACCGCTTGGAAACTGCCACGCTACTGGAAAGACGCCATCGCGCTCGTCGGCGAAGACACGCTCAATGCGTACGGCGTGGTGCCGTGGCACGCCAATTTTGTGAAATATCAACTGACGGAAGCTTTCAAAGCGCGCGACTTGCCGCGCATTCTAAAGCTCTCCGCCGACTTGGGCCACTACCTAGCCGATGCCTGCGTGCCGTTGCATACCAGCGAAAATTACAACGGCCAATTCACCAACCAAAAAGGCATCCACGGCCTCTGGGAAAGCCGTCTGCCGGAATTGATGATCGGTAATTATGATTTTTTCGTCGGGCCGGCACCGTATCTGGCCAAGCCGCAAATTGCCGTCTGGGACGCCGTAATTTCCGCCCACCGCGCCGTCGATTCGGTCTTCGTATTTGAGCGAACCGCAACCGAAAAAATCGGCGACGACCGCAAATTCGGCTTCGAGGAACGCAACAACGCCACCATCCGCACCTATTCACGCCCCTACGCCGAGGAATACCACAAAATGCTCAATGGCCAGGTCGAGCGGCAAATGCGCCGGGCAATTAAGTTGGTCGGCGCGATGTGGTACACGGCGTGGGTCGATGCCGGGCAACCCAATCTCGATAAGCTTCCCGGTGAACTCACACCTGCCCAACAGCAACAACTCGCTGCGGAAGAAGAAGCGCAAAAAGGTGCCCCCGTGCGCCCCCGACAGGAGCACGAGTAGAAGGGAGGCGATCACAAGCCCCCAAAAAAACTGCCTCACCGCATACGATGCGCGCCCGCGTCGTCGTTTAGACGCCGTACGCCACCCATAAACCCGCTTCGCCGCTGCCGCACTTCGCCGCCACTTTTTTCGCTTTGCCGAATATGTTGCGTCGATTGCTGCCGGGCGTTTCCACGCTCGTTGTCCTGTTCGCGGTTTGCCGACCGCAGCTTACTTGTGCCCAATCCGGCACCACCGCCCTCGGCGCCGAACAGAGCGCCTCGGCGTGGGCCAGCCCCGGCGCGCGCCCCATCCCCGCCGACCGCCAACTCTGGCGCAAAGCCATTTGGCGCACCATCGACCTGCGCGAAAAGCAGAATCAGCCGCTGTTCGCGCGCGGCCATTGGGTAACGAGCATCATCGTGGCGGCCGTCAAGCGCGGCGAGTTGGTGCCGTATCGCACCGATTCGTGCCGCTCCGAACTGCCTTTAGCCGAATTTAAGGCCCGCCTCCGTCCGGTTGGCCCCGATTCCGGCCTCAGTCCTTCCGAACGAGCCGCCGGCTTTACCGGGCAAGACCAACTCCCCGCCTCCGAAACCGCTTGGACGACCCTGTCAAGTGCCGTTCGAACGCCATCCTCCAGTATTGCCGGCGCGCCTGAGCTGTTTCCCCAGCAACTCTACCAGCTCGACCTCAAAGAGCAGCTCATATTCGACCAGCGCCACTCGCGCACGCGCCACCTCTTCGAGAGCGTCAGTATTACTCTCCCCGCCGCCGAAACCGGCAAAGGGTACGATGTTCCTCTGGCTTCCTTTCGCTACAACGACCTCGTGCGCGTCTTCCGCGCTCACCCCGACGAGGCCATCTGGTTCAACCCGCAGAATTCGGCTCAGCACCGCAACCTCGCCGATGCGTTCGATCTATGGCTGTTTGCCTCGCGCATCACCAAAGTCGAAAACCCCAACGATACCGACCTCGCCGAACAGGCCGGTGGCGCTCGCGCCGGTCTGTTTGCCGGACAAGAAGCCGCCGGCAAGCTCATCGAATTTGAAGATCAGTTGTGGAGTCGCTAATCTTGCCGCTGATCGTAGGAGTTACTTGTTGGCCTAAAACCTGAAAAACTGCCTTCGGTTGCAGTTTACGGCTTAGGTTTGCAGCAACGTTGCTAACCCGGTGTCCACGTCGGCGGGGTGGCGCGCACCAAACCGACCCAGGCAAACTTTCTGGGCGGTCTGGCCCTTTGTTGTAGCTATGAGTCCTGTCTCGTCCGTCTCCATCGCTACCGACCCGCGCTTCGCCGAAGTGCGCAAGATTTTCAGCGCCTACCTCGAACGTAAAAATCTGCGCAAGACGCCCGAGCGCTTTGCCATTCTGGAAGAAATTTATTCGCTGAACGGTCATTTCGATGTAGAAGCTCTCTACGTCGGGATGAAGCAGAAAAACTTTCAGATCAGCCGCGCTACCGTTTACAACACGTTGGATTTGCTCGTGGAAACCGATTTAGTCGGCAGACGGCAATTTGGGCGCAACCTCGCCCACTACGAAAAAACCTACGGCTACCGCCAGCACGATCACGTCATCTGCACGGAATGCCATAAAGTGGTCGAATTCTGCGATCCGCGCATTCACGTCATCCAGACGATGGTTGGCGAACTGCTCAACTTCTCCATTCAGCACCACTCGCTCAACTTATACGGCATCTGCGGCGACTGCCAGGCACGGAGCACCGCCGGTTTGCCGCCCGCCGTCGCGCTCGACGCATCTGCTACCACTCCCGATCTTGCGCTTCCCGGTCACTTACCATCTGCCATTCAGTAAGCAATATGCCGTTCGCCTTCGACAGTCGCGTTCAGGATGGAGTTCTTTACTTCAGTTTCACCGGTGATTTGCTCGGTGATACCGATTCCGATGCCGTCCTACGCCTCGCCGAAGCGCACATTCAAGCCGGAACCATCCTCGCCCTCGTCGATCTGCACCAAGTCCGGTTCCTTAATTCCAGCGGACTAAGCATCCTCATCGGTTTGCTTACCCGCTTCCGCAACGCCGGCGGCGAGTTCCTGCTCGTCAGCCCTTCCCCTGATTTGCGTAAGCTACTCGTCATCACTCGCCTGGAGGCCATCTTTTCCATCGCTGCTTCCATCGAGGCGGCTGACCTACAATTGCGCGCGCTGGCGGTGTAATCGGTATTGAATCTGTTCGTTTTCTGCGTTTTTGACCTTTTTTGACTGCTTCCGATGGTTGATGTACTTGTGGGCCTCCAATGGGGCGATGAAGGCAAAGGCAAAATAGTCGACGTTCTCGCACCGCGTTACGACATCGTTGCCCGCTTCCAGGGCGGCCCCAACGCCGGCCACACCCTCGAATTCAACGGCCACAAGCACGTTCTGCACCAGATTCCGTCGGGCATTTTCCGCGAAAACGTCCTTAACGTTATCGGCAACGGCGTTGTTCTCGATCCTGTCATCCTGCGCCAAGAGCTTGATAAATTGACGGCCATCGGCGTCGATGGTACCCGCAATCTGGTTATCTCCAAGCGTGCCCAACTCATCCTGCCATCGCACAAGCTCGTCGATAAGGCTTCTGAAGAGAGTTTAGGGGAAGAAAAAATCGGCTCCACGCTCAAAGGCATCGGCCCCACGTATCAAGATAAAACCGGCCGCGTCGGTCTGCGCGTCGGCGACATTCTGCTCCCCGACTTTGATCAGCGTTACCGCGAAGCGCTTTTGCGTCATCGGAGCCTCATCACTTTCTACGGCGGCACCATCGACGAAAAGCAACTCGATGATCTGGAAACCGCCTTTTTCGTCGCCGTCGAACAGCTACGCCACCTTCGCCTTGCGGATACAGAGTTGCTCCTCAACGATGCCATCACCGACGGCAAGCGCATTCTCGCTGAAGGCGCGCAGGGTTCGCTATTAGATGTAGACTTCGGGACTTACCCTTTCGTCACGTCCAGCACGACCCTCGCCGCCGGCGCTTGCACCGGCCTTGGCGTACCTCCACGCCGAATCGGCGAGGTCATCGGTGTTTTTAAGGCGTACTGTACACGCGTCGGCAGCGGCCCATTCCCCACCGAACTGTTCGACGCCACCGGCGAGCGACTCCGCCAACAAGGCCACGAATTCGGCTCCACCACTGGCCGCCCCCGCCGTTGCGGCTGGCTAGACCTGCCCTTGTTGCGTTACGCCGCGATGCTCAATGGCGTCACCGAACTCTGTATGATGAAAGCCGATGTTCTCGACGATTTCGCTGAAATTCCCGTCTGTACGGCTCACCCAGCTGAAACCGGCTCGGCGCTGACCTACGAAATTCAGCCCGGCTGGCAGCAAATCACTCGTGAGGCCGTCACTTTTGCCGATCTACCGGAGCAATTGCGTGTGTATGTCTCCTTTATAGAGCAGGCTACGGCTCTGCCCATCAGCATCGTAAGTGTCGGGCCAGACCGTCGCAGCACGCTACACACAAAATAATTTTGCAGCGGGCTTGCAGAAGCAGAAAGTGGCAGCGTACCTTTGCAGCCCGTTACGGAATCGCCGCTACGGGAAAAAGATAAAAAGGCAACTCACGTTAAAATAAACGAGAAAAGTCTTGCGGAAAGCGAAAGTCATTCTACCTTTGCACTCCCAAATCAGCGGCTACCAATCGGGTAGATAAGTGTCGAAATCAAGAAAAATTTTCCCGGAAAAATTTCTTGAAAAACTTGCGGAAAGCAAAAGTCATCGTACCTTTGCACTCCCAAACGACGAAGGGTTTCCGGCAACTGTCGAAACACGTCACTCGCAGCTTTCAAACGGAAGGCTGCACGCTCGCAAAGAAACGCTGAAAAGCATCTAAGCGAAACGTTCTTTGAACAGTTGGAATGAGAACTTGTAGACCAAATAAAGTGGTCAGCGAGCGTCTTCGTTAATTCGGGTCGCTCAATACGCTGACTACATCGGTAAGAGTATCACACAAGAATACGAGCGGACTAACTGCTTTCGTAAACAAGACAACGATTCGTTTAACCGCGAATCAACAATTACTTACAATGGAGAGTTTGATCCTGGCTCAGGATGAACGCTAGCGGCAGGCCTAATACATGCAAGTCGAGGGGGCAGCAATGTCACCGGCGCACGGGTGCGTAACACGTTTGAAATCTGCCTTCAACAGGGGGATAGCCCGCC
>JANPJM010000011.1:0-50429 GCA_031425525.1 Hymenobacteraceae bacterium | reverse complement strand
GCAGGCACGCTTTACACGTGTATTTGGCCCGCCCGTCGCTGCTGCCGTTGCGCTGAATCTGTTCGCTGCCACAGTGAGAGCAGAAATGCGGCGTAAAAACCATTCCCAAAGCTACGACTCACACGCTTCTAGACCACCGCCATCTTTTTTTCTGCGGAAATAGCTCGCACTGCGCGTTCCCATTGAGGTCTAAAATCTCTTGGCCGGAAACGTTGACGGAGGTCACCAAAAAAGCGAAAGTCAGTACAAATTTTATCATCCTGTTTAAGGCTGAGTGGTAAGGCCGGGGGCTTGGGAAGCTAATTTGTGCTACCCAGCCCCGGCGGCGGATTCAGCGGAAGCTGCAATTCCTGCCCATCCAGCCGAAAAACGGCCGTACGTACACCGCCCGCCTTCGCGTCGGCATCGCGCAGCAGGAGTGGGGCGGCTTCCGGTGCGGCCAGTGCCTGCGCCACATCGCGCACGGCCCCGGCCGGCACGTGGCGCTTTTCCAGTTCTGCGAGCAGCGCCGTGCCGTCGAGCGCACCCACCAGCCCCTTCAGTATCGGGTTGAGCGTTGCGCGGTGCCGCACACGCGCCGTATTGGTCTGAAAACGCGCATCGGCGGCCAGTTCCGGCCAGCCGAGCGCCTTACACAACTGCTGAAACTGGCGGTCGGCGCCCACAGCCAGCACCAGCCGCGTACCATCGGCGGCGGTCAAAACGGTGCCGTACGGCACGATGCTGGGGTGTTCGGAGCCGAGCGGCGCCGGATTGAGGCCCGCCACCAGCCAACTCGTGGCTTGGTTGGCAAGCGAGGCCAGCGCACTCTGCGCCAACGACACTTCTACCAGCGCGCCCTGCCCGGTGCAGGCCCGCCGGTACAGAGCCGTCAAGATGCCTTCTTTGAGTTGGTGCGCGGCTAGTAAATCGATGAGCGCGACGGGCATTTTCTGCGGTTCGCCCGCCGTGCCATCGGGCGCTACGGCCGCGTTGAGGTGCATAAAGCCGGTTTCGGCCTGCAAAACCGCGTCATAGCCGGCCCTACCCGAATTGGGGCCATAGCCCGTCAGGTGGGCGTAAATCAGCGTGGGGTTGGCGCGGCGCAACGTCGCGTAATCGACGCCCAGCTTCGCGGCATCGCCGGGTTTGTAGGAGGCAATCACGATGTCGGCCGCTGCTGCGAGTGGCCCCAGCGCCGCCCGGCCCGCCGCCGTAGTCAGGTCGATTAGCCGACTGGTTTTGCCCCAGTTGGCCGCCGCGAAATACGCCGACGTAGTAGCGTGGGGGTCTTCGGAAGCTGTTTTCCAACCGCGCGTTACATCGCCACCGGTGCCGGGCGGCTCAATCTTTAGCACCTCGGCGCCCAGTTCAGCCAAAAACTGCCCGACCTGCGGCCCCGCCAACACACTCGCCAGCTCCAGTACGCGCAAGCCCGCCAAGGGCGGCGATGGATTCGGAACCGCTGGGACATTTTTAGAAAGCATATTCACGCCAACAAACGTACTGCGTCACGACGGGCTGCGCCATAAAAACGGCCCACTGGATTGCTCCGGTGGGCCGTTTTCAACAGGCTCGCTTCCGGTTATTTCATCGAACCGCCATCGGCCGATTTGCTGGCCTTCTTGCTCGCTTTTTTCTCTTGATACGTCGAGGTCGATTTACGCGTGGTGGCGCGTACCGGGCGGCTGTTCACATCGTCGCTGACCCGGCCGGTACCGGCATCGGTGTTGCCCATCTGGCTGGCACTCTGGCCGGCGCGTGACGTTTTGCTGCCCGCTCCGGCGTTGCCGGTGCTACCCGACCGACGCTCGCCGGCATCCGTTGTTTGCCCGGTTTGGGCCGGCGTGCCAGGGGCGGTTTGCATCGTGCCGGTAGTACCGGTGGTGCCGGCGCCCGTGGTGGTAGTACCATTGGTATTTCCGGTGGGCGGGTTTTGCATTGATTGCTGCGGCGGCGTGCCCACGCCCGATTTCATCTCGGTGTTGAGGTTGCCGCCTATGTTCTGGCCCGATGCATTCTGGCCGTTGCCGTACTGCCCTTGGTAGCCGGTGCCCGTGCCAGCGCCTTTATTGACTGTGCCGGAGGTCGGCGTTTGCTGGCCGGTTTGGTAGGAGCCATCGCGGTAGGCGCCGTCGCCGCCGGTGCGGGTCGGATTTTGCACCCCATTGGTGGGGGTGGTGCCGCCGCTGTAAGTGCCCGTCGAGCTACCCGTGCCGGAGCCGGTGGGGGTAATAGTAGGGGTTGTTTGGGCCGTAGCCATCAGCGCGCTAAAGCTGAGCGTAAGCGCGAAGGCCGATTGCAGGAAACGTTTCATGGAGATGAGGTTCGATGGGCGCAAAAACCGCCCGTGAAGAGGAGAATCTGGTTGAATATCAGATAGAAGCCCCCACCGTGAGGGCGGGGCGTTTGCCCACATCGTACGGCCGGGAGCAACGCGGGGTTTATCATTTTGCCGAAAAACGTTGGCCCGCCGTGCCCGGCCTATCTTTGTGGCAGGTCTGTTTTGCGGGCCGCAGCCCCCGCGTGGCGGGGTGCTGTTACAACGCTCAGCGGCCGTGGGCCGCGCTTCAATGGAAGATTTTCACGCATTTGACCTCCACGACGATCTCGTCGAGGGCATCGAATCGATGGGGTACCGCACGGCGACTCCCATTCAGAAACAAGCTATTCCGGTTATTTTGGAAGGCCGCGACCTCATCGCTTCCGCCCAGACCGGCACTGGTAAAACGGCCGCCTATCTGATCCCGATCATCGACCGGATCAGCCATTCCAACCACCCGCAAGACCGCACCACCACCCTCGTGCTGGTGCCCACCCGCGAGTTGGCGAAACAAATCGATGAGCAGGTGGAAGGCTTCGGCTACTTCGCCTCGATCACGAGCCTGTCGATCTACGGCGGTGGTAAATCGGAGAACTGGGAGCAGCAGAAACGCGCGCTCACGCAGGGCGCCGACATCATCATCGCTACGCCCGGCCGTCTGATGGCGCACATGCAGCTCGGCTACGTGAAGCTCGAACACCTCGAATGCCTCGTTCTCGACGAAGCCGACAAGATGCTCGATATGGGGTTCTCCGACGACATCATGCAGATCATCAGTCATCTGCCGAAAAAGCGTCAAAATCTGCTGTTTTCGGCGACGATGCCCGACAAGATTCGGCAGTTTGCGAAGGAAATTCTGCACGAGCCCGCCGAGATTCGGTTGGCCGTATCGAAGCCCGCCGCCGGCATCGACCAGCAGTTTTATATGGTCTACGACACCTTCAAGCTGCCGCTGCTCCAGTATCTGATTCAAAAGCTCGACGTGCAGAGCATGATTCTGTTCACGAGCCGCAAGATGAACGTGACGCCCATTGAGCGCGCCCTGCGTAAAATGGGTTACGCGGTGGCGGGCATCACCAGCGACCGCACCCAGGAGGAGCGCGAAATCGTGCTGCGCGAGTTCAAAAACAAACAATTTCAGATTCTCGTCGCCACCGATGTGATGAGCCGGGGCATCGACATCGATTCGCTTTCGCACGTCGTGAACTTCGATTTGCCGCGCGAAGCCGAAGATTACGTCCACCGAATCGGCCGCACGGCGCGCGCCGCCGGCAAAGGCACCGCCATCACGTTCGTGAGCGACCACGACCAGGATGCCGTCGTGAAAATCGA
The DNA here is from genome assembly GCA_031425525.1 of Hymenobacteraceae bacterium. Lineage (GTDB taxonomy): Bacteria > Bacteroidota > Bacteroidia > Cytophagales > Hymenobacteraceae > JANNMJ01. The sequence continues at coordinate 46,795 of JANPJM010000011.1, read as the reverse complement.
AAAACTGCTCGAACGGCAAGTCGAAAAACACCCCACGCCGCCCGAAATCGGCGTTTCGCCGGACTTCGACCCGCAGAAATACCGGGGCCGCAAGCCCGGCTCCGGCATGATGGGCTCCGGCATCGGTGGCAGTGGTCGCGACCGTGGCTCGCGCCGCGATGGCGGTACCGACCGTGGCCCGCGCCGCGACGAGCGTCCCCGCCCCGCACCCACCGCCGAAGAGGGCACCCAAACCACCCGCCCCGCCGAAACCGAAACCGCCGGTGCTGCTGATGCGCGCCGCCCCGACCGCGACCGCGCCCGCGACCGTGGCCCCCGCCGCGACGAGCGCCCCCGCCCCGCACCCGCCGCCGAAGCCCCCGACCAGAACGACCGCCCCATCCGCGTGCTGACCGACGCCGAGCGCCAGCGCGATACCACCACCCCGCGCCGCAGCGAAGGCCGGGGACGTACAGCGGCCGAAAGCGCCGGTGCGCCCGCACCAGCGGCCGAATAAGTGCCGAGTTTCGCCAACCATGAGGCGTTTCGCGCTGTCCAATGCCCCTTCTCACACCACTTAATTTGTTCCCCGATGCGCTACCTCGATCCCAAAAACGACCTGACCTTCAAGAAGGTCTTCGGTCAGCATCCGCACCTGCTCAAAAGCTTCCTCAACGCGCTGCTGCCGCTCGAAGAGGGGCAGCACATTGTGGAGCTGTGGTATTTGCCGAGTGAACTGGTGCCGGAGGTGCCGCTCTTCAAAAACACCATCGTGGATGTGCGCTGCGAAGACAATCGCGGGCGGCAGTTCATCGTGGAGATGCAGATGCTCTGGACCGATTCGTTCAAGTCGCGGGTGCTGTTCAACGCTTCTAAGGCGTACGTCAGTCAGTTGGGCAAGGCGCGCCACTACACCACGTTGCAACCGGTGTACGCGCTGAGTTTGATCAACCAAAACTTCGCGCCCGCCTCGCCCGATTACTACCACCATTACCGCATCGTGCATACCCGCGAGCCGGAGCAGGTGCTGGAAGGGCTGGAATTCATCTTCGTGGAGTTGCCCAAGTTTCAGGCCCGCAACCTGCGCGATAAGCGGATGCAGGTACTCTGGCTCCGCTACCTGACCGAAATGCAAGACCAAGCCGAGCAAATCCCCGCCGATCTGCTGGCCGTATCCGAAACCGCCGAAGCCATCGAGTATCTGCGCGAATCGAGCTTCTCGCGCGCCGAACTGGCCGGCTACGATAAGTATTGGGATATGATTCGTTCCGAGCGCACCCTGCTGGCCGGCGCCGAACAAGACGGCATCAAGCGCGGCCGGGCCGAAGGAAAAGCCGAAGGACTAGCGCAAGGCCGACAAGCCGCCGCGTTCGAGATCGCCCGCCGATTGATGGAAACTGGCGTAGGCGCCGCTACCGTAGCCGAAGCTACCGGCCTGACCGAAGAACAGGTGTGGCAAGCCGCCGCTGGGGCAGCGCCGGATGCCGCTAGTGGTGCCTAAGCCGGATAACTCGCTCGCTTCTAGTTTATTCCGGCCCACCAAAACGCGACCAGTGCTACAGTCGTCAGCGCCAGGCGTTTTAAAAACGGGTCTATTTCTGTGGCAGTTTGCGCTATATGGACGCCACGCATAATGCCCAACAGTGGTACTGTCACCAACAGAAACAGCCATTGCTGATAGGCAAAACCAACGGTTGCTTGCAGCCGAAAAACAACGAGCAGCCCAATCGCTCCGTAAAGCTGCGCTTCCAAGTAGTACCGCCCGCCCGCCGCACCCAAACGCACCGGAATGGTGATTTTCCCGGTGGCGGCATCCGATTCCAGATCGCGAATGTTGTTGATCGTCAATACGCCACTGCTGAGTAGGCCCAGCGCGGCGGCGGGCAGTACGAGCGCCCAACGGCACGTTTGCGCTTGCAGAAAATACGTGCCCAGGACCCCCACTAAACCGAAAAACACGAACACCGACGCATCGCCCCACCCGGCGTAACCGTACGGGTTAGCGCCCGCTGTGTAGCGATAGGCCGCCCAGATGCACGCCAGTCCCAGCGCCAGAAATGCGAGCGCGGCCGGTAGGTTGGCGGCTCCGAAGGCCACCCACAACAGCGCTAAACCACTCAACAGCGCCAACAGCCCACAGATGATGATGGCCCGAAACATCGCTTCCGGCGCGATGGCGCCGCTCTGCACCGCCCGCGCCGGGCCCTGGCGCAAACCGCCCGAATCGGCGCCGTTTTGGGTGTCGCCGTAATCGTTGGCGAGGTTCGAGAGAATCTGTAGCAGCACCGTGGTAAGCGCGCACAGGGCCACCACGGGCCAGCGCACCACGGCATCGGCCGCCGCAAGGGCGGCGCCCATCCCGATGGAAGCCAGCGCGAGCGGGAGCGTGCGGAGCCGAAATGCCGACACCCACGCCGCCACGCCGCGCGGGGTGCGCGGCCCGGCCGACGTGGGTGCCGTAAAATCTGGGGTAGTCAAAGGACGACGAGTGCCCGAAGGCTGCTGGTTACGCCTTGTCGATGTCGGCGAGTAACTCGTCGCTCATCGGCTCCACGCGCGACGAATAGAACTTCACCACCTTGCCGTTTTCATCGATCAGATATTTGCAGAAGTTCCAGCTAGGCTCGCTGCCAGTGGCTTTTTGTAGGTGCTGAAACAGCGGCGCGGCGCCGGCGCCTTTCACTTCGACCTTTGCCATCAGCGGGAACGTGACGCCATAATTCTTCTCGCAGAACGCGCCGATTTCGGCCGCCGTGCCCGGCTCCTGCCCGCCGAACTGGTTGCACGGGAAACCCAGTACCACCAGCTTGCCGGCGCGCGCCTTCGAAAGTGATTCGAGCCCCTTGTACTGCGGCGTATAGCCACATTCAGAAGCGGTATTGACGACCAGAATTTTCTGGCCTTTGTACTGGCTCAGGTTCACGTCTTTGCCGTCGAGGCCCTTGACGGTGAAATCGTAAACGGAGCCGGCGGTGGTTGCGGAAGCGGAAGTTTCAGCCGACATATCAGCGTTTTGGGGGGAAGAAGATGATGGCGTTGCCGGCTGGCACGCGATGATGCCCACGGTGACGGCACCGGCTAGCAAGGCAGCAAAAAATGGAGACGGTGACATACGTGACATAGGAGAAAAGCAAAGCAGCCGCGCGGTTGCGGCCGTAAAGAACGCAATCTAAAAGCGCCCGCCACCTTAAACCAGGCAGCGGGCGCGAAAGTTAGACATTACCAAACGCCGGGGCCGAGACGTAGGGCACGTCAGGGGGCCAGCGGGTCGATGTCGGAGGAAGAGGAGGGCTGCCCGCGCCGCCGCAGCACGGCATTGACGATGGTCGGCGACATCGGATTGACGGTCGACGGGTAGTAGCCGGTCACGTATCCTTCTTCATCGATGAGATACTTGCAAAAATTCCACGTTGGCGCCTGACTGGTATAGCCATTTCGCGAGCGGTCGGCGAGGAAGGCGAAGAGCGGGTCGGCCGCCGTGCCGCGCACGTTTAAGCGGCTAAAGAGAGGAAACGTAACGCCATAATTGTTCGTGCAGAACGTGACGATAGTCGAATCGGCGCCCGGCTCCTGTCCGCCGAATTGGTTGCACGGGAAGCCCAGCACCACCACCCGGCTGCCATAAATTTGGTGAAGACGCTGAAGGTCGGTGTATTGCGGCGTGTAGGCGCAGCGCGAAGCGGTATTGACGATCAGAATCTTGCGGCCCCGGTACTGGCGCAAATCCACGGGTTGGCCCGATATATTAATCGGGCGGAACTGATAAACCGACGCATTATTGACGCCATCCGGTGCCGTACGCCCCGCCGATATGGTCGTAGGCGATACCTCATCGGCACCGGCTACGCCGGGCACGAGACGGTCGGCGGAGCAGGCTGCCCACGCCAGCGCGCTGCTGAAGAGGAGGGCGGTAGTTGATAAGCGCATACGGTTGACGGTCAGCAGGAGGGTCTACGCCGAACCTACTGACCTAACGTGCTCTGTCGCCAATTGTTGGTCGGCCTGCCCGGCGAGCGGTTAAAAGAATGCCGCAGACGATTGAAGGGAGATGAATCTGCGCCTAAGTTGGCATTCACTCGCTTACATCCGCTCCGGCGCACCGATGCCGAGCAGCCCAAGTGCGCGTTGCAGGGTGGTCGTTACCTGTCCGACCAGCGTCAGGCGTAGGGCGCGGCGCGCGGCGTCAGGCTCAATGAGTACCGGCGATTCGGCCAAAAATCGGTTGCTGGCTTTGGCTAGTTCGTAGGCGTATTGCGCGATCAGGCTGGGCGCCAACGCGTTGGCTGCCGCCCGCACGGCCGCGCGGTAGCCGATGAGCTGCGCTACCAACTCGCGCTCCGAGGCGTTCAGCTCGGTAACGGTACCGGCGAATGCCGTGGTATCGGCCGTCAATCCCTGCTCGGCGGCTTTACGGCTGATCGAGCGGCTGCGCGCGTGGGTGTACTGCACGAACGGCCCGGTATGCCCCCGAAAATCGATGCTTTCGGCGGGGTTGAAGAGCATCCGCTTTTTAGGCTCCACTTTCAGCAGGAAAAACTTGAGCGCCCCCAGCGCCAGCGTGCGGTAAAGCGCTTCGGCTTCGGCCTCAGTCAGGCCGTCTACTTTGCCCAGCTCTTGGGTGGTAGCGCGGGCCGTATCGATCATCTCGGCCACCAGCTCGTCGGCGTCCACTACAGTGCCCTCGCGCGATTTCATCCGGCCGCTCGGCAGGTCTACCATTCCGTAGCTCAAGTGATGGATACCATCGGCGTAGGGCTTTTCGAGCCGTTTGAGGATGGCTTGCAGCACCTGCATGTGGTAGTTCTGCTCGTCGCCGATGACGTACACGGACCGTCGGCAGCCCGTATCCTGATACTTCAGTTCGGCCGTACCGAGGTCTTGCGTGATGTAAACGCTCGTGCCGTCGGCGCGGAGGAGGAGCTTTTCGTCGAGTCCTTCAGCCGTCAAATCAATCCAGACGGAGCCGTCGGGTTTGCGGAAGAAAACGCCCTTCGCCAAGCCTTCTTCCACGCGCTCTTTGCCGAGGAGATAGGTTTCGGATTCGTAGTAAAATTTGTCGAAATCGACGCCGATGCTGCGGTACGTGGCATCGAAACCGTCGTAGACCCAACTGTTCATCGTGCGCCAGAGGTCGACGGTTTCAGCGTCGCCTTCCTCCCATTTACGCAGCAGTTCCTGCGCGTCGGTGAGCAGGGGGGCGCGCTTCTTGGCCTCCTCCTCGGTCAGGCCCTCGTTCTGAAGCTGCTGCACTTCCTCGCAGTAATGCTTGTCGAAGAGGACGTAATAATGCCCCACCAGATGGTCGCCTTTCTGCCCGCTCGACGTCGGAGTTTCGCCGTGCCCGAAGCGCTCGTAAGCGATCATCGACTTGCAGATGTGGATGCCACGGTCGTTGATGAGGTTCGCTTTCGTTACGATGGCGCCGTTTTCGCGCAGAATCTCGGCCACGGCGTAGCCCAGAAAGTTGTTGCGCAAGTGGCCTAAGTGCAGCGGCTTGTTGGTGTTCGGCGAGGAGTACTCGACCACCACGCGTTCGGCTTGCGTTTCGAGTTTCGAGTTTCGAGTTTCGAGTTGCTCAGTTTGCTTTGTGGGTTTGGCGAGCGCGACGAGCTGGCGCACCCATTCGCCGTCGGCGATTTCGAGGTTCAGGAAGCCTTTTACTACGTTGAAGTCGCTCACGGCCGCGCAGTTGGCCGCCAAGTGTTCGCCGAGACGCTGCGCCAGCCCGTCGGGCGAAGTGCCCGCCGCTTTGGCGTACGGGAACGTGACGAAGGTGTAGGTGCCGGCGAACTCCTTGCGGGTGGGTTGCAGCGAAAAAGCGTCGGGCGCGGGTGCCGGGCGGACGCCGGCCGCATCGAGGGCCGCCGAAAGGGCCGTGCGAAGCGTGAGGTCGAGGTCGGGAGTATTCACGGCGCGAAGGTCGGCACGGGGCGCCAGACCCGACCAAGGCGCCCGGGCTACCGTGGGGGCGCTAGCTGCGTGCGCGGTGGGCTACTTCCGTCAGCGCATTTACCATCTCGACCCACGAAAACTGCTGCTTCACGCGCCGCACGCCTTCAGTGAAGTGTGCGGCGCGGGCGGGATGCGTGAAGAAATCGACCAGCGCATCAGCAATTGCTGCGGGCGTCGGCGGGGTTACGTAGCCCACTTCGCCGTGGGGTACCAGCTCGGCTAGGCCGCCCACATCTGTCACGAGCATGGGACGGTCGAAATGGTACGCCACCTGCGAAACCCCGCTTTGGGTGGCGTTTTTGTAGGGCTGCACGATCAGATCGGCCGCTGAGAAGTAGGCGGCCACGGCAGAGTCGGCAATGAATTCGGTGCGGCGCACGATGCGGTCTTCGAGGTTGAGCCGCTGGATGAGCGCCTCGTACGGCGCCGCATCCTCGTAGTACTCGCCCGCAATGAGCAGCTTGACCGGTAGGGCCGCCAGACGCGGGTCGGCCCACGCTTCGAGCAGCAAATCGAGCCCTTTGTACGCCCGGATGAAGCCAAAAAACAGCGCGTATTGGTAATCGGCCGCTAAACCAAGCGCGGCGCGGGCCTGCTCGCGCGGTTGCACCGGCCCAAACGAATCGTAGAGCGGATGCGGCTGATACCGCGCCGGCTTTTCGGGCGCAAAACGCGTTAGGTCGGCCAACACGGCGCGGCTCATCGTCACGAATCCGTGGCAGCCGCCGAGGAAATAGCGCGTAAAAAGGGTATCGCCGGGCCGCTTTTCGTGCGGAATTACGTTGTCGGTAATCGCCACTACGCGGGTGTGGCCGTTGCCCGCTACCAGCCGCGCCACCGTGCCCAGCGCCGGCCCCATAAACGGCAGCCAGTACCGCAAAACCACCAAATCGGGCTTCTCGCGCGCCAACCGGCGGCCCAACAGTACCCAATTAACCGGATTCACAGAATTAAGCGCCACGTCGATTTCAATATCCGTTGGCGCGGGTTCGGTGCTGAATTGCGTTTGCCCCGGAAATAAAAACCCGGGATATTGGAGCGAAAACGTGACGACGCGCGCTCGCCAACCCGCTTCCTGAAATGCCCGGCACAGACGTTCGTCGTACGTAGCGAGGCCGCCGCGCAAGGGCCACGCCGGGCCGATGATGATGACCTTCATCACCGCGACGCGGGCCGTTCGGCTAGGGCCAACAGGGCTTGCAAATCAGCCGGGATCGGCATTGGCTGTTCGGCAGGTACGTTGGCTCCGCCGGTATTGCCGTTGGGCACGCGACCCAAGAGCGACATAAAAAACCCCGCGATGATGCGCGGCACCTGCCCCAGCACTTCGTGCAGATCGCGGCGGCGCAAACCGAAAGCCGCCATTCGGAGATGCGTCAGCGTGTGCGATACCGCCCAGCGTTGCCCCAAAACGTGCGCGCGTTCCAGATGCTGCCACGCCGTACGGTCATCGCCGAGGCGCTGAGTCTGCGTGGCAGCGCGTAATTCCGCCTCGAAGTACGGACTAAGAATAGGAGGCGGATACAGCATCATAATCAGGAATTTCAAACGACCTCCCGAATCAAATAATCATTCCGCTTGGCGCCGTTCAACGAAACCATTTCCGCCAAAAAACCGGCTAAAAACAATTGCGTGCCCAATACGATGGCCACCAACGCCAGAAAAAACAGCGGTTGATCTGTCACGGGGCGCGCTTTTAGATTATTGAGCGACAAATACAGTTTCTCGATCAGCAGCCAGGCGGCGATGAAAAAGCCGATGCCGAAGGCTCCGGCGCCCATCGTGCCGAAAAAGTGCATCGGCCGCCGCCGGAAACGGCTCACGAACGTGATGCTCGCCAAATCGAGGAAGCCGTAAATGAAGCGTTCGAGGCCGAATTTGGTCGTGCCGTATTTGCGCTCCTGGTGCTGCACTACTTTTTCGCCGATACGCCGAAAGCCGTTCCATTTGGCAATTACCGGGATGTAGCGGTGCATTTCGCCGTACACCTCGATGCTTTTGACCACGCGGCGGTCGTAGGCTTTCAGGCCACAATTAAAATCGTGGAGCTGAATGCCCGAAATCCAGCGGGTGGCGGCGTTGAATAATTTGGTGGGGATGGTTTTGCTCGGTGGGTCGAAGCGCTTTTGTTTCCAGCCGCTCACGAGGTCGTATTTCTCCTCGGTAATCAAGCGGTATAATTCAGGGATTTCCTCCGGTGAATCCTGTAAATCGGCATCCATGGTAATCACCACGGCCCCGCGCGATTCTTTGAAGCCGACGTGCAACGCCGCCGATTTACCGTAATTGCGGTTGAAGCGGATGCCGCGCAAAAAGCGGTTGGTGGCCGCCAGGTGCTGAATGACTTCCCACGACTCGTCGGTCGAGCCGTCGTCGAGCAATAGCACTTCGTAGGTGAAGGCGTGGGTGGTCATCACGCGCGCAATCCAGGCGGTCAGTTCCGGCAGCGATTCGGCTTCGTTGAGCAGCGGTATGACGATGGAAATCTGCGGCGTGGGGCCGTCGGGCAGGGGCGCGAGAAGCTTACTCAAACTCAGGCCGGGAGTTTTTGGTGATGGCGGAAATGATCAGCGACAAAATGAAGCCTAAGAGAAGATTAACCACGATGCTGACGATTAACAATGCCGGCCCGGTCATAAACATCGCCGTCATTTCCATCGCTTGATCGATTTGTTCATCGGTCATCTGGCCGCGAGCTTCCATTTGACCTCGCGTAACGTCCATGGAGCGCTGCACCCAGTTGATGTCCACGAAGGTCACGTAGATATAGATGAAAACGCCGCTCAAAATGCCGTCCACCACACTCAACAGCGTGCCGATGCCCAGGCCCTGGCCGTATTCCATGAAGCCACCATTTTTCTTCTTGAATTCGATGTGCGCGAGATAGATACCGGCAGCCAAAATGGCTACGCCGATCCACTTGGCGGGCGACTGGTCGAGCTTCGTCAGGTATAAGATCAACGAAAAAATGACACTCACCAAGCCTGTCAGTAGGCCGTAACGAAGCGCGACGGACGTAGTGGTCGGAGCGGTTGAAGGGGTGACGGAGGTATCCATTGACGGGAGATGTTGGTGGATGGAATAAAACGCAAAAGGGAAGGGCGAACCGACCCTCGCGGCCGGCCGGCCGAAAGTTAGCGGATTATCCCTCGCAGTTGCACGCTGATCCGTCGCGCTCAGACTTTGGGCGGGCGCGGGGCGCGTTCGGGCTCGGTACCGTCGGGGTTGGCTTTGCGTAGTAGAATGGCGCCGAGCAGCGCGGCCAATAGCGCCGGAATGAGGCGCCGCAGGAGTTCATCGGAGGCAATGCTGCCGGCCGAAATGTGCTGCGCGGCCGTGACTTGCTGCGCGTACAGTGCCTTGCCGTCGGGCAGGGTTTCGAGGCGTTGGCGCTGACCGGCGAGTAGCTCGATGGTGGTGGCGACGTGGCGCTGCCGCAGCGTTTCGCCGCCGAGCAACACGCCCGCCCCGAGCATCAGGGCCAGTACGCCGGAAGAAATACCGGCAATGAGGGCCCCGAGTTTGAGACCACGGCCGAAACCCATCTTGGTATCGCGGCGGCGACGGTAAAACGCCAGCGCCGCCCAAATCACGAAACCCGCCACCGGAAACAGCACCACGGGCAGCCGCCGGTCGAAAATATTGCCGCCCGCCAGCGCCACCAGCAGCCACGCCACCACGTTGAGGCCGACCAGCAGCGCGGCATAACGCCGGGCTTGGCGCCCCAAATCAGCCGATGACAGCCAGCGCCACCAAACGGGTATGGAAGGTTGAGGAGGGTTCATAAGGAAGTAAAAGATAGCGCGGGCCGGCGCCCCGCGTTACACCGTGAGGCCGGTTTCGGTGATGATGCCTAGTACGTGGCCGCGCAGTTCGTGACCATAAAAAGGGCTATTGCGCGCCAGGGAAGCCGTATTTTGCGGCGTGGGCGTCCAAACGGCAGTAGGGTCGAAGAGGGTGAGGCGGGCGGGTTGGCCCTCGGCTATGGGCGTTTCCGCCCAGCCCAGCACAGCGCGCGGGCCGCTGGTCAGGCGCGCGAGCAGCGTGTCGAGCGGGAGGTCGGGCGCGTGGGTCAGGAGGGCCGAAAAGGCGGTTTCGAGGCCGATGGCACCGAACTCGGCCAGATCGAACTCCAACTCTTTGCTTTCGGGGTCGTGCGGTTGGTGGGCGCTGGTGGTGGCATCGAGGGTGCCGTCGGCGAGGGCGGCGCGCAGGGCGGCGCGGTCGGTTTCGGCCCGAAACGGCGGTTGTACCTTGTAGCTCGTCTCGAAGGGCGGTACTTCATCGGTGAGGAACGCGAGCTGGTGGGCGGCCACATCGGCGGTAACGGCGAGGCCGCGCGCCTTGGCCTCGCGCAGCAGGGCCACGGCCCCCGCCGTACTCACGCTCGATACGTGCAACCGGCCACCGGCGTGTTCGAGGAGCCGCAGGTCGCGGGCGAGCTGCACGTCTTCGGCGATGCTCGGCAGCCCGCGCAACCCCAGGCGCACGCTCGTCTCGCTTTCGTGGATTTGCCCGCCATCGCTCAGGCCTCGATGCTCGGCCCGGTTGAACACCACCGCTCCCAGCGGCGCGGCGTATTGCAGGGCGCGCACCAAGGTTTCGGCGCGTTGGAGGGGGTGGTTGGGGCCATCGGAAAACGCTGCGGCCCCGGCAAGTTGCAGGTCGTGCATCTCGGTGAGGTCGGCGCCGGCGGCATCGACCGTGATCGGTGCTACGGCGTGAAACTGTACCGGCAGCCCGGCCGCGCGCTGCCCGATGTAGGCCACGGCCGCGCGCGTTTGGGCCAGGGGCGGCGCGTCGGGCAAGAGCAAGACATCGGTAAAACCGCCTTTGGCCGCCGCGCGCGCGGCGCTCACAAAGGTTTCGCGCGCCTCGTGGCCGGGTTCGCCGATGACGCAACCCAGATCGAGCCAGCCTGCCGATACATGCAGGTCGGGCGCCGAAATACGGGTTTCACCTTCGGTTTCAACCGGAATTTCGCCCCCGAAAATCTCCGCAATCACGCCGTCGCGGATGCGGATATGGCGGCGCTGCCCGTGGTGCGGACTGCCGGGGGCGTGCAGATGGGCGGAGAGAAGGAGCAGGTTCATAAAATACAACGTAGGGGCGGGCCATGTGGCCCCCCGCACCCAACGTAAGCAAACCGCACGGGCGGGCAACAAGGCCCACCCCTACGTAGGCAAAAATCGAATCAGCAGCACTTCCGCCAGCAAAAACAGCAACGCCGCCACCAGCGCGTACTTCCACAACGGTTCGCCGAGCGTATCGGCCCGGAGTTGCTCGATGGCGCCCAGGCCTGCGCCCGCCTCGTAGACGTGCAGCCGGGGGTTGGCCGCGAGGGCGGTTTTCAGTTCCTGCGGCGTGTATTGCGCCAAGTCCGATTCGCGCTTGTCGTAGTTGAAGGCCAGTACCGTGGGCGTTTCGCCGGGCTTGCGAAGGGTGTAAAAACCGGCTTGCGCCATCTCGGCGGGCGGCGTGAAAGCGAGGCGGCCATCGCGCACGGTTTGCTCCGGAATGAACACCGCCGAATCGGCGCCGCCCGTGCCGCCGCTTTGGCCTGCCTCGCGCACCAGCCGGAAAACCTCTTTGCGTGCATCCTGCGCCCGCACGGGCAAGCTCAGGCGCTGCCGACCTAGGGCATACGCCAGTGGTTGCGGCGCCCGGTAGCTCTGCTGCGCCAGGCGGTAGAGGGTGGGCACGAAGAGCGCGTTGGCGGCAAAATCGCCGGCGGCCGGGGCCAGCGGCGCGGCCAGCACCCACACCGTGCCCTGCCCCACGGCAAATGCGCTCAAAAACGGCCCACCGGCGCGCAGCCGCAGCACATCTCGCCCGGAGCGGCTCCAGGTAAGCACGGGCGCCGCTTTCGGCACGGTCAGGCCCGACACGGGCGCCGTGAATACGCCCCGGAAAAACGGGTCGCGTTCGTCGGGCACAGCCACGGGTAGTTGGGCGCCGGTGGCGCCGGGCGTTTCGGCCAGAAACCGTACGGTGCCGAGGCCGAGGCTGCGGAAGAAGGTTTCATACGAACCCCGGTCGGCCCCGACGGCCGGAATCAGCAGCACGGCGCCGCCCTTTTGGGCAAACTTGCGCACGTTTTCGGCCAACCCCGCCGAGATGGTCGGCAGCTCTTGCAGGAGCAGCAGGTCGGCGGCGGCGGCGGTTTGGTAGTTGAGGCCGCGCTCGTCGGCGGCGGTGTAGGCAAAGCCGGGTTCGGCGGCGAACGCTTTTTGCGCCGAGGTTTCGGCTCCGGCCGGCCCCAAACCAAACACTTTGATTGGCGGCGCCACCCGCAGCGTGAAGTAGTAGGTATTGTCGAAGGTCACGGGCACGTCGGCCACTTCCACGCGCCCGCGCTGCGTGCCGGTGCCCACCACCCGAAAGTCCACTTCCGTCGATTTGCGCTCGCCGGGTGCCAAATCGAGGCTGAACGATGATACCTGCTGGCTCCCCACGAACACCTTCACGGCCACACCGGTGGCCTTTTCGGCGCCCGCGTTGGCTACGCGCACCACCAGCCGGTTGGCTTCGTTGGCGCGCACGAATTCGTCGGTCAGCGCCACGGTATCCACGAACACGTTGCGCGTGGTTTGCGCCGTGAGCGGTAGCAGGTACACCTCGGCATCGCCGGCGGCGGTCAGCATGTCCTTCGGGGAGAAGGCGTTGCGCTGAAAGTCGGAGTACAAAAACACGCGCGTACCCGGCCCGGCATCGTCGGGCGCGAGGAGCCGCGTAACCGCTTCGGCGGCCGTGGCACGACGCGGCGAGTAGCTCAGGCGCGCCACGCCATCGAGCAGGGTAGGGGCGGGCACGCCGGTGGTGCCGCCGCTGAACCCATTGTCGAGGAGCCGGTAGCGGGTGCCGTTCGCGAACACGCCCGTAAGCTGCCGCACCTGGCTTTTGGCCTCGTCGAGGAGCGCGACGGCCGCCGTGCGACTCACGTTCTGCATACTCAGCGAGTTGTCGAGGTACACGCGCACGTCGGTGGGCGGGGGCGCGCCGGCCTTTTTAGCGGGCAGAAACGGCTGCGCAAACGCCAGCACCAGCGCCGCGAGCGCCAAACAGCGCGCCGCCAGAATGAGCAGGCGTTTGAGGCGCCGGCTGCGGGCGGTCACCTGCTTGACCTCGCGCAAGAACGCCACGTTGGTGAAAATCACCCGTTGCGGGCGCCGCATCTCCACCAGATGGATGATGATGGGGATGGCAAGGGCCAGCAGGCCCCACAAAAAAGACGGAATCAGAAAGACCATTCAGCGCGCAACAACAACTCCGCGAAGGTACGTGCCCTGCGCGGCGTGGTAGCCGCGCGCCGGCGTCGCGCTCCAGTTGGCCGTCGGACGGTTTACGTTCGGCATCGGACGATTTACGTGAGGCATCGGATGATTTACGTGAGGCACCGGACGGTTTACGTTCGGCATCGGACGGTTTACGTTCGGCATCGGATGGTTCACGCGCGGCATCGGACGATTTACGCAAGCCATCGGACGATTCACGGGAGGCAAATGACGGTTTACGCGCGGCACCGGATGACTTACGCGCGGCATCGGATGACTTACAACTGACACCCTGTCATTTACGCGACCTCTCGGACGACTTACCTGGTAATTTGGCAGTCCCCCGCAACCAGCGCCCGCAACCCCGCCCCGTCTCGACCTTTGCACCCCGCTCGCACCCCGCAATTTCCGTTTCCATTGGGCATCATCCGCCGCCAGGGTCTTCAAAACACGCTCATCTCGTACCTCGGCGTGGGCGTGGGCTTCCTCAATAACGTCTTCCTGTTCACCCATTTTCTGAGCAAATCGGAGTTGGGGCTCACGCGGTTGCTGATTCAAATCGGCGTCCTCGTGGCGCTGCCCGCCGCGATGGGGCTGCAAAACGTCACGGCGCGGTTCTTCCCCCAATTCCGTGACAAAGAAGACCGCCACGGCGGTTTTCTGTGGCTGCTGCTGAGCATCCCGGCGGCGCTGTACGGCGTGGTGCTGGCGGGTTTTTTCCTGGCCAAACCCGCCGTGTTGCGCTACTACGCCGGCCACTCCGAGCTACTGCCGCGCTACTACGATTGGGTGGCCGTGCTGGGCTTTGCGCTGCTCGTGTACAACATGCTCGATTCGTACCTGCGGGCGCTGTACAAAACCGTCGTTTCGTCCTTGATTCAGGATGTGCTGCTGCGCCTCGGTACGGCCGCTTGCGTGGGCGCGTACGCGTTGGGGTGGGTTGATTTCGGCCAATTCGTGGCGCTTTTCGTCGGCGTCAATGGGCTGGCTACGGTGGGGCTGCTCGTGTACGCGGCGTGGCTCGGCCAACTTTTCGCGTGGCCCGATTGGCGCGCCTACCGCTCCGGGCGCCTCGCCGAAATGGTGCGGTTTGGGTTGTTTTCCGTCCTCGGCAACCTCTCGAACACCGTCATCGCCACCGTCGATTCGCTGATGATCCTACGGTTCGGGTCTGATGCGCAGGTCGGCGTGTACACCACCGCGTTTTTCGTGACGAGCGTGTTGCTCGTGCCCGCCCGCTCGCTCTACAAGATCGCCTCGCCGCAGGTCGGCGATTTCTGGAACGATAACGCCCTCGACAAGCTCGCCGACCTCTACCGCCGCATCTCGCTGCTCAACCTCACGGCCGGCGGCTTCCTGTTCGCGGGCCTCTGGGCCAACGTCGATGTGTTGTTCCAGCTCCTGCCCGCCGGCTACGAAAAAGGCCGTTACGTCATTCTGCTGATGGGCTTGGGCCGCCTCTTCGATATGGCGACCGGCATCAACGGCATCATCCTCTACACCAGCACGCGCTACCGCTGGGATCTGTTTTTCAACATCCTCCTCGGCGCGCTCACCGTTATGAGCTGCTGGTATTTCGTGCCGCGCTACGGCATCACGGGCGCCGCCTTCGCGTCCGCGCTCACGCTCGTAGCCGTCAATGCGGGCCGCGTCCTGAGCATCTGGGTATGGTTTGGGATGCAGCCGTTTACCCGCCGCACGGCGCTGGTGGTGGGCATCATCGCGGTGTCGTACGCGGCCGGAGCCTCGGTGCCGCCCCTCGGCTCGCCGTGGCTCGATTTGCTCGTGCGCGGTACCGTGATTACGCTCGTGTACGGCGGCCTACTGCTCGGCACGAAGGCCGTGCCTGATGTGGGCGTGCTGGTGGGCGGGGTGCTGAAATGGGGGCGGCAGCGGTAGCAAGCGTAGAGACGCATATATGCGTCTAACCCTAAGCGTCTCGATGCTAAGTGATTGATCAGAAATTATCCTGGCTTTGTCATTGCGAGGAGGAGGCTTTGCGACGACGTGGCCATCTCCGCTTGCTCGGTACGGCGGCGGCGTGTCACCCAGCTACATAGCCGAGCAAACGAGGATTGCTTTGCCGCGCTTCGCTCGCAACCGCAGAGCCTCCTCGCAATGACAAAATACCGTATAACTTCTGGCTGACCGCTTAACACTGCGCACCGAGCGGACGAAGATTGCTTCGTCGCAAAGCCTCCTCGCAATGACAAAATACCGGGTAATTTTTGGCGCACTACGCGCGGGTCTGCCACAGCACCAGATCGAGCATCTTCATCTCCGTCACCTTCGCCTCGGGGTACAGCTTGCGAAACCGATTGACGAGGTAGCGCCCATTCGCCGTCTTCATATACTGCTCAAATTGCAGCGTCAGGCTGGTGTGCAGCTTCACCCATTCGCTTCCCTGGTGCGAGTCGGTCGCGAGCGGCCCCTTGATTTGCAGGTTGTGCAGCACTACCGCATCAATGACCGGCGCGCCGGGGTTGAGCGTCGCGTACAGCTTACTCGCAAACGACGCTTCGTGCTGGCTCGTCGCCTGGTACAGGCGCCGCAGAATGTCGGCAAACCCCAGCCCATCCTGCCGGGCGTGCGCCATCAAGCCGTAGAAATGCTGTTGCCACTCCTCGCTCCGCCGAACCCGGTAAAACCCGTTGAATTTCTTCCGAAACTCCGCCGACATCCAAAATTCATCCGGCCCTTCGGCCTGGGTCTGAATCCAAAGGTATTTTTCCAGGCCGCTTTTAAGCTCGGTTTTTTGAAGGGCAGCATCGATCTGCTCCGGGTTCAACTGAATCATTATCTGGGGGTAAGGCGTGGCCTGCGGCTGGTAAACCACCAAGGTACGCCCCACGCCCCCGGATTACTCGCTGGCCGTCAGCCGCACGAGGCGCTCGGTGAGCAGTTCGTGGTAGGTAGCCTTCAGCTCATCGGGCAGAAAACTGCGGTCGATGCGCTTGCGCCATTTCGGTACGTTCTTCTGAAATCCGGCGTATACGTTGCGTACGGCCGGGTACGGGATGCGTAGGCTGTTGGCGAGCGCCACGAAATCGGCCGGTTTGAGCCGCTTTTTGCGGCCGTTGAGCGTGAGGGCGGTGTCTTCATCATCGGCGGGGTTCACGAGCTTCGTCGCCACCAAGTCGTACGCCGGCGAGAGGCGTACCGTCCCATCCGGCTGCGTCAGGAGCGAGAAGTTTTTGAGATGCATATCGGCGTTGCCCGTCAGAAAACAGAAGATGGCAAGCTGGAAAAATTCCGTTCGATCAAGTCCATCGGCACTCGAATACTTGACGAGTGTTTTGCCTATCTGCTCTAGCGAGCCTCGGTATTTATCCGTTGTGAGTCTGGCCATCAGTTGCGCCATATCTTCCATGGCTAAACGGCCGCCTTTAGCCGGTCTATCAAAGCGCCGCGTCAGATACGCCAGCCCGCCATCTGCAAGTCGAATCAGGGTGTGAGTCGCCACTGTTAAACCCGCGTCGGCTGCCAGGTGCATCGTTACGTCCTCCACTTCGGGCAAGTGCCGGTACAAATCGAATGGCGGCTTCAGAATGAAGCTGCCGCCAAGTTCAACCGCCAATGTCAGTCGTGAGCGGTGATCACGACCAATTTTCACCAAGTCAACCGATAGCTTTGGCTGAACCCCGGCTACGGCTACGCGCGCCACTACTGCCTCGCGGGCCAATTCCTGCAAGCGCGGCTGATCGATGGCGATTTCCGGCGTCGTCGTCGAGCCGAACATTCTTCTCAGGCAGCGCAGATGATGATCAGGCGCGTCCTCGGATTCCAGCGGCTCATAACATGTCAGGCATCGCCGGTTGATAACTGTTGAATCAGGCATTGTCATCAATTTGCTCTTCGTCACTCATCACCTGGATAGCCCCGATACACTCGTGGCATACCGTCAGCAACAAGCCCAGGCGGTCGGCGGGGTTGAGTTTCCAGTTGCGCACGGCAATGTCCAGTAGCCATCCTTCCGGAATCAGGTTGTCGAATACCGGGTGCAGGGTGCTGCGTTCAGTATATGACATTTCCTGCAACGGCATCGTCAGACTTACAGGCGGGCCGCCAGCCGCAAGATACTCGCTATCGTATTGAAAATGATACCCCTTGTTGTCGCGCCAGATGCGCCCGGCTCGGCGTTCGTGCATATAGATAATCCCGGTGTTTCTCATTATTCAATTGACTTACTCCGTCTCATCGGTTAGTGGCCGCGTGATGCGCCGAGGGCCCATCTCATGCCCAAAAACTGCTAACACCGCGTTTATCTTATCAAGTTGTAGCGTCTCCTTGCCTCGTTCCAACTCTCTGACGAACCTGATGCCCACACCGGCTATCTGCGCGAGCTTTAGCTGTGATAACCGCACAGACCGGCGGTGCGTCCTTATGAACTCGGCGAGTGGTAAAGGCGAGTAAGCCGGTAGTTGCACGGTAGGTTGAAAATTGACTGAGATGGCGGTGCTGCTGGGGCTTCGTACCCGTTCGGGTACTGAATGACGGCAAAAGGGCGATTTTGTACCCGTTCGGGTACAAAACTAGCTCAAATTATCTTTTGTGTACCCGAACGGGTCAAAATTAGTTAATATAAATGAAATTTTCTCGTCCCGATTTTCAGAAATCGAAGAAGCTACAATAGGCACCTCGCCCGCCCCCTGCAATATTTACCCCGCCGCCGCGTCTTTCCTCCCAGAATGAACGCGCTGACTTTCCCCTTACCGGCCCCCAATTCTGCACAAGTGGCCGCTACCCCCGACGGACAAAATGAGCAAATCGACGTCGTGGTTCACCGCGAGCGCCGCCGGTTGCTCGATTTCATCCGCCGCCGCATCCCCGACCCCCTCGACGCCGAAGACGTTCTGCAAGACGTTTTTTATGAGTTGGTGCAGAGCTACCGCCTCGTAAAACCCATCGAGCAAATGGCGACGTGGCTCTTCCGGGTGGCCCGCAACAAAATCACCGACCGCTACCGACGCCCCAAAATCATCGAGTCGCTCGAAGCCCTCTCCGCCGCCCCCGCCGACCCCGACGGCGAGCCCCTCCTCCTCGCCGAGCTACTGCCCGCCACCGATGCCACCGACGGCGACCTCCTCCGCGAAGCCCTGCTCGAAGCCCTCGCCGCCGGCATCGAAGAACTGCCGCCCGATCAGCGCGCCGTCTTCGTCGCCCACGAAATCGAAGGCAAAAGCTTCAACCAACTGGTCGAGGAAACCGGCTTACCGCTCAACACGCTGCTGGCGCGCAAGCATTACGCCGTGAAAAAACTGCGTACCAAGCTGCGCGTGCTGTACGATGAGTATTTCACCGACTAGGATCGCTGATTTCGCTGACTTGCTGACTGATCGGTTTTGATCGAAAGCTGCATTTTAATCTGATTTTTCTCCCCCACACCCGACACATGAATCCTCGTTTCTGGGCGCTCAAAGCCCTCAAAATTGCCTTTTTTGTTGCCCTGTTCGTTACCGTAGCCGGTTTCGTCACGATGAGCCTCTGGAACTGGCTCGTGCCGGTACTTTTCCACGGCCCCGTTCTCACGTTTGCCCAGGCGCTGGGCCTGTTGGTACTCAGTAAACTACTCCTCGGCTTTCGGGGCGGCGGCGGCGGGGGCCGCAGCCGCGGCGGTGCCCCATGGATGGCTCGCAAAGCCGTCCGCGCTAAAATGGAACGTCGCCTCGCCTCCATGACCGACGAGCAACGCGCTGAATTCCGCGCCCGAATGGCCAAATGCGGCCCCCGCTGGGCCAAATGGACCGGTACCGACCCCGAACCCGCCACCGAATAACCGCTCGCACGGGCGCCCACGCCCGTCGAGAACTAATTACAGGGGCTCCAGCCTCCACCTAAAAACCACAAACGGCCGCCTCGTAAGAGGCGGCCGTTTGTGATTTTAATAACTTTGAAATACTGACTCCGTTTCGCCGCAGTCGAAGCAAAAGAATACGTAAATCATCCCCACATCGTGAAACATATAGTGCTTCTTCACAGAAGAAACCGCATCAATTCGGTGCGGATTGTTTGGCGTATCGTGTTCAAGTGAGTCAATTTGCGCTACGAACATCATCCGCAGCGCACACTGCGAACACGTTGGGACTTGGTCTTCCTGTATCCATTCGGGTTCTCCGCCCAACTTGCTGCGTTGTCCCAAATTGTTGGGATAGGTTGATTGCACACCTTCTTGTGCGGTGAAGAGCATTCGATACTCGCGTAGCGACATTGTTCCGAACTGACAACGCCCCTAAAAATTCCGCTCCCCCGCCTCGCGTTTCCCTAGCATCACCGCCCCCACCATCGCGCTCAAAAACAACACCGACGCCAGTTCAAACGGCAGCAAGTACTTACTGTACAGCACCTGCCCGAGGTCGCGCACCATCCCCACCTGCGAGTTGAAGGTGGCCGGGTCGGCGCCGCCCACGTTCACATCTTTCAGCACACCCACCAGTATCACGAGCAGCATGCCGCCGGCCACGCCGGCCGCCAGCCGCGCCAGCCCCGATTTATGCTGCTCGGTTTCGGCGTTCATATTCAGAAACATAATCGTGAACAGGAACAGCACCATAATGGCCCCCGCGTACACGATGATGTTCACGGCCGCCACAAACTGCGCATTCAGCAGCACGTAATGCCCGGAGAGCGTGAAAAAAGTGAGAATCAGGTACAAAACCGAGTGTACCGGGTTTTTAGCCAGCACCACCAGCAGCGCAAACGCTAAGGTGAGGGAAGTGAGGACGTAAAAGAGGATCGTAGCCACGATAAATAAAACTAACTTGTCAGTGCGAGGAGGAAGCTTTGCAACGACGAAGCAATCTTCGTCTGCTCGGCGTAGCTCAACTGCGTTGCCGCTCTGCTGCGAGATTGCTTCGTCGCAAAGCCTCCTCGCAATGACAAAAACAAAAAAAATTACGCGGTCGCCATTTTGGCGCGCAGCGTATCCGCTTCCGCGCCCGACAGTTGCAGCCCGCGCACCGAGCGCTGATCCGGCGATACCGGCTCCACCAGCCGGTCTTTCCCGTAAATGAACTCGTCGCGCTCGAAGCGCGGCGGCGCCATCCGGTCGTTTTGCAGGTACACGGCGGCTTTCGGGCAGGCTTCCTCGCAGAGGCCGCAGAAAATGCACCGGAGCATATTGATCTCGTAGCTCACCGCGTATTTCTCCTCGCGGTACAGCCCTTCTTCGCCGCGCTTGCGCTCGCCGGCAATCATCGTGATGGCTTCGGCCGGGCAGGCCACCGCGCACAGTCCGCAGGCCGTGCAGCGCTCGCGGCCTTGCTCGTCGCGCTTGAGTACGTGCAAACCGCGGAAGGCGGGCGCCAGCGGGCGCCGTTCCTCGGGGTATTGAATGGTGGCTTTTTTCTTGAAAAAGTGGCGCAGCGTAATGCTCAGGCCCTGAAAAATGGCCGGTAAGTAAGCGCGCTCCACAAACGTCATCTCGCGTTTTTCGAGGCGCTTGGCGCGGGTGCTGAGAGGTTGCATCAGTTGGTTGCAGTTAGGCGGCTGGGCGTAAGACAATGTTTTCGACGATGCGTAGGCGCTTGTCCAATTCACCCATCTCCTCAATCTTGTCGCCAAGTCGCATTACCGAGAGTCGTAGCTCGCCAACGGCGAGATTATTCTTCGCCATCTGATCCTCCAGCCGATCCAGCCGCTTGTTGGAATCCAGCCGAAACTCATGTACTTCGGCCAGTAAATCGGCCGTAATTTCAATCAGACGTTGGTCGGCGGAAGCCATCTGGGTTTCGGTTAAAAGGTTAAAACAGCTCCTGCCGAATCAAAATCACCGCGCCCGTAATCACGATATTCAGAATCGAGAGCGGCAGCAACATCTTCCAACCCAAGTTCATGAGCTGGTCGTAGCGGAAGCGCGGCAACGTCCAACGCACCCACATAAAGAAGAAGATGAAGAAGAAAATCTTGCCGAACAGCGTGGCGATGCTCAGGGCAGTGGTAAGGTTGGTGCCGGTCGTGACGCCGAATTGACCGATGAAAAACGCGCGCGTCTCCACGATGAACGGGAAGTTGAAACCGCCGAAATACAACGTACTCATCACCGCCGATGCCACGAAAATATTGACGTACTCAGCGAACAGATACAGCCCCAGCTTCATCGACGAATATTCGGTGTGGTAGCCACCCACCAACTCAGTCTCGCATTCCGGCAAATCGAACGGCGTGCGGTTGGTTTCCGCAAATGCGCACACCAGAAAAATGATGAAGCCGAGCGGCTGATACAGCACGTTCCAGCCGCCAGTGGCTTGCTGATCGGCAATTTCGCGCAGGCTCAGGGTCTGCGTCATCATGAGCAGTGCGATGAGCGACATCCCCATCGCAATCTCGTACGAGATGTTCTGCGAAGCCGCCCGGATGGCGCCCAGCAGCGAAAACTTGTTGTTCGAAGCCCAACCGCCAATCATCAGCCCATACACCCCCAGCGATACCACGCCGAAAATGTACAGCATCCCGATATTGATCTCGATGCCCTGCACCAGATAAGTCACGCCGTCGATGATGAGGCGGTCGCCGAACGGAATCACTGCCCACGCCATACACGCCGTAATCATCGCCACGCACGGCCCGATCACGAACAGCGCGCGGTTGGCCGTAGCCGGAAAAAATTCTTCCTTGAAGAACATCTTGCCCGCGTCGGCCAGTGGTTGCAGCAAGCCGCCCCAACCGGCGCGATTCGGCCCGGAACGGTCTTGCATGAAGGCCGCCACCTTGCGCTCGGCCCAGGTAGAATACGTAGCGATACCAAGCGACAGGCCGAAAACGACCAAAATCACGGAACCGCTGAAAAGTAGGGGGAGGGGAGGAAGCACAGTGAAGTTTCGAGTTTCGAGTTAGGAGTTTCGAGTGACTAGCCGCCAGCGGCTAGGGCATCGAGGTGTGTTGCGCTGCCTGCTGCTCGCTGGCTACAATATCGCGGTTCAACTCCGAGGAGGTCGATTCGGGCAGGTTCGGGATGATGGTCGGCTGCGCCCAATCGGTGCCCAATTCCGGGTGGTTTTGCGCGATAACTGACTGCCGCGCAATCTGGCGCGGGCCTTCAATGACCCAATCCGACGTCTGCTTTTTCTCGAAGCGGCACGTGTTGCAAATGAACTCGTGGACTTCGTTGTAAGCGTCCTTGCGGCCGGTCACGCGCAGCACTTCATCGCCCCGGTACCAGAGCGTGACGTGGCCCGAACAGCCTTCGGTCGGGCAATCGCGGTGCGCGTCCACGGGTTTCGTAAACCACACGCGCTGTTTGAAGCGAAACGTTTTATCGGTCAGGGCACCCACCGGGCACACATCAATCACGTTGCCGATAAAATCATTATCGAGCGAGTTTTCGATGTAGGTGCCGATCTCGGAAGCGTCGCCGCGCCCCAGCACCCCGTGGACGCGCTTTTCGGTGAGTTGGTCGGCGGTGTACACGCAACGGTAGCACAGGATGCACCGCGTCATGTGAAGCTGAATGTAGGGGCCGAGGTCGATTTTGTCGAATGTCCGGCGTTCCTCTTCGTAGCGCGTGCCGGCGGTACCGTGGTCGTAGGAGAAGTTCTGCAAATCGCACTCGCCGGCTTGGTCGCACACGGGGCAATCGAGCGGGTGGTTGATGAGCAGCATCTCCACCACACCTTTGCGCACATCGAGTACCTGCTGCGAAGTGGTATTCTCGACCACCATCCCGTCTTGCACGGGCGTAATGCACGAGGCCACGAGCTTCGGCATCGGACGCGGGTCTTTGGCCGAGCCGGCCGCCACACGCACCAGGCACGCCCGGCACTTGCCGCCCGAGCCTTGCAGCGAGGTATAGTAGCACATCGCGGGCGGCACGGTGGCGCCGCCCAACTGCCGGGCCGCGTTGAGGATGGTGGTGCCATCGGGCACTTCGATTTCCTGGCCGTCGAAAGTTATTTTAGCCATTGGGGCGGGTCGGGTCAGAGTCGGTAGGGGAGGAGAGAAGCTGCAAAGCTCGCTCTTGAATCAGGGTGAAGTCGAGCAACTGGGTTAACTCGCGCTCCGAGTGGCGTCCGCCATCTACTTCCAGCGAAGCTCGCCGGACCGCGTTGGGCCAGACGTGCGTTAGCAGCGCGCGAATCTCTTCGTCGGTCAGGTACACACCCCGGTCGCCGGGACGGGCATTGAGGTCCGTAATCTCAAAAACGGCATTGCGGATGGATACTTCCCATGAGTGGGTCGTTCGCTGCTCCGCCTGCTGCTTGATGAGGTGGATAAGCAGGACTTGCAAATAACTGCCGATGTTGTGCACCAAACCTTTGCGCCCCATATCCTCAATTTCGGTCGCCAACGCGAGCGCCTCCGGGTAGCGGCCCGCTTGCAGCAGTTGGCGCATTTCGAGTAGCTCTTCCATTGTCGTTGAAGGTAGTGTAGGGTAGTAGGGTAACCGCTATGCCAGCACCGCCTCGCCCCGGTACACGGCGCCGGGCTGCGTAGCGGCTTTTGGGTGGCGCACGTGCCACTCGAACTCGTGGCGGAAGTGGCGCACGGCGGCAGCCACCGGCCACGCGGCGGCTTCGCCCAGCGGGCAAATGGTGTTGCCCTCGATTTGCTTCGCCACGCTCACCAGCAGATCAATGTCGTGTTCGTGACCGTGGCCGTGTTCGAGGCGGTGCAACACTTTTTCGAGCCAACCGGTGCCTTCGCGGCAGGGCGAGCATTGGCCGCAGCTTTCGTGGTGGTAAAACCGCGAAAACGACCACGTATTGCGCACGATGCACGTCGTTTCGTCCATCGCGATGAAGCCGCCCGACCCGAGCATCGTGCCCGTCACGAACCCGCCATCGCTCAACGATTCGTACGTCATCAGGCGGTTTTCACCGGCTGCGGTTTTCAAAATCAACTCTTTCGGCAGAATCGGCACGGAAGAGCCGCCCGCCACTACAGCTTTCAGCTCGCGACCTTTCCAGATGCCGCCGCAGTACTCATCGGAGTAAATAAACTCCTCGACGGGCACGCCCAATTCAATCTCGTAAATACCGGGCTTGTTGAGGTGCCCGCACGCCGAAATCAACTTCGTGCCGGTGCTGCGGCCCACACCAATCTTGGCATACTCAGCGCCGCCTTCGTTTACGATGACCGGCACGGCGGCGATGGATTCGACGTTATTGACCACCGTCGGCGAGCCGTACAAGCCCCACACGGCCGGGAAAGGCGGCTTGTTTCGCGGGTTGCCACGCTTGCCTTCCAACGATTCGAGCAGCGCCGTTTCTTCGCCGCAGATGTAAGCGCCGCCGCCGGGGTGGACGTACAAATCGAGGTCGTAGCCCGAACCCAGGATGTTTTTCCCCAAAAAACCCTTCGCGTACGCCTCGTCGATTGCCTTCTGCACGATGCGCAGCACGTACATCAACTCGCCCCGGATGTAGATGTACGAGGTCTTCGCGCCGAGCGCGTACGAGGCCGTAATCATCCCCTCAACGAGCAAATGCGGCAGCTTGCTCATCAACTCGCGGTCTTTGAACGTGCCCGGCTCCGATTCGTCGGCGTTGCACACGAGGTAGCGCGGCTTCTCCGATTTGCGGTCTAGGAAGCTCCACTTCATCCCCGTAGGGAAGCCGGCGCCGCCGCGCCCGCGTAGACCGGAGGTTTTGACTTCCTCCGTCACTTCGTCGGGTGTCATCGTTTTGAGCGCCTTTTCCACCGAGCGGTAGCCGCCGCGTTTGCGGTACACCTCGAAGGTTTCGATGCCGGGAACGTTGATGTGTTCGGTTAATAGCTTGCGGCCCATAATCGTTATTGGGGTATGACTATTCGTTTTCGAGTCGATTAATCCGCTCGTCGTGACTATCAAGACGACGGCTCAATACCCGGTGATTGGTCTGCACCAACTCAATGATGCTGGCTGTTAGGCCCCGGTTACCTTCCGTGTGGTCATTCACCGCGGATGTCAGTCGGCTGATATCGCCGCGCATCTCGCTTATGTCGCCGCGCATCTCTTTAATATCGCTCCTGACCTCGGGAAGCTGAATGAGAATCTCGGAGACGATCAGAGGGAAGTCTTTGTCGCGTTCGTTTGCCATATTCGAAAAGGTTAAGCGGCGCGCAATTTCGTCAGCAGCGCATCCACGGCGCCGGGCTTATCGAGCCACTCGTGATAATCTTCGCGGCATTGCAGCATCGGAGCAGTGCCGCACGAGGCGAGGCATTCGACCTCTTTCAACGTGAACATCCCGTCGGCCGAAGGCGGGCCGCCGAATTTGGCGCCGGTTTTCTGTTCCAACTCGGCCATCAGTTCGTCGGCGCCGCGCAAGAGGCACGGCCCGGTGCGGCAGACTTCCAGTACGTGTTTGCCCACCACTTTCAGGTTGAACATCGTGTAGAATGTGGCCACCTCGTACACTTCGATGGGTTGGATGCCGAGGGTTTCGGCCACCAAGTCCTGCACTTCCGGGCTCACCCAGCCGCCAAATTGCGCCTGCGCCAGATGCAAAATCGGCAGAATGGCGGATTTCGAGCGCCCTTCCGGGTACTGCGTGATCAACCGCGCGATTTCACGCTGGTTTTCAGGGGAGAATTGCGGCTTGGTGGGAGTAGTAGGTGCGATTTGCATCGTAAAAATCAGGACAGCGACGCCAGAAGTGATTGAAAAGTAGCTTTCAAGGGTAGCAACTCGTGCTGAACGACATCCCATGTCACTTCGTAACGGACGGCGTAGTACTCGTGCGCCAGAATGTTGCGGTAACGTTTGAGCATCTGTCAATCAACTTGCGGGTATTACTCTTTCAGTGATTGACTTATTTTGCCGGCGGCTTCGCCGATGATTTCCAAATTGCCAACCGTGGCGCGGACGGCCATTATATGTGTCGAGAAACTGTCGCGGGTGAGACCCGCCACAAACTGCTCGATTTCGAGCAGCCGCTCCACGATATGCGCCAGGCGCTCGGTGTCGCTAAGCGTAAGCGGTGGGTTTCTCATAGATCAGGATTCGGTCGGCATTCACATAAGGCCGAAACCGGCTGAACAGGCCGTCTTCCGGCACTACGTCCACCTTACGTCCGAGCAGATGGGCTAATTCTTCCGGCCACCGAAACAGGTTAGAACCAACGTACTGGTCGTAGTCCAGATCAATAAGCAAATCCACATCACTAGTAGCGTCCGCCTCGTCGCGTGCAAACGAGCCAAATACCCACGCCCGCCGCACCGGCGCAGCCGAGCGGAAATAGGATTGAATCGTGGCGATTTGCTCGGTGGTGAGGTGCATGTTTTTAGTTTTTAGGGTTTAGTTTTCAGGGTTTAGTAAGTCAGTCGAAAAACTATACCCTAAAAAACAAACACTTTTTTAACCATCCAGCTCACCGGCAATCACGTTCAGCGAGCTGAGTGTGACGATGGCATCCGATAACGATTGCCCCACCACCATCTCCGAGTATGCTTGGTAGTAAATGAAGCACGGGCGGCGGAAATGCAGCCGGTACGGCGTGCGGCCTCCATCAGAAATGAGGTAGAAGCCTAACTCGCCGTTGCCGCCTTCCACCGAGTGGTAGACTTCGCCGACGGGCGCTTCGATCTCGCCCATAATGATCTTGAAATGGTAGATCAGGGCTTCCATGTTGCGGTACACCGCTTGCTTCGGAGGCAAGTAGTAGTGCGGTGCATCGGCGTGGAAAGGGCCTTCCGGCAGGTTTTCGAGGGCTTGGGTGATGATGCGCAGCGATTGCCAAATTTCCTCTTGGCGCACCATGAACCGGTCGTAGGTGTCGCCGGTGGTGCCGACGGGCACATCGAACTCAAAGTCGCCGTACGACGAATACGGGTTCATCACGCGGCAATCATAATCAACGCCCGCCGCGCGCAAATTCGGCCCGGTGAAGCCGTAGTTGAGCGCCCGTTCCGCCGAGATGGGGCCGACACCTTCGGTGCGATCCATGAAAATGCGGTTGCGGTTGAACATCGTCTCAAACTCGCGCATCACCACCGGAAACTCGCGTAGCCACGTCCGCAGCTTATCGATGGCCGTGGCGTTGAGGTCACGCTCCATCCCGCCGATGCGGCCCATGTTGGTGGTGAGGCGCGAACCGCAGATTTCCTCGAAAATCTCGTATACTTTTTCTCGCTCCTGAAACACGTACAGGAAGCCGGTGAACGCGCCCGTATCGACGCCCAAAATCGAATTGCAGATCAAATGGTCGCAGATACGCGCCAATTCCATCGCAATCACGCGGATGTACTCGGCGCGCTTCGGCACGGTGATGCCGAGCAGCTTTTCGACCGTCATGTGCCATCCCATGTTGTTGATCGGCGACGAACAGTAGTTCATCCGATCCGTGAGGGGCGTGATTTGGTAGAACGGCCGGTGTTCGGCAATTTTCTCGAATGCCCGATGGATGTACCCGATGGTTGGCACACCGGAAATGATTCGTTCGCCGTCCATTTTCAGAATATTCTGAAAAATGCCGTGCGTGGCGGGGTGCGTGGGGCCGAGGTTGAGCGTGGTCAGCTCATTGTTGAGCTCGTCGCGGATTTGCAGCGGCGCACCCGGTCCGGCCGCCGAGAAAAGCGGCAGCGGCTCTTGCGCGGGCTGGGCGCGCCGCTCCGTGTGTTCCGGGCCGCTGGGGCCGCTGATGAGGTGATCCATTGAAGTTGGTTGATGGTTGATGGTTGCTGGTTGACAGTCTCCGGCCGAACCATCAACTAGCAACCAACAACTATCAACTACTGACTATCTGCCAAAAAAGGAGTCCGTTTTGTCTTCGCGCGTTTGGTCTTCGAGCGGGTATTGGCGGCGCATCGGAAAATAATCCATATCCTCGACGTTGAGAATGCGGATCAGATTGGGATGGCCGGGGAACGTAATACCGAAGAAATCGTAGGCTTCGCGCTCCATCCAGTTGGCGGTGGCCCAGAGGGGCGTGAGCGTCGGCACAACGGGATCAAGGACGGGGAAGAAGGTCTTGACCCGCAGCCGCGTGTTGGTGGGCAGGTTGTGCAGGTGGTAAATCATCCCCAGTTCCCGGTTCAGGTTGTTGGGGTAATTGATGCCGCACATCGTGGTGAGGAAAGTGAAGCCTAGCTCGCCTTCCTTCAAAAAGTGCATCACCTCGATCAACTGCTCGCGCTCAATCGTGACGGAGAGCAGACCGAATTGCTCCTCCACATCGGTGAAAGTAGCCTCACCGAAACGAGCGCGGAGCGTGCTGAGGATGTGGTCGTTGGTCATTGCGAAGAAGCTGCAAGCCGCAAATTATAAGCTGCAAGTGCAAACCAATCTGGCTTGCAGCTTGAGGCTTATAATTTGCGGCTACTTAATGTTGTAAGAGGCCAACAGCGCCTGATATTCCGGCGAGTTGCGGCGGCGGAGGCTTTCGTTGCGGGCCAACTCCTGCACCTGCATCAAGCCGTCGAGTACCTGTTCGGGACGCGGCGGGCAGCCGGGCACGTACACATCGACGGGGATGATGCGGTCGATGCCTTGCAGCACCGAATACGAATCGAAAATGCCGCCCGAACACGCGCACGCGCCCATCGACAGCACCCAGCGCGGCTCGGCCATCTGCTCGTACACCTGCTTCACGATGGGCGCCATCTTCTTGGCAATCGTGCCCATCACCATCAGCAGATCGGCTTGGCGGGGCGAAAACGACGGCCGCTCGGAGCCGAACCGCGAGATGTCGTAGTGCGAGCCCATTGTGGCCATAAACTCAATGCCGCAGCACGAGGTGGCGAACGGCAGCGGCCAGAGCGAGTAGGAGCGGGCGAGCCCGATCACTTTTTCCAGCGAAGTGGCGAAGAAGCCTTGGCCTTCGAGGCCATCCGGGGCATCCACCATTGTAATCGGCGAAGCGGTTGTTTCAGCCATATCAGTAGTGCCCGTAACAGGGCGAAGAATCAACGGAAAATGCGTTTTGAGGCAAAAAACCAATCTGTAGCCCCAGCAGCCAACACCGTGAAGGGCACGAAGGTTTAGCTGATAGTGACGAGCGATTAGTATGGATGTTCATCACTCGTCACTCGTCACTATGTCTCTACTCCCACTTCAGCACGCCTTTTTTGATGATGTAGTAGAAGCCCGCCAGCAGCGTGCCCATAAACAGGATCATCTGTACGAAGCCGGCCACGCCGAGCGCGCGGAAATTCACGGCCCACGGGTACATAAAGATCACCTCTACATCGAAGAGGACGAAGAGGATGGCGATCAGGAAGTACTTGACGGAAATGGGCGTGCGGGCCTGGCCGGTGCCTTCGATACCGCACTCCCAGGCGGTGTTTTTAATTGCCGACTTGCGCTTCGGCCCCACGGCGTGCGAGAGCGTCATCGCAAAAACGACAAACCCGAGCGCCGCGCCGAACTGGATGAAGAGCGGCGTGAAATCGGAGGGCGCGTAGGTGGGGGTATGCACCACCGGAACATCAAGGAAAAGCATAGCAGAAGGGTAGTGGGAGGTGGCCTACGCGGGGAAAGCTGCAAACAGGCCGGGCAAAAGTACGGCTGCCTTGCCTAACGCGGTACGGGGCGGGGGATGCCTCAGCGGTTCCCCAGCCCTGCGAGCGTAAACACGCCGCTCAAATACAGCCACACCACCGCGAACAGCAAGTGCATTACCGTTTCGAACCGCTTGCCGCGCCACAAATCGGCTGAATACCACGCGAATTGTGCCACCAAGCGCGCCGTCCAGAACACAGCCAGCCCCAGACAGACTTTGCGCCCCAGCGGCGTGCACACCAATTCAGAGCCGCTAGTGAGGCAGAGCAGCCCCATCAGACCAACCGTGAAAGCCACGAAAAACGTGTGTACTTCCATCATCTGCCGGTTCAGCAAGCTGAGGCGCGGCAATTCGGTGCGCCAACCGAATCGCTTCGGAAAACCGGCGTGGAGCGCCGCCAACGCCAACAAGCCCCATCCAATGAAGTAGAGATGTCCGGCTAGCTGCCAGGCCACTTGCGGCGGCAGATTAAACGTCATCAGTACGCGACGCTAGAATGAAGACGGAAACGAGCGGCACCGGCCTAAATTCAGCGTGCAAAACCAGCCCCGCCCCCGCAAAGGTGCGCGCCCACGTGGCCCGGCTATGAAAGTGCAGAAAGCCGATGTTATAGGCGAGGAAGTTGGGGCCGTCGCGGAGGTGCTCGACCAGTGCCACGCGCCCACCGGACCGCAGCGCGCGGCGCAACTCGCCGAAAAACGCGATGCGCTCGGGCGCATCGCGAATCTCGTGGGCAGTAAAAATGACGCATATCAGGTCGGCTGAGTGGTCGGCGAGCGGTAAGGCGGTTGTCAGTACGGTCTCGGTGCCGGGGAATGGCGGATACGCCTGGCGCGCCCGCCCGATTGACGCTTCGGTATGGCGCATCGGGTCATAGAAATCAAACACCCGCAACGACGCTTCAGAAAAACGCGCGTGCAGCAGGGCGCTCGTTTCATCGAAACCGGCGTTGATATTGACTACTACACCCCCCGGCGGCACGGCCACGTGCGTCAGCCAATCGAGGTGATACAGCCGCGAACGATCGTACACTAGATACGACGCCCCCAACGACACCAGCGTACTTAGCGCAGCGGCGCCGCAGCCCGCGTACAGCAGCCACCGGAAGGCCGGCGGTAGCGCCGGGGCCAGCAGCAGCCCAAGCACCACGCCGCCGCCGGCCAGCGCAAAAAATGGCCAATTGAAGCGTACGATATTGCGCACCCCCTGCCCAGGGGCGCGGTGCGGCGGTAAGCCGGATGAAGTAGAGGTTGTCAGTGCGGCCACGGGTCGAGACGGCCTTTCTTCCAGGCGTAATCAATGGCGGAGACGTAAAAGGCACTGGCCAGCACGCCACCCGCCAGCCCCAGCCCCGCCAACGCCGGAATGTGCTGGTGGCGAACCACCACAGGCGCCGGCTCCCAATGTTCGCGCACCCCCTCCACGATGACCACGGCGCGGCGCGGCGCGTGGTACGCAAAAGTGAAAGGCAGCGGCCCCGCAAAACGACGAGCTTCTTTCCCGTCGGCGAATGGCGAGCCGGGCGGCAGTGCGATGGGCGCGGCCGGGGTGGGTGGCGTTTCGGGTAGCTCCACGACCACTTCGGCGGTGCCGAACTGTATATTCAGGGCGCCATCGACTTCGTGCAGGGTTATGGGCACGGTTTCGTAGCCGTAGTGCGTGAAAAGGTTGCCCAAGAGCGTCATCCTTCGTTTGTCGGTCTGCGATTTCAGGATATAGAGCCCCCGTAAGCGCTTACCGGCACCTGTAGTGTACCGCGCAAACAGGCGGTAGCCGGCCAGCATAAAATCGTGTCCCAGCACCGCCGGTAAGCCGGCCGGTCGCAGCGCGCGGGTTTGCACCAGCGCCACGGCGGCGAAGGCCCACCCATCGTCGCGGGTGTCGGGCGTGAGGTAGGGCGGCAGCAGCGCCGCTACTTGGGCGTGCGGAAAAGCGAACGTCAGCACCACCGACCGCTCGAAAGTGGCCCGCACGGGGAAGGGATGCGTTTGCAGAAAGGCCAGCACGGCGGCCAAGTTACGGGCGGGAGCCCAGCCGGTGGTTCCAGGCGATGAACCCGCTGAACAGCAGCGCGAAAAGCAAGTTGGCGCGGCCCCACAGCAGTAAGTCGGGTGCGAGGAAAGATTCTAACACGTTCATCGTCAGAATCAGGGCGATTTGCACATTTACGGCCCAGCCCGCCCGCCGACCGCTCAGCACCCAAAACGCCAGCAGCACCTCGCCCGCGCCAATAGCTTTCGTGAGCAACCCGGCGTGCGCCGACCCCAGAATGCGCGCCACAATCAACTCGTGGCGTGGTAGCAAGCCCAGTAGCTTGCAAACCAAGCCGTTGGCGAGCCAAACCGCTGCAATGGCCGCGCGATTGACGAGGTATTGCATCCGTTGATCAAGATTGAGAATCAGCAAGTTGGAGTGCCTTCGCCAGCGCGGCGCATTCGGTCAGTGCATTGTGGGCGTGACCAATAATCCGTAGCCGCGCTTGGCCCGCTGGTACCGTGGGCGGGTAAATCGGGCGGGCATCGAACCCCGCCGAGCGTACGGCGGCGGCCAAGATCGGTAAGTGGCCCTGATTCAGGGGAATAGCCGCGTGAACGATTTCGCTCGCTGCGCCGTGCGTGCGCAAACCGGGCACGGCAGCCAATGCCCCGGTCAGCGCCCCCGACACCGCCCATAGCTGCGTGCGTTCGGCATCGAGGGTAGGTAGTAAGTCGTACGTTGCGCCGAGGGTGGCGAGCAGCAACGGCGGCGGCGCGGTGGAGTAGACAAAGGCGCGAGCGAAATTGACGAGAAAGTTGCGCAGTTGGGTTGGGCCGATCCAAGCCGCACCTGCCGCGCCCACCGCCTTGCCAAATGTGAGCAACCGCGCGAAAACGGCATCTTCCAGCCCTAATTCCACTACGCGGCCTGCGCCGCCGGGGCCGTGGGTGCCGGTGGTATGGGCTTCATCGACTACCAGAAATAAGCCGTGGCGGCGGCACACATCCGCCAACGCGGGCAGGGGCGCCAGGTCGCCATCCATCGAATACAGGCTCTCGACGGCCACGTACACGGTGCCGCGCGCAAACCGGAGTTTGCGTTCGAGGTCGGCGAGGTCGTTGTGCCGAAAGGAGAGGTTTTTGGCGAGCCCCAGCCGTAAGCCGTCGCGCACGGACGCGTGGACGGCTTCATCATACAACACCGTATCGCCGCGCTGCGGCACGCTCCCGAAAAACCCCAAATTGGCCGCGTAGCCGGTGCTGAAGAGGAGGGCGGCGTCGGCGCGGTGGTAGGCCGCGAGGCGTATTTCGAGGGCTTCGGCGACTTCTGAATTGCCCGTGAGCAAGCGCGAACCAGTGGCACCGGATGCGAATAACAGCGGTTCGACGGCCATTTTCTGCTGTACGGCCGCCGCCAGTAGCCCCGATTTTGCCAAGCCGAGGTAGTCGTTCGAGGCAAAATCGATGAGGCCCGGCTCGGACGCGGGCAAGCGGCGTAGAAAACCGCTTGCTTCGCGGGCCGCCAATCTGGCAGAAAGGGAAGGAGGGAAGGGCATAACCACCGCTTGCACGGGGCTCCAGCCCCGTCGCGTTACCGAATATCTAGGGCTCCAGCCCCGGCTTCTACATAGGGACGGGCGGGGGCTGGAGCCCCTGTTTTTGTTTCGCGACGGGGCGGAGCCCCGTGCGAGCGACGCTTTGCTACGCGATGACGGGCAACCGCCGCAGCTCCGGGGCCAGAATCACGGATGCAGCTTTCGGTTCGGGCTGGTCGCCGAGTTTGAACGAGGCGCGCGGCGTGAGGCCGAGGAGTGCAAACATCGTCTGGTCGTCGGCGAAGGAGGGGTTGGGCGTGGTCAGTAGCTTGTCGCCGCTGAAGATGGAGTTGGCGCCGGCCAAAAAACACAGGGCTTGCTCCGCAACGGGCATTTCCTGGCGGCCGGCCGAGAGGCGCACCATCGTGCCGGGCATCAGAATACGGGCCGTAGCAATCATCCGCAGCATTTCCCAAACGCTCACGCGCGGCTGTTCGGCCAGCGGCGTACCCTCCACCGGTACCAGCGCATTTACGGGCACCGATTCGGGGTGCCCCGGCAGCGTGGCGAGGGTGTGGAGCATCGCCACGCGGTCGGCGTCGGTTTCGCCGAGCCCGATGATGCCGCCCGAACACACGCTCAAGCCCGCTTTACGCACGTGGCCGAGGGTGTCGAGGCGGTCGTCGTAGGTGCGCGTCGTGATGATTTCCGAGTAGTGTTCGGCGCTCGTGTCGAGGTTGTGGTTGTAGGCGTAAAGCCCCGCATCCTTCAATTTTTCAGCTTGCTCGGGCGTGAGCATGCCGAGGGTGGCGCATACTTCGAGGCCGAGGCCATTGACCTGCTGCACCATGCCGAGTACGCGGTCGAAATCGCGGTTATCGCGCACTTCGCGCCACGCGGCGCCCATGCAGAAACGCGTGGAACCGGCGTCGCGCGCGGCCCTGGCCGCCGCGAGTACTTCCTCGTCGGGCAGCAGTTTGTGCGCCTTCACTTCGGTATGGTAGCGGGCGGCTTGGGGGCAGTACGAGCAATCTTCGGGGCACCCGCCGGTCTTGACACTCAGCAATGTACACACCTGCACCTCGCCGGTGGCCTGATACTGCTGATGCACGGCGGCGGCCTGCACTACAAGCTGCAACACCGGCTGATGGTAAAGGGCGGCAACTTCGGCGAGCGTCCAATCGGTACGCGGCGGGGGAGTGGGGGCGAAGGCGGTCATCCGACGGAAAAATTCAAAAAAAGCGGAGGCCGAAATCGGCCGCGCCGCCACGAAAATACGCACCGCGAGCGCCTAACGGCCTCCCGCCGATTTTTGCTTCGCTGCCGTTGCGCCGGAACTCCTGAAAGTCAGGAACAAGAAGGAGTTGCGGAAGCTTTGCAATGTGACGAACGGATAATGTTCGTTCAACCTATTTTTGTGCTACCTTTACCGTTGTTAAGGGCGTGCTGGTGGCATGCGTATGCCCAACGTCCAATTTTTTCGGCTTTTCGTCCCTTCCGATTGCCTATGCGCTACGTCGTCTCGTTGAGTTTTCTTCGTACCGGGGCAATGGCGGCGCTACTGATGGCCGTCGTAGCCTTAGGGGCTTGTTCGACTCTACACGAATCGGACTTGGGCGCCAACCGCGGGTACAACGAATTTGGTACGTCGGCCTACAAGCCGTCGTTGTCCGGGCCGAAAGGTAAAGCAGCAGCCGGTTCGAAGCCCCTCGCTAAAACTTCCAACCGCAAAGTGCAATACTCGCCGATGGTCGAGCGCACCGCAACCGGTGTGAAGGTGGTGCAGGATTTCACGACCCAGGCGCGCGGTAAAACCGCCAAAAGCAACGCCGCCCAAGTGCGCGCCAACCGCACCCAGCAGAACACCCGCATCAGCAAGACCTATAACAATGATAATCTGCTGAATCAGTAGATTATCCGCCGGTCAACAGGTTTGTAAACTCCCAAAGCGCGATTTCCTTTCTGGAGGTCGCGCTTTTTCGTTGAACGCGGCGCAACCACATCATTGGGTGAGATAACGCCCAAAACGTTGGTCAAACAGCAGCAAAAGGCTTACCTTTACTTTTGGTTGGCTGTTGCTGAGCCATTCGCTGGTTGGTCCATTTTTGCGACTTTTGTGCTATGACCCGTCTTGCCACCATCCTGCCCACGTTTCCCGCGTTTTCGATTCGTCGGCTGCGGACGCTGTTCCTAACCGCCGCCACGGCGGTGCTGCTCGCGGCGTGTTCCACCGCCAATGAGAGCGACGTGGGCGCCAACCAGGACTATAACGACCCGGATGCCGAGGCCAGCGGTCGGCCAACGTTGCCGATGCCTGTGGCTACGCCCGCGCCCGCGCCCACGAAGCCCAAGCCCGTGGTAATCAAGCGGAAACCCGCGCCGCGCCCGGTCGCGCGGGCTACTCCCAAGCCGTCGCCGCGCACCATCGAACGTCTCGCCGCGCAGCCCCGCCGCCAAACCCAGTATTCGGGGATGGTCGACCGTACCTCAACCGGTGTGCGCTCGACGCAGGATTTTTCGTCGCAGGCCCGCACCAAACTACAGCGCGACAACGCCGCCGCCGTCAAAACCTACCGCACGCAGCAAAACACGCGGATGGCGCGCGCCTATAACAACAATAACTTGCTGACGCGGTAGGGCAGACCCGCTCGCGACGGGGCTGGAGCCCCGTGCGAGCGGATTCAGCGCCGCAGCATCCGCGCCTCGAACGGGGCGAGCGAGAGGGTGGCGGACACTTCGGCGGTGACGGTGGCGGCGGGAAAAATGCCTGTATAGTTAGTGCCGATGAGGTTGGTGGGCGGCGTATACGTTACGGTGCGGTTGCGCACATTGACGATTACGAGTACCGTTTCAGTGCCCGCCGTGCGCGTAAACGTGAGTATGTCAGGATGTTGGTAGCGCGCTAGTGTGCCGGTGCGCAACGCGGGACTGGTGCGGTAGGCGTGCAGCAAACGGCGATATTGCGCGTGCATCGTGGGGTTGAGGTTCCAGTTGATGGTGGAACGGTCGAAAAGGGGGAGTTTGAGGTCGCAGCCGACTTCCTGGCCGTTGTACACGAGCGGTGTTTGTCCCAAACCTACCGTCACGACCGACGCCGCGAGTGCCCCATCCGTGCCGCCGAAAAGCGTGACGGGCGGCGCATCCCAGCAAGTTTCGTCGTGGTTGGTGGTGAAGCGTAACTTGCGGGCGCCGGCAGGCAAACCCGCCAGTTCGGCGTCGTGGATGCTGAACAGCGAGCCAGCGGCGGCTTGGGTCGGCCCAAAAACCCGCTTGAGTTGGGCGTAGAAATCCCAGCCGTAATTGAGTTGGAACCCGGCCGTGAAATGGTCGCGGCGGGCGCCTTCCGCCAAGAGTATAAGCTGCCGGTTAGGCACGGCTTTCAGCGAATCGAGCGCTTGGCGCCAGAAATCGGCGGGCACGTAGTCGGCAGCATCGCAGCGATAGCCGTCGATGTTGGTTTGCGTCACCCAATATTTCAGCGCCTGAATCATCTCGACGCGCATCGGTTGGGAAGTGAAATTGAGGTCGGCGACATCCTGCCAGTTGGTGCCAGCGGGGTAGATGATGGTGCCGCCCACCTGCGTGTACCAGTCGGGGTGCGCCGCGAGCCACGGGTTATCCCAGGAGGTGTGGTTGGCGACCCAGTCGAGTACCACCGCCATACCCCGCGCGTGAGCGCCATCGACGAGCGCGCGGAAATCGGCGAGCGTACCAAACTCGGGGTTTACCTCGGTGTAGTTGCGCACCGAGTACGGCGAGCCCATCGGCGGCACCTGCCGCGCCGCGCCCACGGGGAAAATCGGCATCAGCCACAACACATTCGCCCCGAGTGACTTAATCGAATCGAGTCGCGCCGTGACGCCCGCGAAAGTGGCATTGGGCGCGTGCGCCCGCAGGTTCACCTCGTAAAAAACGGCATCGGCGGGCGCGGGCGGCATAAAATTGCTCGGTACTGGCACCACCGGCATCACCAGCACCACCGGCTTGGGATCGGGTTCACTACGCTTGCAGCCCAACGCCGCCAGCACCAGGAAACCGAGAACGGCGGAGGATAACGAACGCATCATCAGGCTAAGGTACTGCCGTAACGCGCGGCCCGGCAAAAGGCCATCTGGCGCGTGGGGAAGGGGTGTTGAACTGGCTGCGTAAGTTTCAGTAAACCAATCGTTTGGTTGGCTTTATGCACACTATTCGCCGGTTTCCTCAAAAGAAGTGTCCCCCGGTTTCGATTCCGGCGAGCCGTGCTGCCGCAGGTAAATCGAGAGCAGCACGAGCGCCGCGACCGACAGAAATTCGCTTTGCCAGTTTTCGAGCGATTGAAACCATAACTCGCTTGACCCCAAAATGGAAGCGGTGGTTTCGTGGGCTGGTTTTCCTTTCAGCGCCGCCTCGTGGTTGTGGTTGCGCGCCGCCCCGTAGGCGTGCAGGAAGAACAAATTTAGGAATAGCGCAAAAAACGCAATAGTCAGCGAGCGCCGGTAGAGCCACAGCACCCCGCCGCACCGGCCACGGTGCGCCCTCGCGGGTGGGGTCGGGCTCGCGGTCTACTTCATCGCCGGAGCCATCGACCTGTTTGGAATCGGCGGCGTCTTTTTGCCGCAGCCAGATGGTGAGCAGTACGTAAGCGCCTATTTGCAAAAACTCGCTCTCCCAGTTCTCAAACAGCGATTCGATGAAATGGCCGGTCGTGAGGTACGCGCCCAGACCGATGGCGGCTTGGCCGAAATCGCGCTGCTCGCCGTTGAACTCGTGCCAGCCGGCCAGGGCGTGGCCGCCCATCAGACCGACCGTAATCAGCACCAGCACGAGACTGAGCGAGTTTTTGTAGAGAAATTTGCGCATAGGCGCTTCTCTACGCACGCACTCCGGCTACGGATGCCGGACGCACTTCGATGGTGGGCTGCGCCGGTTTAAATCATCCCGCGCGACTTGAATTCGAGGTACCGATTTATCACGTTTACCGTGAGGTTGGCCGGTGGCGTGAGCAGCGCGTGAATGCCGTAGCGCCGTAATTCCAGCACGATCTGGCGCTTTTCCTGGTCAAATTTTTCGGCGATGGTTTGCTCGTACGCCGCCTCGGTGGTGGCGGCGGGCGTGGTTAGAACATTAGCCAACTCGGTGTTTTCAAAGAAAACCACCAATAGCAAGTGCCCCTGCGCCAGCCGTCGCAGATACGGCAACTGCCGGTGCATCGCGGCGAGCGTCTCGAAATTGGTGAACAGCACCAGCAAACTCCGCTGCTTTACCCGCGTGCGCACCGTGGTGTAGAGCAGTTCCGGGTCGGCTTCGAGGTAGCGGGTTTTCTGGTGATACAGTACTTCCAGAAGGCGCCGAATCTGGTCGGGTTTGCGCTCGGGTGCTACCACCGCTGAAATCTTCTCGGCAAAGGTGATGAGCCCGGCCTTATCGTGCTTGATGAGCGCAATGTTGCTCAGTACCAGCGTGGCGTTGATGGCGTAATCGAGGAGGCTCAGGCCCGCGAACGGCATCCGCATCACGCGGCTTTTGTCGATGAGGCACAGCACCTGCTGAGCGCGTTCATCCTGATAATGATTGACGATGAGTTGGTCGGGGCCGGAGGCGCGGCGGCGGGCAGTGGCGCGCCAGTTGATGGTGCGCGGGTCGTCGCCGGTGGTGTAGGGCCGAAGTTGCTCAAACTCCATCGAGTGGCCGAGGCGCCGGATGCGTTTCACGCCCACATCGGTGAGGCGGTTGGAAATGGCGAGCAGCTCGTACTGCCGCATTTGGGCAAACGACGGGTATACACGTACGGTACGCGCCTCGCCGGCCTCCGTGTAGCGCCGCCGCAGCAGCCCCACCGGCGAAGCCACCAGCGCGTGCAGCGCACCAAAGGCATATTCGCCACGCCGCGTCGGCCGAATGGAATACCGAATGACGGTGGTTTCGCCGCTCGGCACGGTGGCCAGAAACGCGGCATCGCGCCACTGCAACTGCTCCGGCGTTTCGTCGAGCGCCTCCACGCGCACGCCGAAGCGGTAGCGGTTTTCAAGGTAAATGCGCACCTGATTTTCGGAGCCGTTGGAGAGCTTGTCGGCCACGGCCCGCCGCGCAATCAGGGCGCGCCCCGCCCCCCACAACAACGCGGCATCGACGAGGACGGCCGCCGCGAGCGCCGCGAGCGCCACTTTCCCAATCGCCAGCAACGGCGGGAAAAAGAACGCCAGCAGAAAAAACGCCGATAAGCCGAAAACGGCGATGAAGAAGCGGGGGGTGAGGAAGATAGCTTTCAAGGCCACTTAATATAGTAAGTATAAAACTCCCCACCCCGGAAGGGGAGGGGTGGCCCGAAGGGCCGGGGTGAGGCGATTGCGGTAGAAATGGATAAGTTGGGAAGAAGCTGAAAGCCAAGGACAAGCCACGTAACGGCGGCCTGTCTTGCGCCCTCTGCACGCGGTCGCCCCACCCCGTCTGACCTTCGGTCAGCCACCCCGCCCCCCCCGGGGCGGGGAGTCCGGGCTATCCGCCAATTTTAGCGCGGTACCTCCTGGCTTTGCAGCAATTGCTTCACTACATCGTCGGGCGTAGTGCCTTCCAGCTCGGCTTCGGGCGTGAGCAGGATGCGGTGCCGCAGCACGGCGGGCGCGA
Source organism: Hymenobacteraceae bacterium (assembly GCA_031425525.1). GTDB lineage: Bacteria > Bacteroidota > Bacteroidia > Cytophagales > Hymenobacteraceae > JANNMJ01. The sequence continues at coordinate 7,058 of JANPJM010000011.1, read as the reverse complement.
GGAACTGAATGTCGTCGGGGGTCACGAAATCGCGGCCCCGGAGCGCGGCTAGGGCTTTGGCACCGTTGAGCAGCGCCAAGGAAGCGCGCGGACTTGCGCCGAGGTACAGCGCGCGGTGGGCGCGGGTTTGGGTGACAAGCCGCGCGATGTAATCGAGGAGCTTCGGCTCGACGTGCTGCCGCTGCACTTGCGCGCGCAGGGCAGCCACGTCGGCGGCGGTCAGTACGGGTTCCAGTGCGCCGGCATCGACGCGCCCGACGTGGTGCGCTTCCAAAATTTTCAGCTCGTCGGCAAGCGGCGGGTACCCGACACTCACCTTGAACAGAAACCGGTCGAGCTGGGCTTCGGGTAGGCGGTAGGTGCCTTCCTGCTCAATCGGGTTTTGGGTGGCGAGTACCACGAACGGCGACGGCAGCGGGTGGCGCACGCCATCGTAGGTAATCTGCCGCTCTTCCATCACCTCGAACAGCGCCGATTGCGTTTTGGCGGGCGCCCGGTTGATTTCATCAATCAGGACGACGGAAGCGAAAATCGGCCCTGGCCGGAAGATGAAATCGGCCTGCGTGGGCCGAAAAACCGAGGTGCCGAGTACGTCGGCGGGCATCAGGTCGGGCGTAAACTGAATGCGGCCGAACGGCACATCGAGCGTTCGTGCCAACGATTTGGCCGTGAGGGTTTTGGCGACACCCGGTACGCCTTCTAACAGCACGTGACCATCGGCCAAAATGGCGACCAGCAGCAGGTCGATCACGTCTTGTTGCCCCACGATTACGCGGCTCAACTGGTCCTGCACGCGCGCTACACTCGCGGATAGGCGGGAGAGGTCAGTGCGGATCGCTGGTTTATCTGATTGTTCTGATTTTGCTGATTTTTCTGAGTCGGTGGGGATCGGTGATTTAGGGGATTCGGTTGGTTCCGGTGATTCTTCTGAATCGGCGGTGGCTGAGGCGGCGGTCGGTACAGTGCTTTCCGGTGAAGCGAGCGGCGCCGGTTCGCTGGCGTCGTGCGGCGTTTCGACGGGGGTAAGTGCGGTGTTTTCGGGCGAGGTGGGCGGTACGTCCGGCGTGGCGTCCGGGGTAGGCGAGAGGTCGTCGGGGTAAGTCATCAGAGAGAAAAATCGGGCAAATGAAAAATCAGCGAAATCAAAAAATCAACTCAATCAGCGATCCTAGCGACTCCTAAACTCGCTCAACGCGTGACTGAGCCAATGAAGGTCGCCGTCGGAAACGTAATCGGCGGTGCGGATGAGGTTGAGGCGGCGGAGCAATTCGTTGATGTCGGCGCGGGGCAAACCCGATTTCTGGGCCAACAGCTCGCGATAGGCATCGGCGGCGAGGTTGTCGGTCGGTTCCTTATAGCGGGTTCGCAGGAAATCGAGGAACAACTCGATTTTGCGGTGCGCGATGGGCGCGTGGTTATCGCCCTGGCGGTACAGACCCGCCACGGTGCGCACAAATTGCAACGTGTTGTTGGGCAGCGGTTTCACCACCGGAATGATGCGCTGGCGCCGCCGACCACCAATCCAGAGCAGCAAAAGGCCGCCGCCGAGCAAGAGCCAAAACGAGAGTTTGAGCGCCGGATGCTGGAAAAGCACGCGAAAAACGGAATCGCTCCCGGCGCGGCCCTGCTTCGTGTATTCATCCCACCAGACCGGCCCGCGCGGCAGCGTACTGAGCGCCTGCCACGCGAAACCGGCCGTAGCGGGCCGCAGCACGAAGTAATTGCCGAACGCGGCGGGCACCGAGCAAAGCGTAATATCGCCGAACCCGCGCCGCGCGCGCACCAGCACGGCGCGCCCAGCGGCATCGGTGGCAAGGGTGGTGAACGCCGGATTAGCCACCGGGCTTTTCTGACGGAACGACGAGCCGATATCGCCGCTCCCAAAACGGTAGGCGCGCCCCGTCGAATCGCCGGCGATGAGCAGCCGCACGCTATCGCGCCCGGTAAAGGCCGGCGTATACGGCCGCTCGACGAGGCCGAGGGCGTTTACGAGGGATTCCGGGAAGTTATCGGTGGCGATGAAAACGTGATGCCCGCAATCAGCGAAATGCAACAGCTTGTAGAGCGTTAGCGAGTCTATTTCTACTGTCGGACTGACGATTATATAGTTGAGCGGGCTGGTAGTGCGGGCGCTGCTGCTAACCGTAGAATCCCAACTAACTGAATCTTTGATAAAAATAGAAGAATATTCTGTTTTGTCATCAATAGTATCGTTTGAACTATCAGACGCATCAGAATCGCTACTGCTAGAGTACGAATACGTATTATCCAGTTGATTAAAAACTGGCTCACGCGTAATCCGCACGTCATCCGTCCCAAACAAACCGGGCAGCAGTTCCACGAGGGCGTAGGTGCCGAACGGAATTTTGTCGGTGTTCTGGTACGTGCGATCCCAGCGTTGTTCCTGGGGGCGCTGCGATTCGGCTACGGCGTAGAGGCCGAGCAAAATCACGAGCAGAATCAGATAGAAACGAAAGCGGGCATCCATCAGGCGGCGGCAGAAATGCCGGCAGAGGCGGCGGTGGTTTGCAGCGCCCGACCAAGCCCGGCGCGGGTCTCGCGGAAGGCGGCGTACTCGGCGGGCGTGGGGGTGGTTTCGCCGTACCACGCTAGTTCAAACGCGCGGGTAAGGGGCGCGAATGCATCGCGTAGGGCGCCGGGCGGTAACTCGCGCAGGTAGTGCGTGTTGGTTTTGTCGGGCAGCCAGCGGATCAGGTCGCGGTCGGCGAGTTGGCGCAGGGCCGTGAGGTAGCCGAGGCGCACGGCGAGGCGGAAATCCTGACGCGCTTCGGCGTCGGCGAGGCGTTCGGCGAGGTCGTCGGTGAACGGCGATTCGGCCGTTTCCACGTCGTAGGCCGGGGCGGCGCGCGGGGCGCGGCGGAATACGCCCGTGAGGTCGATTTTTAGCACTTTCAACACTACCCACGCCAGCGTGCCCACCAAAAACGCGTACCACAGCCACGTGTAGGTTTGCCCGGCGGCCGAGGAGTTGAAAATCCGCCCGATGCCGTCCCAGAGCCACGTCCAGAACCGTTCCCACCAGGTTTGGCGCGGTTGGTAGCCGGGCGGGTGGTATTGTAAGTCGCCGCGCGCGCGCAGGGCGGCGTAGCGGTCGGCGGCGGGCCGCCGCACGGGCGCGGCCACGGCCACCGGCCGAATCGCGCGTGATGAATCAATAGCGGTGGTGGGCGCTATGGGCACTTTCGGCGCCACCACCTCGGCGCGTGCCGGAGCGGCGAGGCTGATTGCCAGCGTAATGAACAGGTAAAACCTTAGCACGGGTAGCAGAGCGACGGAAGGTGTTGTCAAGTGAAATGTAGTGCGGACTTCAGTCCGCCGTTTACCGGCTAACGGTTTTGCTCATTTTGTCAAACGGCGGACTGAAGTCCGTACTACAAAGCAAAACGCAGGTTAATACTCCCCTTCTTCATCGGCCTGATACCGGTTGGCGGTAGGCCCGGCGGGCGCCGGTTTGCCCAACTGGTCGAGGAGCGAGTACATCCCGCGTCCCTCCTTCACTTCCACCAGATGAAAATACTGAAACGCCGCCGCCAGCAGCAGCAGCGAATACATCAGCAATGACACCATATTGCCCACCGCCAGCCACGCGTACGTCAGAATCGGCAGATCAACGTTGCTGTTACCCGACACCACCGTGGCGCCCACGCCTACTGCCGCCAACCCGATCATCTGCACCATCATCGGCAGAATCGATTGAATGATGTTCATCACGAAGAGCAAGCCGAAGGTTTCCCACCAATGATTTTTGACGAGCGCCACCGCCCGCGTGAGGGCATCGGAGAAACTCAGGTTTTCGCGCAGCTTCACAATAAAAAACAGTGAGGCCGGGATGCTCAGCCAAATGCCCGGAATCACGAGCAGCATCATCGCAAGGAGCAGCACCACAAACAGCGCGAAGAGCGAGCCGAGCGTGCCCGCAAACCGCGCCCACACAAACGCGCCCACTTGCGCGGGCTGCACCGGCTGGGCGGGCGGCGTGTCCATCCGCAGAATCAGGTAGCCGTACACCGTCAGGATCAGCAGCGCGTAGCCGAGCAGCAGCGGGATGTACGAGAGCAGCACCGCCGGCGCCGCACCCGCACCAAACACCGCACTGACGCCCGTGGGCTGGTAGCCGGGAAAAAACAGCTTCTGCGCCACGACCGCCGCAATGAACCCCACCAGCGGCACCGGGAGGGCATATTGTACCAAGCACTGCAGCAACGGCCGAATATGGATGCGAATAAAATCAAAAACGGCGCTGATCTTTTGGCCGAAATCGCGCGTGCGCTGAAAATCGGTGGCCGTGGTAAAGGGAGATGTCATAGAAATTGCGGAAGGCCTTTTTACGCCTGATTATCAAAAATTTACGCCGTTTCAAGCGTGCGCCGCACCTGGCGCGGGTACACCACGAAATACCAAATAATGAATGCCAGCGACCCGCCGATAACGGTCAGACTCGTGAAAACGGGCATTTCGGTGTGGCGCGTCACGAAGCCTTCCAGAAACCCCGCGACCACCAGCACCGGCACGATACCGAGCGCGAGCTTCATGCCTTCGCGGGCACCCGCCCGGAAGCTCACGCCGCGCGGGTAGGTGCCCGGCAGCAGCAACCCGCGCCCCAGCACGAACCCCGCGCCACCCGCCAGCACGATGGCCGAAATTTCCAGGGTGCCGTGAATCCAGATGGTGAGTACCGACGGCAGCAACACGCCTTTTTGGTAGAAAAAATACTGAAATGCGCCCAGCATCACGCCGTTGCTAAGCAACACGTACGCCGTGCCGAGCCCCGCCAGCGCGCCCGAAGCAAAGGTTTTGAGCGCCACGCTGACGTTGTTGAGCGTGATGGCGAGGAACATCGCCGATTCTTCGTGGCCCTTGTACACGGCCATCGGGTCGCCGCGCCGGATGTTTTCGAGGGTCATATTCACGTAGCCGTCGCCCAGAATCAGCCGCACGAACGTATCGTCGAGGGCCGCCGAAAGCGCCCCCAACAACGCGCTGAATACAAAAAAGCCCAGCGCAAACGCGAGCGTGCGGTGGTTGCGCACCACCACCAGCGGCAGCTCCGTGCGCCAAAACTGCCAGAACCGGTTGGTGCCCTCGCGGCGGGTGCGGTACAGCTTCTGATGAAACGTGCCCGCCAGCGCGTTGAGGTCTTCGGTGATCGGCGACGCCGGGTAGAAAGTGCGCGCGTACGCCAGGTCGTCGGTGATGGCCACGAACCGCGCGGCCAGCTCATCGGGCGAAGCGGCGGTGGTCTGCTGGTATTCCAGCCAGCGGGCTCGATTGCGGGCAAGAAAAACGGCTTCGCGCATAGGGTTCTAAGGAGGTAGCAAGATAGCGGGCGCCGGCCGATGTAGCGCGGGATATCCCGGCCGCTCACGCTACTTTCGCATAATGCCCACGATTCGCATCCAAACCACCCAAAACGTCACTGTTGAGTACGAAGTCGCGTCCGTCGGCGACCGCATCGTCGCCACCCTCATCGACTGGGCCATCTACCTCGCTTACCTCGGTAGTATTTACGCGGGGCTGGCGCAAATGAACCTGCTGGATAGAGGGCCGTTTTTTCACTTCCTGATTTACCTGCCGGTGCTGCTGTACCCGGTGGTGACGGAGGCTTTTTTTGATGGCCGCACGCTCGGCAAGCACGCCCGCGATCTGCGCGTGGTGAAGAAGAGCGGCGTGGCCCCCAGCCTCGGCGATTACCTGCTGCGGTGGCTGCTGACGCCCGTCGATCTGATGCCGTTCGGCGGTATTGGTTTGCTTTCGATCCTGATTACGGAAAACGGTCAGCGCCTCGGCGACCTCACCGCCGGCACCGTGGTGGTGAAGCTGCGCGCCCGCGCCGGGCTGCGCGCCGGCACGTTCGGCGGCACCGGCGCGCCCACGCCCACCGGCGCGCCCTACCAAGTGACTTTCCCGCAAGCCGCCCGCCTCGCCGACCACGACATCACCGTCCTGCGCCAACTCCTCAACGAAGGCCTCCGCCGCGCCGACCAGCGCCTCCTCGACCAAACCGTGCAGCGCGTGCTTGACCTTACGGGCATCCCCGGCCCCATCGGGCAGCCCGCGCCGTGGTTTCTCGGCACCATCCTGCGCGACCACGCGCACTTGGCCGGGCAGGAGGAGACGGGGCGGTAGAAAATCTGTCGCTTATGCCCCAAAAAAGCGCGGCGCCCGATCATTCAGGCGCCGCGCTTCTCGTTTTCGGCAGCTCAAATTACTTGTACGCCGTCCTCATTCCGCCGTCACCACCAGCCGCTGCCGGGCGAGGGCGCGGCCGTCGGGCGCGGTGAGGGTCGCGTGGTAGAGGCCGGAGGCCAGTCCATACAGCGTGAGAGGCGTGGTGGCGGCGCTAATGAAGGATGTGCTAACGAGACGGCCCACGGCATCATAATAACCGCAAAAATCCCGTGGCGCTGCCTGACGGTAGTACCGCGTACACCGTCACCTGGCCACCCGTCGGGTTAGGGCCGAAGGATAAGCTAGCATCCTGTACGACGGGCGGGGTTGCCGGTGGTGGGGGAGCGTACGCTCCAGCCGCGTATTGAGTGCGCAACTCATCGGCTTTTTGCCGCAGACGCGCCAGCCCGGCGTTTACCCCAGGCTGCGGCGATTGCCCGAAGACGTACGCCAGCTCGAATGTGCGCCGCTGCCCAGCGCTGAAAGTGTACGGGCCGGCTGTGAGCAAGCCGCGCCGGTCGCCAGGGACATTCCCAGCGTTGGCTTCCGTCCACCCGGTGCGGGCCACTGGGTCGCCATCGAACATATAGGTCGTTTGCAGCCCAGTGGAGGTGCGGCCGTTGCCACCGGTCGTAAACGGTAGGGCATCTCGCCAGCGGCCCCGTAAATAGTTATACTGGTCAATTGCGGTTTCCGGATTGCCAGTCACTGAGAAATCGTTGTTATAGTAAGAGCGTGTTGGGGACTTTGCCTAAATCAAAAAAGAAACGAGTCAGTAAGTTGCGGACCGGAGTTCGTAGGCTCCTGCCTGCTTTATGGTTGACGGCTATCAACCCCTTACTGACTCGCAGTGGCAAGTTATCGCCCCG
>JANPJM010000010.1:0-75018 GCA_031425525.1 Hymenobacteraceae bacterium | reverse complement strand
CCTACTTGCCGGACGCACTCGGCTTTGAAGGCGGGCGTATATTTCTGGCGGGTGGCGGGCAAGCCGCCAAAAGGCAGTTTCTCGGTCATGGGCAACGAAAGTTAAGACTTCGCGCTGTCCGTTTCAGCTAGACCACCTCAGTACGAAGGCGCTAGAAAGAGGTGTAGTAACAGTGTAGGAATTAAGAAGAGCGCACAAAGCGCTCCTGTAAGCCCTATGTCAGGCAAGAGAATCGGGTGGGGTGATGTGAAATATACTTTGTGACGGGCGACTTGGTGCAAATCATCTAGAGCAATTCTCAGGTCAATGTACGTGGTAGCCACAATGGTCAAACCAGTTTTGCGCGTCTGCTTCGCTGATCCAGGTCAGGGCTTGAGCGATGGCGTCCTCCAAGGCGTTGCGCGTACGGGCGGCGGCCGTACGCAGCCACGTTTTGAGCTTGCTGAACGCCAATTCAATCGGATTGAAATCGGGCGAATAGGGAGGCAGAAACAGCCGCCGGGCGCCCCGTTTTCCCACCAGCTCTGCCAGCCCAGCCGCCTTATGCACCGGCAGGTTATCGCGTACGATGACGTCGCCGGGCCGTAGGGTGGGCCCGAGCACCTGATGGAGGTAGACAGCAAAAACGGCCGTGTTGACGGCCCCGTCCACCGTCATCGCCGCCTGGAGTCCCTGCGGGGTCAGGGCGGCGAGCAGCGTCACATTGGCGCCCGTGTGCAACGCGACGCCTTGAGCGGCGCGCTGCCCGCCCGGCGCGCGCCCGTAGCGCCGGGCATACGTCAGGTTGGTGCTCGTCTCATCGACGAAGATGAAGCGGGTGAAATCCTGGTGCTGCAGCGCTTCGATAAACGCGCCGCGCAAGGCTACGACCCGTTTGCTGTCGCGCTCGGCGGCGTGGACACTCTTTTTTTGCGCCGCCAGCCCAGGCCCGTCACGGCCCGGCTGAGGGTGGCGCGGCTCACGGCCGGGCCGCCGGCGGCCACCAAGGCCTGGCCCAACTCCGCCAGCGTAGCGTCAGGCTGCTGCTGGAGGCACTCGGTGAGCTGGCCCAGGGCCCCCGCGCCGAGTATGGGAGCGGGACCGCCCCGGTGGGGCAAGGCCGCCACCGAGGCGCCGGTGCGCTGGCGATGCAGCAGCTTGCTGATGAACGAGACCGAGACGCTGAACTGGGTCGCTACCTGCGGTAGCGTGCGCTCGGCGGACTGACAGGCGGCCAGCACCCGCTGCCGCAAATCCAGGGAGTACGCTTTCATCCCGCCAATTTACGACCTGCCCTGTACGATGACCTGAGAACCGCTTTAGGTTGTTATTGCGAAGAGGCTTTGCGACGAAGCAATCTCACGGTACGTGAGCGCGCCGAACGCGATGCGAGATTGCCACGTCGGCCCTTCGTACCTCAGGGTAAACTCCGAGCCTCCTCCTCGCAATGATGACAAACGGGGCGTTGCCTTGCAAGCCGCTAAGGCGCTCCGCGCGTTTCGGCCGTCGTCCGAACCCTGAAGGAGTTCCATCCCACAGCCCAGGGTTGCTATTCCGCAGGGATTGCTACCCTGGGTGGCGCACGGCGTGGCGCACGGCGTGGCGCACGGCAGAACTGAAGTCGGCGCCGCCAACCCGCCGCGCGATGGCGTTCTTTGCGCCATATGCGGTTGTCTACTTCGTTTTTGATGCGCGCCCGTTATCCTGCCCGCCTCTTCTGGCTCGTGCTGCTGCTGATTGAGCTTGTAAGCGCAGCCCGGCACCCGGCCGCCGCGCAATCGGTGGCGGCCCCCGCGCGCGGCACCGATGCCGCCACCACCGCCCTCGCCCTCAAAAAGCTGACGGTGCTGGGGTCGGTGCTGTACCTCGCCGCCCACCCCGACGACGAGAACACGCGCCTCATCGCGTGGCTCGCCAACGAGCGGCTGGTGCGCACGGGCTACCTCTCGCTCACGCGCGGCGACGGCGGCCAAAACCTCATCGGGCCGGAGCTGCGCGAGAAGCTCGGTCTCATCCGCACGCAGGAGCTGCTGGCGGCGCGGCGCATCGACGGCGGCGAGCAGTTTTTCACGCGCGCCAACGATTTTGGCTTCAGCAAAACGCCCGTCGAAGCCCTCCGGATTTGGGATAAAGAACTCGTACTGGCCGATGTGGTGCGCACCATCCGCCGGTTTCGGCCCGATGTGATCATCACGCGCTTCTCGCCGGAACCGATGAATACGCACGGCCACCACACGGCCTCGGCGCAGTTGGCGGTGGAAGCGTTTGCGGCGGCGGCCGACCCCAAGCGGTTCCCGGAGCAATTGGCGGGCGGGAGCGAAGGCGAGAACCTGCAACCCTGGCAAACCAAGCGGCTGCTCTGGAACACGTCGGCCTTCTTCTTCGCCGACAATCCCAGCTTCGACAAAAAGGGCCTGTTTACGCTCGATGCGGGTGGCTATAATCCTTTGCTCGGTAAGTCGTACGGCGAAATTGCGGCCCTTAGTCGCTCGCAGCACCGCTCGCAGGGGTTTGGGTCGGCGGGCACGCGCGGCGAGGCCATCGAATACTTTCAACCGCTGAAAGGTGAGGCGCCTAAGACCGACCTGCTCGAAGGGATCGATTTGACGTGGAATCGGCTACCGACCGCTACTCGGGCCGATAAAGTGGGCAAAATGCTGCAAAAGGCACTCGACCGATTCGACGCACGTCAGCCGTCCGCCAATGTCCCGGCGCTTCTGGCAGTCCGTCGCGAACTCTTATCGCCGGAATTTTCGAGTCCAGCTAGTTGGTCGGCTGATGTGGCCGCCGAAATTCAGTATTGGCGCGCCCGCAAAATCACGGAGTTGGAAGACGCCATTCGCCGCTGCGCCGGCCTTTACCTTCTCGCCACCGCCGACGAATGGGCCGTGGGCACTGCCTCCGGTGCCGCGCCTATCAAGCTGAAACTCGAAGCTGTTCGCCGTACGGCGGTGCCCGTGCGACTGGAAAAACTGACCAGCGCCGCCCTCAGCCTTGATACCACGCTGGCGACCGATCTCAAAGAAAATCAAGATTTCATCGTGCGGTTACGCCGCCGCCCGGCCGCCCTGAAAACCCTGCTGAGCCAACCATACTGGTTGCGCGACGAGCCGAAAATCGGAATGTACGTCGTGCCCATCCCACTGCTGATCGGGGCTCCCGACAACGCGCCATTGTTCATGGTTACGGCTATTGTGCGTCTGGGCGGGCCAGACGATGCGCCTCTGGAAATCGAGTTACCCATCGAGCATCGGCGCACCGACCCCGCCCTCGGCGAGCTACGGCGTCCGGTGGTGGCGGTGCCGCCGGTGGCCGTCGGCGTCGAGGAACACGTCCTCATTTTTGCCGATACCACCACGCGCGCGCTGCACGTGCGGGTGCGGGCCGCGCGAGCCGCCGCGAGCGGCTATGTGAAATTGCAGATTCAGGGCGCCGGCGCCGGTGCAACGTGGGCCGAAGATGCCGAATCAGCCCCGCGCCAGCGTCCGTTCCGGCTCGCGGCGGGGCAGGATACGACGCTTTCGTTCCGGCTGCGGCCCCGGTCTTTCAGCCAACGGACGCTGCGGGCGGTGGCCGTTCTCAGCTCGCACGCGGGCGCCGAAATCAGTACCGGCGAAGAAGTGATCGCCTACTCCCACATCCCCGAACAAGTACTCTTCCCCGACGCCACCGTGCGGCTCGTGCGCGCCGACATCAAGCGCGGCGCCACCAACCGCGTGGGCTACGTGGTGGGCGCCGGCGACGATGTGCCCGCCGCTCTGCGCCAAATGGGCTATCAAGTGGTGGTGCTGGCGGAAGCTGATTTGACGGCCACCAATCTGCGCACCTTCGACGCCGTAGTTCTCGGTATCCGCGCCTGGAACACGCTGCCGTGGCTGTCGGCTCGGCAGCCGGTCTTGCTCGACTACGTGAAGGCCGGCGGCACGCTCGTCACGCAGTACAACACCACGGGCGGGCTGTTGGGCACCAATTTCGGCCCCTACCCGCTGAAACCCGCCAATAAGCGCATCACCGACGAGACGGCCGCCGTTGAGTTTCTGGTGCCCGCTGACCCGCTGCTCAACCGGCCAAATAAGCTCACCACCACCGATTTTCAGGGTTGGGTGCAGGAGCAGGGGCTGTACTACCCGGAAGTCATCGACCCCGGTTATACCGCGCTGCTCCGCGCGCACGACCCCGGCGAAACGCCCCTCGACGGCGCCCTGCTGGTGGCGCGCTACGGCAAAGGCACCTACGTGTACACGGGCCTGAGTTTCTTCCGGCAGCTCCCGGCGGGAGTGCCCGGCGCGATGCGGTTATTTGCCAATTTGCTGGCCGGCAGCAAGTAACTTTTGACGTTTTAAAGTCGTAACAAAACACGGGCGTGGTTATATCATCCGCCTTCTACCTCTGCTATCTGCTACCGATGAGTATTCTACTGATGGGTAGCGCTGCTGTTCAAGCTGCTGCTATGGACTTCATCAACCTCCAACTCATTCATCGCGACGCGGTTAGTACGTTGTATTTCGATGCTGCCTTGCCCGGTAGCTTCGTTGTCTGGCACGGTTTCGCGGCCACCGCCGATTTTCGCGCTACCTGCATGCGAAGCCTCGAACTGATGCGCGAGAAGCGGATCTACAAAGGCATTTCCGATGCCCGCCATCTGCGGGTCGTGAGCATCAGCGACCAGCGCTGGTTTACCGAAGAGTTTTTGCCACTCGTGATTGCCCTCGATATCAGCCCAAAACTGTATTCGGCCGTCATCGTGCCCACTGATTTCTTTGGCCGTCAGTCGCTCGACAGCATCGCCGAGCAGGTCGATGATGTGATGGCGAGCCAGTATAAAGGCATTCAGGCCATTACGCGCTATTTCGATACCGAAGATGCCGCCCGCGAGTGGCTGGTTTCGGTTGATGCGCCGGAAGTCGCCACCCGCCAACTAGTGCCGCTGGCCGCCGAAAAATCGGCTGCGCAATCGCAGGCAGCGTAACGAAGCGCAGCCCTTATCCGGTGCGGCACGGTGCGGCCCTCACGCCGCACTACAGCCTATTGTAGCTCAAACTGCATCCGTACCAGATTGGCGTAGCGGCCGTTCTCGCGCTGCAACAGCACCTCGTGCGAGCCTTCTTCGGCCACGCGACCGTGTTCGATAACTAGAATCTTGTCGGCCTTCCGAATCGTGCTGAGGCGGTGCGCGATAATGAGGCTCGTGCGGCCTTCGAGCAGCTTATCCAAGGCATCTTGCACCAGGCGCTCGCTCTCGGAATCGAGGGCGGAAGTGGCTTCGTCGAGAATCAGGATTGCGGGATTTTTGAGGATGGCGCGCGCGATGGCTACCCGCTGACGCTGGCCGCCGCTCAACTTCACGCCGCGCTCGCCGACGAGCGTGTCGAGCCCTTCGGGGAAGCTCTCGATGAACTGCCACGCGTTGGCCTGACGTGCGGCCTCGATCAGCTCGGCGTCGGTGGCGCCGGGACGGCCGTAGGCAATGTTTTCGCGGATGGTGCCGCCGAAGAGCAGCGTTTCCTGCGGCACCACGCCGATGGCGCCGCGCAGGGTGCGTAGGTCGTAGGTGTCGGCGGGCTGCCGGTCGATGAGGATTTCGCCGCTCGCTATCGGGTAAAACTGCTGCACGAGCGCCGCTACGGTGCTTTTGCCCGCGCCGCTGGGGCCGACGAGCGCCACTTTTTGTCCGGCTTCGATGCGGAAACTTACATCGCGCAGCACCGGCACATCGAGCCGGGTGGGGTAGCTGAACGCCACGTGCCGGAACTCGACTTCGCCACGGATGGGGTTGAGTTTTGAGTTTTGAGTTTCGAGTTTCGAGTTTTGGATTTCGGGTTTCTCGTTCTTGGTTTCGAGTTGGGTAGTTGCGGCTTCTTGGCTTGCACCTGCTGCTGCCTGCCTGATTTCCGGCTCCCGCTCTTCTTCCAGAATATCCAGCACGCGCTCGGAGGCGCCAAGGGTGCTTTGGACTTTGCCGTAAATCTCGCCCAAACCGCCCACGCTCGCGCCGATGAAGGTGGTGTAGAGGATGAACGAAAACAGCTCGCCGATGGTCAGATCGCCGCTTTGCACGCACAGGGCGCCGTACCAGATGACGGCCACGATGCCGCCGAACAACCCCACGATGATGAACGACACGAACGCCCCGCGCAGCCACGCACCTTGCAGCGCCGCGCGCACCGAGCGGTTCAGGGCGGCGCCGTACCGTTCGGTTTCATAACCTTCATTGGTGAAGGCTTTCACCACCTGAATGCCTTGCAGCGTCTCTTCCACGATGACGTTGGTTTGCGCTAGCTCGTCCTGGGTTTGGGCGCTGAGGCGGCGGATGCGCTTACCGAACACGAATGCCAGCCCCGCCAGCACCGGAATGGTAGTGAGCATAAACAGCGACAGCCGCACGCTGGTAATCAGGATGATGACCGACCCGCCGAGCAACGTTACAATCTGCCGGAACAGCTCGGCGAGGGTAATCGAGAACGAATCCTGCAACTGCGCTACGTCGGCGGTGAGGCGCGAGGTCAGCTCGCCGACGCGGCGTTTCTCAAAAAACGAGAGCGGCAACCGTACGAGCGCGCCGTAGAGATCGCGCCGAATGTCGGCGACGGCGCGCTCGCTGACCTGCGAGAAAAAGTAGATGCGGGCAAACGAGAAAATGCCCTGCAACACGATGATGGCGAGCAGAAAAAGCGCCACCGAACCGATGTTTTCGAGCCGCAGCCAGTCCGAGAGCCAGCCGTCGGCCCCGACGGGCACGCGGTCGGTGAGGCGGCCGAGCGGGCCGCCGGCGTCGCCGTGCCGTACGGTGCCGGTCGCCGAATCGACGAGCCGCCCCGTGACGAGCGGGAACACCATGAACGTCATCGTGGAGAGGGCCAGAAAGCCCAACCCGACGAAGAATTTCAGGCGGTACGGCCGCATATACCGAAACACCCGGCTCGCGCGCCGCAGCGAAGCGCCGTCGAGGCGGCGTTTGGCGTCGGCTTCATCGGGCAGGTGGCCGCGACGGGTAGGGGTGCTTTTGCGGGAAGAGGGCATAGGGGAGGGTGGAAGGGTGGATGGGTGGGAGGGTGGGAGGGTGGAAGGGTGGAAGGGTGGAAAGGGGGAAGGGTGGAAGAAGAGATTTTTCCTTTCCACCCTCTCACCTTTCCACCCTTCCACCCTTCCCCCTTTCCACCCTACTTCTGGTGGCGGTGTTTGGGGTCGTCGAGGGTGGGGGCGGCGCCGAAGGGGAGCGTGAGCAGCGTGGTGGTGGCCACAGGTTGGGTACGGCGTTTGGCGGGTTGCCAGTTAGGCATCAGGCGCGCCACGCGCAGGGCTTCGGCTTCGCAACCGGCTCCCAGGGTGTCGCCGACGGTGCTGAAATCGGTGAGCGTGCCATCGGCTTGCACCATAAACTGCACGGTTACGGAGCCACTGATCTGTTTGTCGGCTGCCGAGGCGGGATATTTCAGGTTGTCGCGCAGAAATTTCTGCAACGCGCCATCGGGGCCGGGGAAACGGCAGGGCTGGTCGGGCCGCCCGCCGAGCTGCGAGGGTCGCGCCCGCTCCGGCGTGCCGCTGTGCAGCTTGGGCTGCTGGCTGGGCGTTTGGGCGCGGGCCGAAAAGCCGAGTAGAAGGGCGAGGGTAAGGAGGAGGAGGTTGCGCATATGTAAGTAGTAACACGGAGTGGGCGCGAATCGTCTTTTTGGCAAGGGAGTTAGCTGAGCCGCCGAGCGTCAGTCGCCAAGCAGGAGCTTGGCGTTACGTTGCACAACCGCCGGGCGCTGGGTTGCCAAGCAGCCGCGTGCCGTTACGCCGTACGCGGCGCGGCCGTTGGCGCCGCCGAAATCAGCGCCAACCCCACGAGCGTGAGCGCGCCATTCACCAGCAAAATCTCGAAGCCAAACTTGTAGCCGCCGAGCCACGCGGCCGAGTTCGCATTGATGACCCACGTGAGTAGCGGCGCCACCACGCACACCACCGGCACCAGCACCTCGCGGCCCGCCGCAAACCGCCGCCGCGTCAGGATGCCGAAGGCAAACAGGCCCAGCAATGGCCCGTAGGTATAGCCGGCGGCCTTGAACACGGCGGTAATCACGGATTGGTCGTTGAGCTGCGCGAAAATTAGGATCACCACCACCAGCAGCGCCGCAAACGCCAGATGCACCGTGCGGCGGATGCGCGTCTGGCGGGCTTCATCGGCGCGGTGGCGGTTTTGGAGGTCGAGGAAATCGACGCAGTACGAGGTGGTGAGGGCCGTGAGGGCCGAATCGGCGGAGGCGTACGTGACGGCCACGATGCCAAGCAGAAACACGATGGCCGCCGGCAAGCTGAAATACTGCGTGGCAAGGAGCGGGAAAACCTTGTCGCCATCGACCAACCCCTTCGCATTCAGCGGCAACACCACGCCTTTTTGCTGCGCGAACAGGTATAGCAGCACGCCGAGCGTCAGGAACAACACATTGACCACCACGAGCGTGAGCGCAAACCCGGCCATATTCTTCTGCGCATCGCGGAGGGAGCGGCAGGCGAGGTTTTTCTGCATCAAATCCTGGTCGAGGCCGGTCATCACGATGGTGATGAAGATGCCCGACACGAACTGCTTCCAGAAAAAACGGTCGTCGCGGAGGTCGGGGAAATAGATGCGGCTCATCTCCGAGGCGCGTACTTTTTGCCACAGCGCGCCCACGCTCGGCACGTCGAGCGCCTGCGCGATGAGCCCGATACTCACGGCCACGCACACGAGCATGGCGGCGGTCTGGAAGGTATCCGTCCACAAAATGGTGCGCAGCCCGCCTTTGAAGGTGTAGGCGAAGATGAGGCCGATAGCCACCGTCACAGTCAGCCAAAACGGTACGCCCAGCGCGTTGAACACCACCTGTTGCAGTACGCCCGCCACCAGAAACAGCCGAAACGCCGCCCCCACCGTGCGCGACACCAGAAAGAGCCCCGCGCCGGTTTTGTAGCTCCAGAACCCAAACCGCTGCTCCAGGTAGGTATAGATACTGGTGAGGCGGAGGCGGTAGTAGATCGGCATCAGCACTGTGCCGATGACCACATAGCCCACCAGATAACCGAACACCACGGCCAGGTAGCTCCAGCCGGTGGCGGCCACCGCGCCCGGCACGCTCACGAACGTGACGCCCGAAAGGCTCGTGCCGATCATGGCAAACGCGACCATCGGCCAGGGCGCCGACCGGTTCGCCACGAAAAACGATTCCGACGTAGCCCGCCGGCTCGTGAGCGCCGCAATGCCGATGAGGAGCAGGAAGTAGCCCGTAATGAGGGCGAGCGCGAGGGTAGGAGAGAGCATCAGGGGCGTAAAAGTACGGCGGGCGGGGAGGGGGCTCGGCCCAGCGCCGCCGCTTCGGCCAGCAGCCCGGCGGCCTGGGCGCGCAGGCGGTAGTAGTGGGTGGTGGGGGCGGCGGGCAGGGGCCGGGCGCGGTGGTGCAGCCAGCCGTGGCGCCAGCGGGCGTGGTCGGCGGGGCGGGCGGGGTCGAGGCGGTCGGGGGGGAGGCCGGCCCCGTAGGCGGCCCACGCGGCGGGGTCGGCGGGGGGCAGCAGGGCGGGCAGCGCCGCTTGCCAGCGGACGGCCACGCGGGCGCGGTGGGCCAGGGCGGCGGCCTGGGCCAGCAGGCGGGTGGCGCGGAGGAGGCAGTCGGCGCGGCGGTCGGCGAGTTCCTGTGCGTCGGGAGGGGCGGCGGCACTGGGCGGCAGCGGCGGCAGCGGCGGCAGCGGCGGCGGGGTGGCGGCCCCGGCGGCGGGCGGTGGGCGCGGCATCGGCGGCGGCGGCGGCGCGGGCGGCGGCAGTTGCCCGAGCAGCGGCAGCAGGGCGGTGCCCACGGCGGGCGTGAGGCGGCGGGCGCCGACCTCGATGAGGTCCACCAGATCGTCGCTCACGGCCAGGTAGCGGGCCAGTTCGGGCCGCGAGAGGCCAAATCACGCCCGCACGGTGGCCAGTGGGTGGGTGGAGGGAGCGGCGGGGCGGGGCATCCGGGGGCGAAAAAATGTCGGTTACGGAAGAAAAAAACAAAAATAACCGACGAAAAAAATAAAAAAATTGTCGATTATTTTTTCAAAATTCGTTCGTAGCCGACACTTTGATCTCAAAAAACCTGTGGTTCAGCCTCCATTTTTTGCGAACCGAACACCCGCCCGACCTTTGCCCTCGTGGCCGCCCTTAGCTGCCGCTTTCTTCCCCTCCTGCTGATGCGCTACTTTTCCGCCCTCCCCAAAAAAACAACCGCCCTCGGCCCCGTGGCCGCCCTCGCGCTGCTCCTGCTCGGCAGCCGCGCGGCGTACGCCCAGGGGCCGGTACTCACTAGCTTCTCGCCGGTGCGCAATGCTATTGCGGCGCCGCTCGCGGCCAACGTGGCGCTCACCTTTTCGCAGCCTATTTCGGCGGCTTCGGCGGGCAACGTGCGGGTGTTCAGTCAGCAGCGCGGTGGGCAGCTCAACCGCCCCGGCAGCGGCACGCTGTCGGGCGGCGGCACCAACACCCTCACCTTCGACCCCGCCACCAACTTCAACCCCGGCGAGACGGTGTCCGTCACGGTACCCGCCACGGTGCAGGGCGTGGGCGGCGCGGCGGTGGCGCCGCACGTGCATCAGTTCACGGCGGGCGTGGTGGGCGGCACGGGGGTGTTTGTGGCGCCGGTGGTAGGGGAGATCAACACAGGCGGTTCTTCCAAGGAAGCAGTAGTTGGGGATGTGGACGGGGACGGCGATCTCGATTTGATAACATCAAGTAATCCGATATCCGTCACTTTAAACGATGGCAGGGGTAACTTCAGCGGTACCACTTATATCAGTTCAAGTAGTAGTAGTGGAACGCTTATAGACGCAGGGTATTTAATGCTCGGGGACTTAGATAACGACGGTGATCTCGATCTTGTATCAGTTCATCGCACTAGTTTTGGCTTCCAAACTGCCAGAGTAAATGTGTATATGAACAATGGGACGGGCGTCTTTAGCGGGACTGGTAATATGTTTACAACGGAGGACTGTGGATTCGGCGCAGCAATAGGGGATTTAGATGGCGACGGTGACCTTGATTTACTGACACCGAATTTTTACAGCCTACCTACTACAACCAGCGTCAGATTAAATAACGGTAGCGGTGCATTCAACATCACGCAAAACGTCAACGTGGGGAATTACGTGGTAAATGTTGCGACAGGAGATGTAGACGGCGACGGCGACCTCGATTTCGCAACGACCAATGTGACTGATAGCACGGTAAGTGTCAGGTTAAATGATGGCAATGCCAATTTCAGCGGCACACAAGATGTTAGCGTAGGTGCCAGCCCGTCGGACATTGAGATGGTAGATGTAGATGGCGACAGCGACCTTGATTTACTAGTTTCTAATTATAATCGCTACTACCCTAGCTTATCCAAGACAGTAAGTGTACGATTCAATAATGGCAGCGGCATTTTTAGCGGTACACAGGAAATAACGCTGGGAGATTTTCCAGAAAGTATAGCGACAGGAGATATAGATGACGATGGCGATTTCGATCTTCTGGCAGTTGTTTATGACTCTCTCGGTGGTAAAGTCAGCGTGTGGCTCAACAATGGAATGGGTATTTTCTCCGGTGCGCAAATCCTCCCTATAGATAGCCCGCTTGGGATAACGATGGGCGATTTGGACGGCGATGGTGATTTAGACTTGCTCACAGTCAAAGGTTTTTCCAACACCGTCAGCATCCGCCTCAACGGTGGCACCGGCCCCACCCTCGCCACCAAACCCCCAACCATCACCACCCCCGCCTTCACCCTGCACCCCAACCCGGCGCCCGCCACCGAACCGCTGCGCATTGTTGGCGCCCCGCCCCACCAATCCCTCGCCATCCACGACGCCACGGGCCGCCGCATCACCACCCTGCCCACCGATGCCACCGGCGCCGCCACCCTGCGCCCCGGCACGCTGGCGCCGGGCCTCTACGTGGTGCGCGCCGCCGATGGGCGCACCCGGCGGTTGGTCGTCGAGTAGCGGAGTGCGGGCTTCCGGCCCGCTTGCCGCGCCGAGTGCGCTGCCGCAGAACAAACAAAAAGGCCGACTGCGTACGCAGTCGGCCTTTTTTATCGAAAACAAGAGGGGCAAATCAGGCGCGCGGCGCCGCGCGGGCTAGTCGTCGGCGAAGATGTCGGCCCATTCCAACGTCAGGCCGGGCAGCGTGTGGCTCGGCACGAGGCCGGGGGCGGCATACTCGGCCGTCAGCTCGTAGCGCTCGCCTTGCAACACGTAAGCGGCTACGGTTTTGAGGCCCGGATACACGAGCCAGTACTCGGTGACGCCGCTTTCCTGGTACAGGTCGAACTTGGTGCGGGTGTCGCGGGAGGTGTTACCGGGCGAGACGATCTCGATGATCCAGTCGGGCGCGCCCACGCAACCGCGCTCGTCGAGCTTCGTGCGGTCGCAGACCACGAACAGGTCGGGCTGCACCACGGTCCGTATCTGGTCGTCGCCGTTAGCGCCGCCCGTGGTCAAACGCACATCGAAAGGCGCAGCATACACTTGGCAGGGCTGGCCTTTGAGGTGCTGGCGGATTTCGCCGAACAGATTACCGGACACCCGTTGGTGCATTCGGCTGGCCCCCGCCATCGGGCGCTGAAACTTGCCTTTGATGAGTTCGACCCATTCCGTAAACTGCCACGTCAGGTAGTCGGCGTACGAGTAGGTAGCGTGGGGGTCGAGTTGGCGAATGTCGGTGATGGGCGGCGTAGACATACCACAAAAATACAGTGATTCAGCAGCTAAGGTGCGCGCTGCAACGCCACTCCCCCTACGCCACGCTCACCTTCAGAAAATTCGTCGGCCCCTTCTCCATCACCGGCACTGAGCCGGTATTCACGAAAACATCGCCGGTTTTGAGGTTGCCGGTCGTCATCAAAATATATTTGATGTCGGCGATGATCGAATCCGACGAGTTGAAGCGGTCGTAATAAAAGCCCTGCACGCCCCACACCAGGTTGAGGGTGTTGAGCAGTTCGTGGCTATCCGTGAAGATGAAAATGCGCGCTTTCGGCCGGTTGCGCGCCAATTGGAAGGCCGTATAGCCGGAGCGCGTCATCCCGATGATGGCCGCCGCGTCGGTGTCGCGCGCTAGGCTGCTGGCACTCGCCACCAACGTCGCCGACAGAAAGAGCGGGTCGGTGCGGTCGAAGGGCACGGCTTTGTAATACAGATCGGCTTCTGCCTCCACCATCGCAATCGTGCGGTGCATCGACCGGATCGTCTCAATCGGGTAGTCGCCGGCGGCGGTTTCGGCGGAGAGCATCAGCGCGTCGGCGCCGTCGAGGACGGCGTTGGCTACGTCGTTGGTTTCGGCGCGGGTGGGGCGCGGCGCCGTAATCATCGATTCCATCATCTGGGTGGCCACGATGACCGGCTTGCCCACCGCGTTGCAGGCCGCCACGAGGCGCTTTTGCATCATCGGCACCTGCTCCATCCCCACTTCCACGCCCAAATCGCCGCGCGCGACCATCACGGCGTCCGATTCGGCCACGATTTCGAGCATATTCTTCATCGCCTCGGGCTTTTCCACCTTCGCGATCACGCGCGCCGTCGAACCGGCGTCGGCAATCAGTTTTTTGATGTACCGAATGTCGTCGGCCGTCCGCACGAAAGAGAGCGCCACCCACTCGACGCCGTGTTCAAGCCCAAATTTCAAGTCTTCCTCATCCTTATCCGTCAACGACGGCGCCGACACGTTCGAATCGGGCAGGTTGATGCCTTTGCGCGGCTTCACCACGCCGCCGTAAATCACCTCGACATCGACTTCCTGCTTGCCGTCGGTCGCGAGGACGCGTAATTCCAGCTTGCCGTCGTCGAGTAGAATCGCGTCGCCGGGCTTCACGTCCTGCGCCAACCCCAAGTAAATCGTGCTGAGGCGGGTGGCGGTCGAAATTTCTTTTTCGCCGCAAATCAGCTTGATTTTATCGCCGGCGGTAATGATTACCTGCCCGCCTTCCACTTCGCCCAACCGAATTTTCGGCCCTTGCAAATCCTGTAACAGACACACGTTGGTGCGCAAATCTTTATTGAGCCGCCGCACCAGATTGATGACGGCGAGGTGATCGGCGTAGGAGCCGTGCGAAAAATTCAGCCGAAAAACATCTACCCCTTCTTCGATGAGGGCGCGCAGTTTTTCGTAGGTATTCGACGCCGGGCCAACCGTGGCGACGATTTTGGTGCGGGTCTGGCGGGAGGTCTGGAGCATGGAATGCGAATTTTCGATTGAGTGATAGCAGATGGAGTGATGGAGTGGTGGAGGATGGTGAAGGCCGCGCACTCACTCAATCCTCCACCACTTCATCACTCCATCGAAAATCATCTTGTCGGCAAACCTACGCCACCCCGGCCAACTGTCGCGCACTAGCAGGTCGGTAGTATCGGCCGGTTTGGTAAAGTTGGGGCGGAGGTGTTTCCTTTGCGCGGCATTCGCCCAACCCCACAAGACCTCAAGCCCTCCAAAGGATATGTCAGAGATCGCAGACAAAGTCAAGAGCATCATCATCGAAAAGCTCGGCGTCGATGAAGCCGAAGTCACCCACGAAGCCAGCTTCACCAACGACCTCGGCGCCGACTCGCTCGACACCGTGGAGCTGATTATGGAGTTCGAAAAGGAATTCAACGTCTCGATCCCCGACGATCAGGCCGAGAATATCCAGACCGTCGGCCAGGCGATCAGCTACCTCGAAGAGCACGCCAAGTAGGCAGCGCCACCGCGCAATGCCGTACGGGCCGGTCGGGAAGCCTATTTCAGGGCTCCCCGACCGGCCCGTTTGCGTGCGATGCGGTAACTTCCGACAGTTTTTTCGGCCCCCTCTTGCCCGGCTTTTCAAAGCCGGGCAAGAGGGGGCGCCGGTAAGCCGGGCGCCACTGCCTATTTTCGCCCCGGTTTTCAACCATTCCACCTTCACTTAGCTGCCCTGCACGCTGATTTTATGGGACTCAAGCGCGTCGTCGTTACGGGCCTCGGAGCCATTACGCCCATCGGCAACACCGTCGCCGCTTACTGGGAGGGCCTACGCACCGGCACCAGCGGCGCGGCGCCTACCACGCGCTTCGACGCGGCCAAGTTCAAAACCCGCTTCGCGTGCGAGGTCAAAGGCTACACCGCCGAAGACCATCTCGACCGCAAAGAGATCAAGAAAATGGACTTGTTCACGCAGTTTGCGATGGTGGCTGCTGCGGAAGCCGTGGCCGACGCCAACCTGCTCGATAATGTCGATAAAGACCGCGTGGGTGTCATTTGGGGCTCCGGCATCGGCGGCCTCAAATCGTTGCAGGACGAATGCGTGCAGTTTGCCCTCGGCGATGGCACGCCGCGCTTCTCGCCGTTCTTCATCCCGCGCATGATCGCCGACCTCGCCGCCGGTCATATTTCGATCAAATACGGTTTTCGCGGCCCCAACTTCGTCACGGTTTCGGCGTGCGCGTCGGCGTCCAACGCCGTCATCGACGCCTACAACTACTTGCGCCTGGGGATGGCCGACGTCATCGTGACGGGCGGCTCCGAAGCGGCCATCACCGAATCGGGCATCGGCGGCTTCAACGCTCTCAAAGCGATGAGCGAGCGCAACGACGATTACCTCACCGCTTCGCGCCCCTACGATAAAGACCGCGACGGTTTTGTGCTGGGCGAAGGCGGCGGCGCCCTCATTCTCGAAGAACTCGAACACGCCAAAGCGCGCGGCGCCAAAATTTATTGCGAGTTGATCGGCGCCGGCATGAGCGCCGATGCCTACCACATGACTGCCCCCGACCCCGAAGGCAAAGGCGTGACTATCGTGATGCAAAACGCCCTGCGCGATGCCGGCATTACGCCCGCCGAGGTCGATTACATCAATACCCACGGCACCAGCACGCCCCTCGGCGACGGCGCTGAGGTAAAGGCCATCGAAAAAGTATTCGGCGAAGCGGCGTACGCGCTCAACATCAGCTCCACCAAATCAATGACCGGCCACCTCCTCGGCGGGGCGGGCGGTATCGAGGCGCTGGCGTGCGTGCTGGCTATCCAGCACCAGATTGTTCCGCCCACAATCAACCACTTCACCGACGACCCGGAGCTGAATCCGCGCCTCAATTTCACCTTTAACCACGCCCAGGCGCGGCCCGTGCAGGTGGCCCTGAGCAACACGTTTGGGTTTGGCGGGCATAATACGTCCATCATTTTCCGGGCGTACAGCGAGTAAGCAGTTGAGCGAGTGTACTGCGGCCACGCGCCGCGCGTTAGTGGGTTTCGTATGCCGGTAGGCGGAATGGTTCGGTCAATTTTTCGCTCGCTCACCGAACGCCGTTTTGCGGCGGCCATCGGCAGCATCACGGGTACGGTGCCGCGTCAGTTGGCGCTGTATCACTTGGCGCTCACGCACACATCGTACGTGCGTGGCGCGACCGACAACGGTACCGTCGCCGGCGCGAGTGCGAGCCCAAACGGCACAAGCAGCCCCGCTCCCAAAGGCACGCCCGAGCGCACCCGCCTGAGCGATACCAACGAGCGCCTCGAATTTTTGGGCGATGCGGTGCTGGGCTCCGTCGTGGCGGAATATCTGTTCCGAAAGTTTCCCTACGAAGCCGAAGGTTTTCTCACGGAATTGCGCGCGCGCATCGTCAATCGCGAGAGCTTAAACACGCTTGCCGTGCGCGTCGGGCTCGACAAGCTCATCAAAGCCGATCGTTCGCAAACCGGGCGTCATCGCTCGCTCAACGGTAATGCGCTGGAGGCGCTGGTCGGCGCCGTGTACCTTGATCGCGGCTACCGACCCACGCGCGCTTTCATCCTCGATAAGCTCATCAAGCCGTTCGTCGATATCAACTCGCTGGCCACCACCACCGCCAACTTCAAAAGCAAGCTCATCGAGTGGGGGCAGGCGCAGGGCCGTTCCATTCGCTTCGAGCTAGCCAGTCAGCAGCGCCAGGGCGGCACCACTGAGTTCCGCACCGATGTGTACTACGACGATAAGTTAGTCGCCAGCGGCGCGGGCCTCTCGCGCAAAGCCTCCGAGCAAGCCGCCGCCGAAAAAAGCCTCACCGCGCTGGGGGTGGCGTGAGTTACGAATTACGAATTAAATTAGGCCGCCGCCATAATTCGTAATTTTGTAATTCGTAATTAATCATCACCCCACCAAATGCAGCCGCGCGAGCAGGTCGTTGCGGTAGGCGCGGCCGATGGGCACCACGTTGCCGCCTTGCAATTGTAGCTCGTTGGCTTGCGGGTCTACCTGTTCGATGCACGCCATTTGCACCAAATAGCCCCGATGCACGCGCAAGAAACGGTTGTGCGGAAGCTGGTCTTCCAGATCGCGTAGGCTCATCCGAAGGGTGTATTTCTTGCGCACCGTGTGCAGGTGGCAATAAGAATCGTCGGCCTCGATCCAGTTGATTTCCGGGTAGAGTACGCGGGTGAGCTTCCCGCCGTCGCGCACGAACAGGCTGTCGTCGTTGGGCACCACTTCGGGCGGAGCGGGCACGGTGGGTTTGGGCTGACTTTCGCGGGCAAAATGCTGCACCGCCAGCTCGATGGCGCGCTCCAGCACCAGCGCGTCGTAAGGTTTCGTCAGAAACGCAAACGCCCCAACGGCTTTAGCGCGATCAAACGTCTCGCGGTCTTGAAAGGACGTCACGAATATGAGCGGCACCGGCCGTTCCGCATTCAGCAGATGGCCGACTTCGATCCCATCCTGGGCACCGCGCAAGCGCACATCGAGCAGCACCAAATCGGGCTTGTGTTCCTTGAAAAACCGCACGGCTTCATCGGCATCCGCCGCCACCGGCAACAATTCATACCCCAACTCCTGCACGATAGGGCGCAATGCGCGCGCTAACAGCGGGTTGTCTTCAACGGCTAAAATTCGAAGCGTAGAGGTTGGCATAGCGAAACAATGAGGAAGTGAATGGAGGGAAAGAGTAGGTTCAGCAGAAGCCAAATGTACTGCTAAGTAACAGTGGGTTCGGTGGTAAAGTCAAGTCGGGTGCTCCGCTTGGGTCTCAATCATCGAATACAAAGGATGAATGAGATACAAAGCACTTGTAAATGAAAACTACTTCCACGCCAGCCAGCGCCGCCGTTCCGCGACCGCCACCCCGCCCGCCCGTAGCCACGCTACCACGGGTGACAAGTCCAGCACGGCGCTCGTGAGCAGCAAGGGCGCTTGGCCGGTAGCGGGCGCAAAATCAAGCTTCAGGGTTTCATAGGCGGCCCAAAATGCCTGACTCGTACGTGGTTGCGTGTACCCGGCGGCCCGCACCTCGGCGGGACGCACTCGGACGAACGGACGGTCGGGGCGGCGGATTTCCAACTCATCGTTACGCGGGTCGAACAGCACGACCGTCGCCGCATCGTGGCGTCGGTAGCGGGCGTGCAGTACCAGCGCGGGTACGCTCAGGCTCAAGAGTGCCACCGCCAGCACGCCCGCGCCCGCCAGCGCGGGGGCGGGCAGGTCGGGCACGCGCCGCGCCACGCCCAACGCGAAGGGCAAGCTCGCCACCAGCCCCGCCAGCGGCCAAAACAGCAGCCGTACCTGCCGCGCACCGCTCAAATAGTATAGCCCCCGCCGCCGACCGCCGGCAACCACCGCCCACAGCCGCGCGCCCACCAACAGCGCCAGCAAGCCTAGCGCTAACCGAAAAAAACTGCGCACCGGCGCTTACCGCACGTAAATGAGCACCTCGGCGTCGTCGGCTTCGCGGCGCTCGCGCAGGGTGCCAAAGGGCTGCGGCTGCAACCCAAACTCAGCAAAAACGCGCGCCACGGTGGCCTCGGCGTCGGGCGCGACGCATACCAGCAGCCCGCCGGAAGTTTGCGGGTCGCTCAACAAATCGCGGGCTTCTTCAGGCGTAAACCGCCCTCCGTGCGCGGGCGTGAGCGTGTAGCCGCGTACCGTACGGCCATACGATTGCCAGTTGCGGCGCGTGCCGCCCGGCACGGCGCCTTGGCGCAGATACGTCACGGCTTCGGGCAGGAGCGGCACGCGGTCGAGCTCGATTTCGGCCACTACGCCCGACCCGGCGCATATTTCGCCCAAATGCCCGAGAAGGCCAAAGCCGGTCACGTCGGTCATGGCGCGTACACCGGGCACGGCGCCCAGCGCGGCGCCCACCCGGTTGAGCTGGCGCATCTGGCGCGGCGCAAGTTCGGCGTGTTCAGCGAGCAAAACGTCTTTTTTCTGCGCCGTACTCAAGATGCCCACGCCGAGCGGTTTGGTGAGGTAGAGGCGGCAGCCGGGCGTGGCGGTATCGTTGCGCTTCAGATGAGATTCACGCACCAATCCATTGACGGCCAAACCGAAAATTGGCTCCGGCGAATCGATGGAGTGCCCACCCGCGAGGGTAATGCCTGCCTCGGCGCACACGGCGCGGGCGCCGTCAAGTACGCGCCCCGCCACTTCGGGGGGGAGCTTATCGACGGGCCACCCCAAAATGGCGATAGCCAGAATTGGCTGGCCGCCCATCGCATACACATCCGAAATGGCATTAGCGGCGGCAATCCGACCAAAATCAAACGCATCATCGACGATGGGCATGAAGAAATCGGTCGTGCTGATGAGGCATTGGCCGTCGGTGCCGCTGGCGGCGCCCGGCAGGCGCCACACGGCGGCATCGTCGCGGGTGGCATTACCCACGAGCAGCCGCGAATCGGGCGCGCCCACCGGCGCCAAGCCCGAATGCAGCATCTTATCGAGTACGGCCGGCGCAATCTTGCAGCCGCAACCCGCACCGTGCGAATATTGGGTCAGGCGAATCGGTGATTCTTGGGATTCCGGGGATTCCATTCTTTGTCGAAATAAGCGCAGACTTGCGCTGGTGAAGGTAGGAGGTTTCTCGTTTCTCGTTTCGGGTTTCTCGTTGGGTCGTTTGCCGTTTCTAGTCTTAAGCTCCTTATTCAATGCGCTATAATTTTTTCTGAAATCTTTCAATCTCCCCAAATCCCTTCACCATCTCCATCCATTGTACGCCGATCGCCTTCTCCACTTCCTCACCACCTTCGCGCCGCCCGCCGAGTTGCCGCCGAGCGTAACCGCCGCCAACCCGTACGTAACTGAACCCTCGCGGGGGTTACTGGCGGCGTTTGCCCAAAAATTCTACGCCGATGACCGCCCGCGCGTGGCGCTGCTCGGCATCAACCCCGGCCGGTTTGGCGGCGGCACCACCGGCATCGCCTTCACCGACCCCGTGGCGCTCGCCGATGCGTGCGGCATCGCCACCGACCTGCCGCGCCGCCGCGAGTTGTCGAGTGAGTTCGTGTACCGTTTCATCGGCGCTTTAGGTGGCCCGACAGCGTTCTATGAGCATTTCTACCTCGGTTCAGCCTATCCGCAGGTGCTGCTGAAAGACGGGCTGAACCATAATTATTACGATTCGCCGGCCCTCATCCGCACGTTGTGGCCGCAACTCCTGGAGTCGCTCCGCCAGCAAGCCGCTATCGGGTTTCGGCGCGATGTGGTGGTGAGCCTGGGCCGCCGCAATGCGCAATTTCTGCGGAAGCTGAACCAAGAACTTCACCTCTTCGATGAAGTCATCGAACTCGACCACCCGCGTTTCATCATGCAGTACAAGCGCCGGCAACTCGCCGAGTACACCGCCGAATACGTGGCAACCCTCGGCCGGTTACTGCCTTGAAAGCTCGCTGATGGTGGCCAGCACCCGCGCGGCATTCGCGGCGGGGTCGAGAGTGTCGGTAGGCACCGCCGTGAGCTGCGCGGCGCGTTTTTCGAGCCCGAAACGGTACGTTTTGTCGTAGTAGTCTAGTACCAATTCCACCATCTGCGGCATATCGTTCTCGACGATAGCTCCAAGCGCCTGTTTGGTGGCCAGCCCGCCGAGACGCTTTCCGATGCGCAAAACGGCCATCGCCAGTTTCTGCGAATCTTGCGAGCCGTATTCCACCGCCAGCCGCGCTACCCGCAGCGCGCGCGGCACATCAAGTACCAGCACCGGCGCGACCCGAAGCTGGTCGTAAAAGCCGCTTGGGATGCTCACGGCGCCCACCGAGCGGCTTTCGTCTTCGACCCAAACCGGCGCTTCAACCGGCAGACGCGCCAGCGCGGCGGCCAAATCGTTCTCAAACTGCTCTTGCGTGGGTTGGGCGGGCTGCCCAATGGCGCCGAACGCCGAGCCCTTATGGCGCGCCAAACCTTCCAAATCCAGCACCGATTGGCCGAGGGCGGCGAGCGCGTGCAGCACCTCGGTTTTGCCGGCGCCGGTCATTCCGCCCAGTACGCGTAAGGGCCGTAGGCGGGCAATTTCCGTCTGCGCCGCCCGGCGGTATTCCTTGTAGCCGCCCACGAGTTGGTACGTTTCCAAGCCCGCCAGATTGAGTAGCCACGCCACGGCCCCCGACCGCATCCCACCGCGCCAGCAATGCACGCGCACGACACCACGGGGGGCGAGTTTTTTGGCTTGCCGCACGAGTTCGCTCATCTTCGGGCCAAAAAAATCAAGCCCCAACAGCACCGCTTTATCCGGGCTGATTTGCTTGTACGTGGTGCCCACCCGCGCGCGCTCCTCATCAGAAAACAACGGAAACGACACAGCGCCCGGCATATGGCCCGCCGCAAATTCGGCCGGCGCCCGCACGTCGAGGATGGGGCCGGAAGCGGCCAGAAAATCGTTGAGTAATACGGGTAAAATCATAGAATAAAATCAACGACACGTAACGCCAAGCTCCTGCTTGGCGACTGACGCTCGGCGGCGCGCGGCGCCAAGCAGGAGCTGGGCGGTCCGTTCACTTGCCCCGCAGCGCTCTTCGGTAAAGCTGAATCGTGTTCTCCAGCCCCAAATACAGCGCGTCGCACACGAGCGCGTGCCCAATGCTTACCTCCAGTAGGCTAGGGAGAGAAGAGGCGAAAAACCCCAAATTTTCGAGATCTAAATCGTGCCCGGCATTCAGTCCGAGGCCCGCTTCGGCGGCAGCTTCGGCGGCCCGCACAAACGGCGCGATAGCGGCGGCGCGGTCGGTGGCGTAGCCTTTGGCGTAGGATTCGGTGTATAGTTCGACCCGATGGGTGCCGGTGGCGGCGGCGGCCCGAATCTGCACCGGGTCGGGATCGACGAAAATGCTGGTGCGGATGCCCGCCGCGCGGAATTGCCCAATGACGCCGCGCAAAAAATCGGCGTGCCGGACAGAATCCCACCCGGCGTTGCTCGTGATGGCGTCGGGGGCGTCGGGCACGAGCGTTACTTGCGCAGGCCGCGCGGCGAGTACTAACTCGATGAAATCGGGCGTCGGATTGCCTTCGATATTGAATTCCGTGGTGACGAGGGGCGTCAGGTCGCGCACATCCTGGTAGCGAATGTGGCGCTCATCGGGGCGCGGGTGAACGGTGATGCTCTCGGCGCCGAACCGCTCGCAATCGCGCGCCACTTGCAGCACATCAGGGCGGTTGTGGCCGCGCGCATTACGCAACGTGGCGATTTTGTTGATGTTGACGCTGAGCTTGGGCGGCATGTGCGGTTGTCTTGATTTGTGGTTGAATGATTGGCTGCCAGTCGATTCTCGTCCGTTCGGCAATCTGTTTAATCTGTCGAATCTACGTCAATCTGCGGTCAAAAGTAGCCGTCCGGCGCGGTCAGCCGTACTTTGCGCAACTGACGTAAAGCGCGCCGCGCCATAGCCGCAGCCGGGCCGTGTGCCCATCACGCAATCGCTCCATCGAAAATCAAAAAAACCCTCCAATGCCACTCAAAACCGACATCGACAACGCCATCAAGGACGCCATGCGCGCCCAGGACAAAGTGCGCCTGACCGCCTTGCGCGCCATCAAATCACAGATTTTGCTCGCGGAAACCGAAAAGGGAGCCGCCGAAGACGGCATCCTCACTCGTGATTCGGAGTTGAAACTGCTCAACAAGGCTGCCAAGCAGCGCCGCGAATCGGCCGCCATTTTCAAAGAGCAATTCCGCTCCGAACTGGAAGCGCAGGAATTGGCCGAGTTGGCCGTCATCGAAGAATTTTTGCCTGCGCAGATGGACGAAGGCACGCTCCGCACGAAGCTCGCCGAAATCATTCAGCGCGTCGGCGCCCACGGCCCCTCCGATTTGGGCAAAGTCATGGGCGTCGCCGCCCGCGAGTTGAGCGGCCAGGCCGACGGTCGCGCGATTTCCGCCGCCGTAAACGCTCTGCTGAGCAACACCGACTTTTAAAAGTTTCGAGTTTTGAGTTTCGAGTCAGGTGAAAACTCGAAACTCGACACTCGACACTCGACACTCCCCGTGACCGACCTGCTGCTGTTCGACAACTACGATTCCTTCACCTACAACCTGCTCGATTATTTTGGGCAGCTTGGGCTGACGGTGCGTGTGGTGCCGAACGATGCCGCGCGACGCGAGGTCGAGCGGGTGCCTTTTGGGGCGTTGGTGCTGTCGCCGGGGCCGGGCACGCCGGCCCGCGCGGGCGCCCTGATGCCTACCCTGGAGCGGTGGGCGGGCCGAGTGCCCGTGTTGGGCATTTGCCTGGGTTTTCAGGCCATCGGCGAGTTGATGGGCGCGCGCCTCGGCCTGGCCCACCGCCCGATGCACGGCATGCTTTCCGAGATTGATGTGGTGGCCGATGGGCCGTTATTTGATGGTTTGCCGCGCCGGTTTTCCGTCACGCGGTACCATTCGTTGGTGCTCGATGCGGCGGGTTCCGGGCTGGTGCCATTGGCTACCGTGGCCGGTGCCGGCGTACTGGCCGATACCTCATCATCAGCCGCTTCAACTCCAGTTGCCGAGCTGATGGCGGGCTACGTTCCGGGCCTCAACCTGAGCGGTGTGCAGTTTCATCCGGAAGCCGTACTGACCGCGCACGGCCTCGCGATGCTCGATAATTGGGCGCGGGCGTGTATGTTTGCTTCAACCGGCGGCGGCAAAATTGCTGCCGCCGGGCTGCGCGCCTAACCTCGCGTCTCCGCTTATGGACTATCCGATTCGGCAGCACGGCAAATTTCGATACCTCGATGAGGGTAGTGGCGAGGTGCTGCTGCTGCTGCACGGGCTGTTTGGGGCGCTGTCCAACTGGGCGGGCGTAATCGAGGAGTTTCGGCGCGATTACCGCGTCATCATCCCGCTGCTACCGATTTATGAGATGCCTCTCCGCGATGCCGGCGTGCCTGGCCTGATGGAATATGTGCGTGATTTTGTGGTCGCCACCGGCCTCGATGCCGTACCCGTTACGCTGCTCGGCAACTCGCTCGGTGGGCACGTGGGGTTGGTGTACGCGCTGCACCACCCGGCGCACGTCCGCCGAATGGTACTCACCGGGTCGAGCGGGTTGTTCGAAGACGGAATGGGCGGCTCGTTCCCGAAGCGCGGCAATTACCAGTTCGTGGCCGAAAAAGTGGCCTACACCTTCTACGAACCCGCTACCGCCACCCCCGCGCTCATCGATGAAGTGTTCGAAATCGTCAATTCGAACCTAAAATGCCTGCGCATCATCGCGATTGCCAAATCGGCGCAACGCCATAACCTCAGCAAAGAAATCAGCCGCATCACGCAGCCCGTGCTGCTGGTTTGGGGCCTCAACGATACCATTACGCCGCCGCGCGTGGCGCACGAATTCGCGCGCCTACTCCCGCACGCCGACCTCCACTTCATCGACCATTGCGGCCACGCCCCGATGATGGAACACCCCGCGCGTTTCAACCAATTGGTGCGCGCGTGGTTGGCGGCTGAATCCGTGGAAGTGCCGGTCTGATGCTAACGGCACCGCTTCGGCTGGTTGTGGAAGCTCAGAGCAGCGCGTGAATGATGAAGAAGAGAAGCGGCTGGTAGAGCAGCATCAGGGTCGAAAAAAAACGAAGGTGATACCCACGGCTTGCAAAACGGCCATTACGCGCGATGAGGCGTATATCCGCCGCATAAACCACCACGCGTAAAAGCCGATTATCAGCGCCGATATCAGCGTCCAGACGGCATCTGTATCGGCTTGGTCGGTCAGCCCTGGCTGGTACAACCCCCACACCAGCGGGTAGGGTAGGGGGATTATGAGCAGCACCAGACTCATAAAATGCGTTCCTACGGTTACGTGTTCGAGGGCGTAGCGGTGTGCCCGTCGTGCCATTACCCCAAACGCCAGCGCCAGCACGGGCACGAAAAACAGCACCAGCGTTTTGGCCAGTGTGTGCGCCAAGGCATCGAATCGGGCGGCGTATTCGTCATCGCTCAACCCTAGCCGGGTGGCTTTGGCGGCGCTCCAACTATGGGCTAAATCGCCGTGGAGGCTACCCAACTGCTGATATTTTAGCGGCGTCTCAAACGTACTTAATTGTAGCTTCGTCGCGATCAGATAATAAACCAGGTTGGCAATCAGGAATACCTGCACCGGCTTTGCCCAACCCACCCGCCGCCCGGCGAGTACCTCCACCGTCATGCGGCCGGGGCGGCGCAGTAGGCTCCAGAGGGCGCGCGGCACCTTGAAATCGAAGTGCGTAAACGCATCGACGGTACGCTCCAGAAAGTGCCCGAGAGCGTAATCGTGGCGGTCGAGGCGCTTTTCGCCGCACTGTTGGCAGAATGGCCCCGTGCGGTGTGCGCCACACGATACGCACTCGCCGCAGTCGCCGCCCCCTGCGGCCGAAGCCGGGCCGGCGGCAGCAGAAGAGTTGGGTGGAACAACGGGCTAGTCACGGGGCCGACAAAAACGTGCGTTGCGGGCATTGCCGGCGCCCGACCATCAGGCGCGAAGCAAGATAGTGCGTACACCCAAAACTCATCCGCCGATTTGGCCGAACACCCCGCCGGGCGTGATGTTTGTTGAACCCGCGCTACGCCAATGCTCGCCGAAGAACTCCTCAACCAAAAAATTCCGCCCCTGCGGCCCGCCGACCCCGTCGCGAAAGCGGCGCGGTGGTTCGAGCAGTTGCGCGTCAGCCAATTGCCCGTCGTGAACCGGCGCGAGTTTTTGGGGCTGATTCACGAAGACCGACTCGCCGACGACCTCGACCCTACCACGTCGCTGCTCGACCTCGGTACGCTACCCGACGCCGACGCTTTCGTGTTCGCGCATCAGCATTTTTACCACGTCATGGAAGCCGCCGTGCGCCATCGGACATCGGTGGTGCCGGTACTCACGGCCCAGCGCGAATACGTGGGCGTCATCACGGTCAATGATGCGATTGCCGCCTTCGGGCAGATGTCGGCGATGCGCGGCGAAGGCGCCATTCTGGTGCTCACGATGCTGGAGCGCGATTATTCGCTCACCCAAATCAGCCGTTACGTCGAAGAAGAACACGCTAAAATCCTGTCGGCCTACGCCGTTCCCGACGAAACCGACCCCTTGCGGCTCAAGCTCACACTTCGGCTCAATACCAGCGACATCAACCGCATCGTCGCCACCCTCGAGCGGTTCGGCTTTTACGTTTCGGCCCAGTTTCAAGACCGCGCCACCCTGGAGCCTACCGAGGAAAACGACCGCCTCGATTCGCTCCTGCGCTATTTGAGCGTCTGATGTATTGGCGGCTACTCGGCAGCGCGGTGCTTATCGGCGGATTGTGGCTGGGCGGGGGCGGCACGGTAGTCCGCGCGCAATCTGATGTTCCGCCGGCCGTGGCACTGCCCGGCGACGCCACCGATTCGCTCGTCGTCATCGCGCCTCCGTGCGCCCCGATCCGGCGTACGGCTGTGGTCGGTCAAATTCTATTTCTTGGCAACGCCCGCACCCGCGAACGTATTCTGCGCGCCGAACTGGATTTTCAGGAAGGCGATAGCCTCGCCCTCGCCGACCTCCGCCCCGTGCTGGAGCGCAACCGACGGCGGCTGTACAATCTCCAGCTTTTTCACGCGGTCGTGGGCCACGCCATTTGCCGAGAAGGCCGTTTGCTGCTCGTGTTTACCCTGCGCGAGCGGTGGTATCTGTTTCCGTCGCCCATCTTCTCCCTCGCCGACCGCAACCCGCGCGCGTGGCTCGCCAAACGCGATTTTCGGCGCGTCGATTACGGTTTGCACCTCGTGCAGCAAAACTTTCGCGGGCGAAACGAGCAAGTCGTCATCAACCTCCAACATGGTTTCAACCGCAAATACGAGCTGTTTTACACGCTGCCGTACGCCCTCAGTCGCCGCCATGGGGTAGGGCTGCAAGTGGCGGCCTCGCTCTACCAAAGCCACAGCCTCGATTACACGGTCGCCAACGACCAACTACTGACCCTGCGCAGCCCCGACGCCTTCCCCATTCGGCGGTGGTACGTGGCGGCGGCGCTCCTGAAGCGCTTTACCGTCGAACGGCAACTCCGCCTTGGCGTGCGCTACACCTACGAACGCGTGACCGATTCGGTCCTCCTGCGTCAGCCGCGTTACTTCGGTTTGCCTGGCGGCCTACGGTGGCGCTCGTGGCTCGAAGGCGATTTTCATTACATCCGTAACCACACCAACGCCTTCGCCTACCCAACTGCCGGCTCGGCCCTCGATCTCGGCTTGGCGCCCCGCGTGGGCTTGGCAGGCGCCCCGCAGCTTACGGCGCTGGCGCAGGCAACGTACCGCTGGTACCGCCCCGTCGGCCGCCAGTTTTTTTATGCGGCCAACGTGCGGGGGCAGTTGCGGCTTACCCAAACCGTCGGCTTTGCCGATAATCTGGCGTTGGGCTACCGCGCTACCGTGCGCGGCTACGACCTTTACGTCATGAATGGCCAGCACTATCTCGTGCTGCGGCAAGGGCTTACCCGCCGCCTCTTCGATGTGGCCCGGTTGCCGCTGCCGGTTCGCGGTGGTTCACGGTTTGGTGATATTCCGCTTGCCGCATACGCCAGCTTGTTCGCTGATGCCGGTTACGTGCGCGATGATAGCGGCCTGGCCCTCACCAATCCGCTCAGTAACCGCGCACTTAGCGCAATCGGCGCTGGTTTACACCTCGTTACCTATTACGACCGCGTCATCGTTTTCGAAGTCGCGCTTAATCATCGGCGACAAACCAGCTTCGTCATCAGCACCGGCTTTCCAATCTAAGGCCGACGGTAACATGGGTTGCCGTCCGGAAGCTGGAGCAATTGCCGGCCACTATTTCGGGGCGCTTACCACGACGTAATTTGCCGCTCCTAAGCGCGTGCTACCACTCACTACTGGCACACATACCCCTCACCGCCCATCTACTACTTCCCAAGCAATGCTTCAGATAGCCATCATCGGCAAGCTCCCGACTGAGCCGATGCGGCCCCATCTGCAAACGCTTTTCGACACGCTTGGCGCGCACGGCGCCGGCGTGCGGATACTTGGTAGCGTCTTCCGCGAACTGCTGATGATGGGCGTGATGCTGCCCGCCAACACCACCTACTTTGAGCGCGAAAATTCACTTGCCGGTACGCAGTTCGTCCTTAGTCTCGGCGGCGATGGCACGCTCCTAGAGGCCGTTACCTACGTTGGCGCCCTTCAGATTCCAATTCTGGGCATCAATATGGGGCGCCTCGGTTTTCTGGCCACCGTACCGCAAGAACGCGTCGCCGACGCCGTTGATGCCCTCGTGCGCGGCCACTATACTCTCGACGACCGCTCCTTGATTCGGGTCGAGTCAGACCAAGCAGTTTTTGATGGCATTGCGTTCGGTCTCAACGAGTTCTCCATTCTAAAGCGCGACTCTTCGGCGATGATTGTCGTACACACTTACATTGACGGCGAGTTCTTAAACTCCTATTGGGCCGATGGGCTGATCGTCTCCACCCCAACCGGCTCCACCGGCTACTCGCTTTCGTGCGGTGGTCCGGTTTTACTGCCGCACACCACCAACTTCGTTATTGCGCCGGTCTGCCCGCACAATCTCAACGTGCGGCCCCTCATCGTCCCCGACCGCAGCGTCATTTCTTTTGAGATCGAAGGACGCGCCAACAACTTTCTGATTTCCCTCGACTCGCGTTCTCAGCCCGTTGATGCCTCTATCCAGCTCGCCGTGAGCCGCGAGCGATTCGCGGCCCGGCTCGTGAAAGTGCATCAGGCTAATTTTCTGAGTACCCTGCGCACGAAACTCAATTGGGGCCTTGACGAGCGCAATCCGGCGGCAAACGACCGATAGAAAAGCAGAGGTTACGCTCCCGTAATGGTTGTAAAGTCGGGAATTAGTAGTATGTTTGCCGAAACTAACGCGCGGCTCCCTTGTCGCTGCGGTGGCCGACTTTCGCCGAATCCTGCACTATTGCTCGTCGTATGAAGAAGTTGCATACCCTTGCCTTTCTGGCGCTAACACTCTCTTTTTTAATGGCTTCGACGGCAACTGCACAGCAGTTTAATCGACGAAAGCTGTACAATACAGTCTCCGTTCATCTAAACGCGATGAACTATTTCGGCGATCTCGTGCCGAAGACCAGCTTCACCAGCTTGCGCTTTGGGGCTACGCGTCCTAACTTGGGGTTCAGTTATATGCATCGTTTCTCGCCGCGTTTGTCGGGCCGTGGCGCACTCAGCTATGGCCGTATTTCGGGAGCTGACAATCTTTCAGCCGATAAGGCCGATAACGATGCTGCATACCGCTACTACCGTAACCTGAGCTTCCGGAATGACATCGTCGAAGTATCCGGCGTAGCCATTATCGATCTTTTCGAGAATCGTGGTACGTATTTGAAGCGTCGCGAGTTTGCCCCTTATGTTTTCGGCGGTATTGCGGCTTTTTATCACAACCCCAAAGCTGAGCTTAACGGTGAGTACGTTTCGCTTCAGCCATTAGGTACAGAGGGTCAGCAAAAAGGGTACTTAGGCCGCTCTCCCTATAGCCGCTTTCAATTCGCCGTTCCTTTTGGGGCAGGTATTCGCTACAAACTAGATCGGCAGTACGATATCGGTTTTGAAATCGGCTGGCGCAAAACCTTCACCGACTATATCGATGATGTGAGTACAACCTATGCGGGAGATGCGAACTTGCCCTCGGCACAGGCAATCGCGCTTGCCGACCGTAGTGCTGAAGCACTCATAGGTGTTTCCGCTGCTGATAAGGCAAAGTACAGTGGTTATGGAGAGGCCACACAAAAACGCGGTACCGACAACGAAGCCGACTGGTACATCGTATCAGGGTTCAACTTCTCCTACATCCTTACTCCTAAGCAGAAAAGCCCTAAATTCCGCTAAACACAACGGAATTCCTGCCTACCTATCCTGATCTCATCTGACCTTGTTAGGTACTTTCTCTCTCAGAT
Source organism: Hymenobacteraceae bacterium (assembly GCA_031425525.1). Lineage (GTDB taxonomy): Bacteria > Bacteroidota > Bacteroidia > Cytophagales > Hymenobacteraceae > JANNMJ01. The sequence goes on along the minus strand of JANPJM010000010.1, from coordinate 44,980 downwards.
GCACACTAGCATCTGTTCATCCACCTCTACCTTCCTTACAAGAGCAAGCAGCACTAACCGATAACAATTTGCCCACAACCTGATGAGTACGCGTACGTCCCCCCCCCGACTTTTGGCAGGCCTGCTGGTTGCCGGAAGCACCTTCTTCTCATTGACGGCATCGGCGCAGATGATGCCTAGCGTAGCCCGTCAATCCAAGCTGTACAACACCGTCTCCGTTCACCTGAACGCGATGAATTACTTTGGCGATCTCGTGCCGAAGACTGCTTTTACCAGCTTTCGCTTTGGTGCCACACGCCCCAACTTGGGCGTGTCGCTTATGCATCGTTTTGCCCCTCGTATCTCGGGCCGTGCGGCGTTGAGCTACGGCCGCCTCACCGGCGATGACCAAAAATCTGCCGATAAGGAAGACAATGAAGCCATCTACCGTTACAACCGCAACTTGAGCTTCCGCAGCGATGTGGTGGAGCTTTCGACGGTTGCCGTGATCGACCTTATTGAAAACCGCGGCACATATTTGAAGCGCCGCGATTTCTCGCCGTACATCTTCCTTGGGGTAGCAGGCTTTTACCACAATCCTAAAGGCGAAGCTGCCAATGGAGACTGGGTAGCGCTGCAAGAACTTGGTACGGAAGGCCAGAAAGCTCAAGATCGGGCCGCAAAAGGTTATGAAAAGCCTTACAGCCGGGTGCAGATATCGATTCCCTTCGGACTCGGTGTCAATTACAAGTTGAGCCGGCAGTTCAACATTGGCTATGAAATCGGTTGGCGCAAAACCTTTACCGACTACCTAGACGACGTGAGCGGTAACTACGCCGATCCGGCTGATTTGTCACCTCAGGCTAAAATCTTTGCAGATCGCAGCGATCAATCGTTCAATGAACCAGGCAACCCGAACTTTACCAAGTTCTCAGGCTCTTATGGCTTAAAAGGATCGCAGCGTGGCACGAACAATGAAGATGACTGGTACATCGTTTCAGGGTTCCACTTGTCGTACATCCTGATTCCGGATACCAAAAGCCCCAAATTCAGATAGGCGGGGCTCTGGATGATAGCCTCCCTCTGAATGCCATTACCTGTTGAGTCCGTACGAACACTCCTTGCCCGCATGGCGCTGGCAGGGAGTGTTTTTTTTGCCGCTCCGGCACACGCGCAAGTCACTTCTGAAGTAGGGGGCGGCTTGGGTGGCATGACGTATCGGGGCGAGGTATCGCCTCGCTACCGGGTGCTTAGCAACCGGCTGGCCGGGACTATCTTTTACAAGCGCGACCTGACCGACGCGCTGACCGTGCGTGCCGGCTTGACGTTGGGTAGTATCCGGGCCGAAGATGCCCAAGTCAAAAGTAACGGCAACACGGTTGCCGTGGCCGCTAATCGCCAAGCCTCTTTTAGGGCGTTCGTGCCGGAGTTGCTTCTGGGTGTTGAATACAACTTTCTGGACTACTACGATATGAAGCGGCGGACTCGTTGGACGCCGTACTTCTTTACAGGTGTCGCCGGGTATTATGCTTCTACCGATACCAATTACCGCATCGGTGGCTCGCTTGCGCGGCCTTTTATGCGCACGGTTTCGGCAAATAAGCTATCGGCGGCCATTCCACTGGGTTTAGGAATTAAGTATGCCCTTTCGCGGGAAATCAACTTGATCGTGGAGTCGGGCGGGCGCCGCACTTTCGGCGATACTTTTGACAATCTGACGGAAGCAGAACCACCGCAACTTGCCGATCCGGGTGGCCCGGACTGGTATTACTATACCGGTGTCAGCCTGTCGTATACCTTCTATAAAATCATCTGCCCGACCGGCCATCCAATGCCTCGGCACTAGCAAACTTCCGAGACTGCGCGGAACGACCGCGCCTATGTGCGTAGTTTTGCGGCTGATACGCTCTACTGAATGGCCGCACGTTCTTCCCAAGTTGTTTTACCGGTGCCCGCGCACGTGGCCATCATTATGGATGGCAACGGTCGTTGGGCGCGTAAGCAGGGCGGTCTCCGAATTTTTGGGCATCAAAGTGCTATTACGGCGGTGCGTGATGCGGTGGAGGCCGCAGCCGAAGCCGGCGTGAAGGTGCTGACGCTGTACGCTTTCTCGACCGAAAACTGGAGCCGCCCGGCGGCCGAAGTAATGGCGCTGATGCAATTGCTGGTGACGACGATTCGTAAGGAGACGGCGACGCTGACGAAAAATAACGTCCGGCTTCAAACCATTGGCCAAACCAGCGACCTCCCGGCGTCGTGCCGGCGCGAGCTTGCCGAAGCCATTGCCCTCACGGCGGCCCATACCGGACTGACCTTGGTGCTCGCCCTGAGTTACTCGGGGCGGTGGGACCTGACCCGAGCAACCCGCCACTTGGCCGAGCGCGTAGCCGCCGGGCAACTCCGGCCCGACGAAATCACTCCCGAACATCTCAAAGCCGCTCTCTCGACGGCACCGTATCCCGACCCCGAACTACTCATCCGTACAAGCGGCGAGCAGCGAATCAGCAATTTTATGCTCTGGGAATTGGCGTACACCGAACTATACATCACCGACATTCTGTGGCCCGATTTCCGCAAAGCCCATTTCAACGAAGCCCTGCACGCATTTCAGCGCCGCGAACGGCGGTTCGGCAAAACGAGCGAGCAGCTCGTCGCCGAATGATGCGCCGTGTTGGTGCGCCTCGGTGGGCAGTAGTAGCGCTGCTGGCTGTTGTGCTGGCATCGATGACCAACGGTACTGCTTGGGCACAATTGGGCGTGGGCCGCCCAGCTGGCCCGGTAGCCCTGCCGACGGAGCCGAAACAATACGAAATTGGCGGCATCACGGTCAGCGGCACCCAATATCTTGATGCAGCCACCATCATATCGCTGACCGGCTTGAAGGTTGGCGATAAGGTCACGGTGCCCGGTGAAGACTTGGGTAAAGCCCTGCATAAACTCTGGGATCAAGGTTTGCTCGGCGATGCCGATGTAGCTGTCACGAAGATCGAGGGCAATTACATCTTCCTCGATTTTGCGTTAAAAGAGCGCCCCCGGCTTTCGAAATTTGCCTTCAAAGGCATCAAAAAAGGACAAGCGGATGATTTGCGCAAGAAAATCAAGCTGATTCGGGGAAAAGTGGTGACGGATGCGCTGCTCAGTAACACGCGTACCGTTATCCGCAAATACTTCTTGGAGAAGGGGTTTATGAATGCGCGCGTCAGCGTGATTCCTCGTCCTGACTCGGTGTTGCCGAACTCTGTGGTGCTGACGTTCAATGTCGAAAAAGGCGAGCGCGTCCGCATTGAGAGCATTGATTTCGATGGCAATCAGGCTGTTGCAGCAAGCAAACTGCGGGGCCAGTTCAAAAAAACGAAGGAAAAGCATTGGTATAAGCTGTTCACGACTTCCAAATTCCTGAAATCAGGGTTTGAAGAAGATAAACGTATCCTGCTTGATTACTATCAAGGCGAAGGTTATCGCGATGCGGCCATCACATCGGATACGGTTTACTCAGTCAGCCCCGACCGCGTGGCGGTTAAGCTAAAAATTGATGAAGGGCGGAAATACTATTTCCGCCACGTCACCTGGACGGGCAATTACCTCTACGATTCCAAGTATCTCGGCGCCATTCTGGGCGTGAAGGAAGGGGAGGCTTACTCGAAAGAAAAGCTCGAAAAACGGGTCAATTATAACCCGACGGGCTTGGATGTCACGTCGTTGTATATGAACGATGGCTACCTGTTCTTTCAAATTGAGCCGGTGGAAGTGTTGGTCGAAGGCGATTCAATTGACATCGAGATGCGCTTGGTGGAAGGCCAGCAAGCCCGCATCCGCCAAGTCACGGTTGAGGGCAATACCAAGACCAGCGACCACGTAATTCTGCGCGAACTATATACGATTCCGGGGCAAAAGTTCTCGCGCGAGGATATCATCCGCTCGCAGCGCGAATTGGCGACGCTCGGTTACTTCGACCCCGAAAAAGTCACGCCTTCGCCGGTACCGAACCCGCAAGACGGTACCGTAGACATCAACTGGACGGTGGTCGAAAAACCCTCCGACCAAGTTACGCTTTCGGGTGGTTGGGGCGGGCCGCTGGGCTTCACCGGTACTGTGGGTTTGGTTTTCAACAACTTCTCGCTGCGCAAAGCGGGCAAATTGGCAAACTGGCAGCCTGTGCCGGGCGGCGATGGTCAGCGAATCGGTATCAACGCACAGGCCAACGGGCGGGCGTTCCAGTCGTACTCGCTGACGTTTACGGAGCCGTGGCTCGGCGGGCACAAGCCGAACTCGTTCTCGGTCAGCGCCAGCAAGAGCATTCAGCGCCAGATTGGGTTCTCGACGGAAGTGACTTCGGAAACGCCCAGTATTAAAATCAACGGCCTGACGATCAGCTTGGGGCGGCGGCTGCAAATACCGGATACGTACTTCACGCTCTCGCACGCGCTGTCGTTCTATCAGTATCGCCTTAACCGCTATCCGGCGTTTCCTGGCTTCAGCGATGGTGACGCGTATTCCGTGGCCCTCAATACCACGCTGGCGCGAAACTCCATCGATAACCCGACCTTCCCACGGCGCGGCTCGTCGCTGTCGCTGTCGGTCAACCTCACGCCGCCGTACTCGCTATTCAATCTGCAGCCGTCGAATGTACGGCGCATCGAGTTCAACAAGTATATGTTCGACGCGTCGTGGTTCACGAAACTCGCGGGGAACCTGGTACTCAATGCGCGGGCGCACTTCGGCTTCGTCAGCACGTACCGGCGCGCCCAGGAAATCGGGCCATTCGAGCGCTTCAAGCTGGGCGGTTCGGGGTTGGGTGGGTTCAACCTGATCGTGGGCACCGATTTCGTGGGACTGCGCGGGTACGAAGACCCCAATTCCGCCGGCGCCATTCCGGGCTCGCGCTCTATCAACGGGCAGCAGGAGTCCGGTGGGGTGGCGTACAATAAATACGTACTCGAAACGCGTTATCCAATTTCGCTGAACCCGTCGGCCACCATTTACGCTTTGGCGTTTGCGGAGGCCGGCAACCAATACGCCGATTACGCGCAGTACAATCCGTACAAGCTATATCGGTCGGCGGGGGTTGGGGTGCGCATTTTTATGGCCGCGTTTGGGTTGTTGGGCTTCGACTACGGTCACGGCTTCGACCAAATTCCGGGGGCTCCGGCGCAGAAGCGTGGGCAATTTCACTTCACCATCGGCCAGCAGATTCGCTAATGAGTTTCGAGTTTCGGGTTTTGGGTTGCGGTGGGCGCGCGTTGAGGCGCTTACTGACGGTGGGGCTGGTGGCACTGGCACCCGTAGTGGCGCCATTTGCCGTGGAAGCGCAAAAAATCGGCTATGCCGATTCGCGCTACATCGTGGAGAAACTGCCCGCCTACGCAACAGCGCAGCAAGAGGTTAACCGGCTGTCAGCAGCTTGGCAGAAGGAAATTGAGGGGAAGCGCGCGGATGTGGATCGCCTCAACCGCGACTACAAGCTTTCGGAACCGCTGCTACGAGATGAGCAAAAGAAGAAGCGGCTGGATGAAATCGCCAAGAAAGAAGCCGAAGCGCGCGAGTTCCAGCAGAAAACTTTTGGCTTCGAGGGCACCGTCTTCAAAAAGCGCCAGGAGTTGATGAAGCCCGTGTACGACCAAGTGTTTACCGCTATCGAGAAGGTAGCCAAGCAAAAGCAACTGGCGATCATTTTCGATAAATCCGGGGATGTTACGATGCTTTACACCAACCCCACGCACGATTACACCGAGTATGTGTTGGAGGAGTTGGGCATCAAATCGCCGGAAAAAAACCAGCCCGGACGCCCACCTGCGGGGGCCGACGACCAGCAAGTGAGCTTGCCGGGCGCCGAAGGAGGCAAGGAGGGAAGCGGCAACGACTTCCCCAGCCAGGGCGCCGAAGACAAGCCCGCCGCGCCGGGCAGCCGAAAACCGTAATCTTTGCGTTCAGAACGGGGCCGCCCGCAAGTTGGTCTGGCCCGATTGTTATTCCCTTTCGATTGTATGAAGAAAACCCTGATGCTGGCCGCCGCTTTGATGTTGGCCGCCACCACCGCCTCCGTAGCCCAGAAAATCGGGTACACCAACGTGGACTACGTGCTGAGCCAAATGCCGGAGAGCAAGCAGATCGAAGCCGATCTGAAAGCCTATAGCGGCCAGCTCGAAGCGCAGCTCAAATCGAAAACCACCGAGTTTCAAACCAAGCTCGAAGCCTACCAGAAGGGTGGCGCCACGATGACGGACCTCGTGAAAGCCGACAAAGAAAAGGAGTTGCAAAACCTCCAATCGTCGATTCAGGACTTTCAGAAGTCGGCAGACCAGTCGTTGCAGCAGAAGCAACAGCAATTGCTCAAGCCCGCCCTCGATAAGTTACAGAGGACGATTGACGACGTAGCCAAGGAAAACGGCTATTCGTACGTGCTGAACTCAGATGCCGGTTATGGCACCACGCCGGTGCTGCTGCACGCCCCCGACGATGCCAACATCTCGGACTTGGTACTCAAGAAAATGGGTGTAACGCCAAAAGCGGCCGGTTCGGCTGCTCCGGCTGCCCAAGCCGACCCAGCTCCGGCGGCCCCGGCCCCGGCTGCTCCCGCCGGCAAAGGCGGGAAGAAGAAGAAATAATCGCATTCGGCTTGCCGCAACGCCATTTCGGCAAGCCTCCCCACGTTGAAAGCCGGCGCCCTTTTCGGGTGTCGGCTTTCGTGCGTTCATCTCCTTGTTGTCTTTCTTGTCGTCTTTCCTGCTGATGCAACCTGAGCAAACTCCCGATTCTGGCCTTCCGCAACCCGAAGGCGAAGCGTTCGACGAGGCCGCGCACCCGCCGCCAACTACGCCAACCAATTCACCGCCCTTAATTGAAGGCACAGCAGTAAGTGATTCGGAAATCGAAACCGTAGGTGACGAAGACGCCGATTCCGACGCCGATTCAGACGATTTCGTCCGCGAAATCCGTCTCACCGCCGACCGTGGTCAGGCCATGATGCGGCTCGATAAGTTTCTGTTCGACCGCGTGGCTAAAGCTAGTCGCAACCGCTTGCAAAACGCCATCCGCGCGGGGAGTGTCACCGTGAACGGTCTGCCGACCAAAGCCGCGTACCGCGTGCGGGCCTTGGATGTGGTGGTGCTGGCGCTGCCCGCCGATACGCGCACGGTCACGGGCATCATCCCCGAAGAAATGCCCCTCGACATTCGGTACGAAGACGCGACGGTTTTGCTCGTCAATAAGCCGCCGGGCGTGGTGGTACATCCAGCGCACGGCAATTGGCACGGCACGCTGGTCAATGGCTTGGCTTTTCATCTGAGCAACCTACCGGTAGGGCGCAACGGCGAGATTCGGCCCGGTCTGGTGCATCGCATCGACAAGGATACCTCCGGCTTGCTGATCGTGGGGAAGACCGAATGGGCGATGACGCACCTCTCGAACCAGTTCTTCCATCACACCATCGAGCGCACGTACTACGCACTGGTGTGGGGCGTACCCAAGACGGCAGTGGGCACCATTCGCGGCCACATCGGGCGCCACCCGCGCGACCGCAAGCTGATGACGGTTTTTCCCGACGGCGACCACGGCAAGCCCGCCGTCACGCACTACGAGGTGGTGCGCGCTCTCGGTCATGTGGCGCTGGTGCGTTGCCGTCTCGAAACCGGCCGCACGCACCAGATTCGGGTGCATTTCAAATCCATCGGCCATCCGCTGTTCGGCGATGTGGCGTACGGCGGCGCGGTTTTGCTGCAAGGCCCGCGCACGGCGCGTTACCGGCAGTTCGTGGCCAACACGCTCGAAATCCTGCCTCGGCAGGCGTTGCACGCCGCTTCGCTCGGTTTTGAGCACCCGGATACGGGGCAGCGGCTGTTCTTTGAGACGGATTTTCCGGCTGATCTGGTCGAGGCCATTGCCCGGTGGGAACGTTACGCCGCCGCCGTAGAAGGCGGCCGGGAAGCGCCGGCAGTAGGCGAGCAATAGCATCGGAATAGCGCTGGCACACAGTAGCATCACGGAATGTGACGAAGAGGCATTTTTTTCGGTGCGTTATACCGTACCTTTGCACCCTTATTGCCAAATCCAGCCGCCGAACGCCACTGACCCAGTAGTACGACTTACGTCCGCAAGAAACCATTGACCGCCACCGCCGAACCATACTTCGGGGCCGAGTCAAGTAGTCTTCCATCGAAAATTTCACTCCCTCTAACCAGAGTGTGAGGAAGTTTTCCTACCTTTGCGCTCCCAAAAAACGGGCGCAGCCATCGTTCAATGAATACCGATCCAATCGCGGATTACCTCACGCGGGTCCGCAACGCCATCAAGGCGAATCACCGCGTAGTGGAGATTCCGGCCTCCAACCTCAAGAAAGAGATCACGAAAGTGCTCTACGGCAAGGGGTACATTCAGAGCTACCGTTTCGATGATTCGACGGTGCAGGGCACGATCAAAATCGCGCTCAAGTACAACCCGCTCACCCGCCAATCGGCGATCATGAAGCTGGAACGCATCTCGAAGCCCGGCCTACGGAAGTATGCTGCCGCCGATGCACTGCCACGCGTGCTCAACGGTCTCGGCATTGCCGTACTCTCGACGAGCAAAGGCGTGATGAGCGACAAGGAAGCGCGTCGCGAAAACATCGGGGGCGAAGTCCTCTGCTACGTGTACTAACCTTTTACCAGATAAGCCTCCCCAGATATGTCGCGTATCGGTAAACTGCCCATCGCCCTGCCCTCCAATGTGGAGTTCTCGGTGTCGGCCAACAATGAAATCACGGTGAAAGGCCCGAAAGGCAGCCTCACCCAACTGGTTGACCGCGATATCACGGTCAGCAAAGAAGACGGTCAGATCGTCGTGACCCGCCCCACGGAGCAGAAGCGCCACAAGGCCATGCACGGCCTGTACCGTTCGCTGATTGCCAACATGGTAAAAGGCGTGAGCGAGGGCATCACCGTTAGCCTCGAACTGGTGGGTGTGGGTTACAAAGCCACCGCCACCAACAACGTGCTTGAGTTGGCCCTGGGCTACTCGCACAACATCTTCCTGGCGTTGCCGAAGGAAGTGACGGCTACGGCCGTGACCGATAAAGGTAAAGCCCCGGTTGTGACGCTCGTCTCGCACGACAAACAGTTGATCGGTCAGGTAGCCGCCAAAATTCGCGGTCTGCGTAAAGTCGAGCCTTACAAAGGCAAAGGCGTCCGGTTCGTGGGTGAGATTGTCCGTCGTAAGGCCGGTAAAACGGCTTCCAAATAATAAAGTCCCTCATCTGCAATGGCAGTTAAGACCCAAGCCGAGCGGCGGCAGCGCATCAAATGGCACATTCGGAGCAAAATCTCCGGTACCGCCGCGCGCCCCCGTCTGTCGGTGTTCCGCAGCAACAAGAGCATCTACGCGCAAATCGTCGATGACGCCACCGGCACTACGCTGGTCGCCGCTTCTTCTTTGAAAGAAGCCGAAAAAGCCTCCAAAGCCGAGCAATCGACGATGGTAGGTAAAGCCATCGCCGCGAAGGCGCTGGAGAAAGGGATCACGGAAGTAGTGTTCGATCGTTCGGGCTACCTCTACCACGGTCGCGTGAAGCAGCTGGCCGAAGGGGCCCGCGAAGGCGGCCTCAAATTCTAACGAACAGCACAGCAATGCTCCGCGATAAGAGAGACAACAACCAGACGACGGTCAAGAACTCCGAAACCGATCTGAAGGAAAAAGTAGTGGCGATCAACCGCGTCGCTACTGCCACAAAAGGTGGCCGTCGGTTCAGCTTTTCGGCCGTAGTGGTCGTCGGCGACGGCAACGGCACTGTAGGTTACGGCCTTGGTAAAGCCAACGAAGTAACCGACGCTATTGCCAAAGGCATCGACGATGCAAAGAAGAATCTGGTGAAGATTCCGATGTATAAGCACACTGTGCCCCACGCGATGGAGGGCAAGTACTCGGGTGGTTTCGTGCTGATTCAGCCGGCTGCCGCTGGTACGGGCGTAATTGCAGGTGGTGCCATGCGCGCCGTGTTCGAGAGCGCCGGCATCCGCGACGTACTCGCTAAGTCGAAAGGCTCGTCGAACCCGCACAACGTGGTAAAAGCCACCCTCTCGGCTTTGCTCAACATGCGTGACCCGATGGTGATCGCTAAACAGCGGGGCATTACACTGGCGCAGGTATTCAACGGCTAATGAAGGGTTTAGTGTTTGGTTTCTAGTGTTTAGCCTCGGCACTCCTAAAAACTAAACCCTAAAAACTGCACACTAGAAATGGCACACGTCACGATCACCCAAATCAAGAGTACCATCGACCGCCCGGAGCGCCAAAAGCGCACGATGGCGGCCTTGGGCCTCAAGCGTATCAATCATTCGGTCACGGTCGAGAACACCCCGCAGATTGCTGGGATGGTCCGCGCGATCCTCCACTTGGTGACCGTCACCGAATAGTCCCCCGCACGAGAAGATGAATCTGAGTAACCTCCGGCCCCAGGCCGGTTCGGTGCGCAACTCGAAGCGCCTTGGCCGGGGTACCGGTTCGGGCGGCGGCGGCACCGCTACCCGTGGCCACAAGGGCGCGCAATCGCGTTCGGGCTACAAAAGCAAGGCTCACTTTGAAGGTGGCCAGATGCCGTTGCAGCGTCGCGTACCAAAGTTCGGTTTCAACCCACTGAACCGCGTCGAGTATCAGCCCATTAACTTGGGTCTGCTACAAGAACACGCTGACAAAGGCGTTACTGTACTCGACCAAGAGTATATGGTAGGCGAACGTCTCGCCACCAAAAACGAGCGCATCAAAATCCTCGGTACCGGCGCCCTCACGGTTGCCATCGAGGTACACGCCCATAAGTTTTCGAAGACGGCATTAGCCGCCATCGAAGCTGCCGGTGGGAAAGCCATCACGCTCGGCGAACTCGGCAAGAAATCCGAGTCGGCCCAGTAAGCCTCGTCATTCGCATTTGATAAGGGAAGCTACGGAACGTTCTGCCCCCGCAAACGGTCTGTAGCTTCCCGCTGACGTTCTGCCCGCCCAGCCCTGAAAGCCGCCCGATGAATAAGCTGATCACCACGATCAAAGACATTTTCGCCATTGAGGATTTGCGTACGCGGATCCTCAATACGCTGTTTTATATCGCCATCTTCCGGCTGGGGTCGTACGTGGTGCTGCCGGGCGTCAATCCGCTGCTCCTGAAGAAGGAAGGCGCGACGGGCGTCCTTGGTATCCTCGATACGCTGCTTGGCGGAGCGTTCAGCAACGCCTCCATCTTCGGGTTGGGCATTATGCCCTACATCTCGGCCTCCATCGTGTTGCAGTTGCTCACGATTGCCGTACCGTACTTCCAGAAGATGCAGAAGGATGGCGAGTCGGGCCGTAAAAAGATCAACCAGATCACGCGCGTCCTGACGATTGCCATCACGCTGGCGCAGTCGATTGCCTACATCGCCACGATCCCGGCCGAAGCCATCACGGTTTCCAACAGTGTCTTCACGGTGTCGTCGATGATCATTGTGACCGCCGGAACGATGTTCTGTATGTGGCTCGGCGAGAAAATCACCGACAAAGGCATTGGCAACGGGATTTCGATGCTGATCATGATCGGTATCGTTTCGCGTCTGCCGGGCGCTCTGCTTGGTGAGGCGGCCGCGAAAGGTCTCGGCGGTGCGCTGCTGATTATTTTGGAGCTGGCCGTGTTGTTCTTCGTAGTGATGGCCGTGGTGATGCTGACGCAAGCTGTTCGCCGGATTCCGGTGCAGTATGCCAAGCAGATCGGCGGTACTACGCAACTTGCGGGGCAGCGCCAGTTCATCCCGTTGAAAGTGAACGCGGCAGGTGTTATGCCGATCATCTTCGCGCAGTCGTTGATGTTCATCCCGGCGATCATCGCGGGGCAGTTCAAGGGCGGCAGCGATGCGGCTACCACTGTGGCGACGCTGTTTTCTGACTACACCTCGTGGGTTTACAACCTGACCTTCGCGCTGTTGATCATCGTCTTCACGTACTTCTACACGGCCATCAGCGTGAACCCCACGCAGATTGCCGATGATCTGAAGCGTTCGGGCGGTTTCGTACCGGGCGTAAAGCCGGGCGCGGCAACGTCGGAGTTCATCGATGAAATTCTGACCCGCATTACGCTGCCCGGTGCCGTGGCACTAGCCGTGATCGCCATTTTTCCGGCCATCGCGCTGCTGTTCGGCGTAACGCGTGAGTTCTCCAAGTTCTTCGGCGGTACCTCGCTCATCATTATGGTGGGTGTTGTACTCGACACGATGAACCAAGTGGAAAGCTATCTGCTGATGCGCCACTACGATGGTATGATGCAGTCGGGTAAGCTGAAAGGCGGCCCCGGCGCGCTTTCGTTGCCGGGCGCTGCGGGCACAGTGGGTACCCCCGGTGCCGGCGCTTCGCCGCAACCGATTTCGGCAATGGCTTCCTAATCGCGGCTGGCGCTTTTTCTACTGATGCTGATTTATAAAACGGAAGAGGAAATCGAGTTGATTCGCGCCAGTGCGCGGGTACTCGCGCGCGCCCACGGTGAAGTGGCCGCCCTCATCCGCGAAGGCATCACGACGAAAGAGCTTGACGCGCGTGCTGAAGAAGTCATCCGCGATGCGGGTGGTCGGCCATCGTTCAAGGGCTACAACAACTTTCCGGCGGCGCTCTGTATTTCCACCAATTCGGTGGTTGTCCACGGGTTCCCCAGCAAGTACGAATTGAAGGGCGGCGACATCGTTTCGATTGATTGCGGCGTCTTTCTCAACGGCTATCACGCCGACTCAGCCTACACGTACGGTGTCGGCGAGATAAACGAAGACGTACAAGCCCTGCTCGACGAGACGAAAGCCTCGCTTTACAAGGGGATTGAACAAGCGGTAGCCGGCAACCGGATGGGTGACGTAAGTTACGCCATCCAAAACCACGTCGAGCGGAAAGGCTACGGGGTGGTGCGCGAGCTGGTCGGGCACGGCGTGGGGCGCAACCTCCACGAAAAGCCCGATGTACCCAACTACGGCAAGCGGGGCTCCGGCCCGGTGTTGCAGGCGGGGCTGGTGATCGCCATAGAACCGATGGTGAATCTGGGTACCAAAAACGTAGTGCAGGAACCCGACGGTTGGACAATCCGGACGAAAGACCGCAAGCCTTCCGCGCATTTCGAGCACACGGTGGTGGTTCGGAAGGGCCAGGCCGAAATTCTGACTTCGTTTGCGCACATTGAGCAAGCTCTCGCGCTACACGTCTAGCCGCACGTCTAACAGAACTCTATGCCGAAGACCTCTTCGATTGAACAAGACGGGACGATTCTGGAAGCCCTCTCCAACGCGATGTTTCGCGTGGAGCTACAAAACGGCCACCAGGTAATCGCCCACATTTCCGGTAAGATGCGGATGCACTACATCAAAATCTTGCCGGGCGACAAAGTGAAGCTCGAAATGTCGCCCTACGACTTGTCGAAGGGCCGCATTGTGTATCGATACAAATAGGGAGTGTTTAGTTTATAGGGTATAGGGTATAGCCGAAACATTTGGGCTAAACACTAAGCACTAAACACTAAAAACTTCTCGCCGATTTTCCCGCCGTGAGGCGGTTTCCTCCACTCCGAAACGGCTGCACAGGTAGCCAAAAAACGCGATGAAAGTCAAAGCGTCCATCAAAAAACGCAGCGTGGACTGCAAGTTGATCCGCCGGAACGGCAAGCTCTACGTGATCAACAAGAAGAATCCGCGTTTCAAGCAACGTCAAGGGTAAGCCTTTACGCGTAAAAACACACAGAAATGGCCAGAATTGCAGGTGTTGATATCCCGGACAATAAACGGGGTGTAATCTCGCTCACATACATTTTCGGGATCGGTCGGAGCCTTGCGCACGACATCCTGGCAAAAGCCGGCGTCGGCGACGAGAAAAAAGTGAAAGACTGGACGGAAGCCGAGATGGTGGAAGTTCGGGCGATCATCGCCGCTGAGCACAAGACGGAAGGTCTCCTCCGTTCGGAGGTGCAGCTGAACATCAAGCGTTTGATGGATATCGGTTGCTACCGTGGGCTGCGTCACCGTAAGGGCCTGCCGGTCCGCGGGCAGCGCACGAAGAACAACTCGCGGACCCGTAAGGGCAAGCGTAAGACGGTGGCCAACAAGAAAAAGGCAACCAAGTAACCGATAACTTCACCGCTGCCCAGGCGCGCGCGTTGGCCGATTAATTTCGGACGTACCGTCGCGCGGCTGGGTGGCTCAGGTTCAGCACTCCAATGGCACAACCAAAACGGAAGGACAAAGCCAAGAAGCGCGTCGTGATCGTCGAGCCCGTCGGGCAAGTCCACATCAAGTCGAGCTTCAATAATATTATCATCTCGATCACCAACAATAACGGGCAGGTGATCTCGTGGGCTTCGGCCGGCAAAATGGGGTTCCGCGGTTCTAAAAAGAACACGCCCTACGCCGCGCAGATGGCCGCTGCCGATTGCGCCAAAGTGGCGCACGAAGCCGGGATGCGCAAGTGCGAAGTGTTCGTGAAAGGCCCAGGGGCCGGTCGCGAATCTGCCATCCGCACGATGCAGAACTCGGGGATCGAGGTAACCCTCATCCGCGACGTGACACCGATGCCGCACAACGGCTGCCGCCCGCCGAAGCGCCGCCGCGTGTAAGTACTTGGTACTTGGACGCCCCGCGCACCTGAAATTATTGTTGATCAGATAAAGTAAAGAGTTTCGGAGAATGGCACGTTATACCGGCCCGAAAACCAAAATTGCCCGTCGCTTCTCGGAACCGATCTTCGGCCCGAGCAAATCGCTGACGAAAAAGAACTACCCTCCGGGGATGCACGGCCGTGGCCGCCGCAAGAAGCAATCGGAATATGCTATCCAGTTGATGGAGAAGCAGAAAACGAAATACATCTACGGCGTACTGGAGAAGCAATTCGCCAACCTGTTCGAGAAAGCAGCGCGTCAGAAAGGCATTACAGGTGAAAACCTGTTGGCGCTGCTCGAATCTCGCCTCGACAACACGGTGTACCGCCTCGGCGTGGCACCGACGCGTCGGGCGGCCCGCCAGATTGTGTTGCACAAGCACATCACGGTGAACGGCGAAGTGGTGAACATCCCCTCGTACCACCTCAAACCCGGCGACGTGGTGGCGGTGCGCGAGAAGTCAAAATCGCTCGAATCTATCACCAACAGCCTATCGGTGCGCAATGCGCGCCAGTATACCTGGCTCGAATGGAATGGTAGCGAGTTGAGCGGCAAGCTCAATCAGTACCCGACGCGCGATCAAATCCCGGAAAAAATCCAGGAGCAGTTGATCGTCGAATTGTACTCGAAGTAAGGTAGCCTTTGACGCGGCTCCGGCCCTTTTTGCCTTGGCAGAAAGGGCCGGAGTCGGCGTTATGTTCGGCCGATTCGTCTGCACGGGGTTGTGTTCCGTTGCGTAACCGAACCTCCGGGGGCTGTGCCTCCTTAGCTGAACGGCCTTATTCACGGACACACGCAGTGCGCGGGGCAGCGCCCCGCAGGTTTCTTTACGCGGCGGGGCACCCGCTCCGCGCTAGCGCCCAACCACTTCAGATCCCTTTCTTTTAGAAAATGGCCATTTTAGCTTTCCAGATGCCCGACCGCGTCGTAATGGAGAAATCCGACGACTTCCGGGGCACGTTTGAATTCAAGCCGCTCGAAAAAGGCTACGGCACGACGATTGGCAACGCCCTGCGGCGGATCCTGCTGTCGTCGCTTGAAGGCTACGCCTTCACGTCGGTGCGGATCCCGACCGTGCTGCACGAGTTTTCGACCATCGAAGGCGTGATCGAAGACGTGGCCGAAATCATCCTCAACCTGAAGATGGTGCGGCTCAAAAAGGTCAATGAAGCCGTCGAAGACCGCATCACGGTCAGCGTGAGCGGTAAAGACACCCTCACCGCCGGCGATTTCGACGCCGCGATGATCGGATTCAAAGTCCTCAACCCCGACCACATCATCTGCCACCTCGACCCCAGCAAATCGCTGGAGCTGGAGCTGACGATTCAGAAGGGTCGCGGCTACGTGCCGGCAGAAGAGAACAAGCCCGCCGACGCCGTGATTGGCCAGATTGCGATTGACGCGATCTACACGCCGATCAAAAACGTGAAGTACTCGGTGGAAAACACCCGTGTGGAGCAGAAGACCGACTACGAGAAGCTAATTCTCGAAATTCAGTCCGACGGTTCGATCCATCCGGAGGAAGCGCTGAAAGGTGCCGCCAGCATCCTGATTCAGCATTTCGCGCTGTTCTCCGACACCACGATGCAGGTACAGGCGCCGCGCGCCATCGAAACGGCCGTGGTGGATGAGGAAACGATGTCGATCCGCAAAACCCTGAAAACGTCGCTCGAAGACCTCGGTCTGAGCGTGCGCGCGTTCAACTGCCTGAAGGCGGCGGATGTGCGTTCGTTGGGCGATCTGGTCAAACTCGACCTTTCGGAGATGATGAAGTTCCGCAATTTCGGTAAGAAGTCGCTCACGGAACTGGAGAACCTGGTGCAGGAGAAAGGCCTCACGTTCGGAATGGACGTGGCCAAGTACCGTCTGGAACAGGACTAAGTAGTACCTTTGCGGCCCGCCGCGCGGCGGCCCTCCCTAAAACAAGCGCGCTGAGATAGCGCACCTTAGCAGATAAACGGTCCGATGAGACACGGTAAGAAAGATAATCACCTGGGCCGCACTGCCGCCCACCGCGCGGCGCTGCTGTCGAACATGGCGTCGTCGTTGATCATGCACAAGCGCATCAGCACCACGCTCGCCAAAGCCAAAGCGCTGCGGATGTACGTGGAGCCGCTGTTGAGCAAGTCGAAAGTGGATTCGACGCACTCGCGCCGGACCGTGATGGCGTACCTCATGAATAAGGAGTCGGTGAAGGAGCTGTTCGACGATGTGGCCGGCCGCATCGCCAACCGCCCCGGTGGCTACACCCGCATCATCAAGATCGGTGAGAAGCGCTTGGGCGATAACTCGTCGATGTGCCTGATCGAGTTGGTGGACTACAACGAAACCACATTGGAAGCCGCTGCCGAGCAGCAGGAGGCTGCTACCAAAACCCGGCGTTCGCGCCGGAGCGGTGGCGCCAAGAAGGCTGACGGTGCTGAAGCTGCTACGGAAGCTGCGCCGGTTGCGGTTGCTGCCACGGAAGCTCCGGCCGTCGCTGCTACCACGACGGAAGAGCCGGCCGCGTAAGCTGCTGGTAACGCTGATATGCGAACGCCCCCCGATGCTTTGTGCGTCGGGGGGCGTTTTGGTTTATATTCTCACTATTCGAATCGTGAAGAAGCTTTTCAACTTCTGGGTTGCCTTTTGGCTGTTTTCAGCGTGTACGGCTGGGGAAAGTGCTCATAGTACGTTCGTAGAAGGTCAAGTCACTCACTTGAAAGACAACGTCAAGTTGAGAATGCCGCCATCGGGTGGCATCCAGATCTGGATTAAAGGTCGAAAGGTGTTTGAAGATACTGCACACATATTCGAGGCAGGCCGTTGGCCGCGTGGTGGCAAGCTGGCTAACGGTCAGTATGAAATAAGCTTACAGCAGTTCGATGCTCCCGACCTTGATAAAACCCATAACTTCTACTTCTACGATGGCCGACTAGTGAAAGAGCAAATTCTCCCCTATTTTGAGCAACAGGGCGCAGACATAGATAAAGACGGACGCTTAGAATTTTGGGGTATACTACACTTAATCGATGGTTATAATGCGAGCGGGATGTGTTATTACAATCCCACACTGTTTTATGAAGAATCTGCGAACGGCCTGCGTCTGGACTCAGTATTAACGATTGCGCAGAATCGTGAGATTTGGGGGCGTTTTTTCGGCTTTGAACAGCAGTTCATAAAACTTAGATGCCCTCGACGACCGTAGCACTCTTTGTAAAGGTGACTGCCATGGTAGGGTGAACGCTACCTTTGCCTTCCGATGAGCGAGTTCCCTACCGCCGATTCGGCGATTTTGCTGCTGGAAGACGGCACTGTTTTTCGCGGGCGGCCTTTGGGCCACCGGGGTACCACCACCGGCGAAGTGTGTTTCAACACGGGGATGGCGGGGTACCAAGAAATCTTCACCGATCCGTCGTATTGCGGGCAGATCGTGGTGACGACGACCTCCCACATCGGCAACTATGGCGTGACGGATACGGAAGTGCAATCGGGCCGCGTGCAGATTGCGGGGCTCGTGTGCCGCGAATTTTCGGAGTTTTTCTCGCGGAAAGAGGCGGCCGGTTCGGTGCAGGACTATTTCGAGCGAGCGGGCATCGTCGGGATTGGCGGCGTGGATACGCGCGCGTTGGTGCGCCACGTCCGCGAGAAGGGTGCGATGAACGCCATCATTTCCTCCGAAGAACTCGACGAGAGCAAGCTGATGGAACAACTGCGCGCTGTGCCGTCGATGAAGGGCCTGGCGTTGGCGGGGCGAGTATCGGTAGAGGCGGCGTATGAGTTGCTGCCGCCCGCCGGTGTGCCGACGCGCTTTCGAGTGGCGGTGCTGGATTTGGGGGTGAAGGAGAACATTCTGCGCCACCTGACGCAGCGCGGCTGCGCGGTGCGCGTGTTCCCCTACAATACGCCGCTAGCCGAGATGGAGGTGTGGGCGCCCGACGGTTACTTCATCTCGAACGGCCCCGGCGACCCGGCCGCCACCACCGAAGCCATCGCCTCGGTGCGGGGTATCGTGGTGAGCCGCAAGCCGCTGTTCGGCATCTGCCTAGGCCATCAGATGCTGGCGCTAGCGCACGACGTGCCCACCTACAAAATGCCCAACGGCCATCGGGGGCTCAACCACCCCGTGAAAAACCTGCTGACGGGGCGCTGCGAAATCACGTCGCAAAACCACGGATTCGTGGTGGATGCGGCGGCCGTGGCGGCGCACCCAGAGCTGGAAGTCACGCACCTCAACCTCAACGACAACACCGTGGAAGGGCTGCGCCGCCGCGATGGGCGCGCCTTCTCGGTGCAGTATCACCCGGAATCGTCGCCGGGGCCGCACGATTCGCATTACCTTTTCGATGAGTTTCTGACCCTGCTGGAAACTGTGCGCTGATACTACCGGCGCGTAAGGACGGTTTTTTGCCCGTCAGTGCAACCCGAACGGGCGGTGGGGCGGGCGGGCACAAGGCCTGCCCCTGCGATATTTGCTTTTTAACTGCGGCCTGAAGGCCGTGCTACATTTTTTCGACAATGACCGCAATGATCACTGACATCGTCGCCCGCCAGATTTTTGACTCTCGCGGCAATCCTACCGTTGAAGTGGATGTCCGCACCGAATCCGGCGCGCTGGGCCGCGCCGCCGTACCGTCGGGCGCTTCGACGGGTTCGCACGAGGCCGTGGAGCTGCGCGACGACGATAAGGCCCGCTACATGGGCAAAGGCGTGTTGAAAGCGGTTGCCAACGTCAACGACATCATTGCCGAAGAGCTGATCGGGTTCGACGTTACCGAGCAGAGCCTCATCGACAAAGTGATGCTGGAGCTGGACGGCACCGCCAACAAAGGCCGCCTCGGCGCCAACGCCATTCTGGGCGTGAGCCTGGCCGTGGCCCGCGCCGCCGCCCAGGAACTGGGGATGCCGCTCTACCGCTACGTGGGCGGCGTGGGCGCCAGCACGCTGCCCGTGCCGATGATGAACATCCTGAACGGCGGCTCGCACGCCGACAACTCCATCGACTTTCAGGAGTTCATGATTATGCCCGTCGGGGCCGAGTCGTTCTCGGAAGGGCTGCGCTGGGGCACGGAAGTATTTCATCACCTGAAGGCCGTGTTGAAAAAGCAGGGGCTTAGCACCAACGTAGGCGATGAAGGCGGTTTCGCGCCGAACATCAAGAGCAACGAGGAGGCCATCAAGGTAGTGTTGCAGGCCATCGAGGCGGCGGGCTACCGGCCGGGCGAAGACATCGGCATCGCGATGGACGCGGCGACGTCGGAGTTCTACGATGCCAAAACCGGCCTCTACACCTTCAAGAAAAGCACCGGCGACCAGCTTACGTCGCACCAGATGTCGGACTATTGGGCCGATTGGGTGAAGCGCTACCCGATTCTGAGCATCGAAGACGGGATGTCGGAGGACGATTGGGCGGGTTGGAAGCTGCACACCGATTCCATCGGCAAGCAGTGCCAGATTGTGGGCGATGACCTGTTCGTGACCAACGTCGAACGCCTGCAACAGGGCATCGACCAGGGCATCGGCAACGCCATCCTCATCAAAGTAAACCAAATCGGGACGCTCACCGAAACCATCGCGGCCATCAATCTGGGGCGGCGCAACGGCTACAAGAGCATCATGAGCCACCGCTCCGGCGAAACGGAAGACAACACCATCGCCGATTTGGCCGTGGCACTCAACACGGGCCAGATCAAGACGGGCTCGGCGTCGCGCTCGGATCGGATGGCGAAGTACAACCAGTTGCTGCGCATCGAGCAAGAGTTGGGCGAAGTGGCGTATTATCCGGGGCGGAAGTTTTAGGGGCTTCTGCTGCGGCAAGTGACAGTTAAAGCAAACGGCCGGTCAGCACTATGCTAACCGGCCGTTTGTAGTTGTGCGCTCACCGCTGCCCAATTAGGCAGCGGTGGCAAAGGGAAGATAATGGTCGAGGTACGCTTTGAGGCGTTGCGCGTGGGAGGGGACGAACTGCACTAACCGAATCGAGGCCCGCACGGCGTTCAGGCCGCAGGCATCGATTAATTGACCGAATGACGCGTTGAGAAAAGAGGTTGCCATTGGGGTCGCATTATGGAGCGAAAGCCGCACAACCCGACCCGATTGTACGTACGGCAGCAGCGCAATATGAAGTGCGTCGCCCTCGGCGTTGGTAGATGTGCCAGTGACAATGGACATCAGCGCCAGCGTCGGAATGGAGTCGGTGGTCATAAACATCAGACGTTAAAAACTGAACTCCTCATCAAGCAGTTCCTGCTCTACGGCCGGCAAGTTGGCCGTGTTCAGTGTGACAATCAGCAGGGTGCCTTCGAAGTAGTGAGCCGTGGGCTGAACACTGATTGCGCCGTCCGGCAATTGCTGAAGCCTGGCAAAGTTAGAAAGTATTGTTAGTTCACCGCCTAATGAGCGTACGCTTGTTGTGAGGCTGTCAAGCCCAAACCCGCGGTTGCGAGGCGTAGATTGGGTCGTCATTCGCCGCCGCAGCGCGGCTCGAAGAGCATCAGTATCGGCCAGACGGGCCTTGTGCTGCTTTTGCCACAGCGAATTGATAGACGTTGGAATGCCGATGCCGAAATCACATACTGCTGTAACGAGCTGTTGCCGGTTGGGGTAATATTGCGTGAAACAGTAACCCTGAACCGGCGAGCTGGCGTGGTCACAAATGTTATTGAACATTTCAACCCAATTTAACCCCAACACGTCGAGATTCTTGTCTGGCACGTGCTGTTGGGCGAAATACATTTGAGCGCGCCGAGCGTAATCGTTGATCATTGAACCGTCAACCTGCCATAAACACAGATTCGTATCCAAGTCGTTATCGGTGAAAGTGCGGCGGTTGAAGTTGGGCTTCCAGTACTCAAAAAAATGGATGGCCCGTAAATAATCGTGTACTTCGTTGTCGGTCGCCACATCCATTTTCACTGCGATGCGCTTGTTATGATATGCTTCTACCAAGCAGGCAAGCGCAACAAGGTGACCCGGTGACAGCCATTTGCACTCCGAAACATCAATCACCAACTCGCTGGGGCGCGCTTGTAACAACAGCGCTTGATACGCGGCGGTCAGGTCGGGAATAAAACTTAGTTGATGCGGTGTAGCGTCGGTAGAGGTGAGCGTCAAGCGGTAGGGAAGGGCCATTGTACAAACTTACCTGGCCTGCCCTGTTCTGTGGCGCATCTGCCAAAAAAACGTCGCCGGATCTGGCGGTGGCGTTCAGTGTCTTCACCTGTAGCGCCTCCCCACCACGGGCCGCGTTCGTACCTTCGGGCTACGGGCGCGGCCCGTTTCGCTGTACCCTGTTGTTGTCTGCCGTGCGTTTGCCGTTCGAGATTCCGTCGTTTTTGCGTTCGTACTACTTCCTGTCGGCGGTGGCGCTGCTGGGGTGGTTGCTGTTTTTCGACGGCAACGATTTGCTCTCGCAGGCGCGGGGGCGGCAGAAACTTGCCGAGTTGGAACGCGAGCGCGACTATTACAAAGGCAAGATCGGGGAGGTGGAGCGGGAGCGCGATGCGCTGCTCAACAACCCTGATCTGCTGGAGAAATTTGCCCGCGAGCGGTACCTAATGAAGCGGCCCCGAGAAGCGGTATACGTGATCGTGCGCGACTCGGCGGCGGTGGCCGAGTAGGGGCCGGTCTTAGGTCCCCGGCACCGTCCTGGTGCCGGTTTTTGTATGCCGCCTACTCCGGCACCGGGACGGGGCCGGGGACGTAGAATCCTGCTACGCGATCTTCTTGTCTGCCATCGCGGCCTTCACGCTCAGGTCCATTACGCGCTCGGCGTAGGGACGGGTGGCGTCGTCGAGGGCGTCGGCGGCGGCGAGGATGGCGTCTTTGTCGGGGGTGGTGGTGGCGGCGCGCAAGGTGTCGAGGTGCTGGGTGGTGTCGGCGATTTCGGCGGCCGTGAGGTGGTGGCCGTGCTTTTTGAGGAACTGCGTGGTGTGGTACAGCAACTGCTCGGCGGCGGTGCGCGCCTCGATGAGCGAGCGGGCCGCAATGTCGGCTTTGGCGTGGGTGAGGCTGTCGAGGAGCATCTGTTCCACTTGGGCGTCGGTGAGGCCGTATTGCGGCTTGATCTCGATTTCCTGCCGCACGCCGGAGCGTATTTCAACGGCTTCAACCTGCAAAATACCGTCGGCGTTGAGGCGGAAATTGACGTCGATTTTCGGCAGCCCGGCGGGCATTGCGGGGATGCCGCGCAGCGTGAATTCGCCGAGCTTGCGGTTTTCGGCGGCCACGTCGCGCTCGCCCTGGTAGATGGCGAGCTTGAGGTTCACCTGGCCATCGACGGACGTGGTGTATTGGCGTCCGGCTTTCGTCGGGATTTTCGAGTTGCGCGGGATGATCGGGTCGAGCAGCCCGCCGAGCGTTTCCAGCCCCAACGTGAGTGGCGTCACATCGAGCAGCAGCACATCGCGGCGGTTCCCGGCGAGGATGTCGGCCTGCACGGCGGCGCCGAGGGCGACTACTTCGTCGGGGTCGAGGGAGGCGTTGGCTTCCTGCCCGAAAAACGCGCTTACCGCCGCCCGCACGCGCGGCACGCGCGTAGAGCCGCCCACGAGCAGCACGGCATCGAGGTCTTCGACGCGCACGCCCGCATCCTGCACGGCCACGCGGCAGCTCGCGAGGGTGCGCGCCACGAGCGGCTCGATCAAGGAATCAAACTCGGTTCTCGACAGCGCCACCGCCACCGGCGCGGGCGCACCGGGCACCGTCAGCTCCGCCGAAAACGCGTCAGCGGTAGACAGGGCTTTCTTAGCACTTTCGGCGGCGAGGCGGAGGCGCTGGGCAAACTGTTTGTCGGCGCGGAGGTCGGCGTCGGTCAGGCCGAGGGCGGCGAGCCAGTGGTGGGCGATGGCGCGATCCATGTCGTCGCCGCCGAGCCAGGTGTCGCCGCTGGTGGCCAGCACTTCAAAAATGCCGTTTTCGAGGCGCAGGATGCTCACATCGAAGGTGCCGCCGCCGAGGTCGTACACCGCCACGGTGGTGTCGGGGGAAGGGTGGGAGGGTGGGAGGGTGAGAGGGTGGGAGGGAGCTTCGACTCCGCTCAGCCTGACAGCAGCTTGCAGCTTATCGCTTGCAGCTTGCGGCTCTAAGCTTGCGGCTCTATCCAAGCCGTAGGCGAGGGCGGCGGCGGTGGGCTCGTTCACAATGCGCAGCACGTCGAGGCCTGCGAGGCGCCCGGCGTCGCGGGTGGCCTGGCGTTGCGAGTCGTTGAAGTACGCGGGCACCGTGATGACGGCGCGGTTCACGGGCGTTTTGAGGGCGTGTTCGGCGCGGTGCTTCAGCTCGCGCAGGATGAGCGCCGAGAGTTCGATGGGCGAATAAAACCGCTCGCCGACGCGCACGCGCACCAGTCCGTCGGGGTCGCGTTCGTCTTCGATGACCTGATAACCGAGCTGGCCGAGGTGGTCGGCGAGGTCGCGGTAGCTTTTGCCGAGCAGTCGCTTCACCGAATAAATGGTGTGCGCGGGGTCGGTTTCGAGCTTCAGGCGCGCTTCGTCGCCGACGAGCAGGTCTCCGTCGGGCGCAAAATGAATCACCGACGGCACGATGGTGCCGCGCCCCAGATCGTTGATGGCGCGCGGGACGCGGGTTTCGGGGTGGACGTACGCGACGAGCGAGTTGGTGGTGCCGAGGTCGATGCCGACGATCAGTTCGGCCTGTTGCAGCGCGCCGGTAGCAAGGTTGATGGCGACTTTGGCCATGGGAGGAGGGTGGGAGGGTGAGAGGGTGGGAGGGTGGGAAGCCCAACCGCCGCGCCCCCGCCGCAAAGGTCGGGCGGCAGCCCGGCCCGTGCGGCTGCGCCCTTCTTATTCCTCGCCCCAACCTCCTCCTCCCAAACTCAAACAGGACTACCGCAAAACGTAGCGCGGAACGCTGTTCCGCGCTACGCGGCATCACCCGGCGAACGCGGAACGGAGTTCCGCGCTACATCCCCGCCCGTTTGGCGGTAGTCCTGTCAAAACTCGAAACGCGAAACTCCCTCACCGCCCGGCGGCCGGGCGCGCGTTGGTGGCGCCACCCGCCGCGCGTTTCTCGGCGGGGGCGGTGGTGAGCTTCACGAACACGGCGAAATGGTCGGAGTACCCGCCGATGTACTTGCGGCCCACGAACGTGCCCAACGACTCGCCGGGGAATTTCGTCTGGGGGTTCGTGAGGCGCTCCGGGTTGTGGATGGTGGCCGACCCCGCCACGAAATGCAGCCCCGACCCGGTAATGAGCCCATCGGAAAGGAGCATCTGGTCGAACACGTCGGGACGGCTGCGGAAGTGCATCGTGCCTTTGCCCTGGGTTTGCAGGTCGTAGAACGCGTTGTAGAGCTGCGCGGCGGGCCGGTTGAGCAGCTCGCCCGACGAGCCGAGGCTGGTGGTCACGGACTCATCGAGGGGCGTATCGTTGAGGTTGCCCATCAGCACGATGCGCGCCTGGGGGTTGGTTTTGAGGTAGCCGTCGATGACCTGGCGGCACTGCTTCGCGGCCGACATCCGCCGCCGCAGCGCCTTTTCGCCGCCCCGCCGCGACGGCCAATGCGCCACCATAAACGTGATCGGCTGCTGATCCAACAACCCCTCGACCACGAACAGCCCGCGCGTACCCATCGTGGTATCGGGCAGTACGAGCGGCACCTCGCGTTGCCGCGTAAGGGTAAACCGTTCGGGCTTGTAAAGGAGCGGGCAATCGATGCCGCGCGGGTCCGGCGAGTCGGAATGCGCGATCTGGTAGTGGCGGTCGGCAATCAGCGGCTCCTTCACCAGATCCTCCAGCACGCGCTTATTCTCGGTTTCGTTGAGGCCGATGACATCCGGGCCGTCCGGCCCGCCGATGTCGGAAATCACGCTCGCCAGGTTGCGGAGCTTGGTTTCGTAGCGCTCCTGCGTCCACTGCTGGCGGCCGGTGGGGGTAAAATCGTCGTCGTTGGTCTTCTGGTCGTCTTCAAAATCGAAGAGGTTCTCGACGTTGAGGCACGCGACCGTCGATTCGGGGGTAATTTTTTTCGGGGCCGTCGTCGTCGAGGCGGCGGTGGAAGACGCGGCGGCTTCCTTCGACCCCCGAAACAGCGAACAGCCCGTGGTTCCCGTGAGTAGGAGCAGGGTAAGCACACCGGCCGTAGCCCGGGCGGTAACAAGTTGGGGAAGCATACAGAAGGGATGAGACGGTAGGCCGAAAAAGTGGCCGGTAAAGCAACCGGCCGCCTTTGGCGGACAAAAGTACCGACCTGTTTTGCCATCTATATCCCCTGATTTGTTGGCTAAATGTTACGCCGGGGTGTGGGGTGCGCGGGCGGCGTAGGCAGGCGGTTTTGGGTGTGCGCCGGGCTGCGGAGGCGGTATGTTATGTTTTGGTGAAGGGGGGAGTAGTGGGCGCACGAAGACGCCGACGAAGCCGTTGGTCAGTACACTGCTGGCCGAGGAGGGCGGCTACATGCCGCTCACCGAAGCCTACCCCGACTGGCGCCCCGTCCTGATTGCGCCGGCCAACGAAATCCGCCGCGAATATCTGCGGGCCGCGATGCCTGGCGCCTTCGGCCGCTACTCGCGGTGCCTGGCGAACGGCATCCGCCCGCCCCAGCCCGACGAACGCTGCCTTGACTACGAGGAGAATTCGATTGCCTTCAACTACCAGCGCGAGCGGGTGCTGCGGGGGCGGGAGCTGAATGGGGAGGTGCGGGATTTTGAGTTTTGAGGGGCTGGTTTTTCCGGATCACGCACTTGGCTAACTGGTAGGTGGCCCGAAACTGCTAGGCTTACGCAGGATTCAACGCCGACACAAAACGGTCGGCCACGCGGGCGAAGCCGGCTTTAGTGGGGTGAAGTTCGTTGGCCCACCAGTCCTCGTAGTCAGGGCCATTGGATAGAGTGCCGCGCAGATCTATGTACTGCACATGTTTGAATTGGGCAGCCACCTTCCCGAGCATTGTATTGAAGCGATCAATCAGCTTACCGGCGATTTCTGTGCGGCGGGCTAGTTCCTCGTAGCCTTTCAGTTGGAAACCTGGGGCTAACCAAGGACCTGGCAGAGGGCCCCATCCTCCCAGGAAACCTCGGCCGTCGGGCACCGGGTGGTCGTAGCCATGCACGAGAATGGGAATAGCGCGCCCGATACGCTGTTCGCAAATGGCCGTCACGGCCTGGAGAATGTGAACATAGGCCAGGTACACCCGTTGGTTGAGTACGCCGTCCACCACGGCATCATTAAGGCCGGGCGCGGCCGAATCGGCGTGGTCGAGCAGCATATAAAATTCGTCGCCGGCTACGTCGTTGCCGCCACCCGATAGCAGGATGGCCTTGGGCACCACCCCGCGCCGCAGCATCTTGTCGAGACGGCGCGTGAAGTCTTCCAACTGCCCGTCACTGTAGGCCATTTCCTCCACCCGGTCGCCTTTATGCGCCACCGATTCGACGTCGTAGCCGTGCGCGTCTTCCAGCATCGAGAGAACATCGTGCATTGGGTAGTCGAACCAGGAATCGCCCTCGGCTATCAGCGTACCGGCACTGGCGAGGCTACCCAGCGCGGCCAATTTTGCGGGAGCTAGGGATTGGGCGATCGGAGCCGCGAAAGCCTCCATGCCGAACTGCTTGGCCCGATTGTCCAAAGTGGCTTGCCGGTTTTGCAGGGATTCGGCGCGGTGCTTCAGCACCCGTTTCGCTTGTTGCTTGCCTTGGGCCAAGGCTTTGGCGGTGAGGTCAGTTTTTTTGGACATGGAGGAAGTAGACGGAGGAAATGAAGGCGGAAAATTGGAGCGTTGAAGGTACTCAGCTCTATTTTTGGTGCGGGTAAATCCGCGCTATTAGAGCTTTGTCGCTTGGCGAGAGGCCGTGGATCTTCGGCACAACTTTACCATCGGTCAGGCTGGCGGCCAGTTCATACATCATGACTGAATTAGGGTCGAATGGACGATATGTGCCAACTTTCTCGACTGAGGCTTTTGCGAAAAATTGAGCGTGAATCGTTTCTCGTGACCAGAGGTTAGGAGGGCTTGCGAATTCAGCGTAAACGGCCTCTTTGTTCCAAGGAATATTCGCGTTGGGGTTTTGAAATTCGGTAACCAGCCCCAAGGCATGCCCAAATTCGCGAAGCACGATTGTTTCGTTGAGTTGCCATCCTTCTCCAAAATTAATCGTCGGCTTATTCTGTGGAACGGCACGGGCATCTGTACCCAAATAGCTCCAGTAACCGTCACGTTTTCCAGCGAAACTGATACGGACTTCTGCTTCCCCTTCGGTTACAAACTGAAATTTAAGATTGGCATGAGGGAACCAGCGGCTGATGATTTCCTGCACTTTAGTGCGCTGGGCCGGCAGACCGTCCAAAAACTTGATGCGGAGATTAGTGCCCGTGGGCCAGAACGAAGTGCCGCGACGGAACAACTCCGGCTGCTGAACTTGCACGACAGCTAACTGCGACCGCTGAGTAAAAGATAGCCGCTGGAAGGCAAAAAACGCATTGACTCGATTCTGTTTTTGCTTCAGCGTGTCCTCGAAGGTTTTTTCTAATTCCTCCACTTCAGCTATAAGTTTAGCTACGGTTTGCTGATTGGCTATAAGGGCGTTTCGCGCACTGTCAATGCTACTATCTAAGCGGGTTCTGGCAGAAGTGATTTCTCCTTTTGTTTTGACAAGGGAGTCTTTGATAGAATTTGCTTCTGCCAGTGCTTCTCGAGTTTCTTTCAGCGACTGTTTTAAATCGAATCCGTAGAATGATGCCCCAATTATCAAAAAAATGCCTAGGAGAGCTGCCGCGAATTTGGTAAAGCTCACCAGTCCTTGGTCAAGAACATAGGTGGTTTTGCCCGTATCGTCGGGGGCGTGCGTTTTAGCCGCGTTAGCAGCCAGCTGCGCCGGCAGCAGCATCGACTGACACCAACGGCATTTGATAGCCTCTGCGTGCACCTGCTCTTTGCAGAACGGGCAGGTTTTGGTGGTCGGTTCGGCAGGGCCAACGGGCGGCATTAGTGGGTTAGCTGCTTGGGGTAAATTTTGGCGGCAAACGCGTAGTCGGTAGCATCAATGTCGGGGCCACCGAGAATGGGCTGCCCATTTTTAGTAAGGTTTCCTGGGATGTGGTAGCACATGATGGAGTGCGGATCGGGCGGCACGGTGCCAAGTAGAGATGACTCCTCCAGCGGGGTTAATACCTGGAACTCTACTTCTTTGGGCGACCACCCCTGCGTAGCCCCGAAATAAGCAATTGCTTTTTTTCGGTCAATCAGGGCTACCAGGTCTTTTCGCATATGTTCATGCGGAAAACCCAAGGTGTGACCGGTTTCGTGACGCACCACGCGGTGAAATTCCGAGTCCAGCGTGTTCATCGTAAACGCCTCCAGATTCATCGTAGGCTGATCGGGTTCAATGCTCAGGATGTCAGTGCCCAAGTACGACCAATAGCCGCCGTTTAGCCCACCGTCGCGGGCAATGCGCACTTGAGGATTGGTTTTGCTTTCGCGAAACGATACGTTAGCATTTTTGCCCCATGCGTTCATATGCAGCAGGATGCGCTTGCGCAGGGCCGCCGGTGGGTTGTCCAGAAACCCCACCGTGAGGTGTACGCCGGCCGTATGCCACTTCTTGGCAGTGGTGATGGCAATGCGCTCGGGCGTCGGCTTGAAATTCATGACGCGGGCCAGGCGCTCCAGCGGCGAGTGGTTATTGGGGTTGATGATCGTGGCTTGAGCGGCGGCCGGAATCATCAGTTCCAGCGGGAGACGTTTGGGGGTGCACGTAAGAAGCGGGGCTTCAGGGGCAGCTGCAAGAGTTTTGGCCATGGCGATAGTGGACTTTGACAAAAATATTTAGGTTGGGGGTAACATTAGCATGAGATGGGACCCAGATTGTCGGCTATTGCGTCAGACTTCGGCTCACCACATCATCACCGAAGGAGCGAGCCCCGATTCGCGGTACTTCAGGCGGATGCGTAACACGTATTCGTGCCCCCGAAAGAGCTTGATGCGCAAAGCCGCGTTCCGCTCCTCTCCGCTGTCATCCTCCGAGGTACGGTAGCGGGGTTCTTCATTATCGTGCTCGAAAAGCGCCAGCAGCACGTCACTTTTGCCGAACGTGCGGATCTCGTAATAGCGCGTTTCTTCCGGAACAATGGCAAAGCTAGCCTGCCCCCCGTTGGGCAGGGCCAAGGGCATGGATTGGTTGACCAGAAGTTTGGGAGTTTTAGCGACGATGGGCGGGTAGAACTGCCGCACCCACCGTTTGTCGGCTTCCGAAAGCCATCCCGGTGGGGTCAGGCCATCCTCCCAGTAGTTGATGGGGGTAGTAGGCGCTTTTATTACGCCCGGCGGGAAGGCGTACTCCATTACCGAGTCCGGATCCCACTTCGAGCCCTTCACCTGGCTCCTGTCCAGCTGGCGCAGAATGTTATAGTCGATGGTTTCCACCGACCAGTAATTCGGAGCTTGCGAAAACTGGGCATACACCGCTTCTTTATCCCATTCGATGCCGGAGAATGGGCTCATGTGTTCGTGCGGTAGTCCCAGCGTGTGTCCTATTTCGTGCAACGCCGTGGTGAGGCCGTAAGCATCGAGCAAACTCCAGCCGTAGTTTATCGTTCGGGTGGAGGGATCGCGTCGCTCATTACTCACGATATCGGTACCGATGTACGACCAGGAGCCGTCGCCGGCCATGAAGCCAATCCGGATTTCGGCATCTTCGCGATGCGTCACTTCCACGAATTCCAAGCCGATACCTACTTCCTTCCAGATAGCAAATGCTTGGCGTACCACGTCTTTTTGCGCGGTAGTGCCTACCCAGGTCTCCTGTCGGATGGAATGGTCGGCTTGCTCTACCTCACTGAAATCGCGTTTTTTGTCGTTGAAGAAATAGTAGTGCAACACCGTGCCGTTGGCCCACTTGTTTGCCTGGCTGATAAGGGCGTGGAGGCGCTCGTGGCCCAGTGTACTAGGCAAAGGCGGCATAGGGGGGTGCTGCGAACGACAAAGCGGTACCGGGGGCCGGCCAGCTGCGGGGCTGGGTTGGGCTGCAGCAGTGGGAAGCGCTGACATAAAATAAGCGATTATTGAAGAAGCGGTTATGGAAACCCCGAATGAGTGGCCGGAGCGGCACGACGGCCGGCCCCGGCCACCAGCAAGTCAGCCGTTCAGGGGCAGAGCGTATCCATCAAGCTCATGAAACCGGAGACCGCCGTGCGGATCGGCGCCGGAATCAGTGGAATCTTGACGATGATCGCCAGATATCCGCGCACCTTCTTATAAAGGCTGCAGACATCGGGCAGCGCCAGCGCCTGGGCACCAGGCGCCCCCATGCGGGCCACATGGCTTTCCATGTCGGCGTGATTGAGCTTAGCGACTTCCTCGCCGAGCTGTTCGTAGGTCAGCATCTGACCTGAATTGGGTTGGTTCATCTGAGGTAGAGATGAAAAGTGAAACAAAAAGCTCCGTTTACTACCGGCCGGAGCCATCGCCGGTAAAGAGGTGTGGCAAGTGCCGCTATGCCTAGTTGATGACGGGTGCCAGCGGCTTTGCGCTATTTGTCGGTTACTACTGGTAGACCGGCCAGTCGCGGGCTATCCATTCCATAATTACCTGTGCCAAACGACCGTGTGGTGCCATCATATTCAACGCCCACCAGTATTACTGGCGTTGGAGTCTCTGCTGGCGCGGCCGGCAGCGACGCGAAACGGATGAAGCTAGCGGCCTGCGCCGCTGGCAGTGGCGCGGCCTGCGCCACGAGCCGCAGCTGGTGTAGCTCGCGCAGAATTAGGGTCGAAACGCTGACGAGGATCATCAGTAATCCGGTGGTCAGCCAACGGAGAGGGGAAACTTGCATAGGAGAACAAAAAAGCGAAGCGCTTTACTGCTTGGGTTAGGAGTCGATCCGGTAGTAGTTGAATTTAGGATACCCCAGAGTAGAACGGTGAGCGTGACTACCCACATCATCGGCGTGAGACTTCCGGCGATGCCCCCTATAGGTAGCAACGGCCGTTTTCTGGAAACAAAGGCTAGATACCGACGCCCGCGCCGGTCTTCCCCACCCGCCCCACCATCCGCTTCGCCTTGCGCGCGCGGTAGGCGGGGTCATCGACCTGGCACGCCTCGCGCAACGCTTTGTAGGCGTCGGGGTGGGTGTCTTTGAGGAGTTCGAGGCCGGCGCGGAAGTCTTCTTTGAGGTAGCGGTTGAGGCCCTGGAGCG
The DNA here is from genome assembly GCA_031425525.1 of Hymenobacteraceae bacterium. GTDB lineage: Bacteria > Bacteroidota > Bacteroidia > Cytophagales > Hymenobacteraceae > JANNMJ01. Next base: position 13,258 of record JANPJM010000010.1, on the reverse strand, counting down.
TGACGCGGGCGGTGGTACCTTTGATCTTCTGGTCGTCGATGGCGAGCTGGGGCTTTTCGACGGAGTCGTCGAAGGCTTGGGCGTCGGTGGCGAGGGTGGCGGCGTCGGCGGCTTTGAGGTTGTAGCCGCCGAGGTCGGCGATGCGGGCGGTGAGCTGCTTGCTGACGAGAAGGCTCTCGGTGGCCATTTCCAGGTCTGGCATCGCGCGGTAGTCCGAAGGGTTGCGGTGCAGCTTGGCGGCGGCGTCGAAATTGTTTTCCTTGCGGTAGAGCAGCCAGAGGGCGTTGGCGGCTTTCACGACGCGCGGCAGGAGGCTTTCGGCGGTCAGCTCTTTGCCCTGGGTGGCGCCCTGCGAGGTGACGGGCCGCTTGCGGGCGGTGCCGTCGAGGGTTTTCAGCTGGCCGAGGTACGTCTCGGTCACTTCCTGGAAGGCGGGTACCTCGTCGACGGCGGGTTGCCAGTCGGCGATCTTTTGCTTCACCTTGCGGTGGCGCTCGAAGCGGGCGAATTGGTCTTTGTTCACGACGAGTAGGGCTGAAAAGGTTTGGTACTTTTTGAGGAAACAGGGCCAAAAAGGGGCCTGGTGGGGCCGTCAGGGCACCCGGAGGGGGCGGCGGATGATGCGGAGCAGGCTACCGACTGTGCAGAGTTGTCAGCGGATTGTCTGGAGTTGGATTCCGCCGTTGCAGCGTTGGATTTCGGCGGTGCTGCGCGGGCAAAAGATTGTCTGGAGCTGGCTGCTGACTTTCTGGAGGAGTTGGCAGATTGTCTGGAGCTGGCTGGCGGTTGTCGGGAGTAGCCGAAATTCTGTCAGGAATTAGATTCCGGCGTTACAGAGATGGGTTCCGGTTGTCTGGTGTGTTCGGCGGCCGGGGGAGCGGCGGCGCCAGGAACGCGACAAAGGTGCGGCAGCTAACCAGCGCCGCGCATCGGTAGTATTACCTATTTGGGGGGGGGGCGCGCGTTTTTTAAAAAGGCCGTTTGGGGCATTCTTTCGCGGTTGCTCCCGCCGCGCATCGGTAGTACTACCTATTTTTTGGTCGTGGCACTAGGTAGTTCTACCTAGTGCCACGTTTCGCCATTTTACGTCATCGACACCCAGCCACTGCGGACGGAGTACCGCAGGAGGCCGATGAGCGAGTGGGTGTCGGTCTTTTCGAGCAGGGCGCGGCGGTGCGCATCGACGGTGCGGAGACTGATGCTCAGGTGGGCCGCGATTTCCTGGCTGGAGTAGTCGGCGGCGATGAGGTGCAGAATCTCCCGCTCGCGGTCGGTGCAGGTAACCGACCCGCTCGCGTACCGGGGCCGTGGCTCTTCGGCGGTGGGGGCGGTGGGGAGGATGTCGCCGATGAGCTGCCCGACGGCCGCTACCAGCTCGGCGGGGGTGGCGCGGCGGTTGAGCAGGGCGCCGCTCCCGGTTTCGACGACGAAGCGGGCGATAGCGAAGGGGAGCTTTTTGCCGCCAATCACCAGCAGGCGGATGGCCGGGCAGACGGTGCGGGTCTGGGCGATGAGCGTACCGAGCGCCACCTCGGGGAGCGCCGCGTCGAGGATGAGTAGCGTGGGGGCGGCGCGACGCAGCCGGTCGGGCAGGGTCGCGGCGTCGGCGGTGACGGTGAGGGGCTGGTCGGGGCGGGCGTCGCGCAGGATGGCGAGTACGCCCTGGCGCTGCAAGGTGGGGGGCGCCACGACGAGAATCGTCGCGCGCGGGGCCGCAAGGGGTGACATAGGCCGACGGAAACTAAGTGTATATTCAACGAGGTGCGCGAACCGGGCCGCGATTGGTATAGTAGAATGTGGGGCAAATATGCGGGACGACCGGTGCTGATTGCAAGAATTCAGCACAATTCAGCACGATTCAGATAAAGAAATTTGCGGGTGTGCCGCTGCGCCCCCTGGAGGCGCTAGGCCGGGGGCCGGGACGGCTACGAGTGGTCAGCAAAAACGCGCGCTGCGGCCGGGTTCGCCTTTGAATCTGCTGTATGAACACGAAGTAGCGCATCACCCCTACTGGCTGCTCGATGCGGAAAATGTACTGCTCTGCCTTGATGTGTTGGCTGCGGCCGCGGGTTGATTAAGGCGCTGATGAAGTAGCAGGAACGCTTACTGCAGTCTTTACACGGCGAACCGCGCTTAGGGTAACGCACCAACGCCCTTACCCACCGACTAACGGCAATCAGCAGCCCCAACAGGGCGCCACAATCCTAGCCAGGGGTGCAGCCCCTGGTAACGAAAGCCCCGCCATACAAAGCCCCAACGGGGCGACACAACCGCATCGACCGTGCGGTTATGTCGCCCCGTTGGGGCTATTTCCATTGCCCGTCCGAGAGGGGCTGCCGACTGCCCGTTGTTACTCCACCACCAGCCGCCGCGTGGCGCTACCCGCGCGCACCACGTACACGCCGGGCGCCAGGCCGGTCAGGTCGAGCGCGGTGGGGGAGTCGGCGGCGGTGGCGGTGCGCACGAGGCGGCCCGCTACGTCGCGCACCTCGATGGCGGTGCCGGGGGCGGCGCCCGTCAGGTGGGTACGGCCGGTGGCGGGGTTGGGGGAGAGGACGAAAGGGGGGAGGGTGGAAAGGTGGGAGGGTGGGAGGGGAGAATCGGTGAGGGGTTGGGGGGTGAAATGGAGGGTGAAGCGGTCGCGGATTTCGCCGGGTTGGGCCGCCGTGAAGGTGATTTCGGCTTGCTGATGCAGGTCGTAGCGGGTGCCGGTGAGGGCATCGGTGAGCGTGACGGCCGTGCCGCTGAGGTGGCGCAGGTCGGCGACGTGGAGCGCCCAGGTACCGGCGGCGGGCACATCGAGCAGGAGCGGCACGGTGGTGCCGGCGCCCAGCAGATCGGCGGGGGCCAGGCCGCTCACGGCCAGCTCCTGCCCGTCGGGCGTGAGGGCGGCGAGCGTGGGCGCGCCCACGTTGCGGCCGGGGCGCGGGCCGTCGTAGCGGGCATCGAGGCCGGGGGTGGCGCCGGGCTCGGCGTACACCGTCACTTCATCAGCGAGCAGGGCCGGGGCGGTGGGCTGGGCCAGCGTCAGCCGCAGCACGGGGCGTGGGGCGGGGGCGGCGCGGTACACGGGCACATTGTCGAAGGTGGTGGTGCGCAGGGCGTTCGTGAACGGGAAATCCACCGGGTCATCGCCGATGACGCGCACGAAAAATGCCTGCCCAATCGCGATCAGTCCATCCGGCAACGACCCCAGTCCGTTCGCCCGCGTCAGGTACACCGCCTGCGTCGGGCTCGTGGAGCGGCACACGCTGATGGCGCCGCTCAGCCCGGCGGGCACGGGGGCCACGTCCCAATCGAGGGGTGCCGGGTAGGGGTTGCCGAGCAGGTGCCAGCCCGATTTCTCGGTGCTCGCCCCGAAGTTGCCCGTGCGGGTCAGGCCCGCGCGCAGCACATCGCCCTGGGCAGGTCGCCGACGAAATCGGGCGTCAGGTTGCCCGCCATGAACACGCTCCAGCCGGTGCCGGGCGCCAGCACCTCGGCGGCGTCGAGGGTGAGGGCGCGGCCTTCGTCGTACTGGCCGTTGGTGCCCGCCGACGTGGCCCAGTTCCACTGCCCGGCGGCGCTCAAGCGCGCCACGTATAGGTCGCGGGCGGCGCCGGCGCCGGTTTGCGCCGTCAGGGCAGTGGGGCCGAAGGTGGTGGTGCCTTCGTAGGAACCCGTGATGGTGGCGTTGCCGGCAGCATCTACGGCCAGCGCGCGGATTTCGTCGTTGCCGGTGCCGCCCAAGCGGCGCGTCAGGCTGTACGTGTTCGGTAGGGGGGAATTCACGGCCGTGATTCGGATCAGGTAGCCATCGCTGCCGCCCGCGCTGGTCAGCAGCGTAGTATTACGCCCCGGATCGCGCAGCTCGCCCGTGAACTTGCCGGCCACCACGATGTCCTCGCCGTCGAAAGCCACGGCGGCGGCTTCATCGTCGGTGGTGCTGGCGAATCCCATCGGGTAGTTCCACTGGTCCTGCACCACCGAAGCGGTAGAGGTCAGCGCCACGAACGAGTCGTAGCCGCCCGTACCGGGGTGCGACGAATAGCTGTTGGCCGGCCCCAGCTTCAACGAGCCGGAGCGGCGGCCCGCCACCACCAGCTTACCGCCGGGGCTGACGGCTACGCCCGTCGCGCGGATGTTGCCGGCTCCCACGATGTTCACCGAACCCACGCCCGTGAAGCCGGCGGCTTCGGTGAGCCGCGTCACGAAGGCGCTGCCGCTGCCCTGCGTACTGAACGCCCCCGGCCCGAACGCCACGGCCGTACCCGACCCGACATTACTGGCGGCTTCGCCCGCCACCCACGCGGTGCCGTCGGGCTGCGTACACAGGGCGGTGGCGGCATCGTAGCGCGCCGAGCCGCCCCGGTACACGGTGCGGCCGGTGCCGTCGAGGTTGAGGAAGGCGGCGAAGGCGTCGGCTTCGCCCGCGCTCTCCACGCTGGTGCTGCCCACGGTCATCGTTTGCTCGAAATAGCCGACCACCACCAGCCGCCCGCCGGGCAGCACGCTGACGGCGTACGCCGCGTCGTTGCCGTAGCCGCCCAGGCGCACGGCCCACAGCCAAGTGCCGTTGGGCGCTTGCTTGGCGACGTACGCGTCGCTGGTGCCCTGCGACGCGATGGTATGCGCGCCGAAGGTGGCTTGCAGGGCAAAATCGCCCACCACGTAGGTGTTTCCTTGCAGGTCGGTGGTCACGCCGGTCGCGTTGTGGTACGACCCCAGGCCCGTCGTTTTCTGCGCCCAGGCCCAGGCGGGTGCGGGCGGCGTGGGCACCACGAAATCGACCGCCGACGTAGCCGTGCCTCCCGGCCCGGTGAGCGTGATGCGGCCGGTGGCGGCGTCGGGCACGGTGAGGGTGAGCGAGGTGGGGGTTTGGGCCGTGATGGTGGCCGCCACGCCGCTCACGGCCGCGCCCGTGACCCAATCGAGGTTCGTGCCCGCGATGTTCACGCTAGTGCCCATCGGCCCGCTGGCCGGCGCGAATAGCGTGATGGTGGGCGCCGGCGCCGTGGGGGTGAAGAACGGCCCGAATGCCGTGCCGTAGGGCGTGGTGACGTTCACGGCGCCGGTGATGGTGTTGGGTACGCGCGCCGTGATGGTGGTGGCCGTATTGCTGAGAATGACGCACGGCACGGCGCCGATCTTCACGCTGGTGGCGCCGCCGAGCGCCGCGCCGCTGATGCTGAACGTGCTGCCCGCCGCGCCGCGCGTGGGCGTGATGGTGCTGATGACCGGCGCGATGCCCACCCCGAAGTTGGCCGCGCTGATGCCCGTGCCGGCCGGGTTCACCACCGAAATCTTCACCGAACCTAGGCCCATCGACGGGACGCGGACGCTGATTTCCTGGTCGGACACAATCAAGAAGTTGGTCGTGGTGGTGCCGCCGAACTTCACCAGCGTGGCACCGGTGAAGCCCGTGCCTCGCAGCGTGACCGGCGCTCCCACGGACCCGAAGCCCGGCGAGAACGTGACGCTGGCCGGCGCGGCCAGCACGGTGTAGTACACTGGCGTAGGAATGCCGGGGTCGGTAGCGGTCACGACGGCCACCTGCGCCGGGCCGTTGGGCAGCGTGGCCGGCACGGTGGCCGTAAGCTGCGTGGGACTGACGACGGTAAATACCGCCGGCATTCCGCCGATGAGTACCTGCTCGACGTTGTAGAAATCGGTGCCGTTGAGCGTCAGCAGCGCGCCCGTGGCGCCCGCCATAGGCGTGATGCTCGTGAGCACCGGCACCGCCACCCGGCTGCGCGCGATGAACGGCAGCGGCGTGGTGCCCCCCACGATGGAGTTGACCAGCGTCGGGGAGGTGAACGGGATGTTGCCCGACGTGAACGAGCCGACGATCAGGGCGTCGGCGCTATTGGTGTACGTGAGGTCGCGGCAGGTTTCGAGACCCGACCCGCTCAGGAGCTGCCCGTTGAGTGGCTGGCCGGCGGCGGTGAGTGTCCCGAAAAAGGCATCCGAGAGACCCGAAGGCGTGAATTGCCGCCCGAACGCGCCGAACACGAACGGCGGGTTGACATTGTTGTAGGCCCGCCCCGTGGCCCCGGCCCAGATGGTGCCGGAGGGGTCGATGTCGAGCGCGGTAATCTGCGGGCCGCCGTACGTACTGGCTGGGTTGACGAACGCGAACGGCGAACCGGCCCACTCGTAGGCGCCGGCCGCGCTCAGGCGCACCAGAAAGTCGCGCCCGTCGCCGCCCACCGGCGGCAGCGTACCAAACGTAACCGGGCGGTAATCCGCAAAACCGCTTAACACGAAACCGCCGTCGGGCGCGGCGGCCATCGCGCGGGAATGGCTAAAATTGTAAAAGGTGACTTGCGGTCCCGCGCTGCGCGACCAGAGCCAGTTGCCGGCGGCGTCTAGCTTCGAAACCAGAAACTGGTCATCATTGCTCCAGCTGTACGGGCCGGCCGTGGGCTGCGTCGCTCCGCGCGCGGTGGCGTAGGTGCCAAAATTGGCGCAGAACGCCGGATTGCCACTCGGGTCCACGGCCAGGTCCGCTGGCGTCAGCCACGAGGCGTACGGGTGCCCGGCGAGGTTGTTGGAAGGCAGCCCGATTGGCCCGGTCGTGCTGCCCGCCTGCCGTACCCACCGCCACGCGCCGGTCAGGCCGTCGAGTTTGGCAATGAACGTATTGCGGTGCCGGTACGGCGTGGTCAGGTTCGCGAAGCTGTTGCCGAAGATGGCCCGGCCGTTGAAAGAACCGGCCGCGTAGAGGTCGAGGCTGCTAGGGCCAATGTGCAGGGCCAGCGCTTGGCCGAGGGTGTGGGTTTCGCTTACCCCGTCGTCGAAATGGGCTTTGGTGGCCCACAGCCAGTTGCCGCTGGGGTCGAGGCAGGCGATGAACGCACCCCAATCGGTGGAGCAGTCCAGGGTGGTGCTGCCGAACGTGAACGAACCCCGCAGCGAGCCGATGACGAACAGCCGCTCGCCGCCCAGTTGGTTGATGGCGTTCGAGGCGACCACTTTGGTCACCACGGCGTTGCAGGTGGCGTTGCCGACGGGCCGCACCCATTGCCACGCGCCCGCGTCGGTGCGCTTGGCGACGAAGGCGGCACTGCCGCGCTTAGGTACGTCATTTTCGTAGAGAAGCGTATTCTCCGCGAACGCGGGCGCCGCAGGCAGCGCCGTGCCGGCCAGCACGGTGGCCGCGTAGTTGTTGCCGCCCACGTACTGCGCGTTCGAGCCGCGCGCCACGGCAACGGCCGTAAATTCAGCTTCGCCGCTTTGGTTGGTGGGTTGCGAGGTGCTGGTCCAGTGGTAGCCCCGGCGGACCTGGGCCAGCGCCGCCGGGCCGCTCAGCAGGCCGAGCAGCAGCAGCGTGTTGAGGCTAAATAGCCTGATTGTCCACACGAGGCGCATTCGGAGGAGATAAGATGGATACATGGCGGGGGAGAAGCGGGTGAGGATGCGTGAAAAATGAGGGGAAAAGCATCGGCTACTGCCGACTGTCGCCGTCTCTTGCGGTCTTCGACGTTGCAATACTCCATTTTTTCAGCCCCCTCCGCCACTGTTTCTTGACGAACGGTGCGCCGGGGCCGGCCAATGGTACGGGCGCTCCACGAACGGTTAGGTGGCTATATTCCAGCGCCGCTACCTTCGTGGCGATGAGAAACTTCCGTTCTACCCTTGGTCTGACACGCTGGTGGGCGGCCGGTTGGCGCCGATTGGTGCTGACGCTGCTGTTTGCGGGGGGCATTGGCCCGGCGCCCGCCCAACGGTTCGATATTCGGCCCCGGCCCGACTCGGTCACGGCGGCGCAACGGCTGCTGGTGCGCGCCGATACGCTGCTGTACACCCAACCCGATACCGCCTTGGCGCTGGCGCGGCGGGCGGAAGCGTTGGCGCGCGCCGCCCGCAACCCCGAAGACCAGGGCGGCGCCTGGAACACCATCGGCGCCATTCACTACACCCGCGACCAATACCAATCAGCACTACAGGCTTACAAGCGCGCGCTGCAATGTTTCAAGCAAAACGGCAGCCTGGAGCAGCAATCTTTGGTGTTGGGCAACCTCGGCGCGCTATCTCTCACGATGAACTTGCCCGAAGCCGGGTATGGCTATTTCGAGCGGCAGTTACGACTGATGCTGACGCTCCGTCCCGATTCGGCGGGCACCAGCGTGGCCCTACTCGGCACGGGCGCGGCACTGCTTGAACTGAACCGGCTGCCCGAAGCGCTTGCGCGGTTTCAGATTTATCGGCGCCGGGCGCGTTTGGCGGGCGTGCCCACCGGCGAAGGCAAGGCGCTCGGCTACATCGCGCAGGTTTTCCTTAAACAGCAGCGATTTCGGGAAGCGCTCGCTGCGCTCGAACAGGCGCGGAGGCTGGTGCCGGTCGGCGCAGATGGGCCAGTGTTCGAGGTGGATGTATTGCGCAATTTCGGCGATGCCTACCGCGGTCTGGGGCAGTGGGCGCGCGCGGAGGCCAGTTACCAAACGATGCTACGCCAGCCGGACATCAATCAGATAGACCAACAAGCCGCTTTTGAGGCGCTGACCGATGTGCAGGAACGCGCCGGTGATTTTCGGGCCGCCTACCGCTCGTTGCGGCGGGTACAGAACCTGAACGACAGTCTTGCCGACCACCAGACCGCCCAGCAGGTGCAGGAACTCGAAACCCGCTACCGCACCCGCGATTTGCAGCGCGCCAACCAGATTCAGCAGCTCACGATCAGTCGCAAGAATCAGTTGGCGGTGTTTGGCTTCGGCGCGGCGGGACTGGCCTTGCTGGCCGCCGGGGCGCTGGGGCTGCTGTTCCGGCAACGCACCCGCGCCAACCACCGACTGGCCGCCGCCAACGCCGAAATCAGCCGAACGGTGGCTGAAAAGGAGGAATTGTTACTGGAAAAAGAAGGCTTGCTGGCCGAGAAGGAAACGCTGATTCAGGAGGTGCATCACCGGGTCAAAAACAACCTGCAACTGGTCAGCGGCCTGTTGGGCTGGCAGGCCGAAACCGATGCCGCCGCCGCGCCCGCCCTTCACCAAAGCCGTGCGCGGCTGCACTCGATGGCCCTCATTCACGAACACCTCTACCGCGCCGACGACCTCACAAGGGTGCGCCTCGACGAGTATTTGGGGCAACTGCTGACCACCCTCGCCACGGCGCACGCCACGCCGCAGCAACCCATCCACCTCACGACGCACCTCGCGCCGCTCGCCGTTGAGGCGAAAGACGCCATCCCGCTCGGCCTCATCACCAACGAATTGGTGCTCAACGCCTACAAACACGCATTCCGGGGGCGCGCGGCGGGCCACTTGTACGTGACGCTCGCGGGTACGGCGGGCGGCGAGGCGTTTCAACTCACCGTAGCCGACGATGGCGTCGGGGTGCGCGCGCCCGCCGCGCCGCCCGCCGCGCCCTCGCTCGGCATGCAACTCGTGCGGATGCTCGCCCGGCAGCTCAAAGCCGATCTCAAAACTGAACCCGCGCCGGAAGGCGGCACGCAGTTCGTGCTGACGCGCGGGGAGTTAGTGCGGAGTGACTAGTGACGCGATTCGCGCGGGGCTCCGCCCCGTCTGTCGTATTCGCGGGCCTCTGGCCCGCCGGTAGCCCGCCGCAACTTTGACCGTACGACGCGCGCCAATCGGGCGGCGGGCCGGGGCTGGAGCCCCGGAAATAGCCCACACGGGGCGGAGCCCCGCGCGATAGCCCGCTTTATTACGAATCACTAATCACTCCCATGGCTTCCATCCTCATCGTCGAAGACGAGTTTTTGATTGCCGCCGAAATCGCGCGGGCGCTCCTGCGCCTCGGCCACACGCCGCTCGAACCGGTGAGTACCTCTGATGATGCCCTCGAGGTGCTGGCCCGCGAACCCGTGGAACTGGTGCTGATGGACATCAACATCGACGGCGACACCGACGGCATTGCCACCGCGCTACTCGTGCGGCGGCGGTTCGGCGTGCCGGTGGTGTTCCTGACGGCGCAATCAGACCCCGCCACGTTCAACCGCGCCAAGCTGGCGCATCCGTACGGTTATATCCTCAAGCCCTTCACCGACGACACGCTGCGTATGCAGGTCGAGCTGGCGCTGTTCACGGCCGCCCAACCCGCCGAGCGTCCGCCGCAGCCCGCCGCCACCGCCACCGCCGACGAGCCCGAACCCGCCGAGCTGCCCGCCGGCCCGGCGCGCTTCTTCTTCGTGAAAAAAGGCCACGGCTACGTAAAGCTGCGGGTGGAGGATATTCTGTACCTCGAAGCCCTCGAAAACTACGTGCGGCTGATCTCGACGCAGGGCCAATTCGTGGTCTATTCGACCCTCAAAGAGCTGGAAGCGCGCCTCACCGACCCGCCGTTTTTCCGGGTGCATCGGTCGCACATCGTCAATCTCGATCAGGTGCAGGGCTACGAGGAAGGCTGCGTGCTGTTCGGCCGCCAGGATGCCGTGCCCGTCGCGCGCTCGTGCAAGGAGGCACTGCGGCGGCGGCTGAATGTGCTGTAGGTTGGTCGGTGGTCGGTTGGTCGGTGGTCGGTTGGTATTTGGTCGGTGGTCGGTTGGTCGGTTGGCCGGTGGTCGGTTGGTACCAAGTACCAATTACCAAGTACCAAGTACCAACTACCGCTCACAGATGCGATATTTGTCGTAGCCCAGCTACCCCTCATCCATCTCAAAATCTCCACTTGATTATGCGCTTCACCTGCTCCATCCTACTCCTGCTGGCCGCGCTGCTGACCGCCCCGGCCGCCTTCGCGCAAAAGAAAAAAGGGCTGCCTGATGTCGAGACCACCGAAGCGAGTGTCGAGGCGCGGCAGACCGAAGTAGCCGGCCTCAAAGCCACCGCGCAAGCCGCCGACCGGCGCGTCGATTCGCTCCGGGCCGCCCTGAAGGTGCAGGATCGCACCACGAAAGACTTGCAGAAGCAACTCGCCAAACAGGAAGGTCAGCTGCGCGTGGCGAAGGAGAAGCAGAAGGACGGCGAAACCAAACTCAAGCAGGAGTTGGTGGCCGTGAAGGAGGCGAAAAAGCGCGAAAAAGCGGCGGAGAAAAGCGGGAAGTAACCCGAGTGAACTCAACTCGCCGCCCGACCCAACCGGTCGCGCACGCCCGCCCAAGCCAACGGTGCGGGCGGCGCCTCTACCGCGATGAACGCCGCGCCCACCGCATCGGCGTGGTGCAGGGCGGCGTAGAGGCGTTGGGCGTAGCCGCGCGGCTCGGCGGGTAGCTCCTCGACGCGGGCGAAACCCTCCGGGTCGGGTACCTGCTGAAACGCGATGACGTACGTGGCCTCCGGCGCCCAGCCCCGGCTCAGGAGCTGGCGGCGCAGGTCGGCATCGTCGGGCCAGGTGAGGATGGCGAGCGGCGCGCGCGGCGCGTAATGCTTGGCGAGCTGGCCGGGCGAGCGGAGGGGGGCGTTTTCCGTTTCTCGTTTTTCGTTTTTCGTTTTTCGTTCGTTTGGGGTCTGTGAGGCGGGGGCAGTGCCCAGCCACACGCGCTCGATTTCGGCGACCGAAACAGTGCCCGGCCGCAGCACCACGGGCACGGGGCCGGTGCAGTCCACGACCGTCGATTCGATGCCGAAGGCGCTCGGCCCGCCGTCCACGATCAGTGGAATGCGCCCGCCCAAACCGCTCTGCACGTGCGCGGCCGTGGTGGGCGAGATGGCATTGGACGGGTTGGCACTCGGCGCCGCCAGCGGAAACCCGCACGCCCGAATCACGGCTTGCATCAGGGGGTGCGCCGGCCAGCGCACGGCCACGGTGGCGCCCCCGGCGCGCACTTCGGGCGGTACGCGCGCGGTGTTGGCGGGCAGCACCAGCGTGAGCGGCCCCGGCCAGAACGCCCGCGCCAATGCCACGGCGCCCGGCGGCCACGCGGTGACGCACTCGGTGAGCATCGCTTCGTCGGCGACGTGCACGATGAGCGGGTTGGTGCTCGGCCGCCCCTTCGCGAGGTAGATTTTCCGGACGGCCGCCGCATCCCAGGCGTTGGCGGCCAGGCCGTACACGGTTTCGGTGGGCAGGGCCACTACCTCGCCGCCGGTCAGCAAGCGAGCGGCTTCGGCCACGGCGGCGGCTTTTTCGGCGGGGGTGGTGGTAGGGAGGAGGCGGGCCACGGCGCAAAGCTACGGGCGCGGGGTGGGCGGGGGGGCGCCAGGTGGGCAGCGGAAAGCCCGCGCGGCGGCGGATGTCGTGTTACGGTCTGAAGGGAGGGGGGGGGAGGCAGACCGTAAACGGCCACGTCAGGTAATCGGCGTAGGTATTAGGGCGAATTTAGGGTCGCTAGCTGGTGGGAGCGCGGGTCTCCGGCCCGCGATGGCGGCTCCGCGACCGTGACAGCGGGCGGGGCAGAGACCCGCGCTCCCACGCGCGACCGTACCCTGACGCCCAATCTGCTGTAGGAGCCGTCGGGGTCGAGCTGGTCGATGTCGGTGATGGGCGGGGCGGGCATATAACAAAAATACGCCGCGCCGGCTACCCTCTGTGGGCAGCCGGCGCGGCGCGATGAAGGCCGATGGGGCGCGCTGGCCCGGCCTTGAAAGGCCCGAGCAAGGGCGCCGGGCGCTTACGCCGGCAGCGTGGCGCGGTGGGCGGTGAGGGCGGCCAGCACGGCCGTCAGCACGGCTTCCATCGCATCGGCGGCACCCAGATCGAGCGAGTCGAGAAAGCGGTCGAGGCCGTTGAGGGCGGCCACGCGCCGGGCGATGGCCGGGCGCTGGGCTTGCAGCAGGGTGAGCTCTTCGGTCAGGAGTTGGCGCTTGTCGGTGCTCAGGCCGACGGCCGTGAGTTCGGCCTGTTTGCCGGCGATGTCGCCGTCTTGCTGGGCCAGGGCAGCAGCGGCGCCCACCTGCCGGATGCCGGCGCGGTCGTCGGCGAGGTCGAGGTTGGCTTCGCGCACGGCGAAGGTTTTGCGCCGAAACGTGACTTTCCCGATGGCTTCGTCGGTGAGGGCCCGCGTGTCGAGCGCCGGAAGGTCCAGGTCGAGGGTAATGGTGACGGTAATGACCATGGCTGCTACTAGCTGAAAAAAAAGAAAAGAAAAGAAAAAACAAGCCCGGCACCCTGCCGCGCCGGCCGCAAATGTAGCGCACCCATGCCGAATATACGGAAGCCCTTTTCCTTGCTTCTGCCCCCGCCTAGGAGCGTCAGGCACTGGCTCTTACGCCCCGGCCCCTACGCCCCGGCCAGAGCGGCGGCCAGGGCTTCGGCTTCGGCGTGCAGGCCGGCGGCGCGGGCGCGCAGTTGGTGGTAGCGGGTGGCGGCGGCGGGCGGCAGGGGCCGGGCGCGGCGCGTGAGCCAGAGGCGCAGCCAGCGGCGGCGGAGGTCGGCCACG
>JANPJM010000009.1:0-37014 GCA_031425525.1 Hymenobacteraceae bacterium | reverse complement strand
GGTCGTACTTCACCCGGAAGCACGCCGTACCCCACCGCTGCACAAAGTCCAGGTCGGGCACGCCCGCCGCATCTACCACTTCGTAGAGGCAGCGCTGGCCCCGGTGCGTCATCTCCAGCCCCTTGCGGGTGTAGTAGATGGTTTTCTCGTTCCAGGCCCAGAACAATTCGGCTTCGTCGCGCGCCGTAATGGCGGCCAGCTCGTGCGGGTGCTGGCTGGCGGTGTAGCGCTGGTGGGGCGTCAGGCCGTCTTTCTTCTGCGCCAGGTGGTTCCAGGCGCGCATGTCTTTTTCGGCCTGTTCCTGGGCTTCGGCCAACGTCCAGAGGGCGCCGCTTTTGGCGGCTTCGTCCATCAGCGCATCATTGGCGCGGCTGTCGAGCGCTTTGGCCGTGATGTTCTGCCCCGTAAAGGCGTAGTGGCCGCGCATCACCTGCTTTTGCAAGCGCCCAAACACCGACTCGATTACCTTGCTCTGGCCGTTGTTGGGCTGCGCCATCGTCCAGAGGTGGCCGGTGGCGCCCCACGCCGCCGCCGCGCGCTGATTGGGCTTGCTGTTGTCGCTCAGGAGTTGCACCGGGGCCACACCGCCCGCGCGCTGGCACGCCATCCGCAGGGCTTCTAGAATCAGCTCACTCGTTTCCTTCATCCCGAAGGCCCAGCCCAGCACGTAATCGCTGTGGCCGTCGAGTACGGCAATCACGTGCAGCTTGGCGGCCACCGTGGGCTTGCCCTTCGCGTCGAAGCTGCGGTAGAAGTAATTGACCTTCGTGCCGTCCAGCACCCAGAGCGCATCCCGGAACGTCGGCCGGAAGCGCGTCACGGTGTACTCAAACTTGGCGCGCCACGCATCTACGCCGTGGCGCCCCAGGTACCACGTCGGCACCACGTCGGGCGCGTACAGGTTCTGTTTCACGGCGCCCAGGCTCAGTTCCGGCCACGCGGGCAACCCTACGGCCTGGCGGTTGGCGCGGGCGGCCGCGTACTAGCCCCACACCTGCGGAAACTCCGGCTTGCGCGCATCGGCGTACAGCCCCACGAGGTACTCCAGCACATCTTCCGTCACCTTGCGGGCGTTCTGCGTGCCGAACGATTTAGGCACCAACGCGGCGGGGCTTTTCGTGTACTCGCGCAACTTGGCTTGCAGTTTCGAGTAGTTGGTCGGCAGTTTCACGCCCACCGCTTCCGCCGCTTCCACGCACGCCAGTTGCAGGTCTTTCAGGGCGTCGTAGCCCACCTTCTGGCGGTTGGCTTTCAGCTTCCAGCGCGCATCGCCGATCAGGCGCAACCAGCGGCACTGCTCGATCACCACTTTGAGGGCAGCGGTGGGCACGCCCGTTTCTTCGCGTAGCCGCACTTCGCCGGTTTCCACGTCCGCCAGGGGGCGCCCGATGGTAGCGGCGCGCACGGCGTCCAGATCGTGCCGCGTAATCGGTTCCAGGTACTGGAGCAAGCCCAGCGCGGCGGTTTCCCGCGCAGCCGTGGCGGCAGCCAGTTCAGCGGCGCGCACCTGCGCCAGCAGCACCTCTTTCGCCGGAATCGCTTTTGCCGTCAGCGTCTGCGCCGGAATGGAATCGTAAGCGATCAGGACGCGGCGCGCGTCCGTGGGGTCAGAAATGTTTACCCATGAACGGCCGGCCCCAGCACGATAACGAGCGCAACCGTGCTTCAGCGTATTTTCTGATACGCCGAAACTCAGCAGGTCGCTGAACTCGAAATAAAGGGTGCCAGCCAGCAGCTTCATTAGGCTGACAGGGCTAAAAGTTCGTCTTTCCGAATAGCTACAAGCTGTTCGGCTACTTTATCAAGGTGTGGGCTGGTTTCAGCACCGCACGACCACCGCTTCACAAAGCCGTGCGAACGACCGCCAACCTGCGCCAAGTAGGGCAGTGTGATACCGTACTTCCGAAGGTCTGCGGCCCGCGTTCCTGTTGATTTTGTCATCTTTGTGCCGTAACTGGTTGGTTACGTTACGGCAAAAGTAGTAACAAGTCTTAACAGTGCAAACAAATCTTACCAATGGAGCCCAAAAAAAATCTTTACAGCACACGTTTATCTAACCTCATCAGTGCTTTAGGCATTTCGCAAAACGCGTTTGCTGCCGAATTAGGGACTTCCGGGCCTCGTATATCAAATATTACGAAGGGGCGCAATGGACCTGATTCAGAATTGTTATCGGCCATCGTGGCGCGGTGGCCTCTAGTCAATCCACGCTGGCTGCTGACCGGCGAAGGAGAGATGCTTTTAGATGCACACCCAAACGCACACCTAAATGCACACCCATCTACCAAATTCCAAAATGAAAGGGACAAAAAAAGAAAAACGGCGATACAAGTAGTGGGCGGCGCTGGGGCCGACCCGGCGCGGGCCTACCTAACGGGCGCCAGCCTGGAAGTGCGGTCGGTCGTGGTGCCCGTAGATACACTCGATGAACTGCGTATCACCATTGTTGGCGAAGACGTTTACGCCGGCTACCAGCGCGGCTACGCCGATCCAGAGTTCGTGGGCACGCTACCCACCTTCAACATCCCTACGCTGCCCCGTGGGCGCACCTACCGCGCCTTCCAAGTACGGGGCGATTCAATGGCCCCCACGCTCTTGCCGCGCGATCTGATCGTGTGCAGCTACGTGCAAGACCTCCGCCACCTCCGCAACGATTACGTCTACGTCATCGTGTCACCCAGCGAAGGCTTAGTCGTCAAACGCATCACCAACCGCATCACTCAGCGCCGCAATCCGCACATCGTCTGCCACAGCGATAACCCCGAATATCAGCCCTTCATCCTAGCCGCCAACCACGAGGAGATCAGCGAGCTTTGGCAAGCAGAAATGCGGCTCACTACCCACCTGCAAGCACCGCCACCGACGCCAGAGTTGGTTACTAGGGTAGCCGTTCTAGAAATGCAGTACCAGGACTTGATGGAGCGCCTACAGCCCGCCCAAACGCCCCTTAAAGGCGTTTTTTTCGACGATTAAAGCCCCTTTACGGTGCCTATAATCCCGCTCAATCCCAACTAAGCCCAGCGAAAGGGGCGCGTTGGGGGTGTGGCGTCCCAACTCAATCGCAACTTTTCGCATTTTTTGTCCCAGCCATTTTGCGGGCACCTTTACGGTGAAACGGGCAAAAGCGGCCTAAACGGGCTGCTTTGACCGTTTTTTGGCATTTTTTGGCATTCTCTATTCTTGTTCCTCTCGTAATACCCCCTCTAGGCGGTTACTTATCCGTCGGCTTGGCGGGCTTGGCGCCCACGTGGCGCACATTGACGAACAAGCACCGGAGCAGCGTTCGACGTAGGCTGTCCGGCGCTGGTCGTCTTCGCGTGCTTTGGAGCCGCTTGGCGAACTCGACAAAGTTGTGGGCCTCCCGACCCCAGATTTATCCGTGCTAGCACGGAATTTCAAACACGCCCCACCGCCACCCCACCCTACCGCACAACAAGACACACCAGCCGGATTATCAAGCGGTTACCAAGTATTCCACAACTAAAATCCGCATTTAGCAGCCCTTCTACTCCCCCTCCCCAAACACCACGGCGTTGTAAATTTCCGCCAGCGGCAGGGCCACGTTCAGGGCGGTGAGGGGTAGCTCGTCGGTGAGGTCTTCGTAGAAGGCGGCGGTCCAGAGGCGGGCACCGGGTTCGCGGCTGTACAGCAGTACACTTACCCGTTCAGCCGATACCAACGCGTAGTACCGCAGCGAAGGCAGGGTCTGGTACCATTCAAACTTGCGCCCCTGATCGTTGGCGGCGGTCGATTCGGAAAGTACTTCGATGAGCAGCACCGGATTGAGCAGCGCCGCCGGATTGGTATCGGGCTGGTAGTGCCACTCGCCGCAGGCCGCTACCACGTCGGGGTACACGTAGCCGCGTTTGGTGGGGATGTACACGCGCTGGTCATTCGTTCGAACCCGACACCCTTTTCCGCCGAGCCGCTGACTCAGTCCTATGAGCAGGTTGCCGACAAGATCAATGTGCGCCGGCTGCGCGCCGGCCATCGCCACGATTTCACCGTCGTAATACTCCAGGCGGCCGTCAGTGGTCGCCGCATCGCGTTGGAAGTACTCGGCCTGCGTGATGTGACTGAATGGCACCACCCGCGCCCGTGTGGGCGGTAGAGGTGCGGGCAGTGGGCTGGGCAGGCGTTCGGCAGCAGACATTGGCGGACGGAATTTGAGAGTCAAAGTTACCCATCGCTGCGATGGGATGCAGGAGGTGGTGAAGCTGCGTAAGCATTCTCCACCGTAACCCCAATCGCACCTGCCCACAAAGTCCCGGAGGAACTACGCACCCGGCAAGCGCCCAAAACTCAGGATAAGCCAACCCTGCACTCACCCGCTTCCCTACAACAACTCATCCCCGCTCCACCTCTACCCACCCCTGCCGCACGGCCAGCATGGCCAAGCCCACCATCGAGCGGGCGCCGGTTTTTTGCAGCAGGGCGCTGCGGTGGCTCTCGACGGTGCGCACGCTCAGGCAGAGGCGCTCGGCGATTTCGGCGTTGTCGAGTTCATCGACGACCAGGCGCAGGATTTCGAGTTCGCGGCGGCTCAGCACGGGCGTGGTGGCGGTGGGGCGGGTGTAGTGCGGCAGGGCTTCGGTAGTGACGTTGGGGAAGCCCGGCTTGGTACCCACCAACTGCGTAACCGCCGCCACGACGCCTTCCGGGGTTATTTGGCCGGCCAATAGCGCGCCGGCGCCCATTTCCATCAGCGCCCGCGACAGGCTGAACGGCAGCCGCCGCCCGCCGAGCACCAGCACGGGCTGGCGGGGCCGGACGGTGCGCACCTGCCCGATCAGCGCGTCGAGGGGCGGGCCGGGGAGCGAGGCATCGAGGATGATGAGCGCAAACGGCCGCTGCCGCACAGCGGGGGCGAGGGCGCCGGGGTCGGCTAGGGGTTGGAGCCGCAAATCGGGCCGGGCCGCCACCAACGTGGCCAGTAACCCCTGCCGCTGGAGCGTGGGCGGGGCCACCACCAGCACCGTAGCCGCCCGCAAAACGGGCGTCACCTGTACAACCTGAATCATAGAACGTCGGGGGGGGAGCGAAGCGTGATTTCAGCGGGCCGAACAGGCGCAGGTAGCAGAGCGGCAGCAAACATACAGCATTCTGATAGCCAAGTCAAATCGGACGCTGCATGGCGGTAGTTACGGCCGAATTTTGGCGGCCAGCAGCACCCTTGCGGCGGCCAACGACGCACGGCGGGCGCGGGCGGGGCGGGCCGCACCCCCGTGCCTCGGCCGTACCTTTACGGCCACTAACCGGCCGCCTGGCCGACACCCATCAACCCCGGCGTTTTCGCTGCTTTTCTCGCCCGCCTTACGTTATGCAATCGCTCAAGCTCGGCGTCATTCGCGAGGGCAAAGTGCCCCCGGATTTTCGCGTTCCGCTCACCCCGAAGAAGTGCGCCGAAGTAGTGGCCACCTGGCCGCACGTGCGCGTGGTGGTGCAAAGCAGCCCCACCCGCAGCTTCGCCGACCAGGAATACCGCGACTTGGGCATCGAAGTAGTAGAGTCGGTCGAAGACTGCGATATCCTGCTGGGAGTAAAGGAAGTACCGAAAGCCGAACTGCTGCCCGGCAAGACGTATCTGTTCTTCTCGCACACCATCAAGGCGCAACCCGCCAACCGCGAGTTGCTGCGCACGGTGCTGCGCCAGAATGTTCGCCTGATCGATTATGAGACGCTGACCGATGCGCACGGCACGCGCGTGGTGGCATTTGGGCATTACGCCGGCATCGTAGGCGCGTACAACGGGCTGCTGACGTACGGCAAAAAACACGGCCTCTACGACCTCAAACCCGCCCATGTTTGTCGCGACCTCGAAGAGCTCATCGAAGAGTTTTACAAGCTCCACAACACGCTGCCGGCGGGCACCAAAATCGCGGTCACGGGCACCGGCCGCGTAGGTAAGGGCGCCGCCGAGTTACTCGATCACGCCGGTATCCGCCGGGTGAGCGCCTATGATTTCCTGTACCACGAGTTCGCCGAACCCGTGTACGCCGCCCTCGAATCGGGCGAATACCACGAACACCGCGACCCGCAACGCCCGTGGCAGGAAGCACATTTCTTCGCCAACCCCGCCGAATACGTCAGCACGTTCTGGCGCTACGCCAAAGCCGCCGACCTGCTCATCAACTGCATTTACTGGGATCCGCGTGCGCCGCGCTTGTTTACCTTGGATGAGCTGACGCAGCCGTGGTTCCGGATTTCGACGATTGCCGATGTCTCGTGCGACATCAACGGGTCGGTGCCGTGTACCACGCGCGCCTCCACCATCGCCGAGCCGGTGTACGACATCGACCGCGCCACCGGCGCCGAGCTGCCCGCCTACTCCGGCCCGAATACCATCAGCCTGATGGCCGTCGATAACCTGCCGTGTGAGTTGCCGCGGAATTCGTCGCGCGAGTTCGGCCGCCAACTCATCGATACGGTGCTGCCCGCGCTACTTACCGGCCTCGACCCCGACGACCGCATCGGCCGCGCCACCATCGCGCAAAACGGCCGCCTGACCCCGCGCTACGCCTACCTCGCCGAGTACGCCGGCGAGTTGGCTGAAGCTGGCCGCTAGACCCTCTTAAACTGCTCTTTTCCGCTGCAATCATCGCCCGAATGGCCTCCTACGTTCTCGACCTCTTCGAAAGCTATCTCCAGGATTTGGAGTGGCGCTACCAGCTCGACCCGGAACGCGAGCTGCTGCGCTTCGGCGTAAACTGCGACAATGGCTCGTATGAAGTCATTCTGCACGTCGTGCCCGAAATCGACCTCGTGAAGTGCTTTGCGCTGTACCCCGTGCGCGTGCCGGAGCCCAACCGCGCCGCCGCCGCCGAATACCTGACGCGCGCCAACTACGGCCTGCTCTTCGGCAATTTCGAGATGGATTATTCGGACGGCGAAGTCCGCTTCCGCACCTCGATGAACACCGACGACGTGGCCATCAACTCGGTGGTGGCGCGCCACCTGGTGCAGCAAAACGTGACCACCGCCGACCGCTACTTCCAGGGTTTGCTGCGCGTGCTGTACGGCAACGTGGCGCCCATCGAAGCCATTCGGGAGGCGGAAAGCCAGCCGGAAGGTGGGGCGGAAGAAAGCGACGACCACTAAACTAGTTTACTCCGCCGCCTGTGTCCGTGCTGCTTTTTACCGGCCACCGCCTCGATGCGGCCGACCGCACCGGCGCCCGTTTCACGGCGAAAATGGTGCCCGGCGCGCTTGCGCAGATCGCCGCCGCATTTGCCGCCGAACAGGAAACCGCGCCAGTTCACGCGGCCGTAAGCTCGCTGGCGGCCGGCGCCGACTTGCTGTTCGCGGAACTCGTGCTGGCGGCGGACGTGCCACTTTACGCGTTTCTGCCGGTGCCCGAAGCGGAATTCCTGGTAGAATCAGTGGCTTACCCGACCGCCTCCGACGATGGCACCGACTGGCTCGCCCGTTACCGAGCGGCAGCGGCGGGTGCGGCGGCAGTATATCTGGCACCTGCTCCGCTCGACAACCCGACGGCCGATGTCTTTGCCACCTGTAACGCCCGGATGCTCGCCTTCGCGCAACAGCTTGGTGCCGCGCATCGGGTGCCGGTGCGCGCCATCAGTTACTTTTCGGCTCTGCCGCACCACATTGGTCAAGCGGGAGGCGCCGCCGATTTCACCCGTCATATGCGCGCGGCCGGAATTTCGGTACGCCATCTGGTGCCAAAGGCCGCCTGAAATATCTGCCTGAGATATCTGCCTGAGGTGCGTACTTAATTTGTTGGCTGCCTTTTTTTGTTGACTTCCTTCTGCCGACTGCCGATGATTGCCGCACACTCGTCCGATTCGCCGGTTCCGGCACCCGCTACTGTCTCTTTCTTGAGCGTGGAGACACTTGTGCCCCTCCTTACCTACTACGACCGCACCGCCGTGGCCGCCCAAACCAGGTGGCGGCGGTTTTTCGTGCGCTCGCTGGTGGCGCTGGGTGTCATCACGGGGCTGGAAACGCTGCACGGACTGGTGCCCAGCCTACAACGCGCCGGCCTGAAAGCACCGGTGGACCTGTGGCTCGAAGTGCTGGCCCTGGTGGCCGGGACGGTGGGCATTGGCTACGAGCTGCTCCACCACCACCAGCACCACCGGGGCTTCGGCGCCTGGACGCGGGTGCGTGCCCGCGCCGAGGCGCTGCGCTCGGAAATCTGGCGCTACCTCTTCGATGTGAGCGCCCGCCCCCACGCCGCCCACTACACCGATGGCGAGTGGCGCGCCTTCGCCGAGGGACTAGAACCCGCCGGCACCACCCTGCCCGCCGACCCGTTCTCCGAGGCCCTGCTGGCGCGCAAAGCCGCCCTGCGCGCCTTGCCCGTGGCTGACCGGTTAGCCGCCTACGCCCACGAGCGCCTCGGCGGGCAGCGCGCCTACTTCGCTCGCAAAGCTGCCGTATTACACCGCCGCGCCACTCGGCTGCGCTACCTCATCAACGCCCTGCTGGTGGCGGCCGTCGGCTGGAACGTGCTGCGGATTTACGCCACCATTCAGCACAAGCTCCACGCGCCGGGCGCCGGCCACGGTGGCTCGCTGCTCACGGAGCTGAACCTGTTCATCACGCTCATCGCGCTGGTGGGCTTGCTCAAAGCCTGGCGCGAAGCCGAAGGCACCGACCGCCTCGCCGCCACCTACCAGCAGATGAGCGCCCGCCTGAATCAGTTGCTGGCCGCCCGGCCCGCCGCCACGGCCACCACCGCCGACCTGCGCCTCTTCATCGACGACTGCGAGACCGCCCTCAGCGCCCAGAATCAGGAGTGGGGGGCGAAGCGGGGGTGAAGAGTCGCACTACTCTGTAACCATCATTGTGCTGCGGATGCCTTCTGGTGCCCAGGAAACGCCGCGATTCTCCCAGCCGGCAGGTGCGCTGCGGTCAATGGCTGAGACATTCGTAGCTAATAGGCGGCGGTACAGTGTACTATGCAGCAATCCGTTCGTTAGCGCCAGTTCTTCATCATCGCGGAGCAGGCCGGGCTGTTGCCGCTTTGCTTCGTACAGGCTTTTCGTTAACGCAATACCCCGCATTTTGGCGAAGGCCAGCTTTGGCGCGGTCGTGGCCAGCGGGGCGCCTTCGCGTAGTAATCGGTTTGAAACTGCCTCAGCTTCCTTCGCTTTTACAAAGAAGGTCATTGCGCTCAAATCAGCGTTGAAAGCATCGGGCCGCTTATCAAACAATTCATACACAGGCTGTAAAAACTCGGCCCCACTGGCCGCCACCCACGCAGGGTCATAGACTAGCTCACGGGCAACGGAGAGTCGCAGTTTTGTATTTGTCATTTGCGTTGGTTGATAGCCAGGCATTACAGCCGGTGTCAGCCCGTACTGCGCCCAAAGCTGCCGTAATTGGTCGTATAGTGCCAATTCGAGCGCAAACAAATCCCCATCTGGGTGAAAGTGGTGCTGCGGCGCAGTACGGATAAATTCTGACTGTACACGCAGCGCCTGTTTCGCGTCCCCGGTGCGCACTTTATGAATCAGCGCGATTAGCCACCCACGGGTCGAGTCAATCTCGAAGAGCGTTGTCAACTGCCCGATAACCGCCGAGTCCTGCGCCATAGTAGTACGGTCGCCGGCCAGACGCGTGTACGGGATTATCTGCCTGTCTATACCCGATCCCCAGTACATTAAGCCGGTTGGACCCTGGGTGCAGGCGGAATTGAAAAGGTAAGCATCGGCCTCCTTGCCCGCGAGCTGCCACAAAGGCGAGTTGCGCGGAAAAAGCATCGCATTACGCGCGAAGGCTGCCGTGAACGCGCGCACTGGGATGGCGGCGTACGTATGATCCAGAAACAGGTGGAGGTCATTGCTGAGTACTACCTGTGGCAGGTTGAACTGCTCCGACGGGATGTAGCCGAGTAAACCCCGGACCTTAAGAAAAAGAAAGGGCGCTTCCCCCAGCCTGGTCTTGCAGATGCGTAAAGCTTCGGTGAATGCCTCATCGGCCCGCGCCATCGGCAGGCCGGCTTTGATTGCGTACAGGCCCCTGAATTTGCGAAGCAGCGCACACGTCAACCAGTCGTGCGCCGAAACCGCAGCGCCAGTCATAAGCGGCTGCGTTCGCAGGCCCCACATCACGGTGTCGGCTACTGCCCACAGGCGCTTACGGGTTGTAGCAGTCAGAAAACAGGCCGGCAGATTAACGTCGAAGTGATAATCGACCGTACTGCCGGCTACTTTGTTGAGGTAGTAGCGCTCTTTATAGAGGTCAGAGGGCCACAGTACCTGCTCCGTTAATTCGTGTAACAACGTCGGGTAGGCCAACAGCGTAAGTGCCGGTTCCTGAAATGCGGGTTGCACAGCTTCGTGCGCGCTTAGGCGCTGACTTACGGCGCGGTAAGCGCGTACGCTCATGTACGACGTGCGGGCTAGGCAGGGAAGTAGCTGACCGGCCAGCCCACCATCGGCTTTCTCCTGAACCTGACTTAGTAAATCGCCGTGTTGCTGTAGCGTATCAAGGCACCGCGTCAATAGCGGCAGGTTCCCCTGCCGGGCAGCGGCAAAGCTCAATAGCCAGTACAGGCCACTGTGATGAACCTGGACGCTGCTACTTAAGCTAATGGGCCGATTCGGGAAAAGGTCGGTCAGGTTGTCGCCGCCAGCGTACGACCGCACAGTGTAGGAGCGCCCCGGCTCCGGGAAGGGGTTCAGGGCTTCGACAAGTTCGGTGCACTCGGGACCTTTGTAGCGGTTGAAGGCAATGAGTAGCCGGACGCTGTTGAGTACGAGTAGCGGGTCGGGGCTTTTGGTCGGCTCGGTGCGGGCCAAGGCGGTAGCCCCGACGTAGCGTACCAGAAACTCCAGACTGGTGGTAAGGGCCGCGCGGGCGACCGAATCTTCCTGCCAACTCAGGCGGTAGGCGCACACATTCACCAAGCGGCACGTACGGCGCATCAGTGCTTCGTAAGCAGCGAACCGGGCGCTATCCTTATTGATGTTCGACTCTGCAACGCCCAGCACGTCTATCAGTATCGTCCGTTGATACTCAATTAACGAGCTTACGAGAATGTTGGGACCACGCCGGTCAGGCTTGTGGTTGTTAGCGACTTCGTAAATAATACGTAGGGCCACATCGAGCCGCTGGGTATCAGTCGGTAACTGATTCAGCATGTATTCCACCTGCGTGGGTTCACCCTCGAACAGATAATCGTCTGAATCGAAATGTGCGAGGCGATCGGCGGCGATGATAAAATCAGCTTTTTCGCGATTATACACGCGCGGCGATTGCAGCAGCTCCACGCCTCGCTCCAGGTACTCTCGCGCCACCGTCACGTCACGTCGCGCGTCCCACGCGCGGTAGCCGACGATGAGCGCCACCAGCGCCAGCGCGCCGCCTACCCGCAGCATATTGCGCCGGGTGGCGTACTTCAGCCAGAACAGCGTGACGCTCAGGCTGCGGCGCGAGCCGTTCAGAAAGGCGTCGGTGGTGGCGAGGGCAGTCTGAGCGGTGGGCTGCTGAACTTCAGCGGTGGCGGCGGTTTGGGTGTCGGCCTCCGGCGGGGCGGCCGTCAGGTCGTGGCGCAGCAGCCAGGCGGCGGTGGGCCGAAAGCGCGCGGCCCACGCGCTGAAATACGTGTAGGAGCCGATGGGAAGCAGGAAGCCCCGCCGGCGCTGGTTGGCAGCCCAGCGGGCAGCCTGCGCGGCGAGATCGCGCCAGGTGGTCACGTCCTGGGCTTCGCGCTCGGCCCACTCGGCCAGGCGGCGCCAGTTGCGGATGAGGCTTTCGTGGGTGATGTCGAGGACGGCCGTTTCGGGTAGCGGCACGGGGGCGGCCACATCGTCCTCCGGCACAAACGGCTGGATGAACGTATTGCCCGGCAGCCGGAACGCGCGCAACACGGCGTCCACGTGGCGCCACTGCACGGCGGGGTCGTTCACGAGGGCCACGAGCTGGCGGCCCGTCACGCGGTGGCGCACCACGCGCCCGCCGTCGGTTTTGGTGAGCGCCCGGAACGCCTGCTCCACCACGCGCCCGGCCGCCGACCCGCCCGCCTCGCCGGCCTGCGCGAACAGCGTTTCGGCGTGCGTGTCGAGTACTGCCCCCAGCGACGGCCGCCGGTAGAACGCCTGATAGGCCGCCGGCAACGCCGCTAGCCACGCCCGAAACGTAGGCTGGTCGGCGGCCGGCAGCTCGTCTACCCCCAAGCCGCCCACCTGGGCGTAGTGCAGTAGGTCGAGCGGCTGCTGGCCCCGGTCGGCCGCCCGCCAGATCTGGTAGAGCGCGTGTTGCAGCACCGGGAGCTGGTCCTGCCCGTCGTGCAGGTCGAAGACGAGGCGCTCGGTGAGGCGCTCGGTAATCTGGCAGCCGCTGAGGCTGGCCGGCTCGCGGATAACCTGCTTGAACTCCTCGCGGGTGAGGCGCGGCACGAAGTAGTGAGAATTACCCAGAGCTTCGGCCAGCCCCGCGAAGGCCACGCACTGGCCCACGTAATCGCTCCGCATCGTGCAGACGATGTAGAGCGGTAGCTCGTGGGCGCGCGCCAGCCGGGCCGTTTCGAGCAGCAGGTTCACCACGGTCTGCGCCGCCGGCACGGGCGTGTCGCCGTTGAGATTCTCGGGGTTGGTGAAGAATTCCTCGAACTGATCGACGATGAGAAGCAGGTTGGCCGCCGTGCGCTGCGCGGTGCGGTCGGCGGGGTCGTGGTCGGGCGGCAGCGCGCGGGCCGAGTTCTGGTACAGCTCCACCAGGGCCGAAAAGCCGTGTTCCAGCTCTGTTTCGACCGATTGGGTTTCCTGCGGCAGTAGCAGCGCGCCGGCGAGGGCGGCGGCGAGGTTGGCGAGCGGCGCGCGTTCGGGCCGGAAGTCGGCAACGGCCCAGCCGGCGTATTTGGCCCGGAAGAAGCCGGCCCGAATCTCCGGCACCATCCCCGCAAACACCAGCGACGACTTGCCGTCGCCGCTCGCGCCCGTCACCATCAGAAACCGGTGCTTCGCCAGCAGCTCGATGCAGCGGGCGATGTGCGTCTCGCGGCCCCGGAAGTAGATGGATTCGTCTTCGTTGAACGTCCGCAGGCCGGGGTAGGGGCTGGGTAGCGCGTCGGCGGAGGATTCAGGGGAGAAAAAAACGGCCATCGGGGCGGGTGAGCGATGAGCGAAAAAATCGAAAAGTATTCAAGCGGTTTGTCATTGCGAGGAACGAAGCAACCCTCGTTTGCTCGGCTATGTGGTTGGGCGACGCTCAACTGCCGCACCGAGCAAACGGGGATTGCTTCGTCGCAAAGCCTCCTCGCAATGACAAAGCTTGTGGGTATGCCGGCAGGGAGGGCGCACTTACGGTCCTTCCTGCGTCAGTCCGCGCAGCACGCGCTTCACTTCTTCGGGGATGCGGCCGTGGGCCAGCACCTGCGACAGCACGTTGGGCGCCTTGAAGGTGCGCAGGCGGTTGGTGGTGGGGTCGTCTTCGCCGATGAGCAGAATGGGCGTAGTGGAGGCAGCGCCGCCCACCATCTTCCACACCTGTTTCACGAACGGCAAGGCCCAGTCGGCGCCGTGCTTGAAATAGACCACCGCTAGGCGGCTCTTCGGAATCTGCGTCACGGTGAGGGCGCGGTATTCGTCCTCCGAATCAGGTTCGATAGCGAGCAGCTCCAGCGGCACGTCGAGGCCGAGGCGGTCGGTGAGGGCGTTGGCTTCGTCGTGGTCGATGTGGTTGAAGACGAAGAAGATGTCGTTCTCTTTGGCGGCCACCGGCACCGCCTGCACCATCCCCGCCAGCAGCTGCCGGATCTGGTCCACGAGCTGCACCCCGCTCGCTACGTTCGAGAAGATGGTGCGCTCGGTGATGGCGTTGCGGATGTCGCGGATGAATGCCTGCTGGGCGGGCTTGGGGCCGGCGGCTTCCTCGCCCTCGCGCACGCAGTACCAGATGAACTGGCGGAAGTCGGCGCGTTCGTCGGCCACGGTACGCGCCGCCTGGTACTGGTACACCGGGAACGACACGTCGTCGTCGTCCTCGAAGCGCCGCCCGAACTCGTTGCCGAGCATATGCACCGCGCAATCGGCGCCGGCCAGCGCGGCGGCGGTTTGGCGCCGGAATTCGTCTTCGTCGGGCGGGCAGTCGGTGGCGGGCACCACCCGCAGGCCGGCCCGCTGAAAGGTGAGCGCCAGCTCGTCGCGGCGGGCGGCGAGGTCTTTCGTGGCCCAGGCCAGGAAGACGGTGTGCGTGCTGGTGACGCCGCCGGACGGTGCCGCAGGGGCCGCCGGTGCTGGTGCGGCAGCGGCCAACCGCTGGGCGGGGCGCGCAGCCTCGGCGGCGCGCATCGCGCGCAGCACGTCTTTAAGGGCGTTGGCGACCTTGTTGATCTGGTTGCGGTAGAGCAGCGGCGCGCCGGGCAGGTCGTCGTCTTTGAGGCGCAGGGGTCGGTTCACGCCGAGTTGCTGGTACACAAAATCGACCGACCGCAGGTGCCCGCCCAACTCGCGGGCCAGGGTGGCACCGTCGTCAGCGTCGAGGTCGTGGACGCGCAGCGGCAGGATTCGGCTCGCTACGGCGCCGCCGGGCAGCGGCACGTTCAGGCCGAAACGGTCTTGCCCGGCGGCGCGCTTGAACACCAGAAATTCGTGCTGCCAGGCGAAGGACGCCGCGTCGCAGTAGGTCTGCGACAGAATCGGTACCAGCACCGCCGCCCGCAGCCGCTCGCGCAGGCTGCTATCGACCAGGTGCATCTCCTGCAAGCCGTCGCGCGGGTTTTTGTCGAAGTACACGCTCACCGGCTCCTTCATCACGGCGCGAAGCTCGTGTTCGAGGCGCTGCACAAATTCCGTCACCCAGCCGTCGGCGCGGTCGTCGTTGTGGCGGTACGAGATGAAAACGTCGTAGTTGAAATCAGGAAGTAGGGCGGCCATAGCAACGTCGAGCAGCAGTACGCGACGCGCGTGTGCATCGGTGAGCAATAGTACTCATTTCCGGCGACTTACCACCTCTTTCGTCGCAATATTGCCGTAGCTTGCGACTACCTAACAACGCAAAACGCCCGCCGCACCAACTCCAAACAGGAGGGTGATGCGGCGAGCGTTCCGTTGCCGGCCAACGCCGGCGGCACGATAAGTCGGGGTAGCAGGATTCGAACCTACGGCCTCGTCGTTCCGAACGACGCGCGCTACCGGGCTGCGCTATACCCCGAATCTTCGGCAAAATCACGTTCTCCGGTCGAGAACGGTCTGTCGGAGTGGCAGGATTTGAACCTGCGACCTCCAGCACCCCATGCTGGCGCGATACCAGGCTACGCTACACCCCGAAATAAGCCGAATGGCTTTTCGCCCCCGCTGGATGCCCGAAACGATTTTCGGGCGGGGGCTGCAAAGGTACACGGCGGGTTACTACCGGCCAAACCTGATTGCGCCAAAAATTCTTGCCAAGTGCGGGTGAAAGCGCGAAAATAAAAAATATTCGCCCGCTACGCCTTGTTGTTCAATGAAATAAAATAGTCAGATGTATCATTACGATACATAAGCGCGTACTTTTGCACCCCGAATTTTTTTGGACGGTATGCGCGTTCACCAACTGCGTCTCGGCACCGGGTACTTTGCCCTCGTGCGCACCTCCAACCGCCTTCGTTCTAGCTCATTCGGCCTCAGTCGGCCCCACCGTTCCGTTCAACCCTTCTTATGAAGCTCTCCGAGTTTAAGTTTGATTTACCGCAGGAGCTGATTGCTTCGCATCCGCCCCGCCACCGCGACGAATCGCGGATGATGGTGCTGCACCGCGATGGTCAGCGTATCGAACACCGAATGTTCAAGGACATTCTGGAATATTTCACCGACGGCGACGTGTTCGTCGTGAACGACACGAAGGTGTTTCCGGCGCGCCTCTATGGGCAAAAAGAGAAAACCGGCGCCAAAATCGAGGTTTTTTTGCTGCGCGAACTCAACAAGCAAAACCGCCTCTGGGACGTGCTGGTAGACCCGGCGCGCAAGATTCGGGTCGGCAATAAGCTGTATTTCGGGGAGAGCGATTTGTGCGCCGAGGTAATCGACAACACCACCTCGCGCGGCCGGACGATCAAGTTCCTGTACGACGGCCCGGAGGAAGATTTCTACAAGACCATCCACGATTTGGGCGAGACGCCTTTGCCGCGTGAAATCCGGCAGGAGCCTGAAGAAATCGACAAGGAGCGCTACCAGACCATTTACGCCGATAAAATCGGCGCGGTGGCGGCGCCGTCGGCGGGCCTGCACTTCACGAAGGAAATCATGAAGCGGATGGAGCTGAAAGGCATCAACGTGGCCGCCGTGACGCTGCACGTCGGGCTGGGCACGTTCCGGCAGGTCGATGTGGAAGACCTCACGAAGCACAAAATGGATTCGGAGGCGTTTGCGGTCGGTCCGGAGGCCGTCACCATCGTGAACGAGGCGCTCGATAAGCGTCGGCAAATCTGCGCCATCGGCACCACCACGATGCGGGCGCTCGAATCGAGCCTCGGCGCCGGGTTATGCATCAAGGAGACGAAGGGCTGGACGGATAAATTTATGTATCCGCCCTACGATTTCAAGATTGCCACGTCGCTCCTGACCAACCTGCACATGCCCGAATCGACGTTGTTGATGCAAGCGGCGGCGTTCGGCGGCCACGAGTTCGTGAAGCACGCCTACCGCGTGGCGTTGGAAGAGAAATACAAGTTTTTCTCATACGGCGACGCGATGCTGATTATTTAACATCGACTCAAAAAGCCTTCCTCAAGTGATCTGAGCGGGTTTTTGATGGCTTTTGACCAACCGACCGGTTCCGCAACAGCGGAGTCGGTCGGTTTTTTTTTGCGCTCTGGACAACCCGCGCGGCGGTGTCCGGCTCTTGTTTTCGTAGCCCTTCGCTGCTGCTCTGAAGGCCAAAGAGCAACCCCGAAACGGCTTTTCCCGGCGGTCGGCCGGGCACATTTTAGTGGTTGCCGCACCCGCTGGTTCTACCGGCCGCACCGCGCAACATCCCTCCTTTCTCCCTTCACGTTTTCCCCCGTACTGCTATGCGTTTCGCAAAGCCCACCCTCGCTATTGCCTCGCCGGTCTTGACTTTCGCCCTCGTTATAGGGCTGCTGACCAGCACGTTCACCTCCACGGCCCAATCGGTCCGCACTTACACGGCGCCCGATGCCGGCGGCACCTTGGCCCCCCGCAGTACCCTGGCCCCGTTGGCGCCATCGGGTACCACCACCATCGCCACGCTCGAAACCCGCACCGAAGCGAGCAAATTTTACCGCCTGATCGAATTGGCCGGCCTCCGCACCCGCCTCCGCCGCCCGACCGATTCGTACACCGTCTTCGCACCGTCCAACGCCGCGCTGGAACAGATGCCGGCCCGCGTGAGCGATGCCCTGAAAAACATCGGCGCGCCCATCGTCAAGAAGCTCGTTCGGGTGCATTTGGTGCAGGGCGTACTCACGCCGGAGCAACTCACCGATGGCCGCGAGTTGGAAACCCTCGACGGACGCAAGCTGCGCGTAACGCACGACACCGACGGTAACGTGCTGCTCGACGGTGTGTACCGCCTCCGCGACGGTGGCCAGCGCACGACCAACGGCATCATTTACTCCATCGATCAGGTGATTGCGCCCTGAGGTTAGCGTTGCCAGACGCTACTGAAAAGGCCCGTCCGTTCGTCGCTTATGCGGCGGGCGGACGGGCCTTCTTTAGTTATTGTTGTTGAGAGCAGCAAGGGTGAGCGGTGGCGCTACGCTCTACGCTACATCTTCAGCGCGCGCCCTACTCCACTGTGGTCGTGTGGCGCGACTCGAAGGTGCCGCGCCCGCGCGTGGCGCGCAGCCACCAGCCCGTGACGGCCGCCAGCCCGCCCACAAGGCCACTCACAAGACCCGCCATTGCTACCAGCGTGATACCACCGCCGGGCAGCTTCAGCAGCTCCGCTACGCGCCCTGGCAGCGCCGAGCCGGTGAGCAGCCACGGTACGGTGGCCGCCAGCACCCAGCCCAGGCCCACGCCCGCGAAGCCTGCCCCAAAAGTGGGCAACCCGGCGCGACCGAGCCAGAACCCGCCCAAGCAGCAGATCGGCGCCACCACCCACCACCACGGCACAAAAAGCTGTACCACGAAACAGGCAGCGAACAGCGTCAGGAAAAGCGCGAATCGACGAAGCATTTTTGGGTTAGATGAGTAGATGAGCAGGTAGTGCAAAGGTGCTTGATGTGCGATACTGGGAGGCGACAAATCGCTCGATTTTTTAGTCACTCATTCACTTAGCGTAGTTCGGCCGGCTACGCGTGCGTCGGGTTCTTCGGCGGAGAGAAGGTAGAGAAGCGGATAAAGTTTTCCGGTGCGCCAATGTTCGAGCTGGTCGGCGTAGAACGGCGAGCCGGGATTGCCCGACTGCCCGCCAGGGTACACGCCCCACGCTTGCGGGCGTTGGGGGTTGAGGGCCACCACCATCCGCCACGAGGGGCCCGTGCGCTCGGTGGTGGCATTGACGATGGCCGCGCCGCCACCGCTTTTTACATCATCGAAGCCGAAACCGGGCAGCAGCGCCACGTGCTTGATGTCGGTAGACCGTTGGCGCCACCACGGCCACTGCGCGGGGTCGGGGCCGAGGTGCCGGGTGAGCGAATCGATGGCCAGTCGGAAGCTGCGGCGCACCAACTCGGCGCGGGTTTCGCGGTGGTCGGGCGTGCGCGTATCGTCGAACCAGCGGGCCGAATCAGGGGCTTCCGCGAGCAGGCGCCGAGTGCGGTCGCGGGCGGGGTAGCGCAGGGGTGGCGCCGTGGGGTCGGCGGGGTCGGTACCGAGGTTATCCTGCCAGATGGCGTCTTGCAGGAGGCTGTACCACACCTCCCAGATGGCGGGCTGTGGGGCATCGGGCGCATACCGAAAATCCCAGCGGCGGAGCAGCGCCAGCGCTGTTTGCTCGGAAGGCAGCGCGCCGCCGGGCGCGGGCAAATACGGCAACAGCGTGGGCAGCAAATCGCGCGCGCCGACGCTTACTTCGTCGTTCTGGAGGGCGCGCATTCCTTCGGGTGTCGCCTTGGCAGTGGCCGCCAGCACCTCGTTGATGCGGTGGCCACGGGCGTAACTCGCAAAATCCCAGCCCAGGTAATACGGGTAAGTAGAATCGGTGCTGAACTGATTGGCCGACGCCACGAAACCGCGCGCCGGGTTCAGCACGTGCGGGTTATGGGTGTGCGGCACCCATCCGGCCCACTCTTCGGCGGCGGTGCTGCCGGTCAGCACAAACTTGCCTTGACCGGGGTACTTGAGCGGGTAGCGGCCGTTGGGCCAGAGGGCAACGTCTTGGTCGAGACTCGCGAAGACGAAGTTTTGCGCCGGACTGGCGTAATGGCGCAGCGCCCGCACGTACTCGGCGTACGACCCGGCGCGGTTGAGGTCGGCGAAAGTGCGCAGCTCGTTGGCGGGCTCGTGAGCAGTCCAGCGGAGGGCGCAGCCGGGCGGCGCCTGGGCGTTGAACGGCTTGTCGCGCGGCGCGAAATCCTGCACAATCGGCCCTAAATGCGTCCAACGCACGGTATCCAGCACATCGGCAGCGCCGCGCACCTTGATTCGCTCGATTTTCAGCTCCGCGCGGCGCTCTTCGCGGTCCCAGCGGTAACGAGTGCGGGCACGGTCTACGAACTCGATTTTATAATAATCGAGCACATCGGCGCCCACGTTGGTTACGCCCCACGCCACGCGCTGATTGAACCCGCTGATGACTGCCGGGGCGCCTGGTAGCGTCGCGCCGCACGCGTTGTGGCCGGGCGCCACGAGTTGCATCTGATACCACAGGCTCGGCAGGTTGAGCGCCAAGTGCGGGTCGTTGGCGAGCAGCGGGTAGCCCGTGGCCGAGCGTGCGCCGCTCACCGCCCAGTTGTTGGAGCCGATAGCGGCTTGTTCGTCCGCAGTAATGTTAAATGCTGTGATCGCTGATTCAGCAGATTTTTTGATTTCGCTGATTCTTTGGACTGGGCTGGCTAATCCGCCCACTACGCCGTAATTCCCTTGCGGGGCTTTGAAAGGTCGGGCAAGGGAGTTACGCGACGCTGCTTGCAGACTGGTTTCGGTTGCGTCGGGTGCTTCCGGCACCTTCACGGGCGTGAAATCCAGCGGCGTTCCTGTGGGAATAACCGGGTCTTCCAGTTGCGGGTAATCGGGGAAAAGGTCGGTGGTGGCGGCCTTGCCGAGGCGAGCGCGCACGTTGCTCATCCGGTAATCGTCGGAGCGGCCGGTCAGGTCGAGGGCCATCAGCTTGAGTAATAAGCCGCAATGCAGTGGCGTCCACGCTTCGGGCTGATAATCGAGTAGGCGATACTCAAACGGCAGCGTGGCGCGGTTCAACTCGCCGATGCGGGCATTCACGCCGGCGCAATACGCCTCCACAATCGGCTTGGTGATGGAATCGGCGAGCATCGCTACGGCGGCGCGGCGGGCGGCTTCGGGCAACCCGATTCGGCGGTTGTAGCGGTCGAGGCCGAGGGCTTTATCGCCCACAATTTCGCTCACGCGGCCGGCGGCCACACGGGTCTGAAACTCCATCTGCCAGAGGCGGTCGCGCGCCGTGAGGTAGCCTTGGGCGAGGTAGAGGTCATGGTCGTTTTGGGCGAAAACGTGCGGAATCCGCTGCTGATCAAACACGACCTGCACCGGCGCGCGTAGGCCGGGCACGTGTAATTCTTCCTGGGCCGCCACCGCGCCCGATTCCATATTCCGCCAGAACCCAGCGAATGGGCTCAGGAACCGCCCCAGCGGCGGCGCTTGGCCCAGCTTGGTATCCAAGGCCCACGTAAGGCCGACGGTGAGGATGACGCCGAGGGTGGCGCGGAGGGTGGGCCAGAGCTTCATTTCGGGCGACGACGGTTGGCGGCGAGCGGCAAGGTAGCGGACAATCCCACTATCAGTCGGCCCATAGCCGACGGCCCGCCAGGGTTATGTAGCCTTCGTCCGTCTTCCACAATAAGTGACTGTTGCACGGCGGGATCACCAACGAGCCATCGAAGTCTCGCCATTTCGGCGAAACCGGTTGTAGCTGTCCCTGCGGATTGAGCACATATCGGGCGTGTACGCGGTTTTCAATCCTGGCCCACCCCGGGATGCCCGGCCTTCCCTCAAAGCCATATGCAAGGTTATCTACTTCGTGAAATTGTCCGCACACGATGCGATTTCCCCACTGATCAAGCACGCACTGGCGCCAGCTCGTATCGGTCGCACTGCCTTCAAACACGGCCACCACGCCGCTGGGTTGTGCCGGCCACGCGGGTATGCGGCCCGTCCAATCATAGACGATGGTCAGCCTGTCCTGAGGCTTCCTAAGACGGTAATTTTCATCAACCAAGCTAGTTATCCCCGTGAACCGCATTGACGGCCTGCCATTGTTATCCGCAACTGCTACTTGGTGGGCCGTCGCCCAGAGCGGTCGGCCAGTGGCATCGAGTAAATATGATGAATCGCGGGCAACGCAGATGACGGCGTGTTCCAGAAACACTGGGCCATCAGAGTCACTGTCGCTCCGCCGATACCACGGCGAGTAGCGCCGCCCCGCCGAGTCGACTACGGCCCTGCGCCCATCGGACGTGCGGGTCACCACAAAGCGGTAACCGTGCGGGGTGTAGATGTGGCGCTCCACCCGCACCGCGTCGCCGAGCCGCGTGGTCGCGCCGGTAGCCCATTGGCACCAGGAGGTAGTGCCATCGAAGTAACACACCCCCTGATAGAGTCGAAATGCCTTAAGGGGCACTGTAACGAGTTCGCCGTTCAAGGCGCGGCGCCGCTCGTGCAGCGCCCCCCTTCGAAGCCCGACGACGCTGTCGGGCGTAAGTACCGTCGTGTACTCCGACGATGAGGCGATTTGCATCAGACGGAATGCGCTGTCGAGTCGGTCTGTTGGACGGTCTGCGTACGCACGTGCGTACCGGCTTTCCGCCGGGTAGTACTCGATTGCGTCGTAGAGCGGGGGAATTACCCAGTGGCCCGTCGTATCAAGCAGCCCGTATTTACCGGCCTGCCGTGCTTCCGCCCGTCCGCGCCAGAACGGCCCGGCCTGCTCGAAGCTGCCGGCAAAGGCCGGCTGCCCATTGAGGCGCAGAAACTGGACTTGCGCGCCACCAGCCGTCAGCAAGGCTTGGCGCACGAACCCCGCCGAGTCGGGCACGCTCAGCGACGCCGCGCCCGGCCCGATCAGCGGCTTGCCCCGGCCGTCAACGAGCAGGTTTAAAGCAGCCGTTTTTTCTATCTGGACTAGATAGACATTAGGCTGCTTGCCGGACCAGTGTACTCTCTGAAACCGGGGCGGTGTGAGTTGTCGGCCAGCCGTATCCAATAGTCCAAGGCCAAGTGTATCAACAGCGTACCAAGCTACGCCGCGTCTGAATCTGCCTATCTGCTCGAACTGATAGCGGGTGACCCGTCGGCCGGTTGCCGTGAACAGTGCCGCTCGGGTGTAGCGAAACAGATAACACTTGTACCAGCCACTGGCCACGGTGCGCTTTGCAAAGGGCCACCACCATTTCCAACGGCTGGCCAGGAAACGCCCATTGCCCGCATAGCCCCAACCACTATTGCCAGCCGGATCGAGAAACAGCCGGGAATAAAAGCGGGCCGGCGCCGTCGGATTGCGGTACAGGGCGGTGCTGGTGGGCCGCTCCGTGAAGGCGCCCGAGCTGTCGGACGCCCGCACTAACCGGCGCGGCCGCGCCCAGGAGGACAACAGGTATTCGCCGCGCGCGTTGAGTAGCAGCAACGTATCCGGCCGTCTGGCTTCGCGTTTTTTTAGCAGCTCCTGCCGTTCCCGACGCCATTGTTGGCGATGTTGGCGGCGGGTAGCATCTGCGGGCAAAGGATACCACGTTTCCAGCGTGTCGGGCGCTGAACGGTAGGTTTTATACTGAACGAAAGAGTGTTCAAAAAAGCCCGGGTTCTTCGGAAAAACCGGCCTAACCCACACCCGGCCCGTCGTATCGGCGAACCCCCACAGTTTGCCCTTGCGGTAG
The DNA here is from genome assembly GCA_031425525.1 of Hymenobacteraceae bacterium. Taxonomy (GTDB): domain Bacteria; phylum Bacteroidota; class Bacteroidia; order Cytophagales; family Hymenobacteraceae; genus JANNMJ01. The sequence continues at coordinate 14,093 of JANPJM010000009.1, read as the reverse complement.
GGCACCAGCCCGCCGGGCGGCTCGGGCGCGGGCGTCAGCGTCGTTACACGGCGCAGGGGCCAGCCGTCAGGCGGGGGCAAGTTGGCCGCCTCGGGTTGGGCTAGTGCGGGCGCCGCCCACAACAGCAAGCAAGTCAATAACAACAGGTCGGTGCGCATCAGTGAGGTGTTTTTTCGTCTTCCCATAGTGCCCGCCCACCGCGCGTTACGTAGCCTTTGGAGGTGCGCATCACGCCGCGGGCGAAAGGCCGCTCGAACTTGTCGCGAAAGCGCTCTTCGTAGCGCGGCTGCCAGTGGGCACCGGCCGGGCACGGCCAGCGGCGGCCGTCCGGGGCAAACAAGTCCGGCGGCGGGCCGGGGCTCACGCCCGTGTCGAGGCGCGCCCAATACCACCCCCCGCCCAGCACCGTCACGTAGCTGTAAGGCGGTGATCCAATCACGTTGCCGTTGAGATCCAGCAAACGCACCTTTTTCTTGTAGGTGACCGGCGTGAATTTTTGTAGCGCTTCGCAGATCACCGGCTGACGGCCAGCCACTTCGGCAACGGTCAGCGCCCGCCGGATAGTCTGCGAGTTGTCGCAATAAGGCATGTGTTGATCAAAGTTGAGCGCGGCCGGGTAAGCCGAATCTGATGCGTACAGCACCCGCCCGTCCGGGGCCGTCAGGGTGAGGTGGGTTTGCGTGTACTGTGTGCCGAGGCGGCTATGCGTTAGCTGATACGTCAGCACATACGCCGTGGTGTCGGGCAGCAGCTCGGGCGGTGGTGGGGGCGCGGGTGGCGCGAGTGGCGGCACGTACGGCACAAACGGCCGCCCGCAGCCCGCCGTGTCGCCAACGGCGAATGGCTCGGTCTGGCGGGCGCGCACCACTTTACCCCGGCTCGTGAGGCGGCTGTACCACGTCTGGCCGTTTGCCTCCTCGGTGGCCTCAAACCGGCCGGGCCCGAGGCGTTTCAGGCTTGCGTAGCGGATGGGCAGCAACCGACGCCCCTGCGGCGTAATCAGGCCGAAGCGGGTGGGAGTTTCGTGCTTGCGCACCGGCGTTCGGCCGTACAGCAGCTCCCAATCGCGCGAGGCACGAAGCCCTTCGCCAACCCCGACAAGCAGCGTCCCCTCTACCAGCCGGCTGATCGATTCGTACCGGAAGCGGGTGATGCGGCGGCCGGTAGCGTCGAAAACGGCGCGGTGGGTGTAGCCGTGGATAACCAAGGTAGACGTCTCTCCGCAGTTGCCGCTTCGGTACCGGAGGCGCCGCGCTGGCCGCCACCACTGGCGCCGGGCTGCCGCGTAGTAGCCGCCGCCCAACGACTCAACGTCGGCTTCGCTATCGGTGTACGGCGCACGCAGCAGCCGGGGCGGAGTCTGGTTGGTTACGGGTTTGAGCGCCCAATTGGCGCCCTCCGCGAGCGTAGGGTCGGTTTCGACCCGCAGCGCCGGCTTTCCTGTAGCCTGCACCCGGCGCACTGCCACCAGCGAGGAGTCGGGCTGCACCACAAAGGCGCGCGGATGCCGCCACGGGCTTCGCAGCAGCTCTCCATGTGCGTTGCAGACGTACTGATTCTCGGCGCGAAAGTCGCGTCCTTTGGGCGGCCAGCGGCCGGTCAGGTGTAATTCCGAGAACGCGAGCAAGCCTTTGGCGAAGGCCTCGCCGTGCGGCTCCACCTGAAACACCGGCCGCAGCCACACGCGGCCAGTCGTATCGCAAAACCCCCATAAACTTCCTTTGCGATACGGCATCAAGCCTCCCGGCGGCAGTGGCACGGCGCGGAGGGTTTTTACACGGCGCAGGGGCCAGCCGCCGGGCGGCGGCAGCACATCGAATTCTGCTGCTGCGCCCTGGGCCAGGGCAGCACCCGTAGTTAGCCAAAAACCGATGAGTAATGAAATAACCGCGCGCATCTGTTCAGCAAGTTACGGCCGGCATTGTGCCGCGTGCGACTGTGCGAACGGAGCGAACGGCCTAAAACAACCGCAGCGGATCGGCCGCCCTTTCGCGCGCGCGCTGCGCCGGGCTGCTAGTGGGCAAGGCCTTCCGTCGGTTCACTTCTTCCGGCGTCACCACCCAGCGACCGCGCTCATCGATGATGCCCCACTCGCCGGTAAGCTGCTGCACGAGAGCTTGTCCGTTCCAGAACGCTTCGGCTTGGGCGAAGCGCCCGGCAAACGCCGGTTGGCCGTCGAGGCGGTAATAACTAGTGGTGGTGGTGGCGGGGTAGCGGGTGTGTTCGTTTTCGTCGGACATATTGTAGTCCTGATCGGGCAGTGGCGCGGCGCTGCGGCGGCGCACCAGCCCGGCCGTATCGGGCAAGCTCAACGGGCCTGCCGTGAAGGGCAGCACCACCCGGCCCAGCGTATCGAGCAGGCCGTACATCAGCGTGTCGCGCTCGACCACAGCGGCCCACACCGCGTTCGACCCGACTTGTAGCAGGCGCGTGTAGCGGGGCTCGGTGCGGGGACGCCCCGCGCGGTCGAGCAGCCCGTAGCGGCGCAGCTCCTGATCGACTTCCAATTCCCAGTCGCGCGGCAGGCCGGCGCCGCGTACGGCGGGGTAGTAGTCGTGCTGCGCGGCGAGGGTAGAGGCGATAGTCGAATAAATCAGGCAGTTCGGCCCCACCGTGCGCAGCTCCGTGAAGCAGAAATCGGTCAGCCGGCGGCCCTGGCCGTCGAAAAGCGCTACCTGACTGCGGTGCCGGTAGCGGTCTACGCGCAGGAGGCGGCGGTCGCCGCAGCGGCCGTTGAACCAGCGTTTGACTTTGGGCCGCAGCCGGCTGATCTGACGCACTTCGAAGAACGGCAGCGCAGCGGGAGCCTCGCGCGCGTCGTCGTCGCCCAAAGGCAGCCGCCGCACCGGCTCGGCATCATAGCGGTGCAGTAGGCCGTTGGTGGGCGGATACGGCGCGATCGGTGGCGGCCTGAAGGATGAGGTAACACCCAGCACCAGCAGCAACAAAATCAGGAAAAAGGAGATGCGGCTCATTGCGGCTAATTTACGAGGAAGCCACTGCTCCCCAGCAACGCGCCACCAAACGCCGAAAAGCCCCGCCCCGGCGTCGATACGTCGGGGGCGGGGCTTTTCGGGAATGAGCTGTTCGGCGCCTTATCCCTCCGTCAGCGCCAGCGTGCGCACGTCGGCGGCCATTCCGGCGCTGCTGAGGCGCTGCCGCAGTAGCACGGCCTCGATACGGTCGGTGAAGCGCCCGGCGAGGACGCGGTGAACGGTAGTGCCGTTCACGGTTTCGTCGGAAATGACGACCGGCAGCCCCGGCTCCTGCGTGAGCAGCCGCTTCACGGCGGCTTCGGCGGCAGCCAGCTCGCTGAACGCGCCGGCTTGTAGGAAGTAGTACGTATCGGGCGCCTGTTCGAGGGCGATGGGCGTCAGGCTCGGCAGGTCTTCCATATCGAAGCACGGTTCCGGCAGTTCATCGGAAAGTACTTCCATCTGAATTTGCGCGATACCGGCCGAGAAAAAGCCCAATTGCCGCGCGGCGGCTTCGGATACGTCGATGACGCGACCCCGGCCGAACGGCCCACGGTCGGTGATGCGCACAATTAGCGTAGAATCGTTGGTGAGGTTGCGCACCCGAACCCGCGTGCCGAACGGCAGCGTAAGATGGGCAGCGGTGAGGGCCTCCTTATCGAAGCGCTCGCCCGACGACGTGGTGCGGCCGTGGTAACGGGCTCCGTACCACGAGGCTTTGCCGGTTTGCACATCGCCGGTTTTCAGCGGATGTTTGCGGGCGGCGGCTAGGTAGCGGGCCGCGTTCGGGACATGATTGACGCCGTGGCGGCCCCGACCGCGGCGGTGCCTGGCCCGCCGACCGTGGTGCTTGCGGGCAGCCTTTTTGCGGGCTCCGGCCTTCGTTACATGGGTGCGGTGCGCCGCCGACCGGCGACCCCGTGCCTCCGCCGAACCAGTTCCGGCGAGGATGGCGCAGCAGAGCGTGAGCAGAAAAAAGAAGCGGGCGAAGAAGCGAGCGTGAAACGTGATCAATTGATTGAGTAGTTGGTGATCGAAGTAAAAATACCCCATACCGCCAAGCTGCTAGCCAAAAAAAATTGCTTTTGCCCCTTACCTCACCGGGTTACTTTTGCACAATAGCCGGAATTGTTGCACTTAACTGCGCCCCGCAGCCCGGCCGACCGATGGCAGCCTACGGGTTCGCTAACGGCGAACGGTGTTCGGATTATGCGCTTGGCACGACGGCCCAACCCGTCGGGTCTGAAATTTCATTATCCGACCAGCCCCGGCGCGTGAAAAAATATTTTTCATAAAGCGCCGACGACAGGTGGCGGGGTATTGCGCAGATCGAGTTTATTTCGCATGGAGCGCACCGTGGAACATGTGGCCATCCGGTGCCCCGGCCGTGCCGTCGCCGTACTTTAGACGCTATGGATTTTGGCCGCCTGCCTTCGCTCCGCGACGTTGATTTTCGGCTCCCGCCTGATGCCCCCGCCACGGCCCGTGTACTGGCCCGCGCGGCACCGCGCACCGCCACACCAACGGGCAAGACTCAGGTGCTGATCGGCGCGCCCACCTTCGCGCATAAAGAGTGGGTGGGCACGTATTACCCGGCCGGCACCCGCGACGCCGACTACCTGCGCCAGTATGCCCGCCAATGGCCCGCCCTGGAGCTGAACAGCACGCATTACGGCTTGCCCGCCGCCGCTACCGTAGCCCGCTGGCGCGCGGCTACGCCGGAAGGCTTCCGGTTCTGCCCGAAGCTGCCGCAGCGCATTACCCACGATCTGGCGTTGAGTGCCGTAGCCGACCCCGATATCCGCGCCTTCGGCCGGTGGCTGGCGGAGGTGGGGCCGGAGCGGGTGGGCGTGCCGTTCGCGCAGCTTCCGCCGACGTTTGGGCCTGACTCGCTACCAGCGTTGGAGCGTTTTCTCCTCTTCTATAAGGAAGCGGTAGGCGGGGCGTTGGCCGTGGAGTTGCGGCACCCATTGTGGTTTGCCTCGCCGTTGGCGGGCGAGGAAGTGTTCAACCTGTTTGAAGCCCTCGGCACGACGGCTGTCATCAGCGACACCGCCGGGCGACGCGATGCCGTGCATCAGCGGCTGACTACGCCCACGGCCTTCGTGCGTCTCAACGCCCACGCCCTCGACCCCACCGACTACGCCCGCGCCGACGCCTGGGCCGAGCGCCTCGCCGATTGGCGCCGGGCGGGCTTGCAGACGGCGTACGTCTTCATCCATCAGCGCGACCCGCGCCATACGCCCGTACTGGCGCGCTACCTCGCCGAGCAGGTGGCCGCGCGTACGGGCGAGGCCATGGCCGGGCCGAAACCGGTGGCGGGGCCGGTGCAGGGATCGTTGTTTTGATGGAGATTTTGGGGATTACGAGAGATTGGGGACGGAAGCACAGGGAAGCTATGTGTAGAAATTTTGCCCCAGCCAACGGAGCAGGTTTGGGGCGTTATCGCGCCGCTTTATGCAATCGGCAAGGTACGTGCATCGTTGGGGAGTTGCGTGTTTCTCACTTCTCCCACCTCACGACGTTTGTTGCCGATGAAACTCCTTTTTGTCTTGCCCGCGCTGGTTGCCGGGTTGCTGCTGACTACGGTAGGCGTGGCGCTGGCTCCGACGCCGGGGCCGTTTGCCGAATTTCTCAAAACCTTGCGCCAGCGCCTCGGCTGGTTCAACCAGCGGGTGCCGAATACGCGGGTGTTTGTCGTGACGGACAAGACGCTGTACACGCCTGGCGAAAGCATCTGGCTGACGGCCTTCGTGCGGGAAGGCGCGGCGCTGGCGCCCGTCACGAGCAAGGCCGGAGAAGCCGTGACGGTGGAGCTGCTCGACCCGAAAGGCGCGCCGGCAGCCACCATCCGCCTCGAAATAGACCAGCACGGGCTGGCGAAGGGCGATTTTCAGCTCACCGAGGCAATGCCCGGCGGCCTGTACAAGCTGCGGGCGTTTACCGACCGGATGGGCGCCTTCAAGACCGATTCGGCCGTCGCGCCGTTCAGTAAGGAGCTGACGGTGCAGACCGTGACGCTGCCGCGCGTGAAGCTGACGCTCGATTTCCCGCGCAAAGGCTACGGGCCGGGCGACGAGGTGCTGGCGACGCTCAAAGCGTTTTCCAATGACAACCAGTCGCTCGGCGGCCGCGAGGTGGCCTTTACGGCGCAGGTGGCCGGCACGCAGGTGGCGAACGGTAAGGCCACCGTCGGGGCCGACGGGATGGCGGCCATCCGGTTCAACCTTCCCAAAAACCTGACGTCGCCGGATGGCGTGCTCACCATCACGGTGCTGCACGAGGGGCTGACCGAGAGCGTGGCGCGCGCGGTACCTATCGTGCTGAACCGCATCCGGCTCGATTTGCTGCCGGAGGGCGGCGACCTCGTAGCCGGGCTGGCGGGCCGCGTGGCCGTGCGCGCCACCAACGAACACGGCGAGCCCGCCGACGTGGCCGGCACCGTCTTCGACGACCGCGACCAGCGCGTAACCAGCTTTAAATCAGTACACGACGGCTTGGCCGCGTTTGATCTTACGCCCGCCCCCGGCCGCAGCTACTACGTGCGCCTGACGGAGCCCGTGGCGAGCGAAACCCGCCACGCCGTACCCGACGCCTTACCCGGCGGCTTCGGGTTGCACGTGGAACATCAACAGAATCAGGCGCTTCCGATTTCCATCGGCAGTACCATCAAAGAGAGCGTGCTGGTGGTGGGGGTGCAGCGCGGCGAAATCGTGGTGGAACGCACCGTGAGCGTGAAGCCCGGCAAGGCCACCGAGTTTGAGTTGCCCGTCGGGAAACTGGCCCCCGGCGTGTTGCAGCTTACCGTATTCGACGCCAAGAAGATTGCCCGCGTCGAGCGGCTGGTTTTCATCAACGTCGATAAAAAACTGACCGTCAGCATCCGGCCGACCAAGCAGAACTATGCCCCGCGCGAGAAAATCACGCTGCGGGTGCAGGCCGTGGATGAGCGCGGGCTGCCCGTGCCCAACGTCGCGCTGGCGGTGCGGGTGGTCGATGACCAGAACCTCGCCTTCGCCGACGACAAGCAAAGCACCCTGGCGTCGTGGCTGCTGGCCGAAGCCGATTTGCAGGACAAGGTGCGCGAACCGCGCTGGTATTTCGACCCCGAACACGCCAAGGAAGCCCCCGCCGCCCTCGATCTGGTGCTGCTCACGCACGGCTGGCGCCGGTTTACGTGGGAGAAGGTGCAGGCCGAAACTGAGCCCGCGCCGCCCGTGGTGTACCGCAACCGGATGATGCCGATGGCCGCGATGGCCCCCGGCGCCCCGCGCGACCGGGCCAAGCGCCACGCCGCCGCCCAGGGCGAGCCGGAGATGGTACAACAGGCGGATATGCGCCTCGAGATGGCCGCTATGGCGCCCGCCGATGACGCAGCTTTCGGCGGAAATATGATGGCGATGCCCGCGCCACCGGCACCCCCACCCGCGCCCAATCAACCGGCGCCCGTGCAGGTGGCGGCCAACGCTGCGCGCTTGGGCACCGGGTTTGAAGCCAAGAAGAAAATAGCCAACGAAGAGGTGGCAAGGGGGTTCGACGCAGAACGGGATGAGATGATGGATCGCGGGCCGGTAGTGCCGCAACAACGGGCCTACCACCAAGCACGCCAATTCGCGGCGCCGATCTACAAAACGCCCCTCGCGCCCGACGCCGAACGCACCGATTTCCGCTCGACGCTACATTGGGCGCCGGCCGTGGTGACCGACCGCGCCGGGCGCGCCGAAATCAGCTTCTATAATGCTGATGGCATTACGTCGTACCGCGCTACGGCCGAAGGGCTGTCGGCGGACGGGCTGCCGGGCGTGGCCGAAACCAAATTCTTCACGCAGCCGCCCCTGACGCTTGCCGTGAAGCTGCCGCCGCACGTGGTACTCGGCGATGAGGTGGGCGTGCCGGTGGTAATCGCCAACCACACCGACCAGGCCATTACGGGGCCGCTGACCGTGGCCGTGCCCACCGGCTGGAAGACCGTGGGCGTGCCGTTTCCGGGCACGGTCACCATCGCGCCGCGCGGCGCCCAGACGCTGACCGTGCGCTACGTGGTGGCTGGCAAAGAAGGCCCCGGCGAGGTGGCCGTAGCATTCGGCAATAGCTCGTCGGGGTTGCGCGATGCGTTCCGGCAGCCGCTGGCGGTGCTGCTGCCCGGCTACCCGGTGAGCGAGGCGTTTTCGGGGAATGAGGCCACGCGGACGTACCCGCTGGAAACCGCCAACGCCCTGCCCGGCACGTTGCGGGTGAGCCTGACGGCGTTTCCGAGCGTCGAATCCGATTTGTTGAAAGGCATTGCCGCCATTCTGCGCGAGCCGAGCGGGTGTTTCGAGCAGACCTCGACCACGAGCTACCCCAATGTGCTGGCGCTCGACTACCTGCGCGCCCAGCGCAACCCCGACGCCGAAACCCAGGCGAGCATCGCCCGCGCCGAAGCCCTGCTCGATAGAGGCTACGCGAAGCTCACGAGCTACGAAACGAAGGAGAAGGGTTACGAGTGGTTCGGCGGTGCCCCGGCGCACGAGGCGCTCACGGCGTACGGGCTGCTGCAGTTTGCCGATATGCGGCGGGTGCGCCCGGCGGCCGTATCGAACGCGATGGTCGATAGAACCCACAACTGGCTGATGGCGCGCCGCGACGGCAAGGGCGGCTTTCAGAAATCGGCCCAGGCGCTCGACCAGTTCGGGCGGGCCGATGAAGACATCACGAACGCCTACATCGTGTATTCGCTGGTGGAAGCGGGCTACCGCGACGTACAGGCCGAAGTGGATGCCGCCACCGCCAAAGCCGCCGCTTCGGCCGACCCCTACCAACTGGCGCTGCTCGCCAACGTGCAACTGGCGCTGAAGCAGGAAGGCCGCGCCCGGCCGCTGCTCACGGCGCTCTACGCCAAACAGGCCGCCGATGGCTCCTGGACGGGCGCCAAGCACTCCGTCACGTCTTCCACGGGGCAATCGCTGCAAGTCGAAACCACCGCGCTGGCCCTGATGGCGGCCCTCAGAGACGAGCGGCGGCCGGGGCAAGCGTTGACTTCCGGGGTGAAATTCCTGCTTGGCGCGCGGCAGGGCGCGGGCAATTTCTCCTCGACTCAGGGGACGATTCTCGCCCTCAAGGCGCTCACACAATACAGTGCCTTCGCGCAGCAAACCACCGAGGATGGCGCGGTGAGCGTGTTCGTGGACGGCAAGGAAGCCGGGAAGGCTACTTATAAAGCCGGACAGAAAACCGAGGTGACGATCACGGGCCTCGAAACCGCCCTCGCCGCTCCCGGCAAGCATCAGGTAGAGGTGCGCTACGCATCCGGTGTGAAGCACCCGCTGCCCTACACCCTCGCCGCCGATTGGCGCACTGAGCGCGCGCCCTCCGATGCCCTGTGCGCCGTACGCCTCACCACCGCCCTATCGGCCGACGGCGCCGGCAAAGTGGGCGAAAGCGTGCGCCTGACCGCCGTGCTGACCAACACCGACGCCCAACGCGGCCAACCGATGACGATGGCCTTGCTCGGGCTGCCCGCCGGCCTCACGCCCCAACCGTGGCAGCTAAAGCAGTTGCAGGAGCGCGGCGTGTTCGATTTCTATGAGTTGAAGGACGGCCGCTTGGCGTGCTACTACCGCGATTTGAAGCCCGGCGAGCGCGTCGAAATCAACCTCGATTTAAAGGCCGAGGTGCCGGGCGCGTTTACGGCGCCCGCATCGGTGGCATACCTCTACTATACAGATGAGCTGAAGTGGTGGGTGCCGGGCGTGGTGGGAAAGGTGAAGAGTTAGAGGGTGGGCGGCAGGTTGTCGCGCAGTCCAGAGTGGGGTTCTCCTTCCCTTGCCCAGCATTTAAATGCCGGGCAAGGGAAGGAGAACCCAACCCCTTTACCACCCGTAGCAAAAGGCGCCAACCACTCCCCTTTTGCCCCGATGAACCCATTAGCTGAAACCCCCGAACACCGTCCCAAGCAGGTACACGCCGAACCGGCAACGTACCCCGGCACCCAGGAACGGATGCAACAGCAACCCGATTCCGACCTCGCCAACTACATGTCCGCCGGGAAGCTGACGGGCAAAGTGGCGCTGCTGACCGGCGCCGATTCGGGTATCGGGCGGGCCGTGGCGCTGGGGTTTGCGCTGGAAGGCGCCGACGTGGCGATTCTGTACAATGAATCGGACGAAGATGCCGCCGCCATCAAAAAAACCATCGAGACGCGCGCGCCCGGCCGCCGGTGCTTGCTCATCAAAAGCGATGTGCGCGACGCCGAAGCGTGCCGTGCCGCCGCCCGCCGCACGCACGCCGAGTTGGGCGGGCTCAATATTCTGGTGAACAATGCGGCGTATCAGAAGGAATACGAAAAAGTGGAATCGATTCCGGAGGAAAACGTGCGCCGCACTTTTGAAACCAATATTCACGGCTACCTCTGGATGGCACAGGCCGTGCTACCGTTTATGCGCGAAGGCGATGCCATCGTGAATACCGGCTCGATTACGGGTTTGGCGGGCTCACCGGGGCTCATCGATTATTCGGCCACGAAGGGCGCGATTCACGCCTTCACCAAAAGCCTGGCCTTGCAGCTTGGGGAGCGCGGCATTCGCGTAAACTGCGTGGCGCCGGGGCCGATCTGGACGCCCTTGATTCCGGCGACGCTCACCAAAAAACACATCGAAGCCTTCGGGAAGGATACCGCGCTCGGCCGCCCCGGCCAGCCGGAGGAGTTGGTGGGGGCGTACGTGCTGCTCGCGTCCGAGGATGGGTCGTACATCACCGGAGCGATTCTGGAAGTGACCGGCGGCAAGTTATCGAGCGAGGGGTAGCGTGGTTTGCTCGCAAACCGCGCTATTATAAACTGCGGTAATTGCGGGCGCACCCAGCAGTTCCGAATGCTGAATTTCGGGGTCAGCCCCTGAAATTTCACCCAAATAACTCGACGCGCCGAGTTTGGAAATCCAATCGTCGAGTTCCGAACTCGGCGGGAGAGGGTCAGGGCTTGAAATTTCACTGAAATAATACGAAATGTCGAGTTCGGAACTCGGAACGCCAAGTTCCGAACTCGGCCCGCCGATGTTTTACCCTCTCATGAGGGGGTCAGCCCCCCTCAGCCGAGCATCGGCACCTGCTACTTCAGCCCTCGCCGTGGGGGCTGTTACCGATGTGGACGCACGGTCGGCAAAGTGGGCCAAAGCCCGTTCGGCCGGGAAGGGCAACGCGCGTGTTTGCTTTTACGTCTGGCGGGGCATCCTCCTCGCCCGTAGGGCGTTCCGCTTCCTTCCGCTACGACTATGCCTAACCTGTGTTCGTTGAGGCTTCGGTGGCTGCTCACCGCGCTGCTGGCCCTGAGCTTATATACTGGGTGGGCCCAACCGCGCTACTATCATACGCAACCGTTCCAACGCTTCGGGCTGCGCTTCAGCGGTACAGCGGCGGTGCCCAGCGTGGTGCTGACGGCAGACACGGTGGGGGTTTACCGCCAGAACCATCAGGGCTTCGTAACCTCCATTTGCGATTCGGCGGGGAATCTGCGCTTCAGCGTCCGCGAATCTCACGCGGGGGCCAGATTGATGGATCTGTTTCTCAACCGGTTCAATCGGCCATTGTTGTACGACGGAGTTCGTACCTTTTTCCAGCCCCGCAGGGGCCGCTACCTGTTCGTGCCTTGGCCCGGCCGTCCGCGCTATACTTATGCCGTAGCACTCGATTGGCAGCCCCCGATCACGGGGCAGCCGGGGCAGGAGTCTCTAATGACTTACTCGGTGATTGACGCGACGGCCCGTAGTGATTCCGGTGCCGTTTTACTGGATTCGGTCGACCGGCTGCTGCACGATCAGATCAGCATCTCACGCGAAAACTTCAATAATTGCGCAGTTGGGATGACGGTCGCGCGCCACACCAACGGGCGCGACTTGTGGCTCATCACCTGCCGCTGGCCCGACGGTTTTCGGGTGTATCCAGTTACGCACGCCCGCGGCCTCGATAGGGCGCACCCCGTGATAAGCCCGCTGCCCGACGGGGCCGGGCCTACCCCATTCACTGTCGGTTCGATGCTGCTCTCGCTCAACCACCGGGTGTTGTTCAACGAAGTAATCGTTGATTCGGGCGGCGTATCAGCCGGAGCGTCGCGGTCGGCGTGGTACCGCTTCGACGCGGCCACCGGCCGGATTGGCGCGCCACATCCCACGCCCAACTTCATTTACCGCTCGCGAGGTTGGGCAGCGGAGTTTGCACTCTCCGCCACCGGCCGCTATCTGTACGCAGCGGAGCGGGGCTATACGCTGATTTTACCCCGGAAGATTGTCCGCTACGACCTGCGCGCGGGCAGTGTCTCCGCCATCTCCACCTCGCGCGAAGTAGTGGCACAGGTCGCAGGAGAACATCCCTTCGAGATGCTCCACACCGGTCAAGACGGACGGCTGTATGCCCTGTTGCGCAACAGTTCCCTTATAAGCGATACGGTTAGTGTGGTACGCTGCCCAGACAGTCGGGATGCGGCCGACAGCTTCACCCTGCTTGGGCACCGTCTGCCGGATTACGATGGATACAACAGCGGGGCAGCCGCTCCCCTTTACCCGTCCGCCTTCAACGACGTGCTACCTGTACTGCGCGCCCCCACGGCGGCGGTGTGCGTGGGTACACCCGCGGCATTTGCCCTCACGGATGCCGGCGCGGTAGATTCCGCCCGCTGGACTTTCGGCGACAACTCGGCTCCCCAACCCGGCCTGGCCATCAACCACACCTATGCGCAACCCGGCAGTTATGGTGTGCGGGCCGTGTACTACTACGGCGAGTGCGGCCGCGACACGCTCAGCACGTCGGCTACGGTGCTACCCACGCCGCCGGCCGGGTTGCTGGCCTTCCGGGGCGATACCACCCTCTGCGATACCCTGCACACGGGCCTCATCCTGCGCGCGGCGCCCGGTCTGCCGGCGGGGCTGGCCGTGCGCTGGCTGCCCACCGGCGATACCACCCGCACCCTCACCGTGCGGCAAGCCGGCACCTACCTGCTCACGACGCAGCTAGGCGCTTGTGTTTCCACCGACACGGTACGCGTAACCGTACGAGCTTGTCGCGGGCCGCTCCCTGTCTATATACTGCCCAACGTCATCACCCCCGACGGCGACGGTCGCAACGATGCCTTCGTGGTCGATGAACCCGGCCCCTGGACGCTGACCGTCTATTCGCGCTGGGGGCGGCGGGTGTGGCAATCGGGCGCCGCCTACCGGCGCGAATGGACCGGCGCCGGCCTGAGCGCCGGCATCTACTATTATTATCTGACGGCTCCCGATGGCCGCACCTATCGCGGGTGGGTAGAGGTGGTTCCGTAAGAACAAGGAGCTGTTTGTCGGTTGATTATTGGTTGATTCCAAGCAAGTGTATGTGTGGCCGTTATACCGTCGTCTCGCCAGCTTCGGCGCTGGAAGAACATTTTACCGCCGTCTTCCGCGAGCCCCTCGCGCCGAGTTACAATGCGGCGCCGTCGCAGCGGCTGCCGGTCATTACCGATGCCGCGCCCGACCTGATTCAGCTCTTGCAGTGGGGGTTGATTCCGGCGTGGTCGCGCGACCCGAAAAGCGGCCCCAAACCCATCAACGCCCGCGCCGAGACGCTGACCGAGAAGCCCTCGTTTCGGCAGTTGATGCAGCGGCGGCGGTGCTTGGTGCCCGCCGATTCGTTTTACGAATGGCAGGCGACGCCCACCGGCAAAGTGCCGCACCGCATTTTGCGGCCCGACGAAGCCCCCTTCGCCTTCGCCGGGCTCTGGGACGAGTGGACTGACCGCGCGACCGGCGAAATCCGGCCGACGTTCACCATCATTACCACCGCCGCCAACGCCCTGATGGCGCCCCTGCACGAGCGGATGCCCGTCATTCTGCCGACCCGCGACGCCGAGCGTGCCTGGCTCAACGTCGGCGATTTGGCCCTGCTGCGGCCCCTACCCGATGCGTGGCTGCGCGCTTACCCCGTGAGCACGCTCGTGAATTCCCCGGCCAACAACTCGCCGGAGGTGCTGGTGGGGGCTTAACGGGCGTGGCGAGCGCCGTCCCCCCGGCCCCGGGAAAATAGGTAAAAGGGTTTTTGATCGGGGCCCGGGGCGGCCCCCGGAGTTTAAAAAATTTTTAAAAAAGAGAAAACAAAAAAAACAAAAAAAAAAAA
>JANPJM010000008.1:0-16402 GCA_031425525.1 Hymenobacteraceae bacterium | reverse complement strand
GGGTTGTGTGTTGGGGGGCGGGTCGCGGCCCCGCCCGGGGGGGGGTTGCATTGGTGGGGGGGCGGTAGACCGGCGCACCAACCCGTACACCGACCCCAAATTTGCTTTAAATTCACTGGTGCTTTCTCTCCAATACCCCCTCTCTCTTCTCGCTCCCCAGTGACTGACCAGATTTTCGCCTGCCTCGCCCAGTTCATCACGCTCACCGCCGAGGAGAAGCAAGCGCTGACCGACCTCGATATTATCAAGTCGTACCCGAAAGGCGCCATTTTATTGCGTGCCGACCAACGCTCGACGGACGAGTATTTCGTGGTCAAAGGGTGCATTCGCTGCTATTACCTGCTGGAAGGCGACGAGAAAACCACGGCTTTCTACACCGAATCGGAATCGTTCGCGCCGCTTTGCGCCGTCACCGGTGCCCCGTCCACGCACTACGTGGGATGCGTCGAAGATTCGATTTTGCTGGTGTCCGATCCCGGAATGGAGCAGCAGATGTTCGCGCGGTTTCCCCGATTTGAAACGCTGTGCCGCGTGATGGTCGAAAAATTATTGGCCAACCAGCAGGCTTCTTTCGACCTGTTCAAGATTTCCTCGCCCCAGCAGCGCTACCAGCACCTGCTGCAAACCCGGCCCGACCTCGTGCAGCGCGTGCCGCAGTATCAGTTGGCGAGTTTTCTGGGCGTGACGCCCGAATCGTTGAGTCGGATTCGGAAGCGCCTCGCGCAGCCGGTGGCTTTGGGGTAGATTTCAGCGTCGTACAGCCGTAGCGCAGCTTGCGTGCGAACCGCGTTTTATCCGCCCTTGAACGCGGTTTACAAGTAAACCGCGCTACGCCGTTCTTACCCAAAGTCAAGGAAACGGCGGTGGATGGCCGCCCAATTTTGTCTCGTTCATCACAAGCGATTTTCGATGCAAAAGCACCTTTTACTTTGGGCAGCATTGCTGCTATTGGCCTTTTTTCCGGCCCACGCGCAGCGGCCCGCCGCCGACACCACCTTTCGGCGCCATTTTGTGGGAAGTTCGGCGTTTATGCTCTTCAACATGCTGCCCGAGAACAACCCACCTGCGTTCGTCCAACTCAACTACGGCTACTGGCTAACGCGGAAAGACGTGCTGTCGGTGGAAGCCATAACGTGGCAGTACCGCTTTCCGCTGGGTATTCCGTGGGGGTCGTCGTTTGAGGCCGAAGCCGAAAAGTACCCCGGCAAGGTGAAGAGCCTGGGACTGGGGTTGGCGTACCAGCGCTATTTCTGGCGCGGTTGGTACGGCGCCACCCACGCGCTGGCTTTGTGGCAGCGCTACTACGTGCCCGAAAAGGCGAAGCCCCAATCTGGCTTTCAGTTGTTTATGACGTTGCGCACCGGCTACCACGTGCGGCTTTTCCGCGACCGGTTTTTCGTGGAACCGTCGGTAGCGGCCACGCACTGGCCCATCAATACCAACGTGCCGACGGAATTTGCGCGCTTGGAAAATAAATGGTCGAATTATTTTCTATTCGAGCCGGGGCTGCATTTCGGGATGAAGTTTTGAGTGGGCAGATAATGTAGTGCGGACTTCAGCCCGCAGTTTACCGGCTATACGTACTCGCTGGGCTGTCAAACTGCGGACTAAAGTCCGCACTACATCTGCCACCCCGGTCGCCGGAATGCTTACCTTGTCGCGATGAAAAGCCGCATTCTCCTGATGGCCTTGCTGTTGGCGGTGGCCGGTAGCGCGCTGGCCCAACCAAAGCCCCGCGCCCGCGACCTCGGCATCCCCTTCGATGGCACGCCGGGGCCGCACAACGCCATCACGGATGTGCCGGGCGTGGAAGTCGGCTACAAAACCCTCATCAGCGGCGAGGGCGATTTGAAGGTCGGCAAAGGCCCGGTGCGCACGGGCGTAACCGTGATTCTGCCCAAGGGAAAAACCGGTAAGAGCTACCCTGCCGCGTGGTTTTCGCTCAACGGCGACGGCGAGATGACCGGCTTGCCGTACATCCAGGATTACGGTAGCGGCTACGGCCCCATCGGTATCACCAATACCAACAGCGTGGGCGTGGTACGCGATGCCATCGGCGCGTGGTGCTTCAAGAAGTTCTCCGATGGGTCGGCGGTCGATTTCTCGTTTGGATTGCCCATCGTGGGCGAAACTTGGGACGGCATGCTCAACGACATCAACGGCCGCCACGTAACGCCCGAACACGTCTGGCAGGCGCTGGAACATGCGTCGGCCGGGCCGGTGCCGGAAGGCAACGTGGGTGGCGGCACCGGCATGATGTGCTACGAATTCAAGGGCGGCAGCGGCACGGCGTCGCGCACGTTCACCATCGACTCGGTGCGCTACACCCTGGGGGTGTTTGTGCAGGCCAACTTCGGGGCTCGGCCAGAACTGACCATACGCGGGGTGCCGGTGGGGGAAGAGATTACTGATCTGCTACCCATCGTGCCGGCAGAGAAACGCAAGGACGGTTCCATCATCGAGGTCATCGCCACCGATGCCCCGCTGCTGCCCGGCACGTTGGAACTGGTGGCCAAGCGCGCCACCCACGGCATTGCCCGCACGGGCACGTATTCGCATAATTCTTCCGGCGATATTTTTCTGGCCATCAGCACGGCTACTCCCGTGTACAACCCCGCCACCAAGCGCGAGGCTTGGCACGTGCTGCCCAAATGGCACCTCGACCCAGTGTTCAAAGCCACGGTAGAAGCCACCGAGGAAGCCATCATCAACGCGCTGGTGGCGGCTGAAACGATGGAGGGCGTCAACCGCAACAAATGGTTTGCGCTGCCGCACGACCGGTTGCGCGCGGCGATGAAGAAGTACGGGCGGTGAGGTGGCCCGGCGCAGACGCGCGCCGGCAGTCTCATCCGAGCGTCTCGCCCACCACGCGCCGGATGCCGGCGGCGATCTCGTCGGTCGGCAAGTCGTTGGCATCGAGGCCGAAGGGGTCTTCAATTTCCTCGGCAATCTGTTCCAGGGAGGCCAGCACGTAGAAAATGAACGTCACGACGGGCACCACCCAATAGTGCAGACTCATGACGTAGCCAAACGGCAGCGTGAGGCAATAAATGACGATGAATTTCTTCAGAAACGAACTGTAGGAATACGGAATCGGGGTGTTGCGAATGCGCTCGCACGCCCCCACGATGTCGGAAAAGATGGTCAGTTCGGGGTTTAGTAGCAGCAGTTCGGTTTCGGTGAAGTGCCCGGCGCGGCGCAATGCGTGCAGCCGCGCGAAAAGCTGCCCGATCAGGTAGTTCGGCTCGTGCCGCCCGGCAGTAGCGGAAGCATCCGATTGACCATCGGCACCTTCGCCTCCAACTCGCTCCCCTTCGGGATCTGCTCCGCCCCGCAAGTGCAGGGCCAGCGCCGCCGCCACCGCCGGAATCAGGTCGCGAAACGCGGCCCGCTCGACGGGCGAAGTGAGCAGCGCCGCCAGCTTGAGCGCCAGCGACCGGCTGCTGTTCACGAGTTGCCCCCACTGCCGGCGCCCTTCGTACCAACGGTCGTAGGCGGTATTGGTGCGGAAGACGAGCAACGTCGAAATCACGAAACCCAGCAGCGAGTGCATCTGGGCCACGTTGCTCCAGTCGGCGGGGCCGGTGAGGTGGTGTACTTCGAGTACGACGACCGCCACGACCTGCGTGTACACGAGCATCGCGATGAGCCACGGCGCGAGGCGCCGCACGGTATCGGCGCGGTGAAAAGAGAAAATGGCGGGCAGCCAGAGCTTGTCGTTGTAAGAAATCACGGGCAGGGAAAATGGGGCAGAGAAAATGGGGCAGAGAAAAGTAAGGCGCAGACCGGGCCGCTACGCGCATCGCGCGCCGTGCATTACCAATTCGTTACGCATACCGGCGGCGGCAGGGGGCGCCGTACCTTTGCGGTCGCACATTTCACTACCGACAGCACCTGCGGATGCGTACGTATATTCTTGGTTTTTTCTTCCTGCTGACTTCTTCCTTCGCGTTGGCGCAGAGTACCTTCAGCATTCGCGGGCGGGTACTCGATAAAGCTTCAGGCGAAACCCTGCCCGGCACGAGCATCGGCTTGGTAGGCACCACCCTGGGCGCCGTGAGCGACGGCAACGGCGCGTTTCAAATCAAGGGCGTAGCGCCCGGCACCTATGCCCTGCGCGCCACCTTCATCGGGTACACCAACCTGGAGCAGAAGGTTACGGTGACGAACGCCGACGCCACCATCACCCTCCGCATCGCCGAAGACAACACCACCCTCAACGAGGTGCAAGTAGTGGCCCAAGTGGCCGTCGAGCGCGAAACGCCGGTCGCGTTTTCAGCGGTAAACGAAGTGAAGCTCCGCGAGAGCCTGGCAGGGCGCGACCTGCCGATGATTCTGAATGAAACGCCGGGGGTGTATGCCACGCAAAGCGGCGGCGGCGCCGGCGATTCGCGCATCTCGATCCGTGGTTTCGACCAGCGCAACGTCGCCGTGATGATCAACGGCGTGCCCGTGAACGACATGGAGAACGGTGCCGTGTTTTGGAGCAACTGGGATTTGGGCGATGTCACGCGCTCCCTGCAAGTGCAGCGCGGCCTGACGGCTTCCAAGCTTGCCGTGCCGAGCGTGGGCGGCACCATCAACGTACTGACCAAAGGGTTTGAGGCCAAGCGTGGCGGCCGGGCACGCGCAGAAGGTGGCTTCGGCAACTCGCGCAAGTTTTCGTTGCTGCTCAATTCCGGCCAGATGAAAGGCGACTGGGCAGTGTCGGTGTTCGGCTCGCGACGCACCGGCGACGGCTGGGCCGATGGCCTCTACGACGACGCTTGGACGTATTTCGGCAGTGTAAGTAAGCGCTTCGGTAAGCATCAGATTTCGCTCACCGGGTTGGGCTCGCCGCAAAAGCACGGGCAGCGCTCATTTGCTTCGCCGATTGCCACATATAGCCGTGATAAGGCAATTGAGTTGGGTGCCAACCCCGGCACCATCGTCGAGCGGGGATACCGTTTCAACCCCAATTTCACGTTCGTGCGGCGGTACACGTCGGTCACCGACAACACTACCCCCGCGACGCCCACCTTCGAGCGCTCGAATTATTACCATAAGCCGCAAGTCAACCTCAACCACTTCTGGAATGCAACTGATAAACTCTTCATTTCCAACGTAGTGTATGCCTCGCAGGGAAATGGTGGGGGTGTAGGTTCGCGGATAACGCCCGCCAACGACCCGACGACCGGGCGGGTGAATTTGCAGCAGGTATATGACCAGAATTTCAGCACTTACCGCGTCCGCAACAACATTTACCAAGGTGTAGGCGTGGCGCCCATTGCCGACCGTGAATCGGAACGACTATCCAATAATTTTCTGCGCGCCAACGTCAATAACCATAAATGGTACGGCTTCATTACGTCAGCCGATTATAAACTTTCTGATGTCACGACTCTTTCGGCGGGCATCGACGGACGCTATTACCGCGGCGAACACTACTCGGAAGTGAACGACCTGCTCGGCGGCGATTACGCCCTGGACAACAACACACCGACCGACAACTTTACGCGCTCGCTCTCGAACGCCGCCATCGGTAACGGCGATCAAAATTCTGACCCATTCCGCAAGCTGCGCAAGGGCGATAAATTTAACTATAACTACGACGGTGTCACGAAATGGATCGGCGGCTACACGCAGCTCGAATTCAAGAAAGGCCCGTTGGCAGGTTTCGTGAGCGGCACCGTATCGCAGGTTTCGTATCAGCGGATTGATTTCTTCCGTGCACGAAAAGCGGCTCTGCCGTGGGGTCAGACCATCACCCTCGGCAACTCGTTGGTGAATGTATTGAACTCGCTCGACACAGCGAACATCGTTCCCGAGCAGGTTACGCGGTTTGAGCAAGTGCGGGTTCCGCGTAATAACGCTGATTTACAAATCGGTCGTACCAACGATACTACACTCTTCATTGGATATGGCAACACCTTGGCCTACAACGGCAAAACGTACCGCTCCGTCGATAACCGCTCGGCGGCGCCCGTCACAAGCGCCGTCATCCGGCTGCCCGGCTTCACGGTCAAAACCGGCTTCAACTACAACCTCACCGAAGACAACAACATCTTCTTCAACTTGGGGTACTTGAGCCGGGCGCAGTTTTTCAACCGCGTGTTCACGCTCGCCGGTGACCCAGTGCAGAATTTCAAGAATGAGAACATTTTCTCTGTCGAGCTTGGCTACGGCGTAAACCGCGAAGGCTTCAAGGCGGCGCTCAACGCTTACAACACGGTCTGGTATAACCGCGCCACTACGCTCGCCTTCCAAGACCCGGTTTCGGGCGAACCGATTCCGGTGTCGGTTGGTGGGTTGAACGCGGTTCACCGGGGCATCGAGTTGGATTTGGCGCAGGAAATCACCCGGCAGATTTCACTGAACGCAGCATTCAGTGTCGGCGACTGGCGGTGGGCTTCACGCGGCGATTATATCGCGTTCAACCAAAATAACGAAGAAGTCGGGCGCGGCTCGTTCAATCCGGAAGGGTTGCACGTGGGCGGCTCGGCCCAAAACCAGTTTATGGTAGGCGTGCGATACGCGCCGTTCCAAGGTTTCTACGTTCGCCCAACGTTCACGCTATTCACGAAGAACTACGCCGACTTTGATCCGTCGCAACTGCAAGGCGACAACCCACAAGACGCTTATCGCCTCCCGACGACGCGCAACGTCGATGTCCACGCCGGCTATACCTACGACGTGAACCTCGCCAACCACGGTTATCGCGTAACGCTCAACGGTTCGGTGCTGAATGCACTCAACGAGTTCTTCATCACCGATGCCCCCACCCGCGCTGGCATCAACGCCTTCAACCCATCGGCCATCGAGGTATACTTCAACCAAGGACGCCGCGCTACCGTCGGTCTCTCCATCGATTTTTAGCTGCGCTACCCGGCCGCGCTGAAACCCCAAAAGCCAGTCTCTGCCCAGAGACTGGCTTTTTTTCGCACCCCAAAATCCGCAGTTCGGCTACAAATTTTGAGACCGAATTGGTAAGCACCTCTTATACATAGTACTTTCGGGGGTCCGTAAGCAGGTACTCCCTCCCGCTACCCGCTTTCGCGGCATCATTCTCTCCTGGTTCGGCGCTCATTTCCACACCCTCCCCCTCTCTTACCCCAATGCGCAAAAGTTACCTCTTGGCGTCGGTGGTCGCCATTTTCGCGGCTGCCGAACCGGCCCACGCCCAGCTCCTGACGCTCGGCACGGGCTCCACGATGTCGATCACCGATTCGGTGGTTTACGTACCGGGCACCGTCCAGACGGCGGGCCTGCTCCGCACCATCAGCGGCCGGCTGTTCATCCAGAACGGTGATTTCATCAACACCGGCGATTCGCGGCCCGGCACCGGGCGCGTCCGCCTCGAAGATGCTTCCTCGGCGCGCACCGTTTCGCTCAACGGCGATACCCTGCATCGTCTCCAGCTCAACGTGCCCAGCGGCACGTCGCTCGGCTCGAATGCCGTCATCAAAGGCACGCTCGATTTGCTCGGCGGCCACCTCAATACCACCACCGGCTTTGCGCTGCGGTTGGCGCCGGCAGCCGTCGTGAACGGCGAAACCGCCACGAAATTCGTGCGCGGCAGCCTCGTGAAGCAACGCCCCGTGAGCGGCGCTGCCCCGATTGATTTCGGCGGAATGG
This sequence comes from Hymenobacteraceae bacterium, assembly GCA_031425525.1. GTDB lineage: Bacteria > Bacteroidota > Bacteroidia > Cytophagales > Hymenobacteraceae > JANNMJ01. The sequence goes on along the minus strand of JANPJM010000008.1, from coordinate 8,788 downwards.
GCGTCACGCTCAACCCCAACGGCCAAAGCCTGACCGTGGAAGCCGACCGCCGCAGCGGCGTAAACACGCTTAATTACTCGTTTGGGCAGAGCCCAGGGGTTGGTATGACGCCGGGCATCGACAATATCTGGCGCTTCTCGACGCCCGGCAACGTCGATCCGGCGGCGCCCGTCACGCTCACGGTTTCGTGGAATTCGGCCACCGACAACGGCCTGACCGGCGCGCTCCCGGCAAGCCAGCTTTGGGTTTCCAACGACAACGGCACCACGTGGCAGAAAGTAGGCGGCCTGTTTGATGCCAGCTCGCGCTCGGCCACCTTCCCCACCGCCGACCTCAACGCCTGGTACACCCTGAGCAGCAGCAGCTCGCCGCTGCCGGTCGAGTTGCTGAAGTTTACCGCCGTGCCGCGCAAGCTCGACGCCCTCGTTACGTGGTCGACGGCTTCGGAAAAGAACTCGTCGCACTTCATCATCGAGCGCTCCGTCGATGCCCGCACCTGGGCCGATGCGGGCCGCGTGAACGCCGCCGGTACGTCGGCCACCACCCGCGAGTATGCCTTCACCGATGCCAGCGTGGGCGCGCGGGGCAATGCCTTCTACTACCGCTTGCGGCAGGTCGATACCGACAATTCCACCTCGTACTCCGATATCCGCCTCGTGCGGTTTGTCAAAGCGCAGCTCGCCCTCGATGCCTACCCCGTGCCGATGGGCGAATTCCTGAACCTCGACCTCACGGCCCCCGCCGACGGGCAGGTGCTGGTAAGCTTGGTAGATGCCGCCGGCCGCGACGTGAAGCAGGTGAAATTCACGGCCGTAGCCGGTCTCAACACTTGGCGCCTCGATACCCGCGACCTCGCGCACGGCACGTACGTGCTGCGCACCACGCTGAACGGCGAGACGCTTTCGCGGCGGTTGGTGACGAATAAGTAGGCCGTCTGTCGGCGATTGCCCCAAACGGGCCGCCCCTTGCCATGTACGGCGGGGGGCGGCCCGTTTGGTTTTGGTGAGTACGGTTTGCCGGAGCGGGTGCCGTACCGAAGTTCGTAGCCAGCCGCGCCACGGCGTCGGCTCGTCCAATTATATTAATTTTTTTCCTCGCGCCAATGGTCTTCCAACATCCGCGACACGTCCTCATACCGTGCGGATTCACCCGTCAACGCGTCGATGCCAGGACGGCCCGCGTGTAGTACGTCCCAGCGAGAACTCTTTGAGCTTATCCGCCCACTGCCCAAAGCATTGTTACCGAATCCGGAGATTAGCTCATTCCATACTGGATGGAATTCCTTTATTAGCAGCGACTCCACTAATGAAATAAACGCGCCCTCAACGACGAGGTAACGACACTTGAAATCGTCGAGTCGTAAGGTTTTCGTTTGGCTGATTGACCGACCGTGCTTGCGTAATCGACTGTATAACGCATTCGTTCGGCTGCTTTTGGTGTTACCAGTTCTCGTAGACGTCTCGGCGGCCTGTCCTACGTAGATAGGGCGATCGGTCTGACTAATCGCCTGATAAAGCGAAGAATCGCCGTGATAGTATAAGGCGTAAATACCCGACCCTGAAAAAGAAGCGGGTGGCAGCGAGGATAGCGTTTGACTTAACAGTTTTGCCTTAGCGCTCGTGGCGAGTTCGTGTAAGTCAAGTGGATTGTACGGACGCGTGGGCTGATTCATTTTTACTTCAGTTGCTTGCGTAAGGCTTGCGTGATGACGCATAGCAGATCGACGGGAACCGCGTTGCCGATTTGCCGCATTGATTCGCCCCAGGCCCCAGCGAAAATGTATTCATCTGGAAAAGTTTGCAACCTCGCCGCTTCTCGCGCCGTGAAGTAGCGAACCGTACCATCATCCAACACACACATATTTTCACCACCCGGTACACCATGCACCCCGGCTTTCAAGGTTTTCGCTGGCAAATCCAAATCGCTCCCCGTATGGCCAGGATAAGAACGAGCGCCAAATCTGCGCTCGTGATTCGGCAGGTCTGTGCGATGCTCAATATCGGATATTGCGTCCCGGGTCGTGCGCCACGGCCGCAATTCTGACCCAGAGAATAGAGAATTAACTTTACGCAGTGCTGTTTTCACGGACGGCACGTTTAGCAGATCGTATTTCGCACTGATTCCGTGGCGCTCCCAATAAGTATCGGTATCGAGCCATTGATTGCGCACCAGCGCCGTGTAGCTGTGTGTCTCGTTCGGGAAATGCCATTCGAGGTTCAAATCGGCACGAATACCAACAATGATTAACCGTTCGCGGCGTTGCGGTACACCGTAGTCGGCCGCGTTAAGTAGACGACTCACGACACGATACTCCAAATCGTGTTCGTGTCTCGCCGTATGATGTTGCTCTAACCGACGGCGGTGGTCCATCCATACTTCATCTTCCCGTTTTTCTAAAGCCGGGTAGTTAAGCTGAAGTTGAATATACTCTAAGTAATGACTGAACGTGGCGCGCGTCAGCCCCCGCACGTTTTCAAAAACGAATGCTTTAGGACGCGTCTCTCGAAGAGCACGGATCGCATGAGGAAACATATCTCGCCTATCGTCATAGGCCTTATGCTTGCCACCCAATGAGAATGGCTGACACGGTGGACCACCACTTACCACGTCTACCTTTCCTTCTAAATCAAGGAAAGAGTGATCCCGAATGTCGCCCGGCTCGATAAGCCCCTCGTGTTGGCAGTTTAGCAGTTCCCGGTTCTGGTTGAGTGTCCGACAGGACCACTTATCCCATTCTACCACGCGAGCCGTGGAGAAGCCCGCCTTACTGAGGGCCATCGCCATCCCACCACCACCAGCGAAAAGCTCTAACGCGCGCATCGTACGTTAATTATGTCATGTGCGCCATCATTGGTCGCCCTCAAAAATACGCTTCACGAAGGCAGTAAACTCACTGATAAGGCTCGGATGCAGCGGCGCCACCGGGTACTGCGGCACGAATACGATCTACACTAGCGGCCAGTGCGTCGCGTATCTCGCACTCCCACAGCACGAGCGGGCGGCAACCGCTTTTCGCTTTCATCAGGCGGCTTACTCGCGCTTGGGGCGATTCTTTCATTACTGTAAAGAGCGAAACCAGATACCGCCGGATACGCCCACCATTCGATTAACATCCGCGAGCGCGCCGCCGCCCCCACCGACGCGGCCCGCGCCACCGCCACCAGCCGCATCGCGCTGGCCGATGGGCAGCTCGACCGCCTCGTGTACGCCCTCTACCACCTGACGGCGGAGGAGGTCGCGCTCATCGAAGCGGGCGCCTGACCCCATCGCCCGCCCCGGCACCGGCCTGACAGCTTCGGCCGAAAAAAAACAATGAAACTGCCAATTAGTGACAGCTTCGACCGAAAAAATTACACGAAGCTGTCGCTGGTTGGCAGCTTCGTTCTAGAAGTTTCGTGAACCTGTCAGGCAGGTGCCGTACTTTTGGCGCGCCGGGCGCCGCCGTGCCGCAGGGCGTTCCTGGTTTTCCTCGTTAGCGCGTTTAGTATCAGCTGATGGCCCTTGCGCGCGCACCACAGCGCCCCCGAAGCTTGCTGGCCCAGATACGGGCCTGGTTTGGGTGTTCGCAGCGCGAGCTGGCCGACTACCTCGGCCTACTGCTCACCACGTACTACAACCTCGAAATCGGCCGCCGCGCGCTGGCCGCCGGCCCCACGTTGCGGCTGCTGCCGCTGCTGCGCCTCTTACCGCCGCCCCCGCCGCCGGGGCCCGGCCCGCACGGGCCCCCGCCCGCGCCCCGGCCCCCCCCGCCGCCGCCCGGTGCGGGCGGCACCGCAGGTCTGCCGCCCGCCGACCGCGCCCCGCTGGCCCGGCGGCTGGCCATCTGCCGGCACACCGCCGCCCGGCTGCGGCGCGAGGCGGCCACTTACGCCCGACAAGCCCAACACGCTGCACGGCGCGCGGCGGCGCTGCCCGCCCTGCGCGCCGCTGCCGACGCTGCTGGCCCCGACTCCGCCGCCGATCCCGCCGCCGCCGCTGCCGCCCACGCCTGGCTGGCGGCGTTGCCGCCGGCGCTGCCCCCCGCGCGCCTGAGCGCCTGGTACCTGGCGCACGCCCGCGCCGACGCCCTCGACGCCGAAGCCGCCACCCTGGCCGCGCTGCTCGCGGCCTGAGCCCCGAAGCACGGCCGGCGCGTATATTTGAAACGCGGCAACGGCCGTTGTTCGTTTTTCCCTTTTTTCCCCTTTTTTCCCTTTACCGCCATGCCCGACTACAGCTTGCTGACCACTTTTCAGCTCTGCGACGACGCCGACGAGCGCGTCTCGCGCAAGCTGCTCACGTACGAGAACGTGAATCAGAACGCCGATTTCGACGACACCCGCGCCGGCTGGACGGCCGAATCGCGGACGAAGCGGCTGGCGAAAGCCGACGGCGACATTGCGATGAGCACCGCCGTGCTGGCGCTGCCCACCACCATCGGCGATTTGCGCACGACGCACGAAATCAAGCTCCGCAACGCCCAAACCGCCAAGCAAAACCTGTTGGCCCGCACCCAGGGCGGCGACGCCGTCGAGCAGTTCATGGATCAGGAAGAAGCCGAAGCCGCCGCCGCCGACATCGACCGCCTCACCACGATCAAAGGCCGCATCGCCACCCAACGCGCCACCCTCACGGCGTAGCCTACCCGCCTCCATCCGCATTTCCACCCGAAAACGCCCCCGGCTGCCACAGCCGGGGGCGTTTTGGGGTTGTATCGGCGCCTACCGCCCCTACCGCACCGCGCGCCAGCTGACCAGCACACCCGGCGCGCCGCCGGCCCCCACGGTGGGCGCCAGCTGCCAGACGCCGGCGGGCGGGCGGGCGCCGAGCCGGACGCTCGCCGGGTGGCGCGCGCGGTAGTGCTGCCAGAGCGCCAAGCGGCCCGTCAGCATCCCGATGCCGGCGCCGGCCAGTACATCGCTCTGCCAATGGCGGTTGTTGAGCATCCGCATCGCGCCCACCGACGCGGCGACCGTGTAGGCCCCCACGCCATACCAGCGGCTTTTAGCGCGCAACTGCTGGTCGAGCAGGGTAGCGGCCAGAAACGCGGTAGCCGTATGGCCCGACGGAAACGAGTTGTGCGACGATCCATCGGGCCGCTCGATACGAGTGGCTTTTTTGAGCACGCTCACCGTGATGATGAGCGCCGTGCCCGCCTTCGCCACGAGCAAGGTATTGTCGAGCATACACCGGCGCGGGTTGGGGCTGGTGAAGGCAAACGCCGCCAGCCCGACGTACGGCAGCGCCTGGAGGTAATCGTCGGCGCGGGTGGCGAAGTGCGGAAAGTGTTCGCGCAGTTCTTCTCGCGTATCGGTGCTGCGGAAGGCCGAGCGGTGCCCAATGGTCGTGATGCCAGCCCCGATGAGCATGGCCGGCATTACGAAACCGACGGCGCGAAACCGGCCGAGCGGCTCGCGCGCCACCATCGCGGTCTGCTGAACCGAGTCGGGTGCCGGCCGCGCCAGTGCTGCCGCTGATGGAACCGTACCCAGCGGCGTGAATGACGGGGCAGTCTGCGCCAGCACCGACAACTGCCGCCCACTTAAACAACCAGCCAGCAAGGCGGCGTACACGACGTGTTTGGGCACGATAAAAATCGGGTAAACGGATAAATCCCAGGAGATGCAGATGCGGTAGCTAAGATACGGGACGGCGGCGTTGGCGTACCTTTAACTCAGCCGATTGACGCAGCCACGCGGTGCGAAAGGCGTTCATGACCGGCCGAACGTAAACTTCAAAAATTTATAATTTGTATGCCTGAGCGCAGTTGCGCACGCTGGTGGAGCAAAACGCTCGGACTGACGATTTACACCCTTGGATTTTACGTGCTGAGTGGATTCCAGGCGGCAGCCGGCCTCCCGCCCCCGACCATTACGCGCCTACTAACTGACTACCAGCCCGAAACCGGTTGCCTGGAAACCGCCCAACTGCCGTTCGCCGCCGCCGAAACAAGTGTCGATTCGGGGCGCGTCCGGCGGCCCCGGCGGCGTGAATACCCAGCGCCCGACCGCGGCGTCTACGTCTACGAACGCCCCCGGCCGTTCAGCTTTGCCGCCAACATGGCGCGCGATCTCGGCGCCGTGCCCCGCCACACGTTTTGCCGCGAGCGGGTGCCGCTCATCGCGGGGGTGGTGTCGAGTACGTTCATCTTGTGGGGCGCCGACCAGCACATCACCGATGCCGCGCAGTGGCTGGGACGTGAACTGCAATTAAAGAAAAATTCGACGCAGCGCACCGTGGTCGAGGTGCCCGTTCGCTACGGCAATGGGCACGTGCTGCCGCTTCAGTTCAACGCGCCCGACAACCTCAACAGCACGTTTTATTTTCTGGGCGACGGCTGGACGCACCTCTCGATCACGGGGTCGTTTTGGGCGTACGGCCTGATCGGACGCGATAACCGCGCGGCGCAGACGGCCAGCCAACTCACCGAATCCATTTTGGTAACGGGCTTAGCTGTGCAGACGCTCAAGCACTTGAGCGGGCGCGAATCGCCGTACACCACCACGTACCCGCGCGGCCGATGGCGGCTGTTTCCCAACCAAAAAACGTACAGCCAGCACGTCCCGAACTACGACGCCTTCCCGACCGGCCACCTCGCCACCGCGATGACCACGCTGACGGTCATCGCCGAAAACTACCCCGAGCACCACTTCATTCGGCCCGTAGGATATGGACTGATGGGCCTGTTGGGCTACGCGATGCTCAACAACGGCGTGCATTGGGCGAGCGATTACCCGCTCGGCATTGCCATGGGCTGGGGCTTCGCGAAACTGGCCGTCGCCCGTGGTCGGCGCGAAGTGGCCGCCGGGGGTAGTATTGGCGCGTGGCGACGCGCGCGGCGTGGGCAGTTTACGGCAGGGCCGGGGCTGGGCGGGTTAGCGGTGCGGTATCAGTGGCACTAGATTCTGATATAAGTCAGAATCGGCTAGAATCAATAAAAACAGTGCATTAGCGAGGAAGCATTTTCTGGGTTTTTGAGAAAAACGTCAGAAAAAAGCCTAATCCGCCGCCAGAACTATCGCGCCGCGCTACTTTTCGTCGGTTTTTCCCCTCACCTCCTCAAATTTTGCCTCTTTATGGCTGAGAACGCCACAACCGTCTCCGGGAAGGATTTCCTCGATTCGGTGCTGCACTACTTCGATCAGGCCGCCGCCCACACCGACTTGGAGAAAGGTGTGCTGGAGCAAATCAAAGTATGTAACTCGGTGTATAAGTGTTCGTTTCCGGTAGAAGTCGATGGCCACGTCGAGGTTTACGAAGGGATTCGGGTGCAGCACTCGCACCACAAAATGCCCACGAAAGGCGGCATCCGCTACTCAATGTTCGTGGATGAAGATGAGGTAAAAGCCCTCGCCACGCTCATGACGTTCAAGTGCGCCATCGTGGATGTGCCGTTTGGCGGGGCGAAGGGCGGCGTCAAAATCAACCCCCGTACCTCCTCGCCGAAGCTGCTGGAGAAGGTGACGCGCCGGTTTGCCGTCGAGCTCATCAAGAAGAATCTGATCGGGCCGGGTGTGGACGTGCCAGCGCCCGATTACGGCACCGGCTCGCGCGAGATGGCGTGGATCGCCGACACCTTTGCCACCTTCCGCTACGGCGAAGACAACGCCTTAGGCTGCGTGACGGGTAAGCCCGTGGGCCAGGGCGGTATCCGGGGCCGGACGGAAGCCACCGGCCGGGGCATTTACTACGGCCTACGCGAGTTTTTCAATGATACCGAGCTGCTCGCCGCTACCGGTCTCACGCCGGGCATCCGGGGCAAGCGCATTGTGGTGCAAGGGCTGGGCAACGTGGGCTATTACGCCTCGCTGATTTGCCAGACCGAAGGCGGTGCCCTCATCACGGCCATTGCCGAGCGCGAAGGCGGCATCATCAAAGAAGACGGCATCGACATCAAAGCCGTATTCGAGCATCGGCAGAAGACGGGTTCGGTGAAAGGTTTTCCGGGCTCCACGTTCGTGGAAGACGGGTTGAGCCTACTCGAGCACGACTGCGATGTGCTGCTGCCGGCGGCGCTCGAAAACCAGATCACCACCGAAAACGCCCCGCGCATCAAGGCCAAAGTGATTGCGGAGGGCGCTAACGGCCCCATTACGCAACCCGGCGAAGAGCTGCTGCTGGCGCGCGGCGTGGTCATCATCCCCGACCTATACCTCAACGCCGGCGGCGTGACGGTGAGTTATTTCGAGTGGCTCAAAAACATCTCGAACGTGCGGTTCGGCCGGATGGGCAAACGCGCCGAGGAAACCAACCACCGGATGATGCTCGACACCATAGAGGAGATGACGGGGAAATCGCTCCACCCCACGCGCCGCCAGCTCATCGAACACGGCTCCGACGAGGAGGATTTGGTGCGCTCCGGCCTCGAAGACGCGATGGTGAACGCCTACCTGAGCATCCGCGACGCGATGCGCCGCAAGCCCGCCATCCGCGACCTGCGCACAGCGGCGTTTTACCTCGCCATCGAGAAAATTGGGTCGAGCTACGGCACGCTGGGGATTTTTCCGTAGCGCGGCTCTGTCATTGCGAGGAGGAGGCTCTGCGACGACGTGGCAATCTTCGTTTGCTCGGGGCATTTGCTCGGTCACGTAACCGAGCAAACGAGGATTGCTTCGTCGCAAAGCCTCCTCGCAATGACAGACTATTTTGACGGACTACTCTAAAGGAATTGGCGGTGGTCTAATTGACTGTGATTGTTTTATTGTGGTTGTCAATCACAAGTTTAATTCTGGCGGTGTGCATTTGGAGGGATTTACTAAACGAGCAGGCTTTTCGCACCAATACGCCACACCGTTGGCGCAAAGAACAA
>JANPJM010000007.1:0-13402 GCA_031425525.1 Hymenobacteraceae bacterium | reverse complement strand
GCAGGCACGCTTTACACGTGTATTTGGCCCGCCCGTCGCTGCTGCCGTTGCGCTGAATCTGTTCGCTGCCACAGTGAGAGCAGAAATGCGGCGTAAAAACCATTCCCAAAGCTACGACTCACACGCTTCTAGACCACCGCCCTTTATATGATGCTAATTCTGGCAGGTTTTGTTCATTGAATTCGAATTTTATTCCAAAAGTCTTTTCGATGGATTTAAGCTGATCCTGTATTGAGTCGTATGTTGATTTGCGCATAATTTTTTCTATTAAGAAATCAGGAATGTTCTTTACGCTGGTGAATGCCAGAGCTTCTTTGAAAGAGATTTGCTTTTCTACTTTGAGCTGATCTGGGAATGCCCGGTAAAGAATTTTGACCGCATCAAGTAAAAAGGCTTCAAAAATTATAAATACTTGATTTAGTTGAAGTATTGCGGCGAGTTCGGCGCTTCTGGTGCTGGTCCCTTGCTTCGTAAGCATCATTTTTACGATAAAGTCAAATGCGAGTTTTTTTTACATTCTCCGTCCTGCTATTTTCGTAAGTATGCGTGTATGATTCCGCATTTGGGTTTTGTGTAAAAAAAGCATTTGCCGCTTGTAAAAATGGATTTTGGCTGATTATTTTGTTAAATTCTTTCATCTCCTCCTCTTTGAAGACAGGAAATTTAACATCAGAAAAAGAGCTAGCTATCCAATCGAGTTCAGCTATGCAATCGATGTGAAGGTGCGCAAGGAGCGACTGGTAGAAATTGGCGTAGTATTTTTGCTCCGACATTTTTTTATTATTGCTGTTTAGTTGCAACGCGGCCTGTTAAATTATTCTGGGAAAGTCAATTGAGAGTCTGAAGTTTCACCAGTGGCTTCAGACGGCTTCCAGTTTCGGTTAAGCTCTCGCTCTGCTTCTATGAATTCAATCTGTTCGCTGATTCTACTGCTAGTCGGATCTAGTTTACTAATCGCCTCTTCCAAGTTTCGCTCTATCTGCTCACTCTCTTCTGAGGTCAGGTATTCGGCTTGGGGTACAGGCAGCATTACGACTTCGCCCGACGGCATCAACCGAGGGTACGAAGCGGCGCCGCCAAGCTCACGGACAAGCAGCAAGAGAGGGCGGGCTTCGGTGCCACCAAGTAGCGTAATCTGTAAACGCAGGTTGAGCGAGTCGTCTGAACTCTTCATAGACGATGATGTAAAGTAACGTGCTAATTGCGAAATATTTGTCATTGCGAGGAGGAGGCTCTGCGGCGACGTGGCAATCTCGCAGCTTGCTCGGCGCGCTCGGCTATCGTGAGATTGCTTCGTCGCAAAGCCTCCTCGCAATGACAAATCTGCAAAAATGAGAATCCGCCGAGTAAAAGAGCAACCAATGAGACCAAATTGCTCAATTCTGGTCGGTTGGTTGTGCTTCTCACTCGAAAGGGACTAGCCGCGTTAAATGGCTGCGGCGATTTTCGAAACACAGTTCACTCTAAAACCCACGTGCCCCTCCACAAATCTTTGCGGAGGGGCACGGAAGAGTCAGCGCAAGGCCGGAGGAAGGAACGAATGCTACTTTTTCCTGGAACGCTCGGCCTTGCCCTCGTCTGCGGGAGTCGGGGTAGCGGCTAGCTGGCGGCGAGCCGTTCCTTTGCGTTTCTGCGCCTTTTCAATCATCTCCCGCGTCTGCTCCCCGCGAATGCGGGCGCGGGCTTCGCGCTCGGCGGGGTCGAGCGACTCGGAGGCGGCATTAGCGCCGGTGGCGGGTACAGTAGCCGTGGCTGCTACCGGTTTGAGCGCGCGGGTATTTTGCTGGCGCAATTGGCGCGCATTCTCGCGGCGGGCGCGTTCGGCGGATGAAATGAAGACTGAATCGGCAACTGGCAGGGCCACTGTAACGGATTGTGGACTAGCTTGTTCGAGTACCGGCGTGGTGGCGGGCAACTGTTGGGCCTGGGCGGTGCCGACGGCCAACAGCAAAGTGGTGATGGTCAGGAAGGAAGTTTTCATACCAATGCCTTACGGTAAAACCGACTCGTAGGTCTGAAATTTCCTATTAAAGACCTCAATCCGGGACGCTCGACGACCCTATTCGCCGCTTCCGCCACCCGCGCCATCCCACGGGCTTGCGGCGCATAAACGTCAGAATCAGAATCGGCAGCAACGTCAGTTCCGCCACTACGCCGATTAGCAGCGTGAGGCCGATGAGCAAACCGGTGTAGTAGGTGCCATCGAAAGACGAAAACAGCAGCGTGCCGAAGCCGCCGATCAGAATCAAGGACGTGACGATGACCGCCTGCCCCGCCAGCCGGTAGGTGTAGAGCACTGCCTGCCGCACCGAGACGTGCTTGCGCAACGCCAGCCGCAGCTTGGCGATGAAGTGGATGGTGTCATCGACGGCGATGCCGAACGCAATGGTGAAAATGATGCTCGTGCTGACTTTGAGATTGACATCGAAAGCGCCCATCACGCCCGCCACCAGAATGAGCGGGAAAAGATTGGGGATGAGGACGACCGGTACCATCCGCCACGACCGAAACAGCGCGAGTGTGATGAGGACGACGAGGACGATATCGAGCGAAACACCCGAGAGCATATCGACCGTGAGCGTGTCGTTGTTGGAATCGAGGAGGGGGGCGGAGCCCGTCAGGCGGGCGCGCAATACGGTGGTATCAAGGCGGGTGCGCAGAAACGAATCGAGCGCGGGGAACCGCTCGCGGGCGGCGGCGGAACCGATGTCGGGCAGGCGACCGGTCAGGCGACCCTGACGACCGTCGGGCGTGAGGAGGCCCGCAAATTCGGGTCGCTTGCGCAGTGTGCGGAGGGCTTTGGTGGTCTGGCGCCACTCTTGGGCAGTGGTGGGGAGCCGGTATTCTTCGGGTAGGCCGCCGTTTTGGGCTTTGCGCACGGCGCGTACCAACGTGGCGGGCGAGGTCAGCGTACGCACGCCATAGCGCGTGGTGAGGTAAGTTTCGAGGCGCGCAATCTGGCCGACGACGGCCGAATCGAGCATTTCGCGTCCGCCCTGCGGCAGCAAATGGATTTCGATGGGCCGGATGCCGCCGAAGCGTTCGTCGAAATACGCGAAATCGCGCCGTACGGGGTCATCTTTCGATAAATCGTCGAGCAATACCGCGTCGAGGCGAATGCGCGGAATCAGCGCCAACGACGTCAGCAGCAGCCCGGCGGCCACGGCCATCACCAGGCGCCGCCGCCGCAGCACCGTGCTGAACAGCGTGCGCAGCAGCGTATCCCAGCCGCCGGGCGTGAGGGCGCGCTCTTCTACGGGCGGCACCGGCAGGAGTAGCAGCAGCGCCGGCAGTAACGTGAAGGCCAGCACGAAGGTGAGTAAAATGGCGAGCCCGGTGAAAAGACCGAAGTCGTGAATCGGACGGATATTCGACGTGATGAGCGTGAAAAACCCGATGCTTGTGGTCAGGCTGGAGAGACCGGAGCCAAAGGCGGCTTCGCGCAACGCGACCCACACGGCGCGGTTTTTTTCAGCGCCCACGCGCAACTCAGCGCCGTAACGCGTCAGGATATGCACCACATCCGACATCCCCACGACGAACAGCATCGTTGGGAGGAGCGCCGTGAGCAGGTTGATGCCGCCCCCGGCGAGCGCCATCGCGCCGAGCCCCCACACCACCGCCAGCAGCACCACCAGCAAGGGCAGCGCCACGCCCCACCACGTCCGGAAGGTGAGCCACAGTAGGCCCGTCACGAGTACCACCGCCAACGAAATGAACAGGATCAGCTCCCATTGCAACCGCTCGACGAACACGGTTTGCGCCACCACGCGCCCGGCAATATGGACGTCGGCCTCCGCGAAATGCAGTCGCCGCAGCTCGGCCGTGAGGGTGTAGAGCAGGGTGTCGCCGGCGGCTTTACCGAGTTCGACATCGGTCTGAATCAGCAGCGAAACCGCGCGGAAATCGGTGCTGAACAGGGCGTTGCGCAGCTCCGGTGTGCGCCGAATCAGGGCCGAATCGGCGGGTAGGCGCGCCGGTTCGGCAGGGTGGAGGTAGGGCACGGCGAACGCCGCCCCGCCCTCCAGCACCGGGTTGGTGAGGGTGGTCGGCGACAGCACCATCTGCACGTGCGGTTGCCGCCGAAGGTGGCGCGTGAGGGTATCGAGGCGCGTGAGGAAATCGGAGGTGAATACGCGCCCGTTGGGTGCTTCGACTCCCACCAACACGTAATCGTTATCGGTGCCGAAGGTGCGCACGTACTGCTCGTAGTACGCGAGATTGGGGTCGCCCTGCGGATAAAAATCGTTGAAATTGTAGTTGAACCGCAATTTCAGCACCGCCGCACCGCCGAAAAAAAGAGAGACCAGCGCCACGGCCAACACCGCCAGGCGCGCCGTGCGGCGCGTGACCCAGGCCGGAACAGAAGTAGAAGAATCGGTCAGGGAAGCAGGAGCGAAGTGAAGCGTGAGATCGCCCGGCGCACGGCCGAGGCGGAGAATAACCAGTTTCTGCGGCGAAGATGCGGGCGTTCGATTATCTTTGACCGCCGCTACCCGCACGTCGGCTGAAAACTTTGCCTAAGCGGCAATGTTTTTGGGTTGGTTGCGTTTAGGCGGTCAATCGCTGGTTTCGTTTTCCTTTTCAATCCCCCAAATTTCGTTACGATGAAGAAGCTCCTGTTTGCCCTCGCCCTGACCGCATTCGTTGGTGGTACGGCCGTGGCCCACGATGGCGACAAAAACGCCAAGAAAACCGCCGCTAAAAAAGAGTGTTCGGCTGAGGCCAAAGCCTCTTGCTCGAAGTCGATGACTACGGCTAGCGCCGGTGGCGGCAAAAGCTGCTGCGCAGCCAAAAACAAAACCGCTTCGCTGATTACGCCGAAAGCGGTAGAGTCGGTAGAAGAAGTGAAAGCAGAGAAAAAAGCTTCGCTTTAAGCCGATGGGCAGCCGCTAGGTGTGCTGCCGGTTTTAAGTGCATCGCCCGCTTCTGGTTTCGGCCGGGGGCGGGCGATCCTCGTTTGGGGTGGTGGTTTTGGGCGAGCTAGTTGGCGTCGGCGCGGCTCATCGCAATCATGATAGCGCCAATGACCATCAGCCCGGCGCCCGTGATGATTTGCCAACTCAGGCGCTCTTTCAGCACTACGGCCGATAAGATGAGAACGAATACAAGCGACACTTTATCGAGCGTCCCCGCCTGCGCGGCGGGGCCGAGCTTGATAGCCTGAAACGAAAACAACGACGAGAGAGTGGTCAGCACGCCCGCCGCCACCAGAAAAATCCACGTGCGGCGCTCGATTTGGGCGACGCCCGGCAGTTCGTTCCGAGCGATGACGATGCTCCACGACACTACCAAAATCAAGACGGCCTGCACCGCAAACGCCACTGTGGGGGCCACTTTCTGTACGCCCAACTTCGTGAGTGTCACCACCGAGGCAGCCGTGAGGGCGGCGAGTAACGAAAAGATAATCCACATAAAAACCCCGCACTAGTAAGCGCTGAGGCGCTCGATACCTGCAAAGCTCGTGCGGCGGACGGCAACTTGGGCGCGTCGGACGGTCGGCGCAACCCGCGCGCCCGGCCGCGTACCTTTCGCCGACGCCGGGGGTGGCCCGGCGGCCGTGCCCATAATCCTCCGTTCTCTCTCCCTGCTTTGTCCGTCGATATGCGTCTAATTGCTTTTTCCGTGCTGCTGGCCGCGATTTCGGCCGGCTGTTCTTCCTCGACCGATAAAACCGCCACCGTGACCGAAACCGCCGCCAGTCCGGCCCTAGCCGCCTACCTCGATGGGTATTGGGAGCGCTCGTCGCGCCTGTTTCCGTTGAGCGCCACGGCGCAAGGCGACAACCGTTTCAACGACCAACTGCCCAACGACGGTACCCGCGCCTTCCGCGATACGCTGGCGGCGTTTTACACCCGTTCACTCGCCGGGCTAGGGCAGTTCGAGGGGGAGGCGATGAGCGATGACGACCGCCTGTCGCTCGATATTTTTCGGTACGACCTCGATATGCGTCTCGCGGGGTTGCGCGCGGGCATCGGTGCGAGTGAGTACCCCGCGCCGTGGCAAATCCCGTTCACGCAGTTTGGGGGGTTGCCCCTGACATTACCGCAATTCGGCTCCGGCGAGGGTAATCAACCGTTCAAGACGGTGAAGGATTACGATGATTGGCTGGCGCGCGCGGCCGGTTTTCCGGTGTGGGCCGATACGGCGATCAGCAACTTTCGGAAGGGCATCAGAAGCGGCATTGTGCTGCCCGGTGTGCTGGTGAAAAAAATGATCCCGCAAATGCGCGACGTAGTGGCGGCCGACCCCACGAAAAGCATTTTCTATGGCCCCATCAATCGGTTTCCGGCCACGTTTTCGGCCGATGAAAAAACGCGGCTCACGGCGGCGTACCGCGCGCTTATCAGTGCGCAGCTCACGCCGGCGTATCAGCGGCTGGCCGATTTTCTGAGCAAAGAGTATCTGCCTGCCGCCCGTGCCACGCACGGCCTGAATGCCTTGCCCAACGGCCCCGCCAACTACGCCTACCTGGTGAAGTACTGGACGACGACCGACCGCACCCCCGACCAGATTTACCAAACCGGCCTGGCCGAAGTGACGCGCATCCGGGGCGAAATGGAGCGCACGAAAGCAGAAGTAGGCTTCAACGGCGACCTCAACGCCTTCTTTGAGTTTATGCGAAACGACCCGCAGTTTCGGCCCTACAAAACTTCCGAAGAAGTACTAGCCGCCACCCGCGCCATCCAAACGCGCATCGAGCCGAACCTGAAGAAAATGTTTGGTCGCACCCCGAAAACGCCGTTTGAAGTGCGGCAGACCGAGGCATTCCGCGCCGCGTCGGCGTCGGCGGAATACAACCCCGGTTCAGCCGACGGCTCGCGGTCGGGCATATATTACATCCCGATTACCAACGCCGCCGAGTTCAACGTGACGGGTGGGATGGAGTCGACGTTTTTGCACGAGGCGCTGCCCGGTCACCACTACCAGATTTCCTTGCAACAGGAAAACCCCGCGCTGCCCAAATTTCGGCGTTTCGCGTGGTACGGCGCGATGGGGGAGGGCTGGGCGCTGTACACCGAGTCGCTCGGTAAAGAATTGGGCGTGTACACCGACCCCTACCAATACATGGGCGCCTTGGGCGACGAAATGCACCGCGCCATCCGCCTCGTGGTCGATGTAGCCCTGCACACTGGTAAAATGACGCGCGAACAGGCCATCAAATACTCGATGGAAAACGAGCCGTTGAGCGAGGCGGGCGCCGTAGCCGAAATCGAGCGCTATATGGCCGCTCCCGGCCAAGCGCTCAGCTACAAAACCGGCGCGCTTAAAATCCGGGAATTGCGGGCGAAATACGAAAAAGAATTAGGGCCAAAATTCAAATTGGCCGATTTTCACGATGAATTACTGCGCGACGGCGTGATGCCGCTCGCCGTCTTGGAGCGGAAGATGAACGCGTGGGCCACCACCCAAAAATAACCGCTACGAGACTTTGGCCCGTCAGCGCACCAATAAAGGATCTCCGGGCCCGTCGATGATCCCGGTCGACAATTCCCATTTTACTGCGCGGGCCTGGAGGCCCGGTTCTTCCCTAACGCACCGAGGCGGAGCCTCGGGCTAGCTTTTCATATGTTCTCTCGGTTTCTCTTTGGCGGTACCTTGCTGCTGACAACTGTTTCGGCCCTCGCCCAAACTCCAACGCCGCTGCCCATCCCGCGCGATCACCAGCCCGCCTACGCCAAAGGCACGCGCACGACCACCGGCCAGCCCGGCGCCAACTACTGGCAGAATTCGGCGGCCTACTCTATTGCCATTGATTTCGACCCCGAAACGCGCCTCATCAAAGGCACCGTCGAGATCGACTATCAAAACAATTCGCCCGACACGCTGCGGTCGCTGCTGTTCAAGCTCTACCCGAACCTGTACCAAAAAGGCGCCCCGCGCGACCGGCCTTTCGCCGTGGAGGATGTCCACGATGGGGTGAAAATCGAGCGGTTGAGTATCGGCGGCGACGCGGTGGACGTGAGCAAGCTACGGATTGATAATACTAATATGCTCGTGCCGGCCGCGCGCCGGATTGCGTCGCGTTCGGCGGTGCGGGTGTCGCTGGCGTACTCGTACCCGCTCAACAAGGGCTCGCACCAGCGCACGGGCGAGGTGGCGCCGGGGGCGGCGTTCGTGGCGTATTTCTTCCCGCGCATTGCCGTCTACGACGATGTAAGCCGGTGGAATCGGGCGCCGTACACCGGCGACGCCGAGTTGTACAACGATTTCGGCACGTTTGAGGCCGCCATCACGGTGCCGAAAAACTTTGTGGTGTGGGCCACCGGCGACCTGATCAACGCCGACGAGGTACTCGCCAAAGACGTAGTGAAACGTCTGCGCGACGCTGAAACCAAAGATGGGTACGTGACCGTGAGTACCGCCGAAGCCACCCGCAAAGGCAAAGTGACCGCCCAGAACGCGCGCAACACGTGGCGTTTCCGGGCGACGGAGGTGCCCGATTTCGTCTTCGCCACCGCCGACCATTACACCTGGCAATCGACGAGCCTCGTGGTAGACCCCGCTACCAAGCGCCGCACCCGCGTGGATGCCGCCTACGACCCCGCCCATAAGGATTATGAGGAAGTGGTGCAACTGGCCCGCCAGACCGTGGACGCGATGAGCTACCGGTTTCCGAAGTGGCCGTTTCCGTATAGCCACGAAACCGTGTTCGACGGCCTCGACCAGATGGAATACCCGATGATGGTGAACGACGCGCCCACCGACGACCGCGAGGAAGCCATCACGCTCACCGATCACGAGATTTTTCATACAATGTTCCCGTTTTATATGGGTATCAACGAGACGCGGTACGGCTGGATGGATGAGGGCTGGGCGACGTTTGGTGAGTGGGTGATTTCCGAAATCATCGACCCGAAACTGCACGACGATTACGGCGCGTCGGCGTACCACGCGCTGGCCGGCACCGAAGCCGATGTGCCCATCATGACGCCCACGAATATGCTCCGCGACCGTGCCGTGTTGCTGAATTCGTACGCCAAACCCGCCCTCGGCTACCGCTACGTGCAGGATTTGCTCGGCGAGGAGCTGTTTACGAAAGCCTTACACCAGTACATCGGCACGTGGCACGGCAAACACCCGCTGCCGCTCGATTTCTTTAACGCAATGAATGCCGGGGCCGGGCAGAACCTGAATTGGTTTTGGCGACGCTGGTTCTACGACGACGGCGTGCCCGACCTGGCCCTCGCCGATGTAAGCAGCGCCCGCATCGTGGTGGAGGCGCACGGCGCCAAGCCGGTTCCCATCGACCTCACCATCACCTTCGCCGATGGCACCACGCAAACCGTGCATCGCACCATAAGCGTCTGGGCCGAAGGCGCCACCCGCGTCGAGGTGCCCGTACCGAGCGCGTCTAATCAAAACGCTGGGCAAAAAGCCATCAAAAGCGTCAAACTCGGCTCGATGTACGTGCCCGACGCTGTGCCCACCGACAACGTGTGGCCCCGCTAACCGAAGGAGTGATGTCACCGTAGCCCCGTCACCACCGAACGCAAACCAAAAAATCTCCCCATCTTCCATAATCCCTTCAAAATCTCCATCTATCTTCGCCGCATGCACGCCTACCACGACCTGCTCCGCCGGATTCTCGCCGAGGGCACCCGCAAAACCGACCGCACCGGCACGGGCACGATTTCGATTTTTGGCCCCCAAATGCGGTTCGATTTAGCCGCAGGGTTTCCGCTCGTCACCACCAAGAAAGTCCACCTCAAGAGCATCATCCACGAGCTGCTGTGGTTTCTGCGGGGCGATACCAATAATAAATCTCTAGAAGAAGTGGGCGTCACGATCTGGCGCGAATGGGCCGACCCCGCCACCGGCGACCTCGGCCCCGTGTACGGCAAGCAGTGGCGCCGGTGGGCCGGCCCTGATGGCCAGGAGCACGACCAAATTGCCGAAATGGTGCGGCTGCTCCGCCAGCAGCCCGATTCGCGCCGGATGGTGGTCAGCGCCTGGAACGTCGTCGAGCTGCCGCTGATGCGCCTGAGCCCCTGCCACGCACTGTTTCAGTTGTATGTGGCCGATGGCAAGCTCTCGTGCCAGCTTTACCAGCGGTCGGCCGACGTGTTTTTGGGCGTGCCGTTCAACATCGCCTCCTACGCCCTCCTCACCCTGATGCTCGCGCAGGTAACGGGCCACCAACCCGGTGAATTCATCTGGACCGGCGGCGATACGCACCTTTACAGCAACCATCTGGAACAGGCCGAATTACAGTTGAGCCGCGAGCCCCGTCCGCTCCCACAATTGATTTTGAACCCGGTGATTCAGGAAATCGACGATTTTCGGTACGAAGACTTCCGGTTGGAGAATTACGATCCGTGGCCAGCGATTAAGGCGCCGGTGGCGGTGTGAAATCGTGATATCAGTTATGCTATTACGGGCTGGTTTTTCGCTTTTATTGATGTTACCGGTTTTTACTGCGTATTCGCAGAATGACACTTACATCCTGCGAAATATGGAGTATGGTAAAAAGGTGGGACCGGCCACTCCGACGCGCAAACGAGTCCCGCTGGTCTTAGCGCCCTCCCCAGTTGTGCCAAGGGGTATGGGCGAAAGCTCCGTTAATGGTGTATCACCGCTTGCTATCTGGGCAGCTGGTAAACTCAACTATCCAAAAGGTGCATTACGCGCCGGAGTAGAAGGAAGGGTTTCTTTACTATTGAGCGTATCGCCGGATGGTCACGTGACCGACGTTACGTTTGAGCACTTTATCAATCCGGATCGTAGCATAATTAAAGGACCGACCGTGCCTCTTGGTTCACCAATAGCCGAATTGATCGCCGAAGCTGCGCGCGTGTATCGGAATGCACGATTCGCGCCGGCCGCTGCCGCATCACAAGAAGTCGTGAATTGTCAGTTCAATATCTTGTAGAGCGGCAATTATGCTACTCCTGCTATTGCGCCAATTGCCAGGATCATACGCTGTTCAACGCTACCTATCGCTATATTTACGGAAGATGAAACACCTCTTCCTCGCGGGCGCGCTGTTTGCGGCATTCACTACTTCCGCTCAAACCTCTCCGTATTTCACGTCCTACTTCATCGGCGACACCGCCAACGTTGCCCGCCAAGCGCAAGGCGGGGTGTGCCTGATGGGCGGCGCTACCGAGTCCGATTCGGCGTCTGCGTGGTTTGTGCGGCGGGCGGGCGGTGGCGATGTGGTGGTGCTACGCGCTTCCGGCGCTGATGGCTATAACCAGTACTTCTACAACGGCCTGCCGGGCGCACGGCCCAACTCGGTGCTGACGGTGGTTTGCACCAACCGGCAGGCGAGTTTCGACCCGTGGCTTATCCGGCAGGTGCGCGGCGCCGAAGCCATCTGGCTCGCCGGCGGCGACCAGGCCGTGTACCTCGATTACTGGAAAAATACCCCGATGCACGCTGCCTTGCGGTTTGCGATGGATTCGGCGGGCGCCGTTTTCGGCGGCACCTCGGCGGGCTGCGCCGTGCTGGGGAACGCGTATTACAGCGCCGTCAACGGTTCCGTGACTTCCGCGCAGGCGCTCGCCAACCCGTTCGATCCGCTCATTACGCTCGCGGCCGACGATTTTCTGCGGCAGCCGGAGTTGCGGCGCGTCATCACCGATACGCACTTCGAGGCGCGTAACCGACAAGGGCGGCTGGTGGCGTTTCTGGCGCGACTCACGGCGGCGGGCGCACCCATCACGGCGGCGCCCTTGCCGAAAGGGTTGGGGGTGGAAGAATACGCGGCGGTCTGCATCGATACGGCCGGCGTAGCGCGCATTTTCGGCGATGGCTCGCTGGCCCCCAACCCCGATGTGGCGTGGTTCGTAGCGCCCGCCTGTGCCCCGGGAATGGCCCCCGAAACCCTCGCATCCGGCCAACCGCTGACCTGGAACCGGGGCGGCGCGGCCCTCAGCGTGTACCGCGTGTTGGGTACGCCCACCGGCGCCAATACCTTCAATCTGCGCACATTCACGGGGACGGGCGGCACGTGGGAGCACTGGTCGGTGCAAAACGGCACCCTCACGATGGGCGCATCCGCGCCGCCGTTCGCTGATTGCACGGTGCTGGGCGTTGCCGCTGAGACGATTGTTGCGTCCGAAACCCTGACGCTGGCCGGTCAGCACCTCCGCAACGCGGGCGCGGCGCCGGTTTCGGCGGTGTTGTTTTCGATGCTGGGCGCGCGGGTGGCTGCCGTCACAGTGCCCGCCGGCAGCCGCGTGCCGTTGCCCGCCGTAGCGCCCGGTATGTACGTGCTGCGGGTGGTGGGCGAGGTGCGCGGGCGGCGCGTGGTGGTGGAGTAGGAGAGCGCCGAGTATGTTTCTGGAGCTATTGAGCGAGGTAGTAATCGAAGCCGCTTTTGGGCTTGGATTTAAGTCGATTGGCAACGCGCTGGCGGCAAAAAGCCCGGCTGAAGCCACGCGGCGGCGGCGGTGGAAAGAACGAATTTCGCTTGGCATACTTGGTCTGTGGTTCGGACTAGTATTGTTTTTTCTGATTCGGTCATTTGTTCGAGAATGATTATGAAGCTTCGTTTCTGGCTGTGTAGCTTTTCGTTCCTGCTGACTTTCGGCGCTCACGCCCAAATCAGCCCTCCGGCTGACGCTTCCGCCCCCATTGTGGATGCATATGTAGCGGGGCCGCTCGTGCAGAAGCCTTACGTTCTGTACCTCCCGGCGCTCCCTATTAAACTGAGGATGGAGGCCACGGCGTGGGTAGTTTGCACGGCCGCCCCCGACGGCACCGTAACCGATGCCAACTTCGAGCGGCTCGACAGTGTAGTACTGCACTACCCGGATTCGATGGAAATGGCAAAATCCGGCGACCGCGCGCGGGCGCAGTTCGCCACCGAGGCAGTGAAAATGGTGCGTACGGTGGTGTTTGTGGCGGCTCCGGCGGCGCGGCGTTATCGGGTGCCGGTGCGGTATTACACCGGCGGTACGTGGGAAAAGCCTGTCGTAAGGCGGCCGTATGTGGGGCCGAGGCATACGAAGCCGGTGCGTAAGCCTGTGGTTAAAGGGCAGTAGAGAGGGCTGGGAGGAAGGTCGCGCGGGGCTCTACCCCGTGTGGGATATGCGCGGGCGTCTCGCCCGCCACGAAGCGCGTTTGGCGGGTTGTTGGTGATGCGTTTTTGTTTGTTTCGTGCGCTTCCAAGTTGAGTCAAAAGAGTGTGCCGTGGAGGAACTGATATTGGCTGGGTTGCTAGCTACCCGCACATTGCCGGTCACTGGATCAATTTCAGTCTCGTACGACGGTGCTTCGTAGACGCGTTCCGCGTGCCTGAACATAACTAACTTTGGCGGTGGTCTAATTGACTGTGATTGTTTTATTGTGGTTGTCAATCACAAGTTTAATTCTGGCGGTGTGCATTTGGAGGGATTTACTAAACGAGCAGGCTTTTCGCACCAATACGCCACACCGTTGGCGCAAAGAACAA
>JANPJM010000006.1:0-48795 GCA_031425525.1 Hymenobacteraceae bacterium | reverse complement strand
CCTACGGTAGCACCCGCTACCCGGCAAGCAGACCAGAGGCCCGCGCTCCTTGCACAACAGCGTCCGCCTTAGCACATCACCGGCGACCGTATCCCAAATCCATCGCCAGATACACTTGCAGGTTTCCGCCTTTCCAGGCGGCGCCGAACCGGTCGCCGAACGCCGGCAGGTCGGCTAGCAAGGCGCCGGGTGCGCAGTAGCGCGTGCCCACCCGGAACCGCTCAACGCGCGCCTCGGCCCCCACGACCAGCTCGGTACTCAGGGGCTGAACTGCCGCCCCGGCCGCCCCTTCGGGGGCGTCAGCCACGGTAGGCTGCCACCGCAGTTGCGGCCCTACGTGCAGGCTGACGTTATCGAAGGGGTTCAGCACCAGCAGCAGCGGCAGACGCAAGCCGCTCGCGGCGGCCGCAGTAGCCGTCGCGGGCTGCCGGAAATACAGCGCCTCGATTTGCACCGAACCCACCTCGCCGAGCCGGTGCTGGTGGTACCCCCCGACCTCCAGGGCCGAGAAAAGCCCGCCACTGCGCGCCGCCGCCAGTTCAGAGCCGAAGTGCAGGCCCGTGCCGTGGTTACGCACGAAGTCGTCGGTGGCGGGAGCTAAATGCGCCGGGCGCGGGCTGCGGTGCGAGGCCGTGTGCCGCGCGTGCTTTGACGTTCGGGGCTGGGCGTGCCCGCTGATGGCGAGCGACAACATGAGCGCGAGCATCAACCAAAACAGGCGCTCGGTAAGGGAAAGGCGGTTGCGGAATGGCAGGAGCATGGCGGGCGGATGTTGTAAGGTGCGTGATGAGGAAGCGGGCGGCCCGGCGCTGATCCGCCGGTTCGCTACCCCTTACAAGTACCCTTCCGCGAGTGCCGCCAACTGCCCCAAATCACCCAATGATGTAGCGGTTTCACCCAATGATGTCAGTAGGCGCCGCGCAAACGGCCGAAACGCCCCCCTCTCCCCCCCCTAACACGCAACCGGCCCGGCAGGTGTACCACCTACCGGGCCGGGTTACGGGCCGCGCGCGTTGCCGC
The DNA here is from genome assembly GCA_031425525.1 of Hymenobacteraceae bacterium. Taxonomy (GTDB): domain Bacteria; phylum Bacteroidota; class Bacteroidia; order Cytophagales; family Hymenobacteraceae; genus JANNMJ01. The sequence goes on along the minus strand of JANPJM010000006.1, from coordinate 47,775 downwards.
TCGCTACTGCACCGGCGGCGAAGCCACCCCGCCCCCATTCACGCCCCCGCTGCCGTTGTTGAACACCACCAGCTTGGCGTTGCCGTCGAAATTGATCAGCGCCTTCGCCCGCGCCGTGCCCTTGTAGGGCAGCAGTTGCTTGCGGATTTTCTTGAGCGTCTGACTGTTCGCCCGCAGCAGATCGCCCAGCAGCATACGCGCCGTTTTGCCCTTCACGTCGGCCGTACGCCCCGTCGTCAGGCGCTTCTCAAACTTGATCGCCAGCCGGCTCAGCTCCTTAAAATTGTCGGCCGTCACCTCGCGCTTCACCAGTTGCGCGGCCAGCGGCGTGGCCTCGGCCTGAATCGTCGCCACGGCCTGCGCAAACGTCCCCCCATCGGCGCTATTGAGGTTCAGCAACGCCGCCTTCACCCGCTCCTCCAGGTTCTCGTCGGTATTCGCCTTCGAATCGGCGTGCGCCACCAACGCCCGGCCCACGCGCCCCGCCAAGTCTTTGAGTTGCCCGCGCGTCCCCTTCTTCACCCCCGCCGAATCGTCGCCGTCGGCCTCGAACACCTCATCGGCCAGCGCCTTCGCCTGGGTCAGCCGGTCGGCGTGTTCCTCGCGCAACGGCGCAATATCCTCTTCCACCGGCGCATACAGCGCCTTATCGGCTTCCAAGCCGATCTGCACGCTCGTATCGCGGCGCAGCATCGCATCCAATCGGTTGTTTTTCATCGGTCAAAAAAAGGGGGGTAAGTAATTGAAAAGGAAATTGAAATCGTCGGCAAGATAGCCATCTCCCGCTCACGTCCCCACCGCGCTCGCACCGTTACCTCCCCCAAACCCCCCGTCACCTCCCTAAACCACCCGACCGAACCCAAAAAGTACCAAGCCAACCCCAGAAAACACCATGCGCAACCCAGAAAGTACCATGCCGAACCCAGAAAGTACCATGCGCAACCCTGAAAACACCCAACCAACCCCAGAAAGTACCATGTCGAAACCAGAAAGTACCAACACCTACGCCAAACCCCGTGACCTGAGCGCCAAGTCGTGACCTCGAGGTGAGGCTACTGCCAAAGCCGTTCCTGTTGCCAGCGCACCGGAAACCCGAGCGCACCAGGACTGACCGTAGGGTATTGAGCAAACAGGTTGTGCAGCTGTTGCCGAAAATCGGCACTATCGCCTACCGCTTCCAGTAGGTAGCTCAAGCAGCATAGCACGGCGTAGAGGCGGTTATCGGCGATAGCGCGGTCGGCAAGCCAAAGCCGAGCAGTGCGGTTAGGGAGTAGCGGCCGAATCGTCAGGATGCGGTTCCAGAGGCGGCTGTGATGGGCGCAAACGTTGCGTACATAGCAGATGCTTCGGGCCCAACTGATAAGCACCCGCGCATCGACCCCGAAAAACTGCCCGATAGCCGTCGAGGCGGGTGCCCGTAAATTATTAAGCAGCTTCGAAACAGTGCCAAACGAGGCTACTTCCAGCGCCATCCAGCAAGGGGGCAGCGGCGGCGAGGTGTATTTGCTCCGGTAGTGTGCCAGGAAGCGTTCGCTGGCCCGGCCCATATCGGCCTGGAGTTGCGTTAGATTATCTTGAAAAAGGCCGGAGTTGGCCGCCGCCGGCTCGGAATACCAGTGCGGCCCAAACGCCAGCGCGCCTTGGTAGATAAGCTGCGTCCGTAGCACGATCTCGACCGTCCCCGCCGCTTTGAACACGAGCAAGCGCAACGCGTCATCGAAACCGTAAAGGTCGAGCACATTGGTTAGGGTCGTGCCGGGCTTGAAGCGGTGGTTGGGGTCGCCCATCACCTGCAAGGGCAGGAAGTAAGCCGCCAGCCGGTAATACCCAAAACGGGTCAGCGCCCGCTCCGCCACAGCGGTATCAGGGATAATGAGCCCCCGGCTTTGCAGCAGCGCAACCTGGTCGGCAAGCGGTAAAGCCGGGTTTGAATATTGCACCCGTATGGACAAAAAAAACCCGCCCTGGTGCGCATAGGCCTTGCGGCTTAGAGGCGTGGCGGGTGTTGTTGGTGCAAATGTACAACGCCAAACGGAGTACTCCAGTTGCGTACTCCAAAGAAAGAACCGACTCCATAGGAGCGGCCGCAAAGCCGGCCGCGCGCGTTGCAAACGCGCCCACCGGTTAGGCACGCGTTACAAACGCGCGCCAACGGGGATGTTAGTCGTTCCCCCGCTCGTAGAACGGCTCGATGTGGTCGCGCAGGAAGTCCGCCAGCGTGGGGTTGGAGCCTTCGTTCATCATGTGGAAACTAGCATTCTCGCCGGCTTCCAGCAGCGGCATGATCGTGGCGATGGACTCGCGCAGCAGGCCGGCAGACTCTCCCTCCGCTTCCACCCCGATGAGGAGGTGAAAGGCCTCGCCCTCCGTCGGGCTCTTGGCCCACACCAGGTAGGCGCGCCGGACCGCCGCCCGCCGCCGGAAGAACTGACTCATGCCGTCCACGACGGCGGCCGGCGGCACCGCCGGTATCCGAATAGCAATCGACTCCCCCGGCTTGACGGCCCACAGCTGCGGGGCGCTGCTCAGAGCCGAGCCGTCGAGCAGGCGCTCCACGTCCGGCGGCGCCAACGTGATGGTGTGCGCCGAATACGGGTTCAGCAGCAGCGTATTCCCGCGGGTGGCTTCCAGCAGCGCGCGCCCATCCATCGTCATCGACCGCACCCCACGCGTATCGGTACCCCCGCCTTCGTCGAAAATCCGCTCCCGCGCCGAAAACACCGGTACCACCCCTTCGCCGAACAACACGATGCCGAACTCTTCGTCCGGCTCCGCCGCCCGGTGCTCGTGGTCTACGTCCTCTCCCACGGCCGTAATCACGACGAGGGGAGTTCGCAGCAATTCCTGATAAAACGCCTTCCGGTAGGCCCCGTCTTCCAGGGCCAGCCGCAAGGCCATCTCCAACGGCGTCTCGTCGGCAGTCGCTCCCGACGAGAAAGATTCAGCAGGGAAGTCCGTCTCGCTCATAAAGCAAACTTAGCCTCGAATCACTTCATCTCTTTCGCTTCGAATGTCGCGCGGGGCTCCAGCCCCGTGTGTACTATTAGCAGGTCTCCAGACCTGCGAAACCCAACCGCCGCCCCCGCTACGCGGCGGGTCAGGAGACCCGCAAATAGTCCGCACGGGGCAGAGCCCCGCGCGAAAGGGGGGCAAATCGCAGCAAATCGCAACAAATCGCAGCAAATCGCGCGGGGCTCTGCCCCGTGTGCAACTATTTGCAGGCCTCTGGCCTGCCCCGCAGCGCTTTTAGCCGGTGCCGTGCGTCGGCGGGCTACCGGCGGGCGGGACGCCCGCAAATACCCCACACGGGGCAGAGCCCCGCGCGAAAGATTTTATAGGTTACTTTAGCTGATGATAAGGCTAAACGGCCATCAATTTCTCGCTAAAAAAACACATGAGTCAATTCATCGCATATTTTGACTATCTCGGGTTCAAAGAATTTATTGAAAACAACGATCTCTCTTATCAAAAAAAAATAATGGGCAACAATTTCCGAGACATAGAAAATGCACTAGGTCAAGGCAAGTTTAAACCTGCTAGTGCCGGCGTTGTCGCTGACCTTTCTAGATCTACTATTAACTGCATGAATTTTTCTGACACTGTAGTTTTTTGGACAAATGATGACTCTGATGAGTCATTAAAAGCAATTATCGATGTATCTCACAAATTTAACTGGCAGGCAACTCTATTTTTTTTCCCAGCGAGAGGCGCTGTTGTCTATGGCGAAATTGTACACGTTGATTATAAAGAAACAAGTGGAGCAGGCGGAAGCTACAATCTTAACTCTTTGTATGGTAAAGGCCTAGTAAGGGCTTATCAAAAAGCTGAAAGTCAGAATTGGTCAGGTACTGTTCTTGACGCCAGCTTTATTGACGAGCTAATTCGAAGGGGGTTAGACCCTGAAGATTATCTAAAACCTTATGCTAAGAGGTTCAAAATTCCGTACAAAAATGCTCCCATTTTGCCAGAAGAGTTTGCCTATTGCCTCATAACGGGTGACCTGAATGACGAAGCGTTTGCCAACTACAGCCAAGGCATAAGGGAAAATTTCGCAAACCATAACAAGTCAGTAGACTCTAGTAGTGTACAGGAAAAACTTGAGAACACTATCGGATTTTTGGCAAGCTTCAAGTGACAAAACTTATTAATTAGCAACGCCCCATGATGTCGCGCGGGGGGCCAGCCCAGTGTGTCCTATTTAGCATATCTCCGACCTGCGAAGCGAGGCCTCCCCTCTTTCCCATCAGCGCCCCGCTACCAGCTGCGCTACGCGGCGGGTCTGGAGACCCGCAAATACCCCGCGCAGGGTGGGAGCCCCGCGCGAGTGGGCTTACTCCCCTTCGCTCTTCTCGCTTATCAGCTTGTTAATTTTTGCTATGGACTCTTGGGCTTCTTTTATTTTCTTCGTTTTCTGATACCGTTCCAGTTTGTCGTCCAGAATTAACTCGATTCCAAGTTTCATCGCAGGAAAGAAAGCCAAACATTCATCCTCACTTAGCTCGTGTACTCCCTTGCTCAGGATAGAATACATTGAACTCTGTTCAACAAGAAATGTGGGCAGAGCATGAGACAAAAGATTGATTTTTTCTCTAATTCTAGACTTCTCGTAATTGGCTTCTGTCTCAACTGTCCAGTAATCCTGCTGTCGCTCTGTTTTGTGCGCTTCGGCTAAAAGGTCATCAAAAACGCGCCGCAGATAGATAAAAGCACCAACACCAACTCCGTGAGTAGTCAGACCTATGCCACGGTTAAGCTCTTTGTACTTCTCTTTACTAAGAACAGACTGATATTTTCTAAGCTCAGGTAAAGTAAGCTGGGCTAATGATGGGTACATACCGACTTTCTCTACCTGCCCTTTTGTAAATAAATAGCTGGACATCATTCGATGAGAAAGAACCCTGGTACACAAAAGATTTACATTAAATATACTATCAACAAAAAACTCAATGTAGGGCAAATAAACGTTCTGGGATAAGTAATTCTTTAACGACTCCTTTGGATTGTTGCTATGAAATCCATGATTTTCGTACCCTTGGAAAGTGCTCTGTTTTCCACAGGCAGGACAGAACGCATCTAATCTGCCTGAGTAGGTGAGCAGGTTTATTACAAGCTGAATATCCTGCCCTCCTACAGACAAGACCTGATATAAGGGCGTTTCAACGAGCAGTTGCTCTGGGGTTAAAGAGCTAAAAAGAGCAAGAGATGACATGTCTAAGAGCTAAAAAAGCGAAGGGACTGCTCTCGCAGTCCCTTCACATTAGATGATTTTTGATTTCTACGACCCACAAGCCTCACAAGCCTCCGGGTTATCCAACGAGCAAGCCAGCGCCTCCGCATCGTTATACACCGGCTCCAGCGTCTCGGCCGCCTGTTTCTCGACCGTGAATTTGATGGCGTCCGCCGCCGCTTTGGTGCGCAGGTAGTACATCCCCGTTTTCAGGCCGCGCTTCCACGAGTGGAAGTGCATACTCGTCATCTTGCCGGCGTTCACGTTTTGCACGTGTAGGTTCAGGCTCTGGCTCTGGCAGATGTACGCCCCCCGGTCGGCGGCCATATCGATGATCGTGCGCTGCGAAATCTCCCAGACCGTCTTGTACAGGTCTTTGATATGCTGCGGAATGTTCGGGATGTTCTGCACCGAGCCGTTCGCCGCGATGATCTGGTTCTTCATCGTCTCGTTCCAGATCCCCAGCCCGATCAGGTCTTTCAGCAGGTGCTTGTTCACCACCATAAACTCGCCGCTCAGCACGCGCCGCACGTAAATATTCGAGGTGTAAGGCTCAAACGCCTCGTTGTTGCCCAGAATCTGCGACGTGCTCGCCGTCGGCATCGGTGCCACCAGCAGCGAGTTGCGCATCCCGTGTTCCTTCACCTGCTCGCGCAGCGCAGCCCAATCCCAGCGGCCCGAGTCGGGCGTCACGCCCCACATATCGAACTGAAACTGCCCCTTGCTCATCGGCGAGCCGGGGTAGGTTTCGTAGGTGCCGTCGCGCTTCGCCAAATCCTTCGAAGCCGTGCAGGCCGCGAAGTAAATCGTCTCGAAAATGTCTTTGTTGAGCCCCGCCGCTTCCTCGCTCTCAAACGGCATCCGCAGCGCGATGAACGCATCCGCCAACCCCTGCACCCCCAACCCGATGGGGCGGTGGCGGCGGTTCGAGCGCTCGGCCTCCGGCACCGGGTAGTAATTCACGTCGATCACCTTGTTGAGGTTCAGCGTGGCGTGGTACGTCACGTCGTACAGCTTCTGATGGTCGAAGCGCTTCTGACCGTTCTCCTCGATAACGTAACGCGGCAACGCCAGCGACGCGAGGTTGCACACCGCAATCTCGTTCTCATCGGTGTACTCGATGATTTCGGTGCAGAGATTCGACGACTTAATCGTCCCCAGATTCTGCTGATTGCTCTTGCGGTTCGCCGCATCCTTGAACAACAGGTACGGCGTGCCCGTCTCCGTCTGCGAATCCAGAATGGCCGCCCACAGCTTGCGCGCCTCAATGGTCGAACGGCCGCGTCCTTCGCGCTCGTACTTCGTGTAGAGGCGCTCAAACTCCTCGCCCCACGTCTCGCCGAGGCCGGGGCATTCGTTGGGGCACATCAGCGTCCAGTGGGCGTTGGCCTCCACGCGCTGCATAAACAGGTCGGGCGTCCAGAGCGCGAAAAAGAGGTCGCGGGCGCGGTTTTCTTCCTTGCCGTGGTTCTTTTTCAGATCCAGGAAATCGAAGATGTCAGCGTGCCACGGCTCCAGATAGATCGCAAACGCGCCCTTCCGCTTCCCGCCGCCCTGGTCCACGTACCGCGCCGTGTCGTTGAACACCTTCAGCATCGGCACCAGCCCATTCGAGGTACCGTTGGTGCCCTTAATGTAGGAGCCCGTAGCCCGCACATTGTGGATAGCCAGCCCGATGCCCCCCGCCGACTGCGAAATCAGCGCGCAGTTTTTCAGCGTATCATAAATGCCCTCGATGCTGTCGTCCTTCATACTCAGCAGGAAGCACGACGAGAGCTGCGGCTTCGGCGTCCCCGCATTGAAAAGCGTCGGCGTAGCGTGCGTAAACCAGCGCTCGCTCATCAGATTGTACGTCTCGATAGCGGCTTCCAGGTCGTGGCCGTGGATGCCCACCGCCACCCGCATCAGCATATGCTGCGGGCGCTCGACCACCTTCCCGTCGAGGCGCAGCAGGTACGAGCGTTCGAGGGTTTTGAAGCCGAAGTAGTCGTAGCTGTAATCGCGGTCGTAGATGATGGCCGAATCCAGCATCGCCGCGTGTTTGTGGATGATTTCCCACGTATCCTTCGCCAGCAGCGAGGCGTTTTCGCCGGTCTTCGGGTCTTCGTAGGTGTACAGCCGCTTCATCGTGCTGCTGAACGACTTCGCCGTCACCTTGTGCAGGTTCGAGATGGCAATCCGCGCCGCCAGCATCCCGTAATCCGGGTGGCGGGTGGTGAGCGAAGCGGCCGTTTCGGCCGCCAGGTTATCGAGTTCCACGGTCGTCACTCCGTCGTAGATGCCGTCGATCACCTTCTTGGCAACTTCAATCGGACTTACGTAGCTCATATTCAGCCCGTAGCAGAGCTTTTCGATACGAGCGGTGATTTTATCGAATTTGACCGACTCGCGGCGGCCATCGCGCTTGATTACGAGCATTTTATGAAGAATGTGGGGTGGTGTGGAACGACCGGAAAACGAAGCCGCGCACTCGCTGAAAACGGGGGCGCGGAATAGTGCTATTTGGGAGGAGCCGCTATGCGGTTCGGAGGGCCAATTTACCGCCGCGCGGGGGCGGTCGGTGCGATGTTCCACGGAAAAATTTTTCCACATTCGGTCTCCATCACGGAGGCGCGGTTTTGCTGAAAACGGTAGTGGGCTGGCCCGGTGGTTGAGGGCGGCGCGGCGGGTTGCGGCCAAGTAGGCGGCGGGTGGGGGGAGTGAAAAAAGGGGCCGCCTTGCCGTCAGCTTTCGCCAGCGACTGTGCGGCTTAGGGCAGCACTCGCCCCTTGAGGGTATTAGTATCGAATTCGGCGTCAATCGCTTGAAGGGGCACTTGACAGATTCCATTCAACCATTCGGGCTTCAGCAAAAGCTGGTAATGGATGGTGAAGCCGACTATCCCAGCAGAATCGCTGGTTTGCACACAGGTCACGGGCTTGTAGGCAACGCCCAAGGTGCAGCCAGTCAAGCCGCTCCACACCTGAATCGAGGAAGTGCTGAGTGGTTGTAACCCGATTTGCAAATCGCAAATCGGGTTGATTTCGGTGTTTATCAAAACCGGCCTTGTCGGCGTGAACGCGCCCGCCGCCCGCCCGGAAGCGCGGAGTTTCAAGATGCTAATTGTGGCCGCCCGGTTCGGTTGTGGTACGTTGGCGCCGGCAACAATCAGGAACATAAACGCCAACACCAAATACCGTTTGTACTTTGTGACCTTGACGGATTGCCTTTTGAGAAGAAAAATCAGAAGACCGATTAGTAATGCCGCATACAGCAGTTGCCACACCAATAACAACTGGCCCGGATCAAGATTTATACGCGTTATGAGGACTTGCATCACTTGGCACCCTAGTTTTTAGACCCTTTCGTGCGTTTTATATATATTTTGTCATTGCGAGCGAAGCGAAGCAATCCGGCACCAGCTACACGGCGACGAGCTACACGGCAGAAAGCGCCGGATTGCTTCGTCGCAAAGCCTCCTCGCAATGACAGAGCGATGATGCGGCAATGTGTTGCAACAATGCGGGCACTCTACCGCCGGTTTCGCAGCAGCAGCAGAGCGCCCATTGCCACCAGCACCGCCGCGCCCACTGCCAACGCGCCAATCGTCACGGGCGGGCCAAAGTGCTTGCACGAGCAATCGGTGAACACCGGCCGGCCATCCACCAGCAACCGGCGGCGGCAGAAGGCGCACGGGGTGAGGCTGGGCGCTACCTGGCCGGGGAGCGGCCAGGCGTCGGCGGGTTCGAGAGTGAGTTTCAACGGCCGTACGACTTAAAAATCTTCATCCAACGAAAACACGTTGTCTATGCGCTCGCTCATCACGCCGGCTTTTTGGTATTCGGCGACGCGCTTCTCGAAGAAATTGGTTTTGCCTTGCAGCGAAATCATTTCCATAAAATCGAAAGGGTTGCTGGCGCCGTAATTTTTCGGTAGGCCGAGCGAGACCAACAGCCGGTCGGCGACGAACTCGATGTATTGCGCCATCGCTTTGGCGTTCATCCCGATGAGGTTGACGGGCAGCGCATCGGTGACAAACTCCTTCTCGATCTCTACCGCGTCGGCGATGATGGACAGCACGCGCGCCGGGTCGAGCTTATTGACCAGGTGGTGGTTGTAGAGAAGGCACGCGAAATCGCAGTGCAGCCCTTCATCGCGCGAGATCAGCTCGTTCGAGAACGTGAGGCCCGGCATCAGCCCGCGCTTCTTGAGCCAGAAAATCGAGCAGAACGAGCCGCTGAAGAAAATGCCTTCCACGGCGGCGAACGCGATCAGGCGCTCGGCGAAGTTTTCGGAATTGATCCATTTCAGCGCCCACTCGCCCTTCTTGCTCACGGCGGGCACCGTGTCGAGGGCGTTGAGGAGGCGGTGCTTCTCGGCGCCGTCCTTGATGTAGGTGTCGATGAGGAGCGAGTAGGTTTCAGAATGGATGTTCTCCATCATCACCTGAAACCCGTAGAAACAGCGCGCTTCCGGCGACTGCACCTCCTGCATGAAGTTGATCGCGAGGTTCTCGTTCACGATACCATCCGAGGCGGCGAAGAACGCCAGCACGTGCGAGATGAAGTGGCGCTCACCGTCGTTGAGGTTCTCCCAATCTTTCTGGTCTTGCGAAAGGTCGATTTCCTCGGCTGTCCAGAACGAGGCTTCCGCCTGCTTGTACATCTGCCAGATATCGGCGTGCTGGATGGGGAAAAGGACGAAGCGATTCTTATTTTCCGTCAGAAGAGGTTCCATTGGCATTGATGACGTGTTACTGCGAAGCGAGGTGAAACGTGGCGACGTGGCGAAGCAGCAGCGGCGGAAACGGCGGCACCATAAGGCGCTGATTCCGCCGAAACCGGCGGCGGCTCCGGCCCGAGCAACCGGCGCGCGGGCAGAAAGTTGGCGCCTTGGCGTAGCTCAAAAGTACGGCCGACGGGTAGGCTTCGGCGCAGCGCGCCTTGGTGAGGTATTGGGGGGAAATCTCCGGTTTTCCCCACTTATACACAAAATGCGTGTGGACAACCTCGGTTGTCCACATAAAAACTGGCAAAATCAGCCAGTTTTGGTAACAAAAACTTCACATACCTACCGGCGGGCTGTGGAAAACTTCTTGCGCCTACTGGCTTTTAGCGCGGGGGCGGGGCACAATCTGCGCCCAATGTTTGGCAGTTCGCAGAAAACCAGCTACTTTTGCAGCCCCAATAGACCAAAAGAAGAAATTCCGATGTACGCAATCGTCGAAATAGCCGGGCAGCAAACGAAAGTTGAGGCGGGCAAGTACGTGTACGCCAATCGCCTGGCCGGCAACGTGGGCGACGTTATCGAGTTCGGCAACGTCCTGCTGACGGAAGCCAACGGCGCCATCACCATCGGCTCGCCGACGGTGAGCGGCGTGAAGGTGAGCGGCAAAATCCTCGAACACCTGCGCGGCGACAAGCTTCGCGTGTTCAAGAAGAAGCGCCGTAAAGGCTACCGCAAAACCATCGGCCACCGGTCGAGCTACACGAAAGTGCTGATCGAAACCATCGGCTAAGGCAGCTTTAAGCGGTAAGCTGCGAGCTTCAAGCCTGTAGATACCCGGCTTTTCCCCCAGAAACATAGCTGTCGGCTTGTCGCTGACGGCTTACAGCTCTCCCAAAAATGGCACACAAGAAAGGCGTAGGCTCTTCCAACAACGGCCGCGAATCGCATTCGAAACGGCTCGGCGTTAAACTCTTCGGCGGGCAGATCGTGCTCTCCGGCAACATCATCGTTCGTCAGCGCGGCACGAAGCACCACCCCGGTGTGGGTGTCGGCATCGGGCGCGACCACACGCTCTTCGCGATGACCGACGGCATCGTGCAGTTCCGCAAGGGCCGCGAAGACCGTTCGTACGTGTCGGTCGTGCCTTTCGAGGGCGACGCGGCCGTAGCTACGGCGTAAGTTTTTCCGGCCTTCTTGAAGGTCGGCCGAAGGGCTGCTTTTCCGTGAGGGGGAGCAGCCCTTTTTGGCATGTGGCGCAGCGAGGCGAGGGCCGCCGCGTCGAAGGGTCGCGGATCGGACAGAAAATGGCGTTAGCGCGCCACGTTAGCTCATTTCCGTCAGCGCATACAACACGGGCTTACTTGGGCTGGCATCAGAAGCCAAACTGGTTATCTGGAGGTTGAGCAGGTAGCGGCCATCGGGCACCGAATCGGGCACGAAAACCAGTTCCGTGATGGTGGCGGTACGGCGAATGGCGTGCGGGTAGGCCCAAAACTGGTGGTGGTTTTCAAGACGACCATCATCCAGCTCACGGTCTACGGAGGGCAGATCGAGGAGCCAATGGGCGATGTTTTGGGCGGCGAGCCACGCGCCGATGCCCGGCTCCGGGTACGGCGGGTTGGTGCCCGAATACTGTCGGTGGCGCTTGGAACCGTCGTTGGGCAGGGCGCGGAAAATGATCGCTTCGGGCGGCGCGAACTCGGCGTGGGGCGCGGCGGCAAGGGCGGCCTGCACATCGACGAGGCGGATGATGTGGTCGCCGTTCGGCAGTTCGTGCAGGGGGAGCGAAATCAACTCGGCGACGAACAGAAATTGGGTCAGGCAGGCGGGAAGCGTGGCTTCGGCCGCTTCCGGTGCGATGTGGCCGTAGCATTCGGTATGCGTGCCGTTGCCGTGCGGCGTAAGGCTGATGCGCTGGTAGTTGGTGGCGCCGCCCGCCCGCACGCTCCCCACGAACGACCCCACGCGGATGATTTCGATGCTCACCGGTTCCGCCCAAAAACAATTGACCTGCTCGGGGCCGGGCGCCAGCGGCAAGGAGATGTCGAGCGGCGCGGTGGGGTCGAAGGCGTAGGTGTGGTGGTGGTGGGTGAGGGTGGCGCGCATGGGGAGTTTTGAGTAACGAGTTTCGAGTTTAGAGTTTCGCGCGGCGCTCTGCTCCGGGTGAGGTATTTTCGGGTGTCTCGCATGGCGGCAGTCTGGTCGTTAGCTATGTCAGCAGTTCAGATTCTCCTCCCCGGCGGGGGAGGGGTGGCCTCTTTCGTTCCTCAGGTTAAACTCCGGGGCGGGGTGGGGCGACCGCAGTAGGCGTGGATAGCTTGGGCCGAAACTGAAATGTGGGGCAAATCCCGAAACGGCGGCCCGTCCAGCGCCCCCGTCGCGCAATAGCCCCACCCCGTCTGGCCTTCGGCCAGCCACCCCGCCCCCTCCGGGGCGGGGAGTTCGTTGATACGTTGCGGGCTAACGACTGGGCCAGCAGGTGGGTGCGACGCCCACGAATGCTACACACGGGGCTGGAGCTCCGCGCGAGTAGACGGCGCGCAAAACAGAAAATCGAGCGAAACGATGGCGTCGGAGGCGCCCCGCCCGGTTCGGCGCGCGTTTCATCGGCCTGGCGACCGTTGGAAACGCGCGCCAGCGGTGTCGTCTTGCGTTAAGTCATTAATAATCTGGCTGATTTGACTAGCGTGCGTGACCACCATAAAATGCGTGCCGCCGCTGATAACGTGCGACGCCGTGCGGTAGCCGAGCGGGAACACACGGTCGCAGTCGCCGATGAGGTGCGCCACGGGCTGCACCGCGCACCCTTGCCAGCGGAAAAGCTGCCGCAGCGCCCATTTGGTGTAGGTGGGCGTGAGCAGCGTGAGCAACTCGCGGAAGAGCGTATTGCCGCGCCGGCCGCTCACGCCAAAAAACCATTCGCCGGCGCGCGGCAGGCGGCGGAGCGCCCCCACGGGCACCCACGAATCGAGGTGCAGCCACGCGCCCAGTTGCACCCAACCCGTGCGTTCGGTGGGGGCGGCGAGGCTCGAAATGAGAATGACGCGCGCTAAAGGGCGCAAACACCCCAGTTCGAGCGCCACGATGCCGCCGAACGACACGCCGATTATCCAGCACGGCTCGTCGGGGGGGATAGGGACGGCGAGCCGCGCGACGTACGCCGCGAGCGGCTCGTCGGGGGCCAGCGGCTCGAACCAATCGAGTACCTGCACGGGGCCGTGGAGCCGCAGGCGCTCGAAAATGCGGCCGTCGGCGCCCAAGCCGGGGATGAGGTAGAGACGCGGCGCGGTCACAACCGTAGCGGGTTAGCTCAGATGCAGATAAATGCCTTCGAGGACGAAAATATTGAACGCGGCTTCGGTGTCGGTTTCATCGGTGTAGGTGAAGCCGAGTTTGAGCGCCACGCCCGGCAACAGCACGGGCGGGCGCTCGTCGGTGACAAATTCGAGCAGCGTGGGGTGCAAATCATCGTCGTCGTCCTCATCGTCATCATCGTCGTCTTCCTCATCGGCGTCGCGGTCGGCGGCTTCGTCGGCAGCTTGGGCGCGCTCGCGGGTGGCGGCCTGGGCGGGGTTTTCGGCGGGTTCGGTGCCGTCGGCGGGGGCGGTGTCGTCGCTATCGCCGGAGAGGGCGTTGGCGACTTCGAGGTCGATTTCGGCCCCGCGCTCACCCGCCAAGCGCAGCAGCGTGCTGAGGTCGGCGAACGACGCGGCGAGGTGAAAAAAGTGGAGCTCTTCGTCGAAAACGGTCGTCACCCAGAGGGTTACGTCGTCGTCGTCGGCATCAAAAACGATGGCCGTCAGGGCGATGTCTTCGACGAAGAAATCGGAACCCGGCTCGACCACCTCGGCGAGAGGTTTCAGCATAGCCGAAGGTACGCGGCGCCTGCGGTTTAGCCCTTCGTTTACGGCGCCGCCTCGAAGAGCGTGAGCGTGATGTCGTCGGCGAGGAGGCGGCCGGCGGAGGTCAGGCGCAACACCTCGGTGGCGGGGTCGAGGGTGGCGAGGCCACGCGCCAGTAAATCGGCGAGGGCGGGGGCGTGGGTGGCGCGTAGGTCGCGGCCCAACGTGTGGTGGAGGCGCACCAGATTGAGGCCGCGACTGGTGCGCAGGGCCGTCATGAGGTACTCGTTGGCGCGGTCGCGCGCAGAAAGGTGCTCGGTGGTGGCGGCGAGTTCGTGGCGGTCGAGCAGGGCCGTAATGTAGGCCGCGTTGGAGGCCACGTTGGCTTGCCGCGTAGCGATTCCATCGAAAGAATGCGCGCTCGGCCCGATGCCTAAATACGGTTCGCCGTGCCAATACGCCGAGTTGTGGCGCGCCTCGCGGCCGGGCTGCGCAAAGTTGGACACCTCGTAATGGTCGTACCCGGCGCCCGTAAGCGTGGCGGTAAGCTGCTCGAACTGACGGGCGGTAAAGTCGTCGGTGGCGGGCCGGAAACGCCCGGTTTCCGTCCAGCGCCCCAGCGCGGTGCGCGGCTCGACGGTGAGCGCGTACGCCGAAATATGCGGCACATCGAGGGCGAGGGCGGTTTCGAGGTCGCGCGTCCAGATGCCGTGGTCGGGCGCCGGAATGCCGTAAATCAGGTCGATACTGAGGTTTTCAAAGCCCGCCGCTTGGGCGTGGCGCACGCAAACGGCCGCTTCGGTGGCCGAGTGCGCGCGGTTCATGAGGCGCAAATGGGGCTCGTGGAACGACTGAATCCCCACGCTCAACCGATTGACCGGCGTGCCGCGCAGCCCCGCGAGCCACGCGGGCGTGAGGTCGTCGGGGTTGGCTTCGAGGGTGATTTCTGCGTCGGTCGTCCACGGAAAATAGCGGTCGATGACTTCAAAAATGACCCTCAACTCCTCGCCCGACAGCAGCGACGGCGTGCCGCCGCCGAAATACACGCTCGTCAGCGGCGCCGGGTTCGGCCCGAAATACGCGGCCCGCATCTCCAGCTCGCGCGCAATCGCGGCTAACACCGTCGGTTTCCGCGCCAGCGAGGTGCTGAAATGGAAATCGCAGTAATGGCACGCCTGGCGGCAAAACGGGATGTGGAGGTAGAGGCCGGGCATTTTTTAGGAGGAGAAGCAGACAGGTAGGTGGCGCGAGATCGTCATGCGGGCCTACGAGATCGGCATGCGAGGTTGCGAGATGGGCATGCGGGGTTGCGAGATCGTCATGTGGGCCTGCGAGGTCGTCATGTGGGGTTGCGAGGTCGTCATGTGGGGCTGCGAGGGCATTATGCTGCCCTGTGCGCCCATCGGCAGCTCTTCGGCGAGCAGGCCGTGCCGCTCATCCGCCCTGCTCGCCCCGCAACTCCGCCTCGCGGGTGCTGATGTACAGCGCCTCCACTTTGGTGCGCGCCCACGGCGTGCGGCGCAGGAAGGTCAGTGTCGATTTCACGCTTGGGTTCGCCGAAAAGCAATTGAGGCGGATGCGTTCATCGAGGCCCGGCCAGCCGTAGGTGGTTTCGAGGTAGCGCACGATGCGTTCGAGGGTCAGGCCGTGTAGCTCGCTGACGCGGTGGCCGTCGGGTTCGCGGAGGTCTTCCATTGGAAAGCAGATCGAGAAACAAAAAACGAGAAACGGGAAATGCCCCGCAAAGGTCGGGCGGCGCCACCGTGAGCCGACGGCGGCGCGCGTAGCTTTGTTTCTCTGATGCCGATTGCCCCGCGCCCGTCCGTTTCGCCGCCAAACTCGCCGGTTCCGCCTACCGGGCAGCGGCGGTTCGCGTACGGCCGCTGGTTGGGCGCCGGGGCGGTGCTGGCGGTGCTGATTGTGGTCTGCTCGCCGACGTTGCAGCGCAAGCTCATCAGTAGGGCGTACCGGCTCTACCGGCACTACGTACGGCCCCCCAAAGGCTCCGGCAACGAGCGGACGCCCGCTCTGGCGGGTTATGCGGTGCGCGGCGTGGATGTGTCTAGTTATCAAGGAGAAATCGATTGGGATACCGTGGCGCGCGAGCCCGGCATGCGGTTCGCCTTCGTGAAAGCCACCGAAGGCCGGAGTTGGGAAGACCCCTATTTCGACCTCAACTGGAAGCTCCTCAAGCGCGCCCGACTGGCGCGCGGCGCGTACCATTTTTACCGTCCGAACCGCGATGCTGCGCAGCAGGCCAACTTCTACGCCAACGTGGTGACGCTCGAACCCGGCGACCTGCCGCCCGTGCTGGACGTCGAAAAAACCGACGGCCGCTCGCCGGAAGTCATCCGCGCGGGCGTGGCGACGTGGCTGCGCCTGGTAGGGCGGCGCTACGGCGTACGCCCGATTCTGTACACCAACCACGATTTCTACGTCAAGTATTTCGCGGGCCATTTCGATGAATACCCGCTCTGGCTGGCGCATTACGAGGTGCGCCAACCCCGCCTCACCGCCGACCGCTGGGCCTTCTGGCAGCACTCCGACGAGGCGCTCGTGCCGGGCATTCGCGGGTTCGTCGATGGCAACGTGTTCGGCGGGTCGGCGCAGGAGTTTGGGCGGCTGTTGGTGGGCGCGGCGCCCGTGCCGGTGCCACACGCCAAAATGGCGAAAAAACGCGTCCGGCCCGCTAAAGGCGCGAAACACACCAGTCGCAGCAAACGCGCCACCCGGCGCCACAGCGAGCGGTAGCGCGGCGCCTGCCCGGCGCCGTCAGCCCGCCATTTCGGGCCTAGGGCCGCTTTGCACGTACGCGCGGCCCCATTGCAGCAGCGCGGCCACCACGGGTTTCAGGTCGAGGCCGAGTCCAACCAACTCATAGTCGACGCGCGGCGGCACCGTCTGATGCACCGTGCGCCGCAGCAACCCATCGGCTTCCAGGGCGCGCAGCTCCTGAATGAGCATTTTCTCGCTGATTTCGGGCACCAGCCGGCGCAACTCGCCGTAGCGGCGCGGGCTTTCCGCCAGAAACGCGAGCAGCAGCAGCTTCCACTTGCCGCCGAGGAGGTTGGTGGTCGTCCGGACGGGGCACTGAAAGGTGTCGGGGCCGGTGGGGCCGGCGCTCCAATCGGCGACGGCGCGCTGCTGACGGGTCGGTTTGGTAGCCATTGTTATTTTTTTTGAAAAAAATTGCCGTTGATACTCAATGAATCTAACCTTTGGGTGGGCACCCTACTTTTAGGTAGGTACTTGTGCTTCAGAAAGTAAAGGTATTCCTTTGCAGCGGCCTTTCAAAACAACCGGGCCATTTTCCAGCCATGTCCACTATTGCCATCACCGGCGCCACCGGCCACATCGGTTCCGCCCTCGTTCACCATCTTCTCAAAAGCGGCCATCAGGTGCGCGCTATCTCGCGCGCCAGCGAACGCCTCGATGCCCTCGCCGCCGCCGGGGCCGAAACGCACGTCGTCGATGTCACGACCGACGCCGCCGGTCTGACCAACGCCCTGCGCGGCACCGATGCC
This sequence comes from Hymenobacteraceae bacterium, assembly GCA_031425525.1. Taxonomy (GTDB): domain Bacteria; phylum Bacteroidota; class Bacteroidia; order Cytophagales; family Hymenobacteraceae; genus JANNMJ01. Next base: position 30,475 of record JANPJM010000006.1, on the reverse strand, counting down.
GCGTTTCTGATGATTCCACCCAACCTCGCGCACCCCGACGTGATGGCGTATTACGACCAAGTAATCGACACCCTCGACGAGGCCGTGCGGGCTTCCGGCGTCAAAAAAGTGGTGCAGCTTTCGTCGCTCGGTTCCGACCGCCCCACCGGCACCGGCCCTATCGTGAGTACGTACAACCTCGAAAATCGCCTCCGCGCCATCGACGGGATCGACGTGCTGGTCCTGCGGCCGAGCTATTTCATGGAAAACCTGTACGCCTCCATCGGTATGATTAAGGGGATGGGCATCAACGGCGGCGCGATGCGCCCCGACGTGGCCATTCCCATGATTGCCACCGAAGACATTGCCGCCGCCGCCGCCGAGCGCCTCGACCAGCTCGATTTCGCGGGCCACGAAGTGCAGACGCTTCTCGGCACGCGCGATTACACCATGGCCGAAGCTACGCAGGTCATCGGCCAGGCTATCGGCAAGCCGGAGCTGCCGTACGTGCCGTTTCCGTACGCCGATGCCGAACAGGGGATGGTCGGCGCGGGTCTTTCGCCGGATATGGCGCGGCTTTACCTCGAAATGACCCGCAGCGTCAACGAAGACGGCTTGTTCCACAACGAGCCGCGCGACGCGCGTACCGACACGCCCACTTCGCTCGAAACGTGGGTTTCGCGGGCGTATGCGCCGGCGTTTGGCGGGTAGCGTACGCAGCGGCGCTTGCGTGACCCAACCCCCGCCGGCTGCCTAGTACGCTAGGGGTGCAACGTAACGCCAAGCTCTTGCTTGGCGCGCGGCGCGCCACGAAAAAAGGCCGGCACGGGCTTTCGTCAGAAATGACGAAAGCCCGTGCCGGCCTTTTTGGCTTCCGTGAAGGAATGAACCCTTAAAAAATCATCAGACTGACAATCAGCACGCTCAACGTGAAGAACAGCAAGATGCCTATGTAACCCGCAAACAGCAGCGAGCCTTTCCAAAGCGTCCGCTTATACGACTGCCCCGAAAACCGCCGCAGCGCCAGCACCCAGTAAACCCACGTGACGATGGCAATCACGGCGGGCGGAATGGTGCGCGTATCCGGTAGCAGGGCATCGATCACCAGCAGCACGCTGAAAAACAGAAAGAAGAAGCTGTGCAGATGAATCGAAAACATCAAGTGCTGCACGTATAACGGCCGTTGTCGCCGGTAAAACAGCTTCAGCAGCAACCCAAAAAGCGGCATCAGCAGGAACATCCCGACCGATAGATTCTTGACGAGTTGATGACTCAGCGCCTCTTGCTCGGTGTTGAGGCGGGCCGTCTGGCGGTAGGTCAGGCGTTTGAGAAAACTCGGCTTGCCGCCGCGCGCCACGATCAGCGAATCGATGAAGGCGTTATCGGCGCGGGCAATCTGCCGGAGCAGCTTTTCGTTGGTGAGGTCGGTGAGCATCAATTCACCGGTGGAATCGGTGTCGAAGCTGATTTTGGCCGTGCCCGGCTTTTGACGGATGCTGTCTTTCAGCATATCCACTACCTCGGCGGGCGTTTGTGGTTCGCGGCGGGCCGGGGCTTTGGCCGTAGAATCGCCGGCCCTGAAGACCTTGAGGCCGCCCGAATCGGCCGCTTTATCGGTGGTATCGACTTTCACCAGCGGCCCGGCATCGCGGACATCGTGGTCGGCGCGCTTGCCGAATAGAAAAAAGAACACCAGCGCGATGAACACATACAGCCGAATCGGCGGCACGTACGACGCCCGCCGCCCTTCCACGAAATGCACCGTGAGCAGGCCCGGCCGGAAAATCAACTCCTTGAACGTGCGCCACACCTTCGAATCGAAGTGAAAAACGCCTTCCAGGGTTTCTTCGATCACGTGGCCGAAAGTCACGTTCACGTCGTGGTTCTGCTGACCGCAAGTGGGGCAGAAATTGGGGCCGTGCGCGAGGTCGGTCCCGCAGTTGGGGCACACGGGTAGTTTACGGGCGTGAGATGACATAGAGCGGCGGGACGAGTAGCAGCGGCAGAGAAAGCACAAAGGTGCGCCCCCGGCCGAAACTGCTTCGGCTGGAGGCGCACCGTCCAGGCGTTAGGTTGGCGAGTTTACGCCGCTACTTGGGCCAACGGCGCGGGCACGGGGAAATCGGGCACGGTGCCCGCCACCAGATTGAAATAATTGGTGAACACGTTGAGCGCCACGTGGCCCACCAACTCACCGATTTGGCCGTCGGTGAATCCGGCGGCGCGGGCGGCGGCCACATCGGCATCCGTTACCTGGCCGCGCGTTTCGGTCACGCGTTGGCTGAAACGCAGCGCGGCGGCGGTGCGCGGGTCGGTAGAATTAGCGGTGCGGGCGTCGTGGAGCGCCTCGGCAGGTACGCCGAGCAGCTCGCCGATGGCGGCGTGCGCGGCCAGGCAATAGTGGCAGCCGTTGGTTTCGGCCACGGTAGTAGCCACCAACTCGCCGAGCTTACCGCCGAGGGTACCGCGCCCCAAGGCGCCGCTCAGGGCCACGTAGGCATCGAGGACGGCGGGGCTGTTCGCCATCGTGCGCATCATGGCGGGCACGGTGCCGAGTTTGGCTTGGAAGCTATCGAGTTGTTGGCGGGTGGTACCGGCGGTGGTGGCCGTAGACACGGGGGCAATGCGGAATGACATGGAAATCGGTTGGGGGAAAGGCGCGAAATGCGCCGGTGGAAACGATGAAAAACCTTGGTGTTGCAACACTGCAAAGGTTCCGCTTCCGGTAAGTCCCCAAAATAGACCGATTGCCCAACTACTTGGACCGATTGCTCACTGGCTGCCGACGGCCCGCCGGTAGCCCTCCGGCGACACCCCCGCGCCGCGCCGGAAGTACCGGCTGAAATGCGCCGGATCGTCGAAACCGAGGTCGTAGGCGATGGCCTTGATTGGTGCGGCCGTCAGAAATAACTCGCGCTTCGCCTCCATCAGCACGCGCTCCTGAATCAACTCGCTCACCGACCGCCCGAAGTGCCGCTGCACCACCCGCCCCAGCGCCTTGGCCGTGAGGCCGGTGAGGGCGGCGTAATCGTGGGCGGTTTTGTGGGTGCGATAATGGCGTTCGAGCAGGTCAGGCAGACGGCTCGCGGCGGGCGCTTCGGGCGGGGCGGGCGTAACAGACTCAGCGAAAACGACTCTCTGGTCGGGCGCCTGATCGAGCTTGAGACGCGTGGCCTGAATCAGAAACAACTTCAAAAGCGCCATCAGGGCATCGTCCTGGGCCAGGCCGCCGCGCGCCAACTCCGCGCGCAACTGGTCGAGCGCGGGCGCCAGCACGGCGCGGCCTGCCGCATCCAGCGCCAGCACGGGCGCATCATACAACGTATTGAACAGCACGCCGCTGCACCCCACCTCGGCGCGGTGGCGCTCGATGCAGAAAAATTCCGGCGTGAACTCGATGAGCGTGCCGGTGGGCGGGCCGCTGCCCGCCGCCGGCCGGAAGGCAAACGGCTGGTAGGGTGTCAGGAAAAGCAGCGTTTCGGGCGCGAAGGAGTGCGCCCGGAAATCGACCCGACACTCGCCGTGGCCCGTCGTCAGCCACCAGATGCCGTAGCGCGCCGAGCGTTGCGGTGCCTCGGTGGCGGCCACCGCGAACGGCTCGATGGTGAAACCCTGAAACGGCGCTGCTGGCGGAACAGCCGCCACGGCCGGCGAGTGAAGGAGGGGCGGCATAGAGAAGGTGGACAAGAGTAAGGAAGACAAGCGGAATACGCCGCGCAAAAGTGCGACCCGGCGCGTTTCTGCCCCGTTAGGCCCACCCCCGCCCGCTCAACGCCCCAAGCCGCGCGAGCTGCGCCTCTGTATCGGCCGCGAGCCACGCCAGCAGGTCGGCGGCGCGGTGGTGGCGCAGCAGCGGCGCTGCCTGTCCGCCCCAGATCGTGAGCAGGTCGGGGCGGTTTTGCGCCAGGGCTGCGGCGCGAATTCGCCCCGTCAGCCGGCTTTGGGCGGAGTAGGGGAGCGCGTCGGCGGCGGCGGGTTCGAGGGTTTCGAGCAACCGGTTGCGTAGCCCGCGCGCCCGCCGCCCCGACAGCAGCCGCACGAGGGCCGTGTAGCGCGCATCGGGGGAAAACAGCTTCACGCGGCGCGGCGCCCGACTCGTCGCAGGCCAAAAACGCTGTACCCACTTGCACGCCGTGCGCACCGAGTCGCGGTTCGAAATCCAGAGGTTGAGCGCGAACGGACGCGCGGTGCGGGCGCACAGGTCGGCGGCGCGCGGCCCGATGGCTTCGGGCGCCAGATGATGCGCGCCGAACGAGCCCAGCCCGCCGCCGGCCGAGACTACGGCCGCCAACCCCGCCGACGATAGCCCGCCCCCGAATGGGCCTTGAACGATGGGTAGGCGCAACCCCAGCAGCCGGGTGAATGCGGTGTCAGGCCACAAAAATCTACCAGGCCAGCCGTTCGCCGTCGTGGAAGTAGCCGCCGGTCGGGCCATCCGGCCCCAGAGTGGCTAATTGCACGGCGGTGCGGGCGCCTTCGGGTACCGTGAGGGTGGCGCCGGCGCCGCCCAGGTCGGTCTGCACCCAGCCGGGGTGCGCGGCATTGACTTTGAGGTTGGTAGTCTTCAGTGCCTGTGCCAGCACCACGGTCAGCATGTTCAGCGCTGCCTTGGAAGAACAGTAGCCCGGCAGCGTCCAGGCGCCGCCGTAGCCCTGACCAATGGTTTCCATTGACCCCAGAATCGATGAATGATTGACGATGCGCCCCGCCGGGGCCGCCCGTAGCAGCGGCAGCAGCGCCTGCGTAATGGCGTACGGCGCCACCGTGTTGGCTTCGAGGGTGGCGCGCAGCATCGCTACGGAATCGTCGGCGATGTGGCCGTCGTCGCCCAGCTCTATCTGAATACCGGCGTTGTTGATGAGCACATCGAGCCGGCCGAACTTCTCGCTGAAAAAAGCCGGCAGCGCCGCCACGTGGGCCGCCTCCGTGACTTCGAGCATCACGCCGTGGGCGTCTAGTCCTTCGGCGCGCAAGGTGGCGGCGGCGGCCTCGGCTTTCGCCACCGTTCGTCCGCCCAGCACGACGGTAAAGTGGTGCTCGCGCGCGAGTTGGCGCGCGATTTCGAGGCCCAGACCTTTGGTAGCGCCCGTAATCAGGGCGATTTTGGTAGAAGTAGTCGGCATTTTTTTGATTTTGAGGAAATGATGTAGGCGGAAACGTGGGGCGAAGCGCCAGATCCGCCCCACGTTTCTAGCAAAATGTTACGCAACCGTCAGCACCACCTTGCCGCGCACCGGGCCGTTTTGGCTCAGTTCCAGGGCCTGCCGCGCCTCGGCCAGCGGAAACTCCCGCTCGACCAGAGGCCGCAATTCACCAGTAGCCACCAAATCGCTGACTTCGCGCAAGCGCCCGATGGCGCCTTGCATACCGGCTCCTGCGCCGCGCACCCCGCGCGCGGCGGCTTCGGCGGGCACCGTAATTGGGTCTGAGGTAATGCTCACCAACGCGCCGCCATCGCGCAGCACCTGCCACGAGCGCGCCCGCACCTCGCCGCCCACGGCGTCGAGTACGATGTCTACGGGGGCGCTGTTCTCGAACGGGGTGGTGTGGTAATCGATCACTTCGTCGGCGCCGAGCGCACGCACGTAGTCGGCGTTGCGCGCCGAAGCCGTGCCCACGATGCGCCCGGCGCCCCACGCCTTGGCAAGCTGCACGGCGGCAGAGCCGACGCCCCCGGCCGCCGCGTGAATCAGCACCGACTGCCCCGCCTTGAAGCCGGCTGTCTGCAGCACGCTCCACGCCGTGAGCGTTGCCACCGGCAGCGCGGCGGCCTCCGCAAACGACAGACTCGTTGGTTTGGGCACCAGCAAGGCGGCGGGCGCGGTAGCGTACTCGGCGTAGGAGCCGTTGCGGTTCATGGGCAAGGTGCCGTAAACGGCATCGCCGACAGCCAAATCCGTCACGCCTTCGCCCAACGCCGCTACGGTGCCGGCCACATCTACACCGGGCGTAAAGGGCAGCGTTAGGGGTAGAAAGCCCTGTAAGTAGCCTTCACGGATTTTCCAGTCCAGCGGGTTCACGCCCGCTGCTGCCACTTTAATCAGTACTTCGCCCGGCCCGGCTTCGGGGCGCGGGGCGTCTTCCACTTGCAATACCTCCGCGCCTCCGTAGGTGTGGAAGCGCGCAGCTTTCATCGATTGACTCATGGTTTTTGTTGAAATTGTTGTAGAGAAAAATTGGGGAAATGCCTTCCGCCGAAAGTGTTCGTTGAGAGTGGCTGTGCCTAAGTGCCGCGTGTCAGGCTGAGCGAAGTCGAAGCTTGTTTATTGTGGGCTTCGACTTCGCTCAGCCTGACAAGAACGCTTGACAAACGCTAGACAAACGCCTGACGACTGCCCAATCAGCGTTTACTCACCCAATAACAGAGTTTACCCGCGCGCTACGCCCGCCGCGCCTACCGTAGCGTAACCGCCATCGACCAGAATCTCTTCGCCTACCACATAGCTCGAATCATCCGAAGAGAGGAAGAGTACGGCTTTGGCGATTTCCTCCGGCCGGCCTTCACGGCGAATGGGCACCTCGCCCGAAACGTGTGCGATGAAGCCCTCGACCTGCTCCGGGTTGTATCCGGCTTTGCCGAAAATCGGTGTCCGGGTATAGCCAGGGCTGACCACATTGACGCGGATACCGCGCCCGATCAACTCGTTACTCAGGTTGCGGGCAAGCTGGCGTACGGCCGCTTTCGACGCCGCGTACAGCGATGCCCCCGGCATCCCGGCGTGGATGACGGTAGAGGCATTGATTACAATGGCGGCGCCGTCGCGCAGGAGCGGCTCCGCTTTCTGGATGGTGAAGAAGGCCCCCTTCACGTTGATATCAAAAGTCTCGTCGTAAAGCGCTTCCGTAGAATCGGCTAAAGGCGCACCTTTGAAAATGCCGGCATTGACGAACACCACATCGAGGTGGCCGTGTGCGGCTTTGATCTCGGCGAATACGCGGTCGAGATCGGCGAGAGCAAATACATCGGCTTTGATCGCCACAGCCCCGTGCCCAATTTCGGCGGCAGCAGCGGTAAGGCTTACGTGATCGCGGCCCGTAATGATGACCGTGGCGCCCTCTTGGGCAAACAAATGAGCCGTGGCGAGGCCAATGCCCGAATTTCCGCCCGTGATAAGGGCAATTTTACCTTGAAGCTTTTGCATTTCAGTTGAAAGCTGAACGACGACTGGCCGGAGTTGGCCGGAAGACGTTGCAAAGGTTTGCGCCGCCAGTATACCTTTGTCAAGTAGGTACCCAAAAGTGGCGTTGGTACCCAAAAGTAACCTTAACTGAAAATCAGGCTCTTGGTAAATGAAAGGTGATAAAAAAAATCCTGTGTGCTCTACCACTGCCGCTCTCGACATCCTGGGTGGCAAGTGGAAGGTGTTCATCCTGACGCAACTCGTGCAGGGCACCCGCCGGTTTGGTGAGTTGAAGAAAGCTATTCCGGCCGTCACGCAGAAAATGCTCACCCAGCAGCTTCGCGAGTTGGAAGAAGTGGGTCTCGTGACGCGGAAAGTCTTTCCCGAAGTGCCGCCGCGCGTCGAGTACAAGCTGACGGCCCACGGCTTCACGCTGGAGCCGGTGCTGAAAGCTCTCTACAACTGGGGGAGTCTTCACCGCGATTATCTCGGCCTCGAATCGCTGCCTAACTGCCGGCCTAACGCCGATTTGCCGCCCGCCCCCAAATCACTGGCGGCGCCGGCCTTCCTGGCCGAACCGCTCAGCTACGCCGACCTCACGGAAGCGGTGCGGGCAGCGGCGATGTAGCTAAACTAAAGTAGGACAGCCAATTCCGTTTGCTATCCTCGCAGGGGGGCGCATTCACGCGATGGAATTGCCGGCAGCGTAGGGCCGCTAACCGTACGCCTTAGCCAAGCACCATCACCGTACCGTCACCTCAACACGTCGGTTGCGGGCGCGGAGCAGCGGTTCGTTGCTGGAACTCACGGGGCGCGTACCGCCGTAGCCGACGGCCGTCAGCCGCGTAGAATCAATGCCGCGCTCAATCAAGAGGGCGCGCACCAAGCGGGCGCGGGCTTCGGAAAGCTGTTGATTGGCAGTGGGGTTACCCACATTATCGGTGTGTCCCGCGATTTCGAGCGCCACTCGTGGGTATTGCACGAGCGCTTCGGCCAGCCGCCGGATGGCAGGCGTACTGGCGGGTAGTAGCCGGGCTTGGCTCTGCTCGAAAAACAGGTCTTTTATTTCAACGGTCGCGCCTTTGGGTAGCGCCCCCAAGTTGGGGCCGGTGGCTGTTGAACCCACCGCAGCGGGCGCCGGAATGGGCGCTGGAATGGGCGCTGGAGTAGGCGCTGGCACAGGCCGCGCGACCGCCGACCGCTGAACAACGCGCGGCGCGGGTCGCATTACCGGAGTTGCTGCCGCTACTGGCTTAGGGGTAGGCTTCGGAAGACTTGCTGGCTTTGGTGCTGGTTTAGACGTCGGTCTCGGGCTGATCGGCTTGGGAGCAGGTTTCGGCGTCGGTTTCGGGGCTGGCTTGGGTGTTGGTTTAGCAACTGGCCGTGGCCTCACGACCGGCCTCGGCTTGGGTGTAGCGACCGTTACAGGTTTTGCCACCGGTGGGCTTGCCGCAGCGGGCTTCTCGACCGGCTTCTCGACCGGCTTTGCAACTGCTGCCGGAATAGGTGGCGCTACTACGGCCGGGGCCGCAGCAACGGGCGATGGCGCCTCCGGTCGGGGCATCCGCACGTAAAACGCACTGGCCGGAATAGGCGTCGGCTTTGATTTCAGCACTCCAAACAGATTGCCGGCGCGCTGCGCATTTTCGTTGGGTAGTTGCCACGACAGCACCGCGCGCGCCTGGTACCCAAGCTGGTAATATTCCACGCGCAGCGGGTAAAACTCGCCTGCTTGCAGCGCGATTTTCTTCTGAAATTTAGACGGGCTCTGCGGGCGCCATTCATCAAAAATCAGCTTATCGCCGAGCCAGACACGCATACCATCATCGGTGGAAATGGTAAACGTGTAGGTGCCGCTGACGGGCGCACGCAAGGCGCCCGTCCAGCGGACGCAGTAGTTTTCCTGCGGGATATTGAACGCGGGCCGGTCGTAATCCCAGTTGAAGTTGATGGCGGCGTCGTTGCGCGTGAGCAAGGGCGTGCCGCTGAAATCCTGGCCCCGGTAAAAGGTGGCTCGTAAGCCCGATTGCGCCACGGCGGGCCGCACAAGAACCAGCAGCAGCGTCAGTAGCAGTATACACGAAAGCAAGGGAGCGCGCATCGGGGTGTTTTTTTTGAGTAGAGCCCAACCAACGTCTAACCGTTGGCTGCGCGTATTTACTGCTCAAACATATTGGGGGCGATAGGCGCCGATGATGCAGCCCTCACGTACGTTCAGCAACGGCCCAACAGCCTCAAAGGGGCGCCACAATGTAGCCAGGGGTGAAACCCCTGAACACGCTAATCCGCAACCAAAAAAAACCTACAGCAGCGTGCCGCGCAGAAACAGCAGCGCGAACGAGAAGTAAATCACGAGCCCCGTCACATCGACCAGCGTGGCCACGAACGGCGCCGAAGCGGTAGCCGGGTCGAGGCCCAGGCGGCGCAGCAGGAGCGGGAGCATCGAGCCGGCCAATGTGCCCCACAGCACCACGCCCAACACCGAAAAGCCCACCGCAAAGCCTATAGGCGCCCAGTGTGGGCCATACGTCGCCGGCGAAATCACCTCCCAGATACCAATTCGCATAAAGCCCAATACGGCCAGCGCCAGCCCGAGCAACACACCCGAAATCAACTCGCGGCGCAGCACGAGCCACCAGTCACTAGGCGAAAACTCGCCGAGGGCCATCCCCCGGATGATGAGCGATGTGGCCTGCGAACCCGCGTTGCCGCCGCTGCTGATGATGAGCGGGATGAACGTCGCCAGCACCACGGCTTTCGCTATCTCGCCCTCGAAATAGCCCATCGCGGTGGCCGTCAGCAACTCGCCCAGGAACAGCACCACCAGCCAGCCCACGCGTTTGCGCACCATCGTGAGGAGGGGCGTGTCGAGGTACGGCTCTTCGAGGGCCTGCGAGCCGCCGAGTTTCTGGATGTCTTCGGTGTCTTCCTCGGCGCGTACATCGAGCATGTCATCCACCGTGACGATACCGAACAGCACGCCGTGCGGGTTTACTACGGGGAGGGCTACGCGGTCGTGGCGCTCGAAGAGGCGAAGGGCTTCTTCCTGGTCTTGCATGACTTGCAGACTCACGTACCGGCGATCCATGAGGTCGGACACGCGGGTGCTGGGCGCGGCGAGCAAAAACTCGTGGATGCGGATGGCGTCGAGCAGCACGCCGCGCTCGGTGACGTAAATCTCGCCGAGGGTTTCGGCGCGGCGGCCGTACTCGCGGACGTGGTTCAGCACGTGTTCGACCGTCCAGTCCTGACGCACGGCCACGTAATCGGGCGTCATCAGGCGCCCGACGGAGTATTCGGGGTAGCCGAGCAGCTCCAGCGTCACGCGGCGCTCCGACTCCGAGAGGTTCAGAATCAGCTCGCGCACCAGCTCGTCGGGCAGGTATTCGAGGAGTTCGGTGCGGTCGTCGGGGGCCATTTCGTTGAGTACCTCCATCATCTTTTCAGAAGATAGATTCTCCAGAAAATGGCGCTGTGTACCCAAATCGAGCAGCTCGAAGGTTTGGGCGGCCAGGTGCAGCGGCAGCACCCGGAAGATGATGGCCTGGCGGTCGGTGTCGTCTTCTTCGCCCTCAATCAACTCGGCCAGCTCCGACGGCTGAAACCCTTTGAGCGCGTCTTTGAGCTTGAACAGCTCGCGCTCATCGAGGAGGCGCCGCAGGTCGGCGAGGAGCGGGTGCGCGGGGTGCGTGGAAGGTGTCACGGGGGGCGGGCAGAGGCGAGCGGCGGCGCCGCACGTGCGGCGCCACAAAGCTAGGCCGGGCGCCGGGGCGGCGGGCTAGTTCAGCACGTCTAGCGGCCGGAACGTGCGCTGATGCGTGCCAACAGCGCAGCCAAGGGCGTGCCGCGCAGCCAGTCATAGTTGAGCTGCAAGAGCCATTCGGCGTGGGCGGCATCGGCGGGGGTGCGCACGCGCCACCCGACCCAGCCCGCGCCGAATGGTAGCGGTGTCGCCAACCGCGCTTGCAGTAGCGCCTTCGCCAGCGCCGGCGGCGCCGGAAGGTGCAGGTCGCCGTCGAGGTGCAGGTGCCCAAGCTCCTGTTCGTCGCCATCGACGTAAAAGTCTACGCCGTCTATTTTTTCCCCCACGCGGTACAAATCCCAGTGGACGTACGCGGCTACGCCCGGCCAGCTTTGAACCGCCAGCGACAGGTTTTCGAGGATAGGTGGGGCGAGGGTGGGGGCGGTCTGAATCGGGCCTTTTTCGGCGAGGGTCATGGAGCCACACAAGCAGCCAAACGGCAAAATGTTATGCGCTTACGGTGTGCTGAGGCGCCGCCAGCCGCCGCCTGATTCGGCTCAACGACGTAGGCGTGATGCCGAGGTACGAGGCGATGTAGTGCTGCGGAATGTGGGCGAGTACCTTGGGCCGCTCCAGGGCCAGTTTTCGATAACGCTCTTCCGGGGTTTCGTAGATGAATGAGCGGTTGCGCTGATGGTTGAAGTTATAAAGATGGCTGATGAAGAGCCGGTAGATAGTGCTGATGGCCAGCGACCGACCGGCCAGCTCTTCCAGTTGCGCAAACTCGCAGACCAGCAGCTCACTGGCGGTGAGGGCTTCCAGGTTGAGGGTAGCGGGCGTGCGGGTCGAGTAGCCGTAATAGTCCATCGCGAAGCTGGGGCCGAAGATGAAGTTGGACGTAATCTCGGTGCCGTCTTTCGTGTAAAACCCGCGCAGGTAGCCGGTGCCCACGAACGCCAGTTGGCGGCATGGCTCGCCCTCCCGCTGGAAATAGGCGTGCTTCGGGAGCAAGCGCGGCGCAAACAGGGCCGCGAACGCGTCGAGGTCGGCGGGCGGGCACGGGTGTAGGCGGTTGATGAAGACGCGGAATGCTTCTTCCATATAGATGCGGCAACAACGTGCGGTGAGCTGGGTGAGGCCGCCAAGCGGCGGCGTAAACAAAAGCGCCGATGGGCCGTCGTTTATTGCCTTAAGGCAATGAAGACGGTGCTTTCCGACCAAGACTTTTGCACCGATCAGCCGAGTGGCTGACGACCATCATCTCGTCCGCGTGAAAAATCACCGCCAACTTACATCCGGCCGCCCGGTAGGCACCCGCCGCTCCACGCAAACCTTCCTATTTGCTTACCTGCTCGGCGGCTTGCTGCTGCTCGCGGGCCACGGCAGCCACGCGCAAGGTGTCGCCGATTCGGAAGCCCGCAAGTGGGGCGCCGAAGCCAATGTGTTGTTCCCGATTTACCCCGGCAAGAAAATCAACGCGAAGGTTACGCGCACGCTGTGGCAGTCGGGCAACCTGCGCGGCGACGCCCTGCTCGGTTTCAATATCGGCCTCCCCGACGACCGCGACACCGAGGGTCGCTTTTCGGAAGTGGCCGCTGCGTGGGGCTACCGCCAGTATTTCGGGCGCGGCTTCAACGTCGAGCTGTACAATGTGACCGGCCTGGGCAAACTCGAAAAAAGCGTGCGCAACGGCCAGTATTACAACTCGTTCGACTGGCTCGTGGCCGGGCTGGTCGGGTACCAAATTCCGTTGGGCTCGCGCTTTTACGTGCTGCCGCAGTTCGGCTACGCCAAAGTGGTGTACAAATCTGACCCGTGGCCCGTCCTCGACGAAGACGACCGCACGAAGGAGGTCGGCGAAACGGCATTCCCGTTTGGGGGCGTGCAGGTGGGCGTGCGGTTTTAGGGCGCGGCGTGTAACGCGGCCATTCCGCCTACGTCGCGCGCGCAGGTAGATATGGCCGCGTTACCGTTTTTGGTTGAGCCTACTTTTCGGGCGTCGGGTAGTGTAGCTTCATCCCCACCAACGCATCGCGCAGGGCTTGGGCCACTACGTATTCCTTGTACCAATTTTGGTCGGCGGGCACGATGTGCCACGGTGCGGCATCCTGGCAATGGTCGAACACGTCGGCGTAGGCGGCGCGGTAGGCAGGCCATTTGGTGGCTTTGGCGGCGTCGTCGGCGGCGTATTTCCAGCGTTTGGTAGGGTCGGTTTCGCGTTCCGCAAAGCGGCCGGCTTGCTCCTCCGGCGAGATGTGGAGGTAGAATTTGAGTACCATCGTGCCGCTGTCGGTCAGGAGCTGCTCAAAGTCATTGATATGCCGGAAGCGCCGCTTAGCCTCGGCATCGTCGATAATTTTCTCGACGCGCGTCACCAGCACGTCCTCGTAATGCGAGCGATTCCAGACGGCCATCATGCCGCGCGCCGGGGTGTGGCGGTGCAATCGCCAGAGGTAATCGTGGGCGCGCTCCTCCTCGTTGGGCACCTTGAAAGAGGTCACGTGGACGCCCTGCGGGTTGAAGGCGCCGATCACTTTCCGAATCAGCCCATCCTTGCCGCTGGCATCCATTCCCTGCAAAACAATCAGCAAACCACGCGACCCATCGGCGTAGAACAGGTTTTGCAGCTCGGCCAACTCGTCGTGCAGCGCGAGGGTTTTTTCTTTGATGTCGCTTTTTTTGGCACCTTCCGGCGCAGTAGTGGGGATGGTGGGGAAGGGCATTTGAAAAGGAGGTGGGGATGTAAGAATGCGTGGATGTGAAGATGCGGGGCCAAAGAATCGCCGCTGGCGAACGGACTAAACGATAAGTAAGAGCCTAAACACTATACCCTAAGCCCTCAACTATGCAGCACGCCCGCCTCGCCGCCGAGCAACTCAATTGGGGTGAAATGTACGCTGTCGATGGTGCCGGGGACGAACACGAATTTCTTGTCGAAAATCTGCGGGCCTCGGTAGTAGCTCACCCAAAACTGATTGGTGAGGTGGAAGATGGCGGGGTCGATGCCTTCGATGCGCACGCCCTGGCGCGGGCCGATTTCCTCGAAAAAATACCGCAGTTTCGAGGTCGTTACGGCGCGGCCTTCGTGTTGGCCGTAGCCTTCGCTCACGACCAGCACGGTGGTCAGCGGAAAGTCGTTGTCGTTGAGCAGCCACGCGTTCCAGGCGGTAAGCGTGGGGTCGGTGGCGGCCAAAACGGGGTCGGCCGGGGCGATGGCAATGGAAACGCCTTCGACGGGAACGAGCGGAATATCTTGCTTCACGCAAAAAAAGGTGGAAGGGTGGAAAGGTGGAAGGGTATCAATCGGCCAACCGCACGGTTTCTTCGGAAACGATGACGGCGCCAAACTGTTCGGCGAGCGCAGCCACCAAGCGGTCGCGCACTTCGTCGAACGGCACGGCGTGGCCCAACTCGGCTTGTAAGCTGGTGACGGCTTTGTCGTCGATGCCGCACGGCACGATGTGGCCGAAGTACGTGAGGTCGGTATTGACGTTGAGACTCAGGCCGTGCATCGTAATCCAGCGGCTCGCTTTCACGCCCATCGCGCAGATTTTGCGCGGGTTGGGGGCGCCTTCCTGCCAATCGAGCCAGACACCGGTGAGGCCGCTGATGCGGCCCGCCGCGAGCCCGTACGCCGCGAGTACCTGAATCACGGCTTCCTCCAGCGTGCGCAGGTACCGGTGAATGTCGGTGAAGAACTGGTCGAGGTCGAAGATCGGATATACCACCAGCGCGCCCGGCCCGTGGTACGTAATGTCGCCGCCCCGGTTGACGGGCACGAACGTGGCCCCCACCCGCGCGAGCCCCGCCGCATCGAGCAGTAAATGCGCCGCCTTGCCGCTCTTGCCAAGCGTGTAGACGTGCGGGTGCTCGACGGTGAGCAGGTAATTCGGCAGCACTACTTTATCGGCTTCGGGCAGGTCGCGGTTAGCCGATTTCAGCGCCAGCGAGGCCGCCATCAGCCGTTCCTGATAGGCCCAGGCGGCGGGATAGGCCGTGAGGCCGAGGTGCTGGACGGTGAAGTGTTTCGGGTTTAGGGTATTGGGTTTAGTCATAGCTACAGAAACGGCGCGCCGCCGACCTATTTCGTCTGTAAGGCCTAAACACTAGACACTAAACCCTAAAAACTCCGCTCCGCCAGCCGCGCTTTCAGTTCGTCGATGGCGGGGACGGTGAGCGGGTCGGCGCCGTTGAGGCGGGCCGTGAAGACGGAGGCCCAGTCGAGCAGATGAATCAGGTAGAGCGCCTGCGCCAAAGCCGACGCGCCGCGCGCATCGACGACCGTGAGCGAGGCCGCTTGGGCCGCGAAAACCGGCGTGCACAACTCCATCCGGACGGCCACGCGCGGGTGGTCGAGGGGCGTGCGCAGCATCACCACGGCCGTGCGGGCCAGCACCGCCGCCGGGTTTTCCCACCCCACGATTTCGTTGTGATTCATCTCCGAAAACGTATTGACCAGGGCAAGTTGGTTGGCGTTTTCGTTGAGTTGCTGCCGAAACCGGAGCGCCACGGCTTCGAGGCGGGCATCGGCGTAAATGACCGGTAGGCGGTCGGTGAGGACGGCCGCCAGCTCGCGCGCTTCGCGTTGGGTGGCGGCCTGGTGGTCGTCGATGAGGGTGATGGCGTCGGCGAGTTCCGCCCGAAATTCATCGCCGAGCAACCCGGCGCCGTGCAGCACAAACAGCAACTGCACCAGCGAATAGCCCACGTTGGCGCGCGGCAGCTTCGATTCGCCGGGGATGCGCACCGTCGGCCAGCCGTGCTGTTCGGCGCGGGCCAGCAGCCCGCCGCCGCTCGTGATGGCCACGATGCGCGCGCCGGCTGCGTGGGCGGCATCGACGGCGGCCAGCGTTTCCTCGGTATCACCCGAAAACGACGACGCGATGAAGAGCGTATCAGGCCCCACGAACGCGGGTACGGTGTAGGTGCGCACCACCGAAAGCGGCACCGGCAGCCGGTCGAGGACGATACCGCGCACCACATCGCCGCCGATGCCGGAGCCGCCGACGCCGGCCACAACCACGTGGCTGGGCCGCCGGCCAGTGGTGGCGAGAAGGGAAAGGTCGGCGGCGGCGCCGATTTCAGCCGCGTGGCGTAACTGCTGCGGGAAAGACGAGACGAAAGATTCCATTCAAAAAAAACAGGGCCGCAAAGGTAGGTGGTTGAGATTCGTCGTCGTTCTTTTGAGCCACCCAACCACCTAGCTATCTAACCAGCTGCGCAAATGTTAGCCAAAGACCTTCTCGGCCGCCGGGGCGAAGATGCCGCCGCGCAGTACCTCGCGGCGCGGGGCTACCAGATTCTGGCGCGCAACTGGCGCCGGGGCCGCGCCGAAATAGACGCCATCGTGGTGAGCCCCGACGAGCAAACGCTCATTTTCGTGGAAGTGAAAACCCGCTCCACCGACTTCTACGGCTTCCCCGAACTCGCCGTCACCGCCCGCAAGATGGAGCTGCTCAACGAAGGCGCCGAAGCCTATATGGAGGAGCTGGGCTGGGTGCGCGACGTGCGTTTCGACATCCTTTCGCTCACCGTGGACGGCGCGGGGTTCAAGGTGTACCACATCAAAGATGCGTTTAAGGGGTATTGAGGGGAAGTGTTTAGGGTTTAGGGCGTTTCGCGTGGGTAATCGCGCGGGGTTCTGCCCCGTACGGAGTATTTGCGGGCGTCTCACCCGCCAGTAGCCCGCCAAAAGCAACAGACTCCCCCGGAGGGGGAGGGGTGGCCCGAAGGGCCGGGGTGGGGCGACCACGGTAGGCGGGGATTACTTAGGCAGAAACCGCCTTTCTGGCAAAACCCCGTAACGGTGGCCCGTATTGCGCTCTCTACGCGCGTCGCCCCACCCCGGCTGACCTTCGGTCAGCCACCCCGCCCCCGCCGGGGCGGGGAGTCCGTAACTACAACTACAACTTCCTTTACCCGGCCTTTACAGGCCGGGTAAAGGAGCGTGATGGACGCTAACCACGAACCAGTTGAAGCGGACTACACCCTAAAAATTATACCCTATACCCTAAAAACTCCTCTCACCTAATTCCTTTCCGGGCGCGGGCGCGCGCTTCTTCCTTCGTCGGCGGGCGTTTGGGAGCGTTGGGGTCGGCGGCGGCGGGCGCGGGCTTGGCGGCGGCCGTGGAGTCGGGCGCGGCGCTTGGTTTGGGCTTGGGTACGGCGGTTTTGACGGGTACTTTTTTCGTGGCTACCGCCTTGCCTTTCGGTTTGGGGGCGGCGGGCGTAGTGCCGGTGGTTTCGCCGTCTTCATCGGCCGAGAAGTCGGTGTCGTCGTCTGCGGGCGGGGCGGTGGCGGTTTGGGGGGCGGGCTTGGGCTTGGCGGGCTTGCGGTTGGGCGTGGCGCGGGCTTGCTGCTTGGCGTCGGCTTCGCGCTTGTCGAGCTTGCCTTTTTCGTAAATCAGGGTGCCGCTGCGGTTGTATTCACGGAGCAATTCGGGCTCGGTTTCTTCGTCGAACTCGCTATTGGCGTACTGCCATTGCGCGTGGCGGCGGTTTTTGAAACCCCAATAATTCGTCCAGACCTTCACGGGGTGCCCCCCTTGAAACTGACCCGTCCAGTCGAGCTGCCCGTTGGGCAGAAACCGCACATAATCGCCCTCCAGCTGCCCCTGGTAATACGGCAGCACCTCCTTGACTTTCGATTTCGAGTTCTCGTAATACGTAATTCGGGAATCGCGCAGGAAGCCCTTTTCCCAATGATACTTCGAGAGCAGAATGTTGTTTTTGACGGCGTAGCGCTCCCAGCGTAAATGCTTGGTGCCCATATAAAAATAGCCACTTTCGAGCAGATTCGTGCCCTGACGCTTCTCGTACGGGCCGTGCAGAATGAGCGAAACGGTGGGGTCGATGACGGCAATCTTGAAAATCTTCCGCCGTTTTTTGTGGTAATAATATTTAGCGGGTGCGTAAGGGTCGGTGGCCTCGTAACGCGCCAGATAGTGGAATTTCTCGATAATCGCCTTCTTTCCGGAGCCCGTGCGCACGTAGCCCTTCTTGATTTTCTTGCCCAAAAACATCTTGCCTTTGAGCTTCTTGGCCGCGCTGCCCGCCTGTTTGGCTAGCGCCTTGAGCTGCTTCTTCGAGTCGGCTTTTTCCTTAGCGAGCTTCTCGGCGTCGGCCTTCATCTGCTTGGTTTGCAGGGAAGGCGCGTTCACGGTGTCTTTCGTGGTGACAAGCGTATCGCGCAGGGCGGCGCTCACCGAGCCGGTGGTGTCGGGCTGGGGCGGCTGGGTGGGCGTTTTGCCGTCGCTGGCCAGCTCTTCGGCCGCTAGGCGCGTATCGAAGGGCACCGTGCGGTGGCACGCCACAGCGCTCAGCCACACGGCCGCCAGCAGCGCCAAACGCCCCGCACGCCAACGGCTACGGGCAGAAAACAATATCGGAAGCAAACGCAAAGCAGACAAAGCGAGAAGCGGCACGAGGACGAACGACGAAGACGGACAGTGGTGGTTCGGGCGCGCACGACTGGCGCACGCGTGCCGTAACGCAAAGTTGGGACGAAAACGTGCGGGATCGTGGATGATCGCGAATCAGCAGGCACTAAAAAAAAACCCGCCCGGCGCAAAGCCCCGGGCGGTTTCTCACCTTGCTGCGAAGGCGGGTTTCAGCAGCCGTTCCTTCCTGGGATTCTACCTACGACCACGCGCCGGAAGGCCATCGAATTCCCCTGAGGCTTTCCAATGACGTTCCAAAGGTAATCGTATTTTGTTAATCTTTGGGCGCGCCTAAGGCCGCTTAAACACTCAAAAGCGCCACCGAGCGTTGCACAAAAGCCGTCAGGCGGGCGCCTTTCAGCATTCCTTGTTGCAAGAGCGCCAGATCGAAGGCTTGGCGCGCGAGGTCGGCGGCGGCGGTCGTGTCGGGGGTGGCGGTGGCGGCGGCCAGCACGCGGGCGGCCAGTGGGTGGTTGGCGTTCACGGCCACGGCGAAGGTGTCGGGCAGCGAGCCGAACATCTGCATCCCGCCGCCGCCGCCCATCCGCTGCATTTCTTTCATGCGGCGCATAAACTCGGGGCGCGTGATGGTCACGGGCTCGTCGGTGGGGGCGGCGCTCGTGATCGTTACCTGCATGGTGGCATCGGCGATGGCGGCCTCGAAGGTGGTTTTGAGGGTCGCGGTTTCGTCGTCGGACAGCACGCTGGCGGGTGCGGCATCGCCGTCTTTCTCGATGAGTTTGGCGGCCGGGTCGGCGTCTACGCGCTTCAGGGTCGTTTTTTCGAGCTTTTGTTCCAGCAAGCCCACGAAGTGCGGGTCAATGGGCGTGTCGAGTTTCAGCACGTCGTAGCCGCGCGCTTCGGCGCCCGCCACAAAGCTGTGCTGCTCTTCCGGGCTGGGCGTGTAGAGCAGCACAAGCTGGTCGTTTTTGCCGGTTTGGGCGGCCTGCGTGTGCTGGCGGTATTCCTCGAAAGTGAAGAACCGGCCGCCGGTGTTCTCGAGCAGCACGAAATCCTTCGCGCGGTCGTAAAACTTGTCGTCGGCCAGCATCCCGTATTTGATGAACAGGCCGATGTCGGGCCATTTCTGCTCGAAACCGGCGCGGTCGTCGCGGAAAAGCTGCCCGAGCTTGTCGGCCACTTTTTTGGTGATGTAGGTATTGATTTTCCGTACGTTGGCGTCGGCCTGCAAAAACGAGCGCGACACGTTCAGCGGAATGTCCGGCGAGTCCAACACGCCGTGGAGCAGCATCAGAAAATCGGGCACCACATCCTTCACCTCATCGGTGATGAACACCTGGCGCGAGTAGAGCTGAATCTTGTTCTTCTGGAATTGCAACTCGTCTTTCACCTTCGGGAAGTACAGAATACCCGTCAGGTTGAACGGATAATCGACGTTGAGGTGAATCCAGAACAGCGGCGCCTCGGCGTAGGGGTACAGCTCGTTGTAGAAGCCGACGTACTCTTCGTCGGTTAGCTCGGCGGGCTGTTTCGTCCAGATCGGCTTGGTCTGGTTGATTTGCTCGTCGCCGAAAAACACCGGAATCGGCAGAAACTTGCAGTACTTCGTGAGGATGCCGCGCAGGCGGGTTTCATCCAGAAACTCCTCTGAGTCATCGGCGACGTGCAGCACTACATCGGTGCCACGCTCGGCGCGGTCGGTTTCCTCCAGCGTAAAGCTCGTGGAGCCGTCGCAAGTCCAGTGCGCGGCGGGTTCGTCTTTATAGCTTTTGGTGAAAATTTCGACCTCGCGCGCCACCATAAACGCCGAGTAAAAGCCCAGCCCAAATTGCCCGATGATCGCGTCCTTAGCCGTCGCGTCCTGCTCCTTGTATTTCTCGACGAACTCGGTAGCGCCCGAAAACGCAATCTGGTTGATGTATTTCTTGACTTCCTCGGCCGTCATCCCCAGGCCGTTGTCGCTAACGGTAATGGTGCGGGCGTCCTTGTCGAGCGTCACGCTGACCTTCAGCTCGCCGACTTCGCCCGTAGGCTCGCCCAATTGCGCCAAACGTTGCAGTTTCTGACTCGCATCGACCGCGTTCGAGACCAGTTCCCGCAGGAAAATCTCGTGGTCGGAGTACAGAAACTTCTTGATGATCGGGAAGATGTTCTCGGTATGAATCGAGATGGAGCCGGTTTCTTTCGTCATGTTCGATTTAGGGATTTTCGATGGAGTGATTTAGTGGGCGGGTGACGGATTGGCGGGCCGCGCTGGGCGCACGGGCCGCGCACAACCAGCGAGCGAGCCGCTGATCGGGCTTTCAATCAGCCGACCAGTTGCCTGAACGGGCCATTGCGCTGCCAAGCTGACAGCCGGGGCGGGCTGTTGGCGGGCTGCGCCTGGCGGTGGTGGTTGAGGTGCAGAGTTAAGAAAGAACAGCGCCAACCGGTACACCACAATGACCGCCACCGACTGGCGGCTACCACCAGCCGCAACTCCGCTGTGGGCGCAAGTAGGCTCCCCTATTGGACGCAATAGGCTCCCCCATTGGACGCAATAGGCGCCCCTATTGGACGCAGTAGGCTCCCCTATTGGACGCAATAGGCTCCCCCATTGGACGCAATAGGCTCCCCTATTGGTGCGGGGGAAGACCATATTGGACGCAATAGGCTCCCCTATTGGTGCGAGTAAAGACCCTATTGGACGCAATAGGATCCTCTATTGGTGCGGGGGAAGACCCCATTGGCGCCCATGGGCGGGGGCATTGCCCGTCGTTTACCGCGTAACGGCTGTCGAATGGCAGATGGAAAGCCTATTTACCCTGCACTGCCGCACCATACGCCTACTACCCAAACGCGGGTGGTGGGCAAGCACCGGGGTAAGCCCCGTGCCTATTTCCCCCATATTTCCACTGGGCCGCACGGGGTTATCCGGTTGTTCCATACATTCGCCGCCGGTACTCCATCGTTCGTCTGTTCGGCCGGCCTACTTCTCTATACATAGCTCATCACGCCGCCCTTGGCTACGGATTGCTCGTATCGGATTCCTTTTTTTTATTTTTTTCCCATGTCGAACGCAAGTATTGCCCCCCCCCCCCCTATGTTTTAGGGATGTTGCGCCGCGCCCGGCGGCGGTTTTCTTCTTCTCCCTGGGCCTGGCTGCTGCTGCTGCTGATGGCCGCCGCTAGCCACCCCGTGGCCGGGCAGGCGCCCGCCGTGGTGCTGTGCCAAGACAGTACCACGTACGACCTCGACGGCTTTACGGCGTGGCCCGTCAATGGCAACCCCGGCCCCCACGGGATGGCCGGCATGAGTTCCGATGGTTTAGGAAAAATTACGGTCACGGCCCTCGACGTGTACTGGAGCAGCAATATGACCGTGCGCGGCACGGTACGCGTGCCGGCGGGCCACACGCTGCATATCACGAAACAGATGGACGGCACGCGCACCGTCATCCAGTTTGCCGATACGCGCCAGACCGTGACCCTGGCCCAACTCCGGCCGCCTTACGACCGCGCCACCCGCATCGTAGTGGAAAGACGGAACGGTAACGATCTGGCCGGCAACCTCTATGTAGGCGAAAATGTGACGCTGACGAGCCTGCAAGGCTGCCCCAACAGCATGTGGGACGGTATCGTGCTGCAAGGCACGACCGAGGTAGCTACGGGTCTGCCGCTGCTGCAATCCGATGATCAGTTTGGGGAAGCACAGATAGGGAATTCAGCCTTTCCGACCGAGCCGGTGCGGATCGAGAACGCCCGATTGGGCGTGCTGGCCGGGCGCCCACAGTACAGCAACGTCGATGGGCGGCTACTGACCTCGTACGCCGACGGCGGCGGTCTGCTGCTGGTGGAGAATACCGAGTTTCTCAATTGCCACACGGGCATCACGCTGCTCAACTATAGCCGTACGCAAAACCAAAGCACGGTGCAGCGTTGCAAGTTTCGGAGTGATACGCCCCTCGTTGATCCCCTCTACGTCACCAGTGGTGGCATACGATACGGCACCCAAACGGGCGTCTATTTGTCGGGGGTACAGGGGATTCTGTTTCGCGGAAACCTCTTCGAGCTGATCGACAACAACGCGGCGTTTAACAGTATGGAGTTGCCATACAACCTGCGCGGCATCGGCATCAGCCTCAATAATGCCTACGCCCGGGTGCTGCGGGGCAACGGGATGCCCAACGTGTTCAAGCGCCTAGCGACGGGCATCAACGCCAACAACCCCGACCCCAGTTATTCGCTCCAGGTGGTGGGCAACGTCTTCGACGGCAACTACACGGGCGTGTGGATGGCCAACACCACGGGCGCCATCGTGCAGAACAATAAATTTTATGTCGGTCGGCAGGGCGATGCGTACGCCCCCGGCTTGCGGATCGACGCCAGCCGGGCGTTTCTGGTGACGGGGAACACGTTTTCGGCACGGTGTACGACCTGGCCGACGGGCAAGGCGGGGCAAACGCTGCGGGGAGCGGAGTTTTGGGGGCTGGAAGCGGCGGCGGATGGTATTGTGTTCGACGAGGTGTACCGCAACCAGTTCGACAGCCTCAGCGACGGGATGCTGATCTCGACGACCAACCGCCGCGTTACCTGGCAGAACGCACCCGCCATGGCGCCGGTGGGCAACCGGGGGTTGCAGATCAAGTGCAACGACTTCCGCAGCAAAGGGCAGCCGGGAGCCATCAAGCGGCACAACCTGCTGGTGCAGGTGTACCTGGGCACCGGCGACCCGGCGCTGAATTTCCTCCAGGGGCTGCCTAATCAGGGGGCGTGCCCAGACCCCTTGGATCCGAGGTTGCTGACGGCTCCCGCCGGCAATCTCTTCAGCCACGGCACCACCTGCGCTGGGATAACGGCGCGCGATATTCAGCAGGTCGGCGGCGGCACGCTGCCGTTCGATTACCGGCACCACCCCGAAATCGCCGGGTTTCCGACCCGACCGGGCGGCAATTTCGGCTGCCTCAATGCCGCCTCGGCGACGGCGACGCCGTGCCAGGCTCCACTGAATGGTTTAGGCTTCAATGATTTCTGCCCCCCGACTACCGGCAGCAGCACGGCCACCGAGGCGGCGCTGCTGGCCCAAGCCGATACGGCAGCTGCGGCGGCCGACCGACAGGCGGCCATCAACGAGTTGTTGCGCCGCTACCTCAACGACAGCGTGGACGTGATGGCCGGGGTAGCGGCGGCACGCGCGATGCTCACGCAGCTCAACGAGCCCGCGTACGTCTCGCTGCGGCAGGCGCTCGATGCGCGCCTCGATGCGCCCGCCCAGCGGCTCGGCGCGGCCGTGGGCGGCGAAGGCAACAGCCGCACCGCCGGTCACCCAGCGGCACGGCAATTATCGCGGCGCAAGGAAATTCAGGCGGCGGCCAGCGCCGTGGCCCAGGCCCGCACGCTGTACGCCGATTATTCTGACCGCATTCGGGCACTGCTGGCGCCGTACGACACCGACAGCGCCGCCCAGCAGGCGCTGCGCACCAACGCGCCGTTGCGGGCCGAAATCCTGCGCATCGCCCGCGACTCCACGACCTACGGCTTTACCGAGGGCCGCGCCGTGCTGACGCAATATTTAGGCTACCGGTTCGTGGATGGCCGCCTCGACGCCATCGGGGCCGACACCGACGGCACGGGCCAGCGCGCCGCGCCCACGCCGCGCACCTTCCGGCCCGACGTAGCCACGTTTTACCCCAACCCCACCGCCGATGGTCATTTGCGGGTGGCCTATACGCTGCCCGCCACGCAGTCGGCGCGCCTGGAACTGACTGACCGTTACGGCGTCACCCGGCTAACGCAGTCGTTGAAGACGCACGCCGTGGAGGCCGAACTGAACCTGAGCGCGCTACCGGCGGGCCTCTACCAGTACCGGCTGCGGGTAGGTGAGGAAGTGGTACAAAGCGGCACGCTGGTGCGCTTGCCCTAATTCTAATTGAAAAAACCCGCCGCGCGCTGCCCTCAGTGCGCGGCGGGTTTTTCTACTTATTATATGCGGTGGCTTTTTGTATTGGTTCTCCTGCTAGGCAGTGAATCGGCCGCCTTCGGGCAGCAGTATTTCAACAATCGGTATTCGAATAACAATACCCCCTACTCCAGTGCCGCATTGTCGGTTTTACCCACTGATTCGGGCTACGTGACGTGGGGGACGGGTTACGACTATCCGACGTTTGGCTACCAAGCGGCGATGGTGCGCTTCCTCAACCCCGACGGCCGGCAGCGGCGGGTGCGCTACTTTGAGCGCGCGGGGCAGGATTTGTATGGAAATTATTACCAGCAGGGCTTGCTCGCGCTGCCGACGGGCGGGTTCGTGGCGGTCGGCACGGTTGACTTTCGCTCGGTCGGGCCCTTCGGCAGCGGCGCACCGATGCTCTGGCGCTTCACGGCCACCGGCGACACGCTCTGGCGCGGCGGTATGTGAATCCGCCGGTGCAACGGCGCACCGGACACGGCGTGTGCCGGGTGCCGACCGACGGCGGCTTTGCGCTCATCGGCATCGAGCGGCGCACGCCCACCTCGCCCGACAGCGTGCTGGTGATCCGCACCGATTCGCTCGGCACCCTACTCTGGCGCCGCTGCTACGGGCTGCGCACGAACAGCCTAGGTTTTTCCATCAGCGCCTTGCCCGACGGCGGGCTCCTGCTCGGCGGGGGTACGCGCAACGTGCTGGCCAACGCCGACTCGTACGTAGTCTGCACCGACCCGCAAGGCAACGTGCGCTGGCAACGCGCCTTTGACTTTGCAGGCGTCTCCGAGGGGGTGCCCGTGCCTATTCCCACCCGCGACGGGCACATAGCCGTGGCCGCCACGGTGAACTACGGGCTCGTCAACGGCCAGTTCGGGCGGTATCGCTTGGCCGTTTACAAGCTCAACGGGCTGACGGGCGATACCCTCTGGCGGCGGATATACGGGCCGGAGTCGTACCTGACCAGCTGCCTTGCCCTCCACGAACTGGCCGACGGCAGTCTAGTGGCGGCCGGTCAGTGGGACGCCATTGGGCGCGGCAACCAGCCCTACGGGCAGCGCCCCGCCGATAGCTTCATTCTCAAAGTCTGCCCCGACGGCGATTCGCTCTGGCTGCGCACCTACGCGCAGCTTACCGGCCCCAACTCCTCCAACTATTTGCGCGGGCTGTCGCCCACACCCGATGGCGGGTTCGTGGGCTGCGGCTTTCTGTTCACGCGGGCGCCGGATGTAGGTTCGTCCGACTCGTGGGTGTTCAAGGTCGATTCGGCGGGGTATCTGCAAGCCGGCGGCGCGCCGGTGGGCGTGGTGTGCCGGCCGGTGGGGCTGCCGGGGGCGCCCGCTATCGAGGGCGACGCGGACGGCGCGCAGCTCTGGCCCAACCCCACGGCCGAGGGCACGGTGTGGTTGCGGCTGCCAAGCGGCGCCCCCGCCGGGGCAGTAGTGGTGCTGCGCGACGCGCTGGGCCGCGTAGTGGCCGAGCAGCCCTTGGCCGCCGACGCCCCGCAGACCGCTCTGGAGGTACGGGGGTTGGCAGTAGGCGTGTACGGTTGGCAGGTGCGCCAGGGTAGGCGCGTGCTGCATAGTGGGCGGTGGGTGAAGCTGCCGTAAGTTCAGGCCTCCCGCCATCGCGCTGACGCCAGCGCGCGGCTGAAAAGAATACCCAGCCGCACTTCGCGTGTGGCCGGGCTAGCCGGGGTATTTTACCAGTCATTGGCGGGTATGACCGGTATGAGAGGTAACATTTACGCGTCGGGCTCCGTCCGCAGGGTATCTTTGAAAACCGACCGGCCTACCGGTCGCTTCGGCTTGTCTCCTCCTCTCAACCCCATTCCATTCGCTTGACTAAGCACTTACTTTCCTGGCCCTTCGGGCCGCTCCCGTTGCGTCGGCTGCGGGTGATGGCGGCGGTGGCGCTGCTGGCGCCCGCAAGCCTTGCTTCGGCCCAAAATGCTTCGCGCGCCGTCGCCTCCATCCTCGCCGATGACGCCGCCCCCGCCGCCACGCCCCTGCGGGCGGCCCTGACCGAAGCGCGCGCCCTCACCCTCGACGTAGCCGCCGCGCGCGCTGCCCTGGCCGCCGCCCCCGCCGAAGGCACCACCGCCGCGCCGCTGGTGCTGGCGTTGCCCCTGCCCGATGGCCGCACGCAGCGGTTCGCGGTGCG
Source organism: Hymenobacteraceae bacterium (assembly GCA_031425525.1). GTDB lineage: Bacteria > Bacteroidota > Bacteroidia > Cytophagales > Hymenobacteraceae > JANNMJ01. The sequence continues at coordinate 4,133 of JANPJM010000006.1, read as the reverse complement.
CGAAACGGCCGTGATGGCGCCCGCCCTCGCCGCGCGCTACCCCAGCATCAAGACCTACGCCGGGGTGGCCCTGCCCGCCGGCCCCGGCGCCGAGGCGGCGCCCGACCCCCGCGCCACCGTCCGCCTCGACCTGACCCCGGCCGGGTTTCACGCCCAGATTCTGTCGGCGCGCTTCGGTACGGTGTACATCGAACCCGCCCGGCGCGGCGATACCGACCACTATCTGAGCTTCTTCCGGCACGCGATGCGCCGCCCGGCGGGTAGCACATCGGCCTGTTTGTTTGAGCCGACCAAGGCCGATGCCGCCGCAGCCGCCCGCAACCGTGCCGCCGCGCTGGCCGCCCCGGCCGATGGCGCCAATGGCCCGGCGGGTCGCGTGGTCAGTGGGGCGGCGTTGCGGACGTACCGCCTCGCCGTATCGGCTACCGGCGAATACTTGGCTTTCCACGGCGGCACCCGCCCGCTCACTCAGGCGGCCATCGTCACGAGCGTGAACCGCGTGGTGGGGGTGTATGAAACCGAGTTGGCCGTGCGGATGATCCTCGTGCCGAACAACGACACGCTCATCTACCTCAATGCCGCCACCGACCCGTTCACCAACGACGACGGCGGTGCCATGCTCGGCGAAAATCAGCAAATCGTCGATGCGTCCATCGGCTCCGAGAATTACGATATCGGCCACGTTTTCAGTACCAATGGCGGCGGCGTGGCCGGTTACGCGGTGGTGTGCAACTCGGCCCGTAAGGCGCAGGGCGTCACGGGCACGGGCGCGCCCGTCGGCGATGCCTTCGATATCGACTACGTGGCGCACGAAATCGGCCACCAGTTCAGCGGCTCGCACCCGTTCAACTCGGCTACCGGCTCGTGCAACGGCAACCGCAGCGGTAACACGGCCTGGGAGCCGGGCTCCGGCTCGACCATTATGGCCTACGCCGGTATCTGCGACACCGACGACCTGCAACGCAACTCCGATCCGCAGTTTCACGTCGGCAGTTTCGTCGAGATGCGCGGGTTCATCATCACCACGCCGTGCGCCGTGCTGACGGCCACCGGCAATACCGCCCCCGACGTGACGGTGCCCGCCAGCGGCAAAGTGATTCCGAAGGGCACGCCGTTCAAGCTGACCGCCAACGGCTCCGACGCCGACGCCGACCCGCTGACGTTTAGCTGGGAAGAGTACGACCTCGGCCCCGCCGGCTCGCCCAACGATCCGCAAGTGGCCAACCGCACGCCGCCGCTGTTTCGGTCGTTCGAGCCGGTGGCTTCGCCCATGCGCTACTTCCCGCGCCTGACCGACCTCGTGGCCGGCACCACCGACATCGGCGAGCGCCTGCCGACCGTGGCCCGCACCCTGCGGTTTGTGTGTACCGCCCGCGATGAACACCGCGGCCTGGCGGGCATCGTGGGCGGCGTCACGGCGAGCGATTCGGTGAATATGCGCGTGAGCGCCGTGGCCGGGCCGTTTGCCGTTACGGCGCCCAACGCGGCGCTGGTGTGGGCCGGCGGCTCTACCCAACCCGTGACGTGGGCCGTGGCCGGCACCACCGCCAACAACGTCAATTGCGCCACGGTCAACGTGCGCCTCTCCACCGATGGCGGCTTTACGTACCCCACGCTGCTGGCGGCGGGCGTGCCCAACAACGGCTCGGCCTCAGTGACGGTGCCCAGCCTGACCACCACTACCGCCCGCGTGATGGTAGAGGCCGCCGACAATTTCTTCTTCGATATTTCGGACGCCAATTTCACCATCAACACCACCGTGGTGTGCCCCGCACCCACGGCGTTGCTCGTCGATAGCCTGACCACCACCACGGCCGTGGTGCGGTTTACGGTTGCCCCCGGCGCCGTAGGGTACACCGTTACCACCAGCCCCGCCACCACCCCGCGCACGGTAACGGGTTCGCCGGTGCGGCTGACGGGCCTTACGCCCGGCACCATCTACACCGTCACCATCGTGCGCGACTGCGGCCCCGGCGCCACGTCGGGCGCCGCTACGGTGTCGTTCACCACGCCTGCGGTGCCGCAGTGTGCCGCCCCCGTTGAGGTGGCCCTGCGCGACATCACCTCGACCACCGCCACCGTGCAGTTCGTGGCTACCGGCTCGGCCACCAGTTACGTGTTCACCACCGTGCCCGCTACCACGGTGCAAACCGCGACGGCATCGCCCGTGACGCTCACCGGCCTCTTGCCGCGGACCAGCTACGTGGTGCGGCTGCGGAGTGTGTGCGGCGCCACCGATACGTCGGCAGTGGTGGTGGTGCGCTTCACGACGCTCGGCCCGCCGCCCGCCAACGACCAATGCGCCAACGCCCTGCCGCTGGCTTGCGGTGTGCCGATAACCGGTACCACTACCGATGCCACCGCCGCCGGCGACCCCACCGGTAGCTGCGGCACTTCCATTGATCTGGGCGGCGTGTTCTACTCGATTACCGGCACCGGCGCGCCGATTACAGTCACCAATTGCGGCCCTACCACGTCGTACGACACTAAGCTGTTCGTCTTCCAGGGGCCGTGCGGCGGGCCGTACGTCTGCATCGACGGCAACGATGATACCGACCGAGGCCCCTGCCGCACGCCCTCAACGGTGCAGTTTGCGTCGGTCGCGGGGGCGCCGTACTGGGTGTTCGTGTCGGGTTACGAAGACCAGAGCGGCGATTTCGACCTCCTCGCCACCTGCGCCCCAGTGGGGCTGCCCGACGCGAGTGCCGCTGCGGCCCTCTCCATTTCGCCGAACCCCGTAGGCGCGGGCGCCGCCCTGCGCCTGACGCTGGCCGCCGCCCCCGCTGAACCCGCCACCGCCACCCTGCGCGATGTGCTGGGCCGCCGCGTGGGCGGTGTCGTCAGCTTCCGGGGCCTGTCAGCGGAAGTGCCGACCGTGGGGCTCGCCGCCGGCACCTACCTGCTGGAGGTGCGCGTGAGCGGGCAAGCGCCCGTGGTGCGCCGCGTGGTGGTGGAGTAGGGGTTTCGCTCGCGTACGGCCCCCTTGCGACAACTGCCAAAAAAGGGGCGGAGAGTACGCTCTCTGCCCCTTTTTTGTGGGGGTTGGGGTAGCGCGGGGCCACGTGGTGCGGCCTTCAGGTCGCAGGCTGACCAGATGCACGAGAATGTTCGGATCGACGGCGACACGCTTACTCATCGTCGTAGGTGTTGGCGTCGTTGCGGTCGAACTTGAAATTACTCAAATCAAGCGGCTGATCTGCAAAAAGGCGTTTGATGCGCGCCAGCCGCGCCTCATACCCGGCGTCGGGCGCAGGCTCGGTGTCGGTCACTTCAAAGGCCAGCACTTCGATGCGTTTGCCCACGAAGCCCGACGGCAAGCGCAGGTGCAGGGTGGGTAGGGATCAGAATTTCGCGTACCATAGAAATTGCTGAAGATGCGGGAGAATCTTTAGCGGTATAAACGTGCTGGCCGTGTGGCGCTACCGTAAGACCAGCGGGTAGCGCCACACGGCCAGCGTTGGTTTATGAGGGGCTGACAAAAAAAACTTCCCTGGCCTGTCCAGTTTCGCGCGGCTCGGGGCTTTTAGGGAAAGTCGCCTACCTGGGCGGCGCCCTTTACTGATGGAAATTGTCTTGCCGGCGGTGCCCGCTACCACCCGGAGTCGAACGATTGCTTATTGGCTGACCACCGGCCTACTGTGCTTCGGTATGGCAGCGGGGGGGCTGGCCCAGATCGCCCACGCCGAACCCAACGTGGTAGGGATGCAGCGCCTCGGGTACCCGCTGTATATGCTGTACTTCCTCGGCGCCTGGAAGATGGCGGGCGTCGTGGCGCTACTGCTGCCGGGGTACCGTCTGCTGAAGGAGTGGGCCTACGCAGGGTTCTTCTTTCTGCTGACGGGCGCCGTAACATCGCACATCTTCTCCGGCGACCCGTTGCTGCGCTACATTGCCCCCTTCATCTTCGCCCTCCTGACGGTGGCGTCGTGGTACCTGCGCCCGGCTTCGCGGCGGCTGGCCGCCACGCTGCCGGCCCGTAACGCGACGATCGCCTAGAGCGTACGGACAATTACCTTAGAGGCCAATGGCCGATATTGACTCGATTACGGATCGCACGTGGGAGCTGCTGGCGCCTCATCTAGCTGGCAAGGCAGGGGATGTGGGCCGTACAGCAGCTGATAATCGCCTCTTTA
>JANPJM010000005.1:0-21252 GCA_031425525.1 Hymenobacteraceae bacterium | reverse complement strand
GGCCGCCGCGCCGCGCACGTTTTGGGGCATTATATTCTGAACTCGAAACTCGAAACTCCGTGACTCTCCTCCGCCTGCTGCGTGTGCCGAATCTGCTGCTGATGCTGCTGGCCCAACTGCTGGTGCAGGCGTGCATTTTGTACCCAAGCCAACCGTGGGAAGCCGTGAGCTGGACGGTCTTTTGGCTCACTACGTTGAGTACGGTGCTGGTGGGTGCGGGCGGCTACGCGATCAACGATTACTACGACGTTAAGATTGATGCCCTGAATCGGCCGCGCCGCCGCGTGGTGGGGCGGGGGCCACTGACGCGGCGGCGTACCATGTTGCTGCACCTGTTTTTGAGTGGGGCCGGCGTGTTGGCGGGCGTAGCCGTCGGGTGGGCGGTGGGGGCCATCGCGGCGGGTTCGGCGCTGGCGTTGTGGGCGTATTCGGCACAACTCAAGCGGCGGCTGCTGATCGGGAATCTGGTGGTGGCCGCCCTCGGCGCCGCCATGGTGCTGGTGGTGGAGGTGGCCGCCCGCACGCACTCGCGCACCGTGTGGGTGTACGCCGGGCTGGCGGCGCTGCTCACGCTCATCCGCGAGATCATCAAAGATGCCGAAGACGTGCGCGGCGATGCGCATTTTGGGTGCCGCACGCTGCCCATCGTGGCAGGCTTGCCGCGCACCAAACTCGTGCTGTACGTGCTGACGGCGAGCCTCGCCACGGCGCTGGTGGTGGTGATGAGCTTCCGCCCCGAAGCGTGGCGCTTCAACGGGTTTCTGGTGCTGACCGTGCTGGCGCCGCTGGGGCTGCTGATTGCGTGGTTGCGCCGCGCCGACCGTCGCCTCCATTTTGCTCGGTTGAGCGCGTTGGGCAAGCTGCTGATGCTGGCGGGGATGCTGTCGATGTTGCTGTATTATTGAGGGTAAGCTTAAAATAAGTTTGTCATTGCGAGGAGGAGGCTTGGAGTTCACCCTGAGGAACGAAGGGCCGACGTGGCAATGACAGGACATTCATGCTCGCATTGTGCTGCTCAACAGCCGTGCTATATTCACCCCTCAAACCCCAACCGCTTTGCGCCTTTCCCTACTCGCTTTCCTGCTGCTTGCCTCCGTCGCCGCCCGCGCGCAAAACACCGGCTCTACACCGGCCGACTCAGCGCGGGTGCCTGTGCCGGTACCGGTGGCCGGCGCCGAAAAACCGCGTTTCATCCCGTTTCCAGGAGCGTTTTATTCGCCGGAAACGCGGCTGGGGATTGCCATTTTCGTGGCGCCCGTGTTCCGGTTGGGGCTCGACACAACCACCCGTAAATCGACGGCGCGGCTGCTCACCTACTACACCCAGGAAAAGCAGTGGAGCGTGCAACTCGACCACTCACTTTTCACCCCCGGCGAGCGGTACGCCGTGATTGGAAGCTGGCGTTTCTTCGATTACCCGATTTTTTACTACGGAACCGGCGACAATACCCGCACCGCCGACGAAGGGCTGGTGCAGTACAAACTCGTTACGTTTTCGGAGCGCGTGCTGAAGCGCGTCGGCGCGCGGCGGCTGTTCGTGGGGCCGCAAGTCGTACTCACCAATATGTGGGACATCGACGCCACCGCCGCGCCCAAACTCCGCGAGCGTCCCGCCCGCGAACTACTCCCGACGCTCATCGTGGGTGCCGGGCCGGTGGCGCTGCTCGATACCCGCGACCGTCTCACCTTCCCCACCGGGGGCGTGTACGCCGAACTTAGTGCCAATTTCACGGGCTTCGGCGGCGATTATACGTTCGGCCGCTACCTCTTCGATTTGCGTCGGTACGTCGCCCTCGACCGTGGCGCCACCCGCCATCGGCACGTGTTGGCGGGGCAGCTTTACGGCCAGTTGCACGCCGGTGAGGTGCCGTTCCGTGAGTTGGCGCCGCTCGGCGGCATCTCGCTCCTGCGCGGGTACTACGAGGGGCGCTACCGGGGGCGGCAACTGCTGGTAGCACAGGCCGAATACCGGTTTCCGGTGTGGCGCCGGTTTGGCGGCGTGGCGTTTCTCGGCGTCGGCGATGTCGGCTATTCGCTCAGCGATTTTGAGAACCCCCGGCCGGCCGGGGGCGCGGGTATCCGCTTCGCCTTCGACCGGCGCGACCGCCTCAATGTGCGCGCCGATTACGGCATCGGGCAGGGCGGTTCCGGCGGTTTTTATTTCAGTATCGGGGAGGCGTTCTAACTCGGCTTTTGCCCAATCCGCACCTTACACCACCAACCCCCACACCTTCACCCACGCCACCACGAACGGTGTAGCGAGCAGCAGCGAATCGAACCGATCCAGCACCCCGCCGTGGCCGGGCAGCAGCCGCCCCGAATCCTTCACCCCGAGCGAACGCTTGAGCATCGACTCGGCGAGATCGCCCCACACGCCGAACACCGACACCAGCGCCGCCGCCCCTAGCCACTGGCCCAGCGCCAACGGCGCGCCGGGCACCCAGTGGTGCAGGGCCACGGCTACGGCCCCGGTCAGCACGGTGCCGCCGGCCCAGCCCTCCCAGGTTTTGCCGGGGGAGTGGCGCGGAAACAACTTGCGGCGGCCCCACAGCCGACCTGCCGCGTAGGCGCCCGTGTCGGCGGCCCAAATCAACAAGACCAACCCCAGCACCGGCCAGCCCGAAAACGTGCCGTCGGGGCCATACGCCAGCATCGGCAGCAAACCGAACGGCACGGCCACGTACGCCACCCCCGCCCACGTAAGCGCCACGTTCACAAACGGTTGGGGGTGCGCCGAGCGGTACAGCTCCACCACCAGCACCAGCGCTACGGCGGGCGGCAGCAGCCACGGCGCCCACGCGGGCAGCCGACCCAACGCCAGCGCGCCCAGCACCGCCACCGTGACGACGGCCAGCGCCACCCCCGGCCCGCGTTCGGGCCGAAAGCCCGCCGTGCGCACGAGGCGGTAAAATTCGAGCGAGCCCGCCACCGTCAGCAGCAGCACCAGGGCGGCCAGCGATTCGGGGCGCCACAGCACGGCCGCCACGAAGCCCGCGCCACCTAGTACGCCCACGATTAAGCGTTGGCGCAGGTTGCGGGCCAGCGCGGCGCGTGTGGCCTCGGCGGTAACGGCACCAGCAGGGGCGGTAGCCGGAGCGGCGGCGGAATCAGAAGTCGGAACGGAATCAGGCATCGGCGAGGGGAACGGGGCGGTTCAGCCGGGGCGGCGGCAGGTCGAGCGCCACGGCACGGGTCGGCAAATAACGACGTAGCCACCCTAACAACCCCGCCGTAGCCAGCGCGGAGGCCGCCACCGCCCACCACGGCCACGGGTAGGGGAGGGGCGCGGCCACGTCGTGCGCCGTGAAACCGTGGGTGTGCAGGTAGCGCAGCAGCTTGTCGAGGGTGGTGAACGTAAAACTCGCCGCAATGGGCACCCACAGCCGCCCACTCCACGCGTAGAGAGCGCCGAGCAGGACGGTCAGGGAGCTGTAAGCAAGTAATAGGTGCGGCTCGTTGAATACGCCATTGATGAGGGCCACCACGCCGATACCGATCCACACCCGCCCCCCCGCCCACCGGCTTATAGTGGGTTGCACGATGGCGCGAAATGTGATTTCCTGCGTAATGGCCGTGACAACACCCAACACCACGACCACCAGCACGAACGCAGTCGGCGAATCGATGCGGTGCATGACGGCGAGCATCGACTCGGCGTGGGCATCGGTGGGGGATAGCTGCCAGCCCAGCGCGGCCCGAATAGCCAGCCACGCCCCCACGAGTGCGCTGTACACGGGGGCGCTCACGAGTACCGCCAGCCCCGCGCCCACCACGCCCAGCGCCGGGGGGCGGCCAAAACGCCCACGCGCCCACGCCGCCAGCACCGCCGGGCGTAAAGTGGCGCGCAGCATCAGCAGAGGGGCGGCGCCGAACATCAGCAGCCCCGTCGAAATCTGGGTGATGATGAGGGCCAGGCTCCACGCTGCCGACCGGCCGCCGTGCGTAATCTGAAAGCTCCAGTCTTCATAGGAGACCCCCGTGAGGGCCGTGCCGAGCGGCAACCCGATGAGGACGCCCACGATGCCGCCCGCCAGCAGAAAACCCACCAGCATCGCCAGCCGCGCGGCGGGGTGCATCGGGTCGGGCAGCAGGTCGTGGGGCGGGCTAGGCATCGGGCGCTTCAGCGGGGGAGAGGGCCGGAGTTGGCCGGCCGGACGGCAGCACGCGCGCCAGCGCCGCCAGCAGCGCCCCGGTGCCCGCCACTGAAGTCGCTACCCAGGGCCACGGCAGGGCGGTGGTGGCATCAGGGTCGAAGCCGGGGAGCGCCCCGCGCTGCACGGCATACAGCAGCAGCACCTGCAACGCGTTATTGACGAAATGCGCCGCGATGGGCACCGCCAGCCGCCCGCTCCAGTGGTAGAGGTAGCCGAACCCGGCGCCAAGCAGCATCCGGGGCACGAACCCCAAAAACTGCACGTGAATGGCGCTGAACAGGATGGCTGTCAGCCAAATGCCCGCGTGCGTCCGGCCGCCCACGGCGCGCGTGAGCGTGGGCTGCACGATACCCCGAAACACCAGCTCCTCGCCGATGGCGGGGATTACGGCGAGCGCCAGCAGACACGCCGCGAGGTCGGCGCGGGAAGTCATATGGGTGATTTGCGCGGTGAGGCGCCGCGCGGCTTCTTCCTGGGTGCGCATCCAGGCGTCGAGCCCGGCGAGGCTGTCGGGCAGGTGCAGTCCGGCGTTCCACTCGATGGCGGCCGAAATCAGCGGCACACTTACCAGTGTGAGGGCCGCGCCCGCCGCCAGCCCGCCGAGCGTCAGGCGGCCATTGGCGCGCAGCCACTGTCCAAACGGGCGCGCGGGTAGCGTAAACGCCAGCAGCAGCAGCGGCGCCACCGAAAACCCCACGCTATGCACCACCCCCTGCGTAGTGAGCGCGATGGCCCGCTGACTGGGGTGAAACGCCTCGCCGCTCAACAGTGGCCCGATACCGGTCAGCGGCACGCCCCACACCACCGCCACCACGGCGCCGGCCACCACCATCCCGCCGAAAGCGCCCAAAAAGCACGTACCGAGCAGCATCGCCAGCCGCGCCAGCGGCGGCCACGGGTCGGGGAGGGCCGGCGGGAGGGGCGTTGATACGGCCGAAAGCGGCGCGTCGGCGGGCACTCCGGCGGGGAAGGAAGGCGGTTCGAGCATCAACGCAAGCGACGGGGCAGGAGGCGGAGGGCGTCGGCGGCGGCACGCGGGCCGGGAACCGAACAGGAGCGCCGTAAATTTACGTCCGATTGGCACGCGCGTGGTTTGAACGGTTGCTTCCCGGTTGCTTCCCGATTATTTAACCCGTCACGCACGGCCCGCCACCGTTGTTTTCGCTACCCCGCCCGCTATGGTTCAGATTGGTTCTACGATTACGCTGCCCGATTTTCCGCTGCTGCTCGCGCCGATGGAAGACGTGAGCGACCCGCCGTTTCGGGCGGTGTGCAAGGCCCACGGCGCCGACCTGATGTACACTGAGTTCATCTCGTCGGAGGGGTTGATTCGGGCGGCAGCGAAGAGCCGGCAGAAGCTCGATATCTTCGATTATGAGCGCCCTATCGGCATTCAGCTCTTCGGGTCGGATGTGGATACGATGGGCGAGTGCGCCCGGATTTCCGCCGAAGCCGGCCCCGACCTCATCGACATCAACTACGGCTGCCCCGTGAAGCAGGTGGCGTGCCGGGGCGCCGGAGCCGCCCTCCTGCAAGACATTCCGAAGATGGTGCGCATGACGGCGGCCGTCATCAAAGCCACCACGCTGCCCGTGACGGTAAAAACGCGCCTGGGCTGGGACGACAGCACCAAAAACGTCGAGGAAGTAGCCGAACGCTTGCAGGATATCGGCATTCAGGCGCTCACCGTCCACGGCCGCACCCGCGCGCAGCTCTACAAGGGCGAGGCCGATTGGCGCCTGATTGCGAGTATCAAAAACAACCCGCGCATTCGCATCCCCATCTTCGGCAACGGCGATATTGATTCGCCGGAAAAGGCCGTCGAGTACAAAAACCGCTATGGCGTGGATGGCGTGATGATTGGCCGAGCGAGCATCGGCTACCCCTGGATTTTCAACGAAATTAAGCATTTCATCCGCACCGGCCAGCATCTGGCGCCGCCCACCATCGCCGACCGCGTAGTCGTGTGCCAACAACACCTCGATTTTTCGTTGCGCTGGAAAGGCCCCAAGGCGGGTATTTTCGAGATGCGCCGACACTACACCAATTATTTCCGGGGCGTCGAACACTTCAAGCCTTTCCGGATGCGGCTCGTGGAAGCCAACACGGCGGAGGAAATCCACGGCATCCTGGCCGAGGTGACGGATACGCTCCTCGTGGCCGTTTAAAGACCGCCGGCCGCAGCCCCGGTAAGCAGTGGATGCACGTGGCCCGGCGGCCCGCGCTACGTAGTTCAGCCATTCATACCCGTCAGTTTGACGCTGCCTTTTAATACACAAAACTTTTCCCACATTTTAAAAAGTGGGAAAAGTTTTGTGTAAGCATTCGCCCCCTAGCCAACCTCGGCCATTTGCGACGCCTGTCCGTCGCGCGCCCCGTCGTTGGTTCGTGCCGTCCTTTGTGCTTTCTTATTTTCAACCGAATGTCTCCCGAAGCCCTCCAACAACTTCTCTTTTTCGGCCTGGTGGCCCTCGTGTTCTACTTCTTCATGATTCGGCCGCAGCAACAGCGCGCCGCCGACCAAAAGAAGCTCCGCGAGAGTTTGCAAAAGGGCCAACAGGTGATTACGCTCGGGGGGCTGCACGGTAAAGTGGCCGAAATCACCGATACCACCGTCACCATCGAAGTAGACCGGGGCACGCGCCTGACGTTCGAGAAGGCCTCGATTGCGTCGGTAGTGGGCGCCGACGACAAAGACAAAAAATAACCCCGTACCCCGAAGGGGTTGTAGCTCACGGGCTAGGGTAGCTACTCCGAAGGGATGGCTACCCTGGGCGCCGCGTCGGCCTTACCCTCACTGCGCTGAAACAATGCTGAAAATTGGCCTCACCGGCGGCATCGGCGCGGGCAAAAGCGTGGTGCGGCGGCTTTTCGAGACCCTCGGCGTGCCGACCATCGACGCCGACGCCCGCGCCAAGTGGCTGATGCACAGTAGTCCCGCGTTGCGTGCGGCCCTCATCGCCGAGTTCGGCCCGGCCGTATTTGATGCGGCCACCGGGCAACTCAACCGGCCCTGGCTCGCCGAGCGCGCCTTCGCCGACCCCACCACCCTCGCGCGCCTCAACGCGCTGGTACACCCGGCCGTGGGCGCCGATTTTGCGGTCTGGCTCGCCGAGCAGGAGCGCGCTGGGGCGCCGTATATCATCAAAGAAGCGGCGATTCTGTTTGAGGCCGATATCGCTCGCTCCCTCGATTACGTGATTACCGTGGCGGCGCCCGAGCCCGTGCGTATCCGCCGGGTGCTGGCGCGCGATCCGCACCGCACGGCGGCCGACGTGGCGGCTATCATCGGGCGGCAACTGCCTGAAGACGAACGCCAACGTCGCGCCGATTTCGTACTGTGGAACGATGATGTGCGGCCGTTGCTCGCGCCGGTGCTGGCGTTGGATGCGGAGTTTCGGCGGGGGTGATGTTTCTCGTTGGGACGTTTCTCGTTTCTCGTTGGGTCGTTTCTCGGTGCAAGTTGGTAGCTTGCGGCGTCTCTATATTTCGCAAGCAGTCGTTTCTCTTTTTTATGCCCCGTTTCCTGCTGACGCTCGCGCTTGGCGCCGTTTCCTTACTCGCACAGGCCGCGCCGCCCGCGCCCGCCACCGTCACTATTTCGGGCCGAATTACGCACCCGAAGGGCAAGGAAGTGCGCGTGGGGTTCACGCGCGACTACCTGACCTACGATGACGTTACGGGCGGCAAAACCACCCTCGACGCCAAAGGCAATTTTCGCCTGACGATGCCCTGGACGGAGGCGCGCCCCGCGACCCTTGTCATCGGTGAGGAGCAAACGTCGCTCTGGTTGCAGCCCGGCGACAACCTGACGCTGACACTCGATGCCAAGCAGTTCGACGAAACCGTAAAATATACCGGAACCGGCGCGGCGGTCAACAATTATCTGGCGGCCGAACTATTGCGGTTCGAGGGGCTCGATGAAAAAAACGCGTACGCCGTGAAGCGGCCCGCCGCGCGCTACCGGGCCTACCTGGATTCGGTGCGGACGATTCAATTGCGGTTCTTGGAGCAGAAATTTCCGAAGCCGCCTACCGCCGCCGATGCGCCTCTGCGGGCCTGGCAGCGCCATCAATACAATTTTGCGTGGGGCGAAGGGCTGTTGAGCTACGCCGGAATGCGGCAGTTTTACAAGCTCGATTCGGTGCAGATGTCGCCTACCGACCCGTTCTACGCCTTTCTGGATGCCCCGGAACTACGCCTCGACGATGCGACGGCATTAGTATCAGGCAATTTTCACGAATTTTTGAGCGGTTACAGCAATTACCTCTCGATGCGCAGCTTTTACCCCGCGCCGCAGCCCAAAAAACTCGACCCGTTGGTGCCGTACGCGTTGATTTCGGAGAAACTCACGAACCCCGCCGTGCGCACCGCCGCTCGCACCGAGTTGGCCTACAGTTACTTGAGCAACCGCGTGGCCGGCGCCACCGAGTTATACCAACGCCTCCTCACGGATGAGCCTAAACTGAACGAGGAAGACCGCCAAGTCCTGGCCGACGCCTTCGCACTAGCTGAAAAAGTGAAGCCCGGCAAGCCCGCGCCCGATTTCACCGTGACCGACGCCGCCGGCAAGCCCGTGAAATTGAGTGACTTTCGGGGGAAACTCGTGTACCTCGATTTTTGGGCAAGCTGGTGCGGGCCGTGCATCATGGAAATGAAGCCCGCCAAAGCCCTGCACGCCGCCCTGCACGAGCGCGCCGGCGAAATCGTGTTTCTCAACGTGTCTATCGACGCCGATGCCGCCGCGTGGCGCAAAGGGATGGAAAAATACGGCGTCGAAGGCACGAATACCCTCGCCCCGAACGACTGGAAATCGGAGGCCGCTACGGCCTACGGCGTCACGGGTATTCCGCATTATGTGCTGATTGGGGCTGATGGGAACATCCTCGATTCCAACGCCCCGCGCCCCAGCGATGGCGCTAAGGAAGCCATCGAGACGGCGCTAAAGAAGTAGCGTGGCCTGTAGGGCGGGGCGCTGGCCTGGTTAGCGCGCGAAGCGCGGCAGTGCCTTCGCATCAAGCGCGCTGAGCAGTGCGCAGCAGCCTTCGGCTCGCGGCCCGGCGCCCCGCGCTACATCATTTTACCGTAAACTCGACGCGCCGATTGCGCTCGCGGCCTTCGGGCGTGCGGTTGTCGGCGACGGGCTGCGTGTCGCCGTAGCCGACGGCGGTGAGGCGTTTTGGGGCAATGCGCTTACTGATTAGGTACTGGCGCACCGCCTCGGCGCGCTCCCTCGACAGGAGTTGGTTGTGATACTCGGTATTGGTGTCGTCGGTGTGGCCGCCGATGGTGATGGCAAAAGTCGGATTGACCGTGAGCAGCACCACGAGTTGGTCGAGAGCGGGGGCGGAGGTAGGCAGCAGCCGGGCTTCGTCGGAAGCGAAATACACGTTTTCGAGGCGCACGACCTGTCCTTTTTTCGGCACGGGGAGCGGCCCTAACAGCGCGGGCGGCGCGGGTGGGGCCGCCACCGGCGCCACGGCTACGGGCGGCACCACCACCACCGCCACCGGCGGGCGCGCCGGTGAGCCATCGGCTTCCATCACCTTCACCACCGAAATATCGTCGAGGTAGTAGTAGGCGATATCACCGGCGTCCTTGTCCTTGCCGCGCGCCATCCGGCGGCGGGCGCCGGTGTCTTCCGAGAGTTGAAAGTTGCCGACGGTGAGCAGCTTTTCGCCACCCGACGCCCGGAACATCCCGCTGATTTCCGTCCAGCCCTGCGTTTCGGCAATGATGCCGGGCGCCGACACCTGCGGCTGACTGCGGACGTACCCTTGTTCGATGAGCAGCGGCCCGCGCGCCGAAAACAGCATCTGGATGCCATCGACGGCCCAATGCGCGCGCTCGGCGAGGCTCACGAAACACGCCGCCCGGTAGGTGCAGCCCGCTTCGAGCGACTCGACGAGCGGCGCGACCAAAAACTCGCGGTAGCGCTCATCGTCCATTTTCGAGAACGGGATGAAGCCCGCGTAGGCGCCGCCATCGTGCGCCGGCTCGGTGCCGTTGAAGTTTTGCGGCACGCCCACGCGCACCGGCGACCCTGTGGCGAACAACTCGGCCGGTTCGTTGCCGCTGGTGGCTAGGCTGCGCCACGGCGAAGCAAGGTTCAGCTCGCTGATTTCGCGCGGGGTGGCGGTAAATTCCTCGAAACTGGGGTTGGCTACCAGGTTGGGTAGGGTGGTTGGCTGCGGGGCAGGTCGCGCTGAAAGTGGCGGCTGAGCCGCCACCGGGCTGGCGGCAAATAAGGCCGCCCCGAAGCGCAAAGCCAGAAATCGAATCATCATCTTCACGAAAGAGGCAACACGCCGAACGGGGCGGCAGGTTTCGGCAAGGTACTGCTTGCTGCAAGTAGCATACGCCGCAAACGTGAAGTAACGCCCAGCTCCTGCTTGGCGCCGCGCGCCAAGCAGGAGCTGGGCGTTACGTTTTAGGCAGCCCCAAAAACTTTAGAAACGAAAAAAACTACGGAAACTTTGGAACTTCAAAAAGTTTCCGTAGTTTTGCATCCGTGAACGAACCACTGGAAACTCCTCCCCTTACCGAATCTACCGAAACCAAGGATCGCATCCTGCTCGGTGCGCAGCAGTTGTTCATGCGGCGCGGAATCAAGAGCGTGTCGATGGACGATATCACGGCCGCGCTGGGCATCTCGAAAAAAACGCTGTACAAGTGGTTCGAGACGAAAGACCAGCTCGTGCAGGCCGTGGTTTGTGGCCATTTGCTGCACTCGCAGGGCGACTGCGAGCGGATGGCGACCGAATCGGATAACGCCGTCCACGAAATCGTGCTGATGATGAAGTGGACGAAGCAGGAACACGCCGATGTGCATCCCGGCATCTTCCTCGAAATGAAAAAGTACCACGGCGGCGCTTACGAGCAGTGGCAACGGCATAAGTTCGACTACATCCTCGCGCAGATCGAGAAAAACCTGCGGCGCGGCATCACTGAAGGGCTCTACCGCCCCGAAATCGACGTGCCCGTGCTGGCGCGGCTGCACTTGGGCGCCATCGATGTAGTGATGGATATCGAGCTGTTTCCGCCGCGCCAGTTCCAGACCGTCCGGGTGATGCAGGCCACCGATGAGAGCTTTTTGCGCTCGGTGGTGACGCCCGCCGGCCTCGACCTCCTCAACCGTTACCTCGGGATGGCGGCCTGATGGGCCGCGCCGCACAATAATTCTCTCCCTCAACCGACCCGTTCCGCGCACCCTGCCCGCAACCCCTTCGCTACCCACTTCACCCCGATGCGAATTCGTTTTCTCTCCATTTCGCCCGCCGCGTTGGCCATGACGGCCGCCTTGCTTGCCGCCGCGCCCGCCGCTTGGGCCCAAACACCCTCCGCCGGCCAGCCGGTAGCGACCAGCCAACCGCTGCGTCTGTCGCTGCATCAGGCCACCGATTACGCCCTCCAAAACAAAAGCACGTTGCAGGCTCAGCGCCTCAACGAGGAAATTGCGAAGGCGCGGGTCGGCGAAATCCGCTCGATTGGGCTGCCGCAGATCAATGCTTCGGCAGGTGTCACGGATAACATCAAGCTCCAAAAATCGCTCGTCGATTTCAGCGCGTTTGGCGGGCCGCCCCTCAGCGGCACCACCCTCACGGCCGAGCAGATTACGGCGGCTCAGGCCGGGCAAACCGTGACCCTGGCGCCCGCCTACGGGCAGGTAGTGAGTGCCGGGCCGCAGCCCATCGCGTTTGGGCTGCGCTGGCAGGGGTCGGCGGGTGCGCAAGCGTCGCAACTGCTCTTCGATGGCTCTTACCTGATTGGGCTGAAAGCGGCCAAAGTGTATGAGCAGCTTTCGGTGAAGCAGACGCAGCAGGCCGAAATCGATGTAGTAGAAAACGTGACGAAAGCCTACTACGGCGTGCTGGTGAATCGCGACCGCTACGAGTTGCTCGCCCGCAACGTGGCGCGCCTCGACACGATTTATCGCCAGACGAACGCTACCTACAAGGAAGGCTTCGTGGAGAAACTCGACGTAGATCGCCTCCAGGTGCAGCTCACCAACCTGAAAGTGGAGCAGCAGAAAACCCAGCGCTTGGTGGAGCTGACCGTTGCGCTCCTCAAATTTCAGATGGGCCTCGATCAGCGGCAGCCCATCGAACTGACCGACCAACTCGAATCGGCCGTGCAAGGCGCCCAACTGGCGGTGCCCGAAGCGGCGGCCAACGGCTTCAACTACGGCGACCGCGTGGAGTATTCGGTGCTCGAAACGCAGCGCGACCTAGCGAACCTAGATGTGCGGAACAAGCGCGCCGGGTATTACCCGCGTCTGCTCGCCACGGGCGGCTACGGCTTCGTCGGCTCCGACCCGACGGCCAAGGGCTTGCTGCAGTTTCGCGGGCCCGATTCGCGCAGCTCCGAAACGGGCTTTGCCAATCAAAACTGGTTTGGGTTCGCCAACGTCGGGTTGCAACTGCAAATCCCCATCTTCGACGGCTTCCAGAAGCGCTACGCCATTCAGCAAGCCAAGCTCACGGCCCGCACCGTGAACTACGGTTTCACGACGCTCCAACAGAGCATCGACCTGCAACAGGCCCAGGGCCGCACCGAGCTGCTCAACGCCATCGATGTGCTGAAAAACCAGCAAGCCAACCTCACGCTCGCGACGGAAGTGGCGCGCGTTTCCAAAATCAAATTTCAGGAAGGCGTCGGCTCGAACCTCGAAGTCATCACCGCCGAAACCGACCTGCGCGCCGCCCAGACCAACTACTACTCGTCGCTCTACGATGCGCTGGTGGCGAAAGTCGATTTTGAGAAAGCCCAAGGCAGTCTGAAAAAATAGCTTCGAGCGATAAGCCGCAAGCTGTAAGCCCAGCTAGTCGGTTGCCGCTAACCCCTCAATCCCCTACTGATTCAGCTTGCGGCTTATCGCTTGCAGCTTGTAGCTCCCCCCTCCCCCAATGACCCGCATCAACACCCCCGTCCTCGCTCTCGCCGCCCTTCTGCTGACGGCGGCCTGCGGTGGTTCCAAAGACGAAAAGGCCGCCGAAAAAGGCGCCGATACTCCGGTTGCCACCACCGCCGCTCCGGCTGCCCAAAAGGCGCTGCCCGTGAGCGTGACCAAAGTAGCGCCCCAAACCTTCACCTCTTATCTGGAAGTGCAGGGCCGCGTCGACTTCGACCAAAACGCCACCGTGGCCGCCACGGCCGCCGGTACGCTTACCAGCATCCGGGTGCAACGCGGCGACCGCGTGAGCCGCGGCCAGGTGCTGGCCACCATCGACGCCGCCATCCTCGACGCCGCCATCGGCGAGCTGCGCACGCGCCTGGAGCTTACGCAGACCATTTTCGACAAGCAAAAACGCCTCTGGGATCAGAAAATCGGCACCGAGATTCAGTACCTGACGGCCAAAAACAACCTCGACGCGCTCCAGAACTCGCTCACGATGCAGCAGCGCCAACGGGCGTTGTACACCATTACGGCGCCGTTTGCGGGCACCGTCGATGAGGTGTTTCCGAAACTCGGCGAAGCCGCCGCACCCGGCGTGCCCATCGCGCGGTTGGTGAGCGCGAGCGGCGCCAAAGTGCTGGCCGATGTATCGGAGGCCTACGCCTCGAAGCTGAAAGCCGGTGATAAGGCGCTGGTGAAAATCGCCGGGATCAACAATGACCAAGAGGTGCCCGCCACGGTGCGGGTGGCGAACGGCGTCATCAACCCCGCTTCGCGCACGTTCACGGTGGAGCTGAAACTCAACGATCAGCGCCAGGCGCTGGGCTTGCGGCCCAATATGGTGGCCGTGGTGCGCGTGCAGGACTACTCGAAAAAGGGCGCCACTACGGTGCCCGTCGATGTGGTACGCCGCGATGAGAAAGACACGTTTGTGTTCGTGAGCGTGGATGGGAAGGCCACCAAGCGCGTGGTGAAAACCGGCGCCACGTACGGCGGCCAGACCGAAATCACGGGCGGCTTGAGCGTCGGCGACGATGTGATTACGGGCGGCTACCAGAATTTAAGTGAAGGGCAGGCAGTGGCGGTTCAGGGAGCGGCAAGCTGATAGCTTCAAGCCACAAGCACTTTTCATTGGCCGCTCGATGCGCAATTTCAAGCAATTAATTGTCTGGCAGAAGGGTATCGAGCTGACGACGGCAGTGTATGCTGTCGTGGAGAATTTTCCGCGAGAGGAACGATACGCGCTGCGGAGTCAGATGACACGGGCCGCCGTATCCATTCCCTCCAACATCGCAGAAGGCAGCAGCCGGCGTAGTGAAGCAGATTATCGACGTTTTTTGGAAATAGCACTCGGCTCTTCTTTCGAACTGGAAACACAGCTTCTCATTGCGGAACGGGTCGGCCTGATTCGCTCCGATGCGCTGATTCATTGTCTGTCGTTGGTCGAAGAAGAACAGCGAATGTCGCAAAGCCTCATTCATCGTCTGTCCGGCAATTAAACCGATTTCGAAACACCTTAACGCTTGCAGCTTGAAGCTTAAAGCTTGCAGCCTTTTCCGATGCAGGAAACAGAAAAAGAATTCGGCCCCACCAGTTGGTCTATCGACAATAAGACCAGCATTTACATCCTCACGCTGATTCTGGCGATTGCGGGGATTTTTACGTACGTGAAGCTCCAGAAGGAGAACTTCCCGGATATCGTCATCCCGCGCATCATCGTGTCTACGGTGTATCCGGGGATTGCGCCCGCCGATATGGAAAATATCGTGACGCGCGTGATTGAGAAGGAGTTGAAGTCGCTCAATGGCGTCAAGAAAATCTCCTCGACCTCGAACCAGGATTACGCCGTCATCGACGTTGAATTCAATGCCAACGTGAAGGTGGACGTGGCGAAACAATTGGTGAAGGACGCTGTGGACAAAGCCCGCGCCGACCTGCCCAACGACTTGCCCGCCCCCCCGAACGTGATGGAAGTATCGTTCTCGGAATTCCCGATTATGTACGTCAATCTCAGCGGGAATTTGCCATTGGTGGAATTGAAAAAATACGCCGATATAATTCAGGACAAAATCGAATCGCTGCCCGAAATCACCCGCGTCGATATCGTGGGCGCGTTGGAGCAGCAGGTCAACGTCGATGTCGATTTGTACAAGCTGCAAGCCGCCGATTTGAGCTTCGACGATGTATCGCGCGCCATTCAGTCGGAAAACCTCAACGTGTCGGGCGGCTCCGTGACGGTGGGCCAGCAGAAGCGCGCCGTGCGCGTGGGCGGGCAGTACGCCAAAGCCGCCGACATCGCCAACATCTTCATTACCAACGGCAACGGCAATCCCGTGCGCCTCGGCGACGTGGCCACCGTGCAGGACGGGTTCAAAGACCGCGAATCCTACGCGCGCCTTGATGGCAAGCCCGCCATCACGCTCAACGTGATCAAGCGCGCCGGCGAAAACCTGATCGATGCGTCGGATAAAATCCGGGCGATGCTGGACGAAGCGAAGGTCTCGACGTTGCCGAAACAGCTTGATATCACGCTCACCGGCGACCAATCGAACGATACCCGCGTCACGCTCCACGACCTCATCAATACCATCGTCATCGGGTTTATTCTGGTGACGGTGATTCTGATGTTCTTTATGGGCACCACGAACGCCATTTTTGTGGGGCTGTCGGTGCCGATTTCGATGTTCCTGGCGTTCCTGTTTATGCCGCTGCTGGGCTTCACGCTCAATATGATCGTGCTGTTCTCGTTCCTGCTGGCGCTCGGCATCGTGGTCGATGACGCCATTGTGGTCATCGAAAACACCCACCGCATCCTGTACGACCACCCGGAATACTCGACGCCCAAAGCGGCCAAATTCGCCGCCGGCGAGGTGTTTATTCCCGTCTTGGCAGGTACGCTCACCACGGTGGCGCCGTTTATTCCGCTGGCCTTCTGGCCGGGCATCATCGGCAAGTTTATGTACTACCTGCCGATAACGCTGATCGTCACGCTGCTCTCGTCGCTGGTGGTGGCGTTCATCATTAACCCGGTGTTTGCGGTGAGCTTTATGCAGCGCGAAGACCACCAGAACGTGCCGGTGGGTTCGGCGCCGACGCGCAAATTCTGGATTGGCGTGGGCGTAATTGCCGCCCTCGGCGGGGCCGGCCATCTGGCGGGTTCGGCGTTCTTCGGCAACCTGATGCTCACGCTGGCGGTGCTGGTGCTGCTCAATCACTACGTATTCAGCCGGGGCATTGCGTGGTTTCAGACGCGCGCGCTGCCCGCCTTCCAGCACGGCTACGCCAACTTGGTATCGTGGGTAACGGGGCCCGGGTGGCGCCAGGTGGTGGTGCTGGGCGGAATGGTCGCGCTCTTCATTCTGAGCATCGTGGCGGTGGGCATCCGCTCGCCGAAAGTCGAGTTCTTCCCCTCCGGCGACCCTAAGTTCATTTACACCTACCTCCGGATGCCCGTCGGCACCGACATTGCCGTCACCGACTCGCTCACGCGGGTCCTCGAATCGCGCATTTACGGCGTCATCGGCAAGAACAACCCCGACGTGGAATCGGTGATCGCCAACGTGGCCATCGGCGCCAACGACCCGCAGGAAAACGTGGGTGCTGCCCAGAGCCATTTGGGCAAAGTCGCCATCGCGTTCAAGGAAACCTCCGAGCGCACCGGCCGCCCGACGAGCGAGTATATGAACGGCATCCGCGACGTGGTGGCGGGTATTCCGGGCGCCGAAATTTCGGTCGATAAAGAGTCGAACGGCCCGCCGCAGGGTAAACCGATTGCCATCGAAGTAACCGGCGACGATTACCTGACCCTATCGCGCCTGAGCAAAAAAGTCGAGCGGTTCGTAGATTCCGTGAACGTGCCAGGGGTGGAAGACCTCCGCACCAACCTGGAAGACGCCAACCCCGAAATCGCCTTCGCCGTGAACCGCGAACGCGCCAACCGCGAAGGTGTGAGTACGGCCCAGATCGGGATGCTCGTGCGCACGGCCATCTTCGGTACGGAAGCCTCCAAATTCAAAACCCCCGACGACGACTACCCCGTGCAGGTGCGCTACGCCGGGCCGTTCCGTAAAAACATCGACGCCGTGCTGAACGCCCCGCTCGTGTTCCGCAACAATCGGGGGCAATTGCGCCAGGTGCCGCTCTCGGCGCTCGTCGACGTCGATTACGGCCGCACCTTCGGCTCGATCAAGCGCCAGGACCTCAAAAAGGTCATCACCATTTCGTCGAACGTCCTCACGTCGCAGGGCTACGCCGACGCCCAGGTGATCGGTGAAGTAACCAAAGTGCTCGAAAAAATCCCGATGCCGCCCGGCTACTCCGTGGTAATGGGCGGCGCTTCGGAAGACCAGAAAGAAACCCAGGATTTCCTCTTCCTGGCCGCTATTCTGAGCATCGGGCTCATTTTCCTGATTCTCGTTACGCAATTCAACTCCCTCAGCAAACCGCTGATTATCCTTTCGGAAATTCTGTTTTCGATCATCGGCGTGCTGTTCGGCTACGCCGCTACCGGCATGACGATTTCGATTGTGATGACCGGCGTAGGGGTCGTGGCGCTGGCGGGTATCGTAGTAAAAAACGGGATCCTCTTGATCGAATTCGCCGACATTCTACGCGCCCAGGGCATGCCCCTGCGCGAGGCCATCATCACGGCGGGGCGCACGCGCCTCAACCCCGTGATCCTGACCGCCACGGCCGCCATTCTGGGGCTGATTCCGCTCGCTATCGGGCTGAACATCGATTTCTACGAGCTTTTCGCTTCCGGCAACCCGCACTTCTTCATCGGCGGCGATTCGGTGGTGTTCTGGGGGCCGCTCGCCTGGACCATCATCTTCGGCCTCGCCTTCGCTACCATCATCACGCTGGTGGTGGTGCCGGTGATGTATCTGCTGACCGAAAGCCTGAAAATCCGCATCAAGGGCACGCCAACCGGCGGCGCCGACGTTACGCATTCCGCTGATACTGGCACGATTATCATGGACGCCCCGGTACACCCGGTGCCCGCCCGCTTGCCCGAACCGCAAGCGGTGTAACTGGCCTTTTTCTGTCGCTACTCCCTGTTCTTTAGCACCCAAATCCGTATGAGCCCCGCTTCCGTCCCCGCCATTGCGCACGAAGTCATGCGCATCATTATGCGCCACAAACGCGTGCGCCCCGAGCGCATCCGGCCGCGCACCCGCCTCTACGAAGAGCTGCATTTCGACACGGTAGATGTCGTGGATGTGATTCTCGATCTCGAAAAGCGCTACCACCTCGTCATCCCCGACGAAGTGCCCCTCCACACCGTCGGCGATTTCGTGAAGTATGTGGCCCGGCATCAGCCGGCCATCGCCGCGTAGGTTTCCACTGACTCCGGGTTAATCGAATAACCGCCCCGTTGGCCGCTGAAAAGCGGTTGGCGGGGCGGTTTTATTTGGGGGTTTCCGCCACCCCATCCTCAAAACCGCCCCCGGCTCCCACCCAGCCGGTGCAGCCAGTAAGCCGTCTCCAACCGCAGCCACAGCGCCCGCTCCGTCGCGCCCGACTTCCCGGCCGTGAACAAATGGTACGCCCCGCACCGCGGACACGCGTACGCCGCCATGGGGTACTGATTCACCACCCGCAGCTCGTACGCGCGAACCGCGGCAGCTTCCCACGTCCGGAAAGCAACTTTCAAACAGGTATTCACGGTAGCAACTCCTGAAGCAGCAAGCCACCCGCTGGCCCGCCGCCCTACTAACGCTGCCAACCCGGAGTTTAGTATATCGCCCCGCCTGCTCCGTTCGCGTGGGGGCTTTCGCGCGGGGCTCCAGCCCCGTGTGTAGTATTAGCAGGTCTCCAGACCTGCGTCTGCTTCCGCGTGTAGCGGGTCTAGAGACTCGAGGTATTCGGATCTGCTACACAAAGCTCCCGCACACTTTTATCGAACAGACTTGTGAGAGTGCCGAAGCCGTGTGGATGTTGCTGTGATAACCCAATAGCGGTGTATATTTACCCGCTTGCAGTTTAAAAATTCTAAAAATCTAACTAAATAATGCCTCAAATCTGGCAAATAACTACGTGGTTGCGCGAAGGTCAAGAACACAAAGCAGCTGAGATACTCGAAAGGTGCGAGTTAGATTTTGATTATATTGACACTGTTTTTGAAATAGGGGGCGAACGTGAGTTCAGCATTTATACCGCGATTATTCGTGCACCAAGACGAATAATGAACGACGCAGCTCGGGTTGAATATAAAAAACCAATCGAAGGTGCTATTAGCGTTTGTGCGGAAGCAGAAGGAATGTATGTCAAGGATTTTTCTTGGGGAGCATTACTGCCTACGGAACAACATTCGCCTAGTGCCGAAGCAATTTCTTCTGCTTTGTCAAATCTTGATACAGAGCACGTGCAAGAAATATGGCAGAAAGCGCTCGAAAGGAAATCATCCGACCCTGAAGGTGCAATAACTATCGCTCGCACTCTTTTAGAAAGCGTATGCAAAAGTATCCTTGATGCGAGAAAAGTATCATACGAAGATGATCTTGACCTTCCAAAACTTTATAATCTCACAGCTAAGCAACTCAACCTGGCTCCTGCACAACATACAGAAGAAGTGTTCAAGCAAATATTAGGAGGGTGTTTTGCAGTTGTTAACGGTCTAGGAGCCATTCGAAATCGGCACAGCGATGCCCACGGGAAAGGCATAAATCCGATAAAACCACATCCCAGACATGCTGAACTTGCTGTTAACCTAGCGGGTCCAGTCGCAATGTTTCTGGTTCAAACCCACTTGGCAGCAATAAGTGAGAGGAAAGCTTAATCCTAACCCCCGCTGGCGCGCGTTTGCAACGCGTGCCCGCCGAGATGCGCGTTTGCAACGCGCGTGAGCGCAGCGAACTCAACCACCAGCTCGCTTAACATACAAAAACCCCCACCCCCCAAGGCGGCAACCACTACGCCGGGGAGGTGGGGGTTTTCAATTACCCAAAGCCCGCGAAGCTCAATACTTGATCTTCACCAGATCCTTATACAGCGGGCTCGACTTCTTCTGCGCGCCGGCCACGTGGCTCTTCACCGCCGTCATCCGCGCCTTCAAGCCCTCCTCGCCCTCGTAGAGCGCGTAGCGCAATCTTGTCGCCGTTCGTAGCGGCATCAGCGCGTCGTTGATCGTCGTATCCTGCCCTGCCAGCGCCCCGATAAACGCCTCCAGCGCCGCCACCGTCACCAGCGGATTGTCCGTCTCGTACTGGTCGCCCATCCCCTTCAGCGTACCGAGCGCATCGCGACCCATTTGCAGCAGCGACCCAAAGCTCGTCTGCGCCTGCGAGGGGGGCGCCGGCGTACCGGCCGGGTCGGGGGCGGCCCCATCGGGCACCCCGTCCTTGGCGGGCTTACGGTAGCCGCGCATCCGCTGCACCAGCCCCTGCAACGTCCGGTAAGCCGCCAGCTTCTTCCCGTTCTGGTAGCCCCCGATCACGTCGCGCGCCATCGCCAACCGCTTGCGCAGGCCCTCCTCCCCGTAATACAGCGGCAAACGGTCGTCCTGCGCCTGGTTATACACCTGCGCCCACTGGCCCACCTCGCCGTTGGCGGCTTGCATCGCCTCCACGTGCGCCGCCAGCGCGGCCTTCGTAATCAGCGGATTCTTCTTCGGGTTATAGTCCGCCTCGCCCTTTACCCGGTCGTAGAGGGCCACCGCGCGCGCCAGCCGCTGCCCGTAGGTCTTTTCTGAAATAGCTGCCATCTGATCAAAGTGAGTTAGGTCACGAAAAATCAATCGGTTGCGAATCAAATATACCCGACTTCGCTACCCGAATCCAAATTTTCGTGAACGCTCCCACCCACCTACTTTTTTTTCTCACCCACCTCACAATCGCCTCTTCTCACCTCACAATCGCCTCCTCTCACCTTACAATCGCCTCCTCTCACCTCACAATCGCCTCTTCTCACCTCACAATCGCCTCCTCTCACCTCACAATCGCCTCCTCTCACCTCACAATCGCCTCCTCTCACCTCGCAACGGCTCCTACTCACTTCCCCGCCGCCGCCTCTCGGCTCACCAGCCCACCCACTCACTTCGCAGTCAGCACCCCTGGCGCACCCGCTAGAGCGTACGGACAATTACCTTAGAGGCCAATGGCCGATATTGACTCGATTACGGATCGCACGTGGGAGCTGCTGGCGCCTCATCTAGCTGGCAAGGCAGGGGATGTGGGCCGTACAGCAGCTGATAATCGCCTCTTTA
>JANPJM010000004.1:0-13486 GCA_031425525.1 Hymenobacteraceae bacterium | reverse complement strand
CCTTGCCCGGCCTTTAAAGGCCGGGCAAGGGAGGGCAAACTGCGCGACCTCACTTCACTTCGGCAACGCCATTTTCAGCACCCGAAACGGCGTCTCCTGCACTGAGCGGCCGTCGTTCCACTGCGGCATCTTGTGGATTTGCGAGGTAGTGACGTACAACTGCCCGTCCGGCGAGAAGTAGTACGAGTCGGGCCACTGCAGCCGTGGGTCGCGCACCATCGTCTCGATGGCGCCTTTCGGCGTGACGCGCACCAGGGCATTGTCTTCAAATGCCGTGAGCCATACGTTGCCCGCCGGGTCGCACATCATGCCGTCGGTGGCGGGCGTGGTGGCCACTTTTTCCACTTTGGCGCCAAGCTGGGCGTCGGTCATTTTGGGGTCGCGTAGGGCTGCTGTGGCAATTTTGTACAACGACCGCCCCGTCAGCGCGTGGTAATACAGCGTCTGATTATCGGGCGAGAGGGCGATACCGTCGGAATGCACCGTCATCGGCTTGCCGTCGGTATCGACCATCTTGTGGCCCTCCGCCACGAGCTGGATGCCCGGCTCGGCCTTCACGCTGGGGTGTTTGCTGAGGACGCGCCGCGTCTTGCCGGAAGGCAAATCGACGACGTACAGCCCACCCAGGTTCGATTCGGTGATGTACGCCGTCTGGGTTTTCAGATCGACCCGCACATCGTTGAGGTAGGCACGGGCAGGCACGGTGGCACGGTCGAAGACGATGATTTTTACCACTTTGTTGGTGCCGGGGTCGATCCGCACGAGCTTCGGTCCGTTCGCCACGTTGTACTTCATGCCGGGCGCGGCGGGATCGAGTACCCAAATCATCCCTTCCGAATCGGTGATCAGCCCCTGCGGACTAATCCAGTGCTTTTGCGGCTCGTTTTTCAGTGAATCGTTCCACATACACCACGCCGCATTCGGATACGGCTTCACGCTGCCATCGGCGCCGGTTTCGGCCAGCGGAAACGTGGGGTTATGCGACCAACGCGGCGACGCCGTGAACATCCGCTCGCCCACGAGGGTGGCTGCCACAAGCTGCGGCTCCTTGATTTCGAAGACGACTTTGAGGTCGGATTTCTGCGTTGGAGCGCGGTGAGTGGCGGCCACCAGCGCCCCGCAGGCAGCGAGGGAGGTCAGGAGCAGAAGCTTTTTCATGGAAATTAGCGCGAAGGGAAATGAAGCGAATGCAGTAGCGGAAAACAAAGCGGGGCCGGGCCTCATCCTCCGAACCGAATCGGGGCGAGGCCCGGCCCCGCGTTAGGGATAGGCTACGGTCGTGTGGCCGGGCGGGTTTGCCCGCTTCTTTCCGCCGGCACCGGGATGGTTCCGGCGACGGTGCCTGGCTACTTCGACAACGAAGACCCCATCTTGAGCAGCATCTCGCTGAGCTTCTGCAACGGCTCTTCAAACCGCTTATCGACGGTGGAAGCGCCGACTTTCGCCGACTCGTCGGCGAGCGACGCGATGGCTTGCGCGATGATGTGGCCATCGGGCTCCGCCGATTCGAGTTGCTCGCGGAGCACGGCAAAATCCTGCATGATTTTGCCGAGTCCGGCCTTGCCGGAATCTTCCATAATCGACTCCCACATCTCGATTTTCTTGAGACCGGCCGCCGTGTCGGGCGTGCCTTTCTTGCCGCCGAAGAGCGCGGTGGTGGCTTCAATCAGAAACAGGTTTTGTTTGGTCGAGACATCGAGCGGCGCTGGCGCCAGGCCGGTATCATCGTCGTCATCGTCCAACAGGTCATCGTCGGCGTGGGCATCTCGCTGTTGGTTCGACGCGCCGAGGGGTTCTTTTTCGTCGCCGGGGGTAGCAAAGGGCGTAAGCATAACAGGTGTCGAGGGGAAAGCAAAACCGGCAACGGCTCGCGGTGAAAAAATTAAATTAAGGACGCACGTTCGGCTCAAGCAGTCGCCGACGGCTCGGCTATACTACGCCAGCGCCTTCGGGGTTTAGCCGATTCATCGGCAAATGTGGGACGGCGCGCGGCTCCATCCCACGCTTACCACCACCGTTCAACCTTACACCGCCCGCCGCCGTAAGTGGAGTATCGCGCGGCCGGTAGCCGCGCAGTACTTTTTTCACCTTCTCATCTTTATTTCCGATGGACAATCCAACCAGTGGTTCTGAATGGCGCACGCGCGGCGACTGGAACCAAATCAAAGGCAAAATGCGGCAAGAGTGGGGCGACCTCACCGACGACGACCTGGAGTACCAAGAAGGGCAGCACGAGCAATGGCTCGGCCGCGTGCAGGAACGAACGGGGCACGCCATCGCCGATATCAAAGGCTGGTTTGCGCGCCATTTCGGTTAGAGCGCATTCGCTTTCGCCGCTCCCTAGAGTAAGCTCGCCCCGGTTAATCGGCTGGGGCGAGCTTTTTTTGTGCCGCCGCTGTCATTTTTCTTTATTCGTTCAATCTGTTACCGCTTATGGGCCGTCCCCGCCGAACCCGCGTTTCTCGCCGTCGCCGTGCCGCCGTAGTGCCGCCCGTGGCTGCACCCGCACCGCAACCCGTAGCCGCTCCTGCGCCCGCCGCGCCTGTTACATCATCTGCGGCCATTTTTCTCGCCGATGAGTTGCGCGCGCTCGTGCAAGGCTTGCTGTTTCTGAGCGAATCGGAAGCGCCCTTCACGGTGCTGGAACTGCCGAAAGAAGCTATCCTGCCCGACGCGCTCCGCGCCGCCGCCAACGTCGCGCCCGACGCGCCCGCCGAAGAATGGACTGTCGCCGATGTGCTGGAAACCCGCGCCACCGCCGACCCCGCCGACGACCCCGATGCGCCGCGCTTCCGCGCTCTCCAAACCTTCCTCGAAACCCGCCTCACGCACGCCGTGGTGTACAAATTGGGCGAGATCAAGAAGCCCGTCTTCTTTATTGGTCGTCAAACTGATCGGTCGTGGCTGGCCGTGCAAACCGAGGCGGTAGAAACCTGAGTAGTGTCGCTATCAGCAAACTCAAGTTGCCGCCTCCAGTGAATGCGTCCCCGTGAGGGGAAGCTGGGATGCCCATAATCCCACGGCCGCCTCCCGCTAACTGCTCCGCCGCTTCACCGCCCACCGAAAGGTAAAACGCGCCACCACAGCGCCGGTTTCGTCGGTGCCGATGCTTACGGCGTCTACGGTTTGGCCTTCGCCGCTCGCTACGGTGGCTTCCACAGCCTTGCGGAGCGCCGCGCCATCAGCACACGCAAACACAACCAGGCCGGTGGCTTTGCGCGTAAACTCGGCCTGCATGCCCGTCACGAGCATCGAGACGCCCGGCCGCCGCTGCCACGTGTGCTGCATCACCAAGAGGCCCGTACTCAACTCGGCCGCCATGGCTTGGGCACCGAAATAGAGCGACCGAAACGGGTTTTGATTAAGCCACCGATGCCGAATCGCCACTTCGGCGCGCTCCGATTCAAGCGCTTTCAACCGGCAGCCCGCCAGCCACGCCAGCGGCAGTTGGCGCAGCAGAAACCAGCGCAAAGCGCCGGCCCGCGTCAGGCGCCGGCGGAAATCGAGGGCGGAATCTTTCATCGAGAAAATGTAGTACGGACTTCAGTCCGCCGTTTGACAAAATGAACAGAACGAACAGCCGATAAACGGCGGACTGAAGTCCGCACTACCTCCGGCTATTTACCGCTTTTCACCGCTCGCTCGATCCGTAATTCCTGATACGTAGTAACCGCATCGGGCGGGCGCGTAAAATCGAGTTCCGGCAATTCAGTTAGCACGATTTCGGCGGTGGTGTACACCCGGCAGCCATCGAGCAGGTGCCCGCCGAACGTGTGGCCGGTGCTATCGGAAACGGCCAAATGCAGGTGCGAGCCGTTCACCGAAACCGTCCCGGAGAGCGCGACGATCTCGAAATGGCCGTGGCGCGTGGTGGCACCTTCCTGGTTGGCGAGGCGCAGCGCGACGGTGGTCAGGCTCCCGACGGTGGTCAGCACGGCCGCCGCGCGCAGGTGGTGCGCCTGGGCGTAGGCTTGAAGCTCCTGGCGTAAATCCTGGCCGGGGCGCAGGCGCAGGGCGTGGGCGCGCGTGCCCGACGTAAACGGGTGGCTCATGGTGGGGGCCGGAACGCGGCGGGCTTCCTGGGCGCGGGCCTCGGCCATCGGCCAACACCCAAGCAGCCACCCACCGATTATAAAAAACGAAAACGTGCGCATCGGCCCGAAGGTAAAGCGGCGGTGCCCCAAACGCCTATACCAAAACCGAAACCGCCGCCCGCGCACTGAAAGCACGGGCGGCGGTTCGGAAATGCCCCCGCTCGGGAGGCCCAAAACAACGACGGTCGGCGGGCATCGCCCAGGCACTGCGGGTAGCTCACTACTAACCCTTACCCCTTTCGTACCGGACTACCTAAAATGCAACGCCTGGGGTGGCCCGCCGCCGTCTGAGTATGAAGTGTTTCGCTAACGAAAAAGCAAAAGTTGAAGGAGAATGGCCGAGGTAAAAACGCCCAGCCGCTGTCGCAGGTGTAAAGCAGCCGGCGCAGCGCGAAGTTCCGAAAGCGGTTGAAAAAGGCGCGGCGGTATCGCTAACGTTTTCCCCCCGCTCGACAGCTAGCTGCCTTACGCCGCGCGCAACGGGCGCGGGGCCACGCGGGCGCCCAAACCGGGCACCGACTCAGGTGCGGGTGGCGCGGGCGGCACCAACGTGCCGCCACCCGATGCGCCCGGCGCACCGTCTTCGATATTACTGCCGTTGTCGTCGGGGTTCACGGTGGGCGGGCGGCGCGGAGTCAGTTGGCTACTCGCGCGCTGCCGCACTTGTTGCACCGCATCCAGGGCCATCATTTGCTGATGCAGGAGCTTGAGCCGCAGGTGCAGATTGCGGCTCATGGCGGCCACTACGTCGTCGGTGCGGGGGTTGCGGGGCAGCTCTTGGCGCAGGGCGGCATACGCCGAATCGAGGACGGCCATTTCGCGATCCCATTCTTCGGCCAGGGCGTGCGTGGGCACGAAACGATGCTGGGCGGCAGTCCGGTGCCGCGTAATGAGGGCGGCGTAACGGGCCTCCAGACGGGCAATTTCGGGGGCGAGGGCAGTGTGTGAGCCGGTACGCGCGGCACGCGCGGTTTCGGCCATCACGCGCGCCATTTCGGCGTTTTCAGTGGTGGTGCCGTTTTCGGCATCGTCGCGCTGCACGGTGCTGGCCAGAACGGCGGCTTGCACGGCCGGGTCGGGCTCTTGATTTCGGAAGCCGTGACGCGGACGCGCTACGTGCAGGTTGGCATCGACGACGGGCAGCGAGCGCAGCCCGTCTTCGTCGGCGATTTTGAGGGTTTGGTCGGCGGCTACCAACGAGACGTCGGCGGCAGGTTCGGTGCCCAGCCGCACGCCATACCCTAAGCCAAAAACCACCACGGCCGCCGCCGCCATCTGCCACCACGCCGGGCGCCCCCCGCGCGCGGGTGTCATGAATGGGCGGGCGGCGGGTGCCGCATCGGCCGGGTAAAGCTGTCCCTCAATGTGCGGCCAGAGGTCGGCGCGCGGCTCCACTACATCGAATGCGGCACGGTGCTGCTGCGTCCAGGCGCGTAACTGGTCGGTTGCGGGCAGGGGTGCGGTGAAGGTTGAGGTCACGGTTGGATTCGCCGTCGAGCTCGCCGCAACCGGCTGCGGCGGAAGCTGCTCGGCGATGGCGCTCCAGAAGTCGGCGCGGGGTTCGAGGGCGTCGAAGCGCGGGCGCGTGTTTCGCGCCCACGCCAACAGCGCGTCGGCGGGGGTGCCGGAAACGGCAGAAGCAGATTCAGAAGCTGATTTCACAAGGAAGAATACCGAACGATGAGGAAACAGAGAAGAGAAACGAAAAAAGTGGGGCGGTGGCCGAAAACGGTGGCTTTTACGCCGGGCGCGCCTCAGAAACCGGCGCGGCGGCTTGCCGCTGAGAGGCCAACACCAGTTCCAGCAACCGCTTGCGGGCGCGGCTGTACTGCGATTTGGAAGTCGATTCGGTAATGCCCAGCACCTCCCCGATTTCGGCGTGGTCGTAGCCTTCGAGCAGATACAGCGTGAGTACCACGCGGTAGCCATCGGGCAGCAGGTGCAGCGCCCGACGCACTTGGGCCACGCGGCGGTCGGTGTCGTCGCCGTCGTGGTCGCGGAGCCAGGCCCAGGCCCCGGCACCCTCGGCGGCCTCGTCGTCGTCGGCCCAGTCGCGGCCATCACCGGCGGTTATATCGTCGAGGCGCACCAGCGTCAGGCGGCGCTGCTGCATCCGATTCAGGCTCCGGTTGATGACAATGCGCTTTAGCCACGCCCCAAACGACGATTCGCCCTTGTAGTGCCCGATGTCGCGGAAGGCACTCACGAACGCTTCCTGCAACACATCCTCGGCCTCCTCCTGCGAACCCGTAATCCGGAAGCTGACGTTGAGCATCGCCTTACAGTACAGCCGATACAGCTCCGCCTGCGCCCGACGGTCGCCGGTACGGCAGCGCACGACCAGCGGCGTGCTGGCGTCGATATACGCAAAGCCTTCTATCACAGGGACGCGAGCGTCGGGTACGGTTGATTCTGAAATCAAAGGCATAGACAACCGACGGAGTGGGAGAGTTGCAGGGGGGAGGTGAGGAAATGAGCAGATGAGGCCTGACGATTTTCACTCATCACTCATCACTAACTACTGTGGTCGGCCACAATTACCCAGCGGCCGCCCTTCTTCGCCCACAACAAGGTGAAGGAGCCCGACGGGGCATCGGCGGCCCGTTTCAGTGCCCACCGCCCCACCACGAAATAATAGGTGTCTGACAGGGCGCGCATTTCCAGCACCTCAAACGTGAGTTTCCCCATGCGCGCGGCATCGGGGTAGCGCTGGCGGTAGCGGGCGAGGGTGGCGGTGTAGCCGCGCGTGGGGCCGGTTGCGCCGATGAACAACAACGAATCCGATTCCCAGTAGCCGGCGGCCATATATGCCCCGATGTCGCCCCGATTCCAGGCGGCGGCCTGCGCGGCCAGTGCCGCGCGGATGGCCCGCGCATCGACCGTTTCGGGCGGCAACGCAACGGGCGCCGCCGGGTCAAGCGCGCCACGGGTAGCCATCGGCAGAAGCGCCGATACGAGTAGCAGCACGAGAAAAAACACACGATTCATGGCAGAAATCGAAGAACGGATGTGGCGTTCTCCGGCTTCCGAAGATACGCAACCTTCGGTGGTGGCTGCGCGCCTATCGCTTTATGCCGGGTTGTAGTGCAGACTTCAGTCTGCAGTTTACTGGCCGCTTGAACCGTTCATTTTGTCAAACTGCGGACTGAAATCCGCACTACATTCTTTCGATGCCTACTACTGCCTACGCGCTCCGCCTCACCGATGTGTACTTGTTGCTGATTCGGTTGTTGCTGGGCTTCATTTTCGTGTCGGCGGGGCTGTGCAAGCTTACGGCGGGACAATTTGGGCAGCTCATCGGCCCACCGACGGCCGACATGGCGCCGGGTTTGGCGGGTATCTGGGAGTTTCTAGCGGTATCGCAGGTGCTGACGGGCGCGCTGGTGTTGAGCGGGCGGTGGGGGCTACTGGGGCTGCTGGCGCTCGTGCCGCTCAACGTGGGTATTTTGGCCTACACGGTAGGCAATCAGTGGGGCGGCACGCCGTTCGTCAATGGGTTTTTGCTCGGGCTGAACCTGCTGACGCTGGCGGCCGAGTGGCCATCGCTCCGGTTTCTGCTGCTGCCCGAAGTGGCGCCTCCTACCGGGCCGCCCCGTTTGGTGGCGCTGTGGCCGGGGTGGGGGTTGCCGGTGGCGGTGGTGGGGTTGCTCGGCGGGGCGGCGGGCGGCGCGGTAATGGGCGCGCCGGTAATCGTCACGGTGGGCCTCGGTACGCTGGGTTGCGCGGTGGCGTGGGCGCACGCCCTCGCGGCCCCCGCCCTTTCCCGCCTCGACCGCCTCGCCGTGGCGTTGCCCGGCCTGGCCGTGGTGGCGCTGTGCGTGGCGCCCAGTATCAGCGGTATGCGGGCACTGCCGATTATGTTGTTTGGGGTAATGGCGGGCGTAATAGCGGTGGTGCTACCGGCCGCCGCGCGTCTGCGGCGCCGAACGAGGTAAGCTGCATCCAGGTCGCGTTACTCCAGCGCGCGCCCGTGGAATAGCAGGAAACCCACATGCCCAAACACCCCAAACCGCTTCGTGCCATCATCATAATGGATGGCGTGCAGCGCGAGCGGCCCAACCGGCGTTTGCATCACGAAACCGGTTTGCACGGTGTAGCGCGGCCGCGTGAATTCGCGGATGGTGCGGTACGTTTCCGGCGTGGGGCCGGGCTCGAAGCGGCGCGCCCGCAAATGCACCCATAGCTCGGTACGCCATTCGAGCTTGCCCAACACGCCCAAAATGTATCGCCCGCCCACGGCGGCAAACTGCGTGGCGCGGTAGTTATCGAGGAAAACCGTGCGCGAATCAGGCAGGGGCCAAAACGCCGGCGACACCAGTTGCGCGGCGCGGTAATTCGAGAAGCGCGGCAGCCCGCTCACCAGCACCTCGGCGGCAATGCCCACCGTTTGGCGCGGCGAGAGCGCGTAGTAGCGCTCGCCCGTCACGCGGGCCTGTACCCAGGAGTGCCCGCGCCGGATGGCGGAGGACGAATCGGCCGAGCCGGGTGCAAAATCCTCGGTGCCGGTTGTGTACCGGATGCCGCCGCTGAGCTGGTGGCCACCGGTGGCGTACTGCTTGCGGTTCAGCGAAGAGCGCGTGTACCGCACGCCCGTTACGAGGCCGGTAAACGAGGTGCGGTCGAGATCATCGGAATAATTGACTTCGGATGATGTGGTGTAGCGGTCGCGCGTGCCGACCCACGCCACATCTACGCCGATGCGGCTCTTGTAATTGGGCGAGAAGCCAAGCAGCGCGCCCGCCTTCAAATCCTGCTGCTCGATGAGGGTGTTTTGCACTTTGCGGTTCAGCAAGCCGCCCGTTTTCTGAAAGCTGAACTGGTTGAAGGTGACGCTCGGCTCGATGAAGAACGGCAGCTTTTCGGGCAGCGTCATACGGCCGTATACCTGGCCGGCGTTGTAAAATCGCCCCAAATTCACGTTGGCGCCTAAGGTGTAGCGGTAGCGCCGCAGCACGTAGTACTCGACGCCGAGGTACAGGTTGTCGAGCGGGCGGGTGGCGAGGGTGCCGCCGATTTCGCCCGCAATGTTGTTATTCTGCTGCACATCGAGGTCGAGGGTGTAGCCGCCTTTCGCTTTTTCGTAGCGCATTCGGGGGTATACGCCCCGGAAAAAATCGTCGGCCGCGAGACGGTAATAGCCGTCGGCGATGTCTTCGATGGAATAATCGGCGCCGTTTTTCTGGAAGAAGTGCCGCACGTAATCGTTCTGACTTTTGAGCGGCAGCCCGCGCACCCTGATTTCCTTGAACGACCCCACCGGCTGCTTGGCGGCAAACCCGTTGCGCCGCCGCGTTAGGTCGAGGGTATCGACGCGCCGCGTAATTCTTTTTTCAATTAAGTCGATGCGCGCGTTGGCGGCTTGTTCGCCGCGTTGAATCAGCTCGCGGACGCGGGCAAAATCGGTGGAGCCGAAGCCGTCGAGGTCGGGCTGGATGAAGAGGCCATTCTTGCCGATACGCGTGGTATCGGCCTGGTTGGCGCCCAAAAACAGCAGCGTGGAAGCGAGTAGCTCGTCGTCTTTGCCGTACGGGTATTTCCGGTACGCGGCATCGCCCACATTCACCCCAATAATAATATCGGGCTGAAATTCCTTTTGCATGACATCGACGGGAAAATTATTCAATATTCCGCCATCGAATAAATAACGTCCTTCCCCGTTTCTGATGGGCCGAAATACGAGCGGCACCGCCATCGACGACCGCACGGCATCGCTCAAAAGGCCCGTTTTCAGGACTTCCTGCTTCCGAATGAATACATCGGCCGCGAGGCAGCGGTACGGAACAAATAATTTGTCGAAATCATATTCCGCCTTCGCCGAAGCGGGCGCCAGAATGCGCGCCAACACGAAATTCAAATTAACGTCATTAATCAACGTCGGGCTCACGAGCGCTTTGAACACCGAATCCTTGTGCGTGAGGCGCACGGCCACCCGTAGGGCGGCGGGCGTCGGGTCGGAATTGGGATAGTTGTACGTGCGGTCTTCGAGCTGCTTACCCGACACCCAGTTCTGAAACTCCGGGGTGGAAATTAGCTCTTCGATTTCCGCTGGCGAATACGAGGCCGCATACAGCGCCCCCACCACCGAGCCCATACTCGTGCCGATGATGTAATCGATGGGGATGCCGCGTTTTTCGAGGACTTTCAGCACGCCCACGTGCGCCAGCCCTTTGGCGCCGCCGCCGCTGAGTACCAGACCCACTTTTTGGGCGCGCGCCGGTAGCACGAGCAGCCCCAGAAATCCAAATAGAAGAAGAACGGAGGAGTAGAGATTACGCATCGAGCGCAGTATACGGCTGCGCGCGTAGGAGTTGCGTGAATGGCGGGGTGGCGGAGCTACGCGCCACCCCGCGTTTTTATTCAGTGACCCGAATCTGCATCGTGGTGCCTTTGCCATCGCCGGTTACGCCGAGCAGCTTGCGGTACTTCTCCCGTAGGGGCTCGGGCACGGGCTTGTCGTTCACTTTCAGGGCGCCGTCGTCGAACCCGATGCTGTACGAGCGGTCGGTTTTGCCGATCAGGCCATCCTGCCGCAGCGCCTCGCCGAGCTGGTTCGTGCGCACCTCATCGCGGGCGGCCTCCTGGGCCTCGCGGCGGGCTTCGGCGGCATCGCGCAGGGCTTCTTCGCGGTCGCGTTGGGCCTCGCGGCGGTCTTCGGCGGCGTCGCGCTGGGCTTCTTCGCGGTCGTGTTGGGCTTCGCGCAGTGCCTCGCGCCGGTTTTCGGCGGCTTCGCGCTGTTCCTGGGTCAGGGTGCGCCCGTTGCGGGCGGGGCCAAGCCGCCGGAAGCGCGGCGACTGCTGGGCACCGGCGCCATCGGCGCGACGGTTGTTTTCTTCCATCTGTCGGCCGTATTCCTCCATCTGCTTGCCGTAGGCTTCCATGCGTTTGCCGT
This sequence comes from Hymenobacteraceae bacterium, assembly GCA_031425525.1. Lineage (GTDB taxonomy): Bacteria > Bacteroidota > Bacteroidia > Cytophagales > Hymenobacteraceae > JANNMJ01. The sequence continues at coordinate 2,503 of JANPJM010000004.1, read as the reverse complement.
ACGCTTCCATCTGCTTATTGTAGGCGGCCATCTGCTGGTTGTACCGCTGACGGGCTTTGGCGTCGCCGGTTTTGGGGGCGCGCGGCGCGACGGGTGGCACCGCCGACACCGGCGGCACGGGCGGCACGGGCGGCACCGGCGGCACGCTTCCCGATGGCGGCAGTGGGGGCACCGGCGGCAGCGGCGCGGTGCGGTGCGTTTCAATATGAATACCGCCACCGGCGCCATCGCCATCATTGATGGAGAGGTTGAAATTGTGGAAATCAATTTCGGCGAGCCGCGCCTGGACACTGGCTTCAATTTCGGCACCCAAGGAATCAAGGTCGATTACCTCGCCATTGATTTCGGCGCGCGAGCCATCGATATGAATCTGTAGGTCGTGCTGGGCGCGCCGGATGTCACGGTGCGCATCTTTGAGCGATTCGCGCGCGGCGGCCAGTTCCTGCTCCGTGATGGTCTCCCGGCGCCGGGCTTTGGGCTCGGCGAGCGCTTCATCGACGTACGGCTGGTATTCGGCTACGCGGTCTTTCGGTACTTTTTTACCGTTCACGCACACTTCGCGCAGCCGGTTCTTCTTGTCTTTGACGATGATGAGGTTTTCCGGCGCGCCGCCCCGCTGAATGTTGCGCTCGATGCGGATTTTGGCCTTCCGGCCGCGCGTCGAGTCGTCGTCGGCCACGGCGGGAAACTCCGCTTGAACGGCGACAAAGGCGGCGCTTGCCGGGCCAAAATCAGGTTCGGGGCGCGGCGCGGCGGCTTGCACCGGCAGCGGCGCCCGCAGCAATCCGCTCAGGGTCAGGAGTAGAATCAGCGCCACGGCCACGGCGCTGCCCCCCGTGAGGGCACCCCCGGCGGGCCGGGCCGCCGCTTCGGGGGTGGGCACCAACAGGCGCCGCACGCGCGTCAGCAGGGCGCCGCCGGTAGCCGCCAACGTGAGGCGCGGCAGGGCCGTGGGCGCGGCCGAAAACGTAGGCGTTGGCTCCCAGGCCGCCAGCGCGGCCAAGGCGCGGGCCAGCGGCCGGGCATCGCCGCCGAGGGCGCGCACCGCGAGGTCGTCGCAGCAATGTTCGCGCTCTTGCCGCACCTGCGCGCTCATCCACCAAATGGCGGGGTGAAAGAAAAAAACCGCCTCCACGAGAGCTTGCAGCAGGTTGAGCGCGTAATCGTGGCGCCGAATATGCGCCAATTCGTGCGCCAGCACCGCGTCGAGCTGCGCGGGCGGCAGACCCGCCAGCAGCCCCACCGGCAGCAGCACCACCGGCCGCAGCCAGCCCACCGCCACCGGCCCGCGCACGCTGCCCGACTCCAGTACTTGCACCGGGCGCCTTACGCCCAACCGCTCGGCCAGCGTGGCGGTGCGGGTTTGCCACGCGGCGGGCACGGCGGCCACGCCCACGCGGCGCAAACGGCGCACCACCACCAGCCCGCCGCCGAGGCGCACGAGCATCAGCCCCAACCCCAGCGCCCAGGCGCCCACCAGCAGCGGCAGCCACGGCTCCAGGCGAGTGGCGGCGAGGCGCACGGTCAGCTCGGCGGTTTCGGCGAGGGTGGGAGCGGTTGGGGCCGCGAACTCGGCCGATACGGTTCCGAACCCCGCCGGTGCCGTACCAAACGTCAGCACCGTGATGTGCGGCGCGGCCGCCGCCGCCGCCGGGCGGTATACCAGCCCAAACGTGCCCACCGCCAGCACCGGCATCAGCAGCAAAGCCCCGGCACTCAGGGCGTAACGGGTGGCGGCGCGGGCGCGGCGCAACCGTCTGGTTCGGCCCACAGCAGCTACTACGAGCGCCACGGCGGCGCCTTGCCAAAGGGTGTGCAGGAGCGTCCAGCCGAGGGCGCGCACAACGGCGTCGGGCGCCAGGTCAGAGGTGAAAGGGAGGTTCATACGGCGGGAGCGGGGGAAGTGGGTTTTTCGAGTTCATCCAATAAAGCCCGAATCTGGGCCAATTCATCGGCCGACGGGGCCGCGCCCGACCCCAGCGCCCGCAGCACGAGCTGCGACGCCGAGCCCCGAAAGGTGGCGTCCACGAACGTGGTCAGCAGTTGCTGTTGGGCGGCGGCTTCGGCTACGGCGGCGCGGTAGATGTGCTGCCGGCCGTCGGTGTCGCGCGCCACCAGCCCCTTCTCCGTCATGATTTGCAGCAGCTTGAGGGTGGTCGTGTACCCGACCTCGCGGCCAAGTGGCGGGGCGGCGTTTTGCCGCTCGTTCAGGGCGCGCACGGTATCGGGGCCGTGCTGCCAGAGCAGGTGCAGGATTTCCAGCTCGGCGGTGGTGGGGGAGGTGTTGGGCAGATTCGGCGGCATCTAAGTAGGAGAAGGAGGTGATCTACGAATCATTTCGTAGATGTAAGGACGAAGATAGTACGAAAGAGTTCGTACTTGGAGTTTTAGTTGTCTCCGATTGAAAAAAAAGTGTAAATGACGAGCGCCGTCCCGGCGCCGCCGGAAAAAACCGGTTAAGACATTTCACCCCGCGCCGGGACGGCCCACGCCACGCCCGGTA
>JANPJM010000003.1:0-26096 GCA_031425525.1 Hymenobacteraceae bacterium | reverse complement strand
AGGCTTTTCGCACCAATACGCCACACCGTTGGCGCAAAGAACAATTGATGGACTCGACGATGCTGGTTTCGCCGCTGCCTTTGGGACTGGGGTAGTGTCGGTCCGTCGGCAGCACCCCGGCGTACGCCGGCCACTCATCAGTGAAGTACCACGTGTGGTGGTGAAACGCGGCCGGTAAGGCCGCCCACAGTTTCTGGCAGGTCGCCTCGCCGCGACAGCCCAACGTCCAGGCCACAATGTGGCGGGTGGCCCGTTCCACCGCCAGCCACAACCACACCTTGTTTTTCTTGCGCCCAACGAAAGTCCACATCTCGTCTAATTCCAATACGTTAGTCGGTGCCGGTGGTGGTGCCGGTGGTGGTGCCGGTGGTGGTGCCGGTGGTGGTGCCGGTGGTGGTGCCGGTGGTGGCGCCGGTGGTGGCGCCGGTGGTGGTGCCGGTGGTGGTGTCAAGGCTTTTTTTTAGCCGCTTGGCAATCGTCATCCGGGCAATGCCCGTGGCGCGCGCAATGCTGCGCTGGGAATTGCGCTCCACCAGCAGGGCATCAACCTGCGCCAGTTGCGCGGCTTTCTGAACCGAGGCCGGCTCGAAAAACCCTTGACGCTTACACGTTTTGCACTGGTATTTTGCCCGTCCCTTGCTATGGCCGTTGCGACGGATATCCGCGCTGCCGCAGTGGGCGCAGAAATGCTGAGTAAAAACCATCGTCAAAAATACCGCTTCACAGCACATTAGACCACCGCCTCGCTCGGATAGCCACTTCGAACTCGCATCCCCAAATTTCGCACAAGAGTGCATAACACGCTTTAGCCGATCTTTCTGGTTTCGCATGAGAATACCAGTCATTTTCCCAAAAAATCTTTTTCTGCTCGACGGGCTGGGTGCCGGGCTGTCGGCGGGGCTGCTGGGTGCGGTGTTACCGGTTTTCGAAGCGCAAATTGGGTTGCCCCGTTTGGCGTTGCACACGCTCGCCATCGGCGCCGTCGGGCTGGCCGTGTACTCGTTGAGTTGCTGGTGGTGGCTGCGCCGTCCGCCCGCCCCGTTTCTGCGCGCCATCGCCGTGGCCAACCTGACCTACTGCGGCCTGACGGTCGGGCTGCTCATCCACTTCTACCCGCGCCCGACCTGGTTGGGCCTGGCTTACTTCACCGGCGAACTACTGATCGTGAGCGGGTTAGCAGTGATAGAACTGCATACAGCGAAGACGCGCGCGGCCCGTGCTTCCAGTAAATAAAGAGCCGATACCTAGCCGCGTTATCACCGGCAAGCACATTATGCTAGCGGGCGATATTTCGGCTAGAGCACTAGATTCGCAATCAACTACTACCCAGCCAACCCGCCTGCCTGGAATGAGCCCGACGAACCCCAAAGTTGATTTCTATTTCAATAAAGCTAAGCAGTGGCAGCCGGAATTGGCAACTCTGCGAACGACAGCGCTCGATTGCGGGCTAACGGAGGAATTGAAGTGGGGCGTACCGTGCTATACGTCCGGGGGAAAAAATATTGCGCTGATTCACTCTTTCAAGGAGTATTGCGCGGTTTTATTTTTCAAAGGCGCGCTACTGCAAGATGCTGAAAACCTACTGGTGCAGCAAACCGAAAACGTGCAGGCAACGCGCCAGCTGCGGTTTGCCGGCATTCAGGAAATAGCTGACCGCAAGGCTATCATCACCGCGTACCTCCACGAAGCCATCGAAATAGAAAAAGCCGGTTTGCAGGTGGAATTGAAGAAGACGGCTGACTTTACCGTTTCCGAAGAGTTTCAGCGTAAGCTAGATCAAAATTCAGCTTTTGAAACCGCTTTTTATGCCTTAACACCGGGGCGGCAGCGCGCCTATTTGCTTTACTTCTCTGCTGCCAAGCAAGCCAAGACGCGGGAAGCGCGGGTGGAGAACTACGCGCCACATATTCTAACCGGCAAGGGGCTGGATGATGCGTAGCATAAAACCAACGAAAAGCAATTCAGCGTCGTAAGATTTACGCGCTAGCAGTGTACCCTACTGAGCCGGTGAGTACGGCGAAATTCCGGCCATCGCGGTGTAGCCGCCTCAACCAACTACATGAGATTTTTATTTTTTCTGCTCTTGCAGGCCGCCACACTGACGGCGGCGGCCCAAGCCCCCGATTCGCTGGCGTTCATCCGCTCGAAACGCATCAACGACGCTGACCTTGCCAAAAAGCGCGAAGGCACATTCGTGACCGGCTTGCCCGATTTTTCGTCAGACCCGGTGACCGGTTTCGGGGTGGGCGTCAAGGCGCACGCCTACTGGAACGGCACCCGCGCCAACCCGCTGTTTGCGTACACACCCTACCTGGCGCACCTCAAAGCCACGGCGGCGTACTACTCGACCAATGCCCGCGAGTTGTCGCTGTCGTTCGATGTGCCATATTATCGGGGCACGCGCTGGCGTTACCGCGTCGATTTCAAGGCCCAGCAAAACCCCGCGAACCTGTATTTCGGCCTCACCGAAGCCACGCTCGGGCCGCTGCGGCTCCCCTCGAACCCCGACCAGACGTTCGGCACTTACGCCCAATATAACGACGCCCGCCAGCGCCTGCGCGCCGGGCAAACGGGCGAAGCTGCGCTGGTGAGCGATGTGCTCTCGAACCGCTTCCGCGAGACGGAATATATGCTGAACCTGAAAGCCGACTACGCCCTGGGCCGGGGCCGCTGGCGCGTGATGGGCGGCTACGAAATCCAGCACCTGAGTTACAAAACCTTCACCGGCACCGCCACCGACGCCACCGACCCCGCCACCGGCAGTACCGAAAAAGCACCGAATGGCAAATCGCTGCTCGAACGCGACAGCGAGCGCGGCGCCATTACTGGGCTGGGCGGCGGCTGGGTGTCGCTGGTGCAGACAGCCTTGATCTACGACACCCGCGACTTCGAGCCCGACCCCACCAAAGGCCGCTACTTCGAGGCCGCCAACGAGTTTTCGGGCCGCGTCATCGGTTCGCAGTTTCAGTTCAATAAGGTGTTTGTGCAGGGGCGGACGTACCAGCGGCTGCCGTTCGGGCGGCGCACGGTGCTGGCTGGGCGCGCGGCGGCGGGCACCATTTTCGGGCGACAGGCGCCCTTTTTCGAGTTTCAAGACCAATGGAGCCCCGACGGTAGCATCAACGCGCTGGGCGGGAGGCAATCGTTGCGCGGCTACCGCCAGAACCGGTTTCTGGCCCGCACGGTGGCGTTCGCCAACGTCGAGCTGCGCTACCGCGTGGCCGACGTGCGCTTCGGCCGCCAGAGTTTCGGCCTCGGCGTTGCGCCCTTCTTCGACGCCGGCACCGTCCGCGACCGCTGGCAAGACCTCAGCTTTCGCTCGCTGAAGACCACCTACGGCGCCGGCGCCCGCGTGGCCTGGAATCTCTCGACCATCATTTTCCTCGATTACGGCATCTCCAAAGAAGACCGGCTGCTGTTTTTCGGGATCGGGCAGGTGTTTTAAGGCTGAACCGGCCCGCTGGCCCGCCGCGTTACCTTGGCTCTTGCCGCAATCTCATTATTCAACAAGTTGCAAACCGCAACCCCCTCCCCCCACCCGCTGCTTCTGGTGCCAAAGGAGCAAGTGAGGGAATGGCTGCTGCTGGAGGCGCTTGACAAGCAACGGCGCTACGAAGAGCGCCTCGCCGGGCTGGAAGCTCGCTACGGAATGTCGTTCGAGGCATTCGAGCAGCGCGTGACGACAGCACCGGCAGAGCAGTTCACGGAGTGGGACGATTATATCGATTGGCAAGCCACCCGCGAGCTACACACCAGCTTGCTCGCCCGCATCACTAATATCCGTCGTGGGCACTTTCAAGTGGCTTGACAAACTGTCGCATGTGCGAGCCGCGCGCAATTGCTGGCCGAGCAGGACGGGCAGCGGCGGCATCTGAAGCTGCACGTCGAGTTGATCGACGGCTCCACCCTCTTCACCAATGAGTTTGTAGCGCTGGGTATACGCAAGTACGCCTTTCACTGATCGGCCGCCGACGGTCGGCTGATTGCGCGCTGGGATAACGCGCCGCACCACCGGCAGCTCATCACGTTTCCCCATCACGTTCACCGGAGCGATAACGTGGAAGCCAGCCCGGAAGTGCCCCTGCAAGACGTGTTGCGACTGATTGCGGCCTGTGATCTGATTAGCGCGGCCGTCACCGGTTCACGCTTGCCACCGCCTTCCCCACCGCCTTCACCTCCTCCAGCGGCTTCACGTTATCGATATAATACCGCTCGATGAGCTTCTGGTACGGATCAACGCCGGCCTTGGCGGGCCGCTCGCTGACGATGTAGGTAAAAGTCATTTCCGGCTTGGTGAGCTTTACTTTTTGGAGAATAAGGGCTTTGCCGCGCACATCCCAGGCTTTGGCGCCGGAGTTGGCGGGGTCGGCCGCGAAGACGCCAACATCTACGTAATCGCCTAGCGGCGTGGGGGTTTCGTTGCCGACAGAATCGGCGCGCACTTTTTCGGCTTTCACGGTGAGCGTTACGTCGTAGCGGCCATCGGGGCGGGGGGCGTAGGTAGCGGTTTTCAGCTCGTTTTTGTAGAGCGTAATCGTCTCGAACATATCGTGCAGCGCGTAGTGCAGCGAATCGGGCGTGGCGGCGCGCAGGTACGTCATCAGGTCGGCGGTGGTGGGGTAGGGGCCGCGTGCGTAGCGATTTTTGTCGATGAAGGCGCGCAGGGCACCGTTCAGTTTTTCTTCCCCGATTAAGTCCTGCAAGGCGTAGAAAACCATTCCACCTTTGTCGTAGTGGATGTAGGGCTGATTTTCGCAGCGCATCAGCGGCATTTCTTTCTTGCGCTCGTTCCGCCGGCCGCGCAGGTAGGCATCGAGTTCGCTGCGCATAAACGCCTGCATTTGTTGCGGACTGAACTCGTGTTTGGCCGTGAGAATGGCCGAGTATTCGGCCAACGATTCAATCAGCATCGAGCCGCCCTGCACGTTGGCGCCCACCAACTGATGGCCCCACCACTGGTGGGCCAGCTCGTGGTTGGTGATGAAAAATACATCGTCGGGGGTGGCGGGGTCGCGCAGGTCGCGGATGAAACCGGCGCCCTCGGAAAACGGCACCGTGTTGGGCGTACTCTGCGCGAACGACTTATAGCGCGGAAATTCCAGAATCCGCAATTGCCGGTATTGGTATGGCCCAAACGCCGCCTCGTAGCGAGGCAGGGCTTTGCGCAAGGCTTCGGCCATTCGGGCCACATTGTACTGGTGCTTCGGCGTGTAATAAATCTCGATGCTGACGGGCGGACGCGTGGCGTCGGCGGGCTGCCAGCTTTCGCGGTGAACGGCGTAGCGCGCCGACAGCACGGGCGTCATGGGCAGCATCGGCTGATCCATTTGGTAGCGGAAGTAGCGGCGGCCGTTCGCAAGCCACGTTTTTTGCAAATAGCCGGGCGTGACGGCCGTTTGGTCGGGGTCGGTGCTGACGGTGGCGCGGTAGCGGGCGTAATCGGCATCGGGGCCGAACTCGCATTCCAGCCGGCCGCGCGGGTCGTCGAGGGCTTTCATTCGGGCTTTTGGTTTCAGGCCGTGGTGGCGGCGCTTGTCGTCGTCCTCCAGTTCGGCGCTGGGTTGGTAGCCAAACCGCAGTCCCGGCCCATCGAGGAACGAGCCGTTGGCGGTCAGGCGGTCTTCGGGCGAAATACTGGCCCAATCGAAGACGCCATTGGTTTTGGGTCGCGAGCTGAACCCCCGCGCGCGGTATTCAACGGTAAACGCCAATTGCAGCGAATCGCCGGGAGTCAGCGGTTGCGTTAGGTGCAGCAGCCGGACGCCGTGAGTGGGGTCGTCGGCGAGGACGCGCGCCGCGCGGTCGAGGCGGAGCGTGGTGGTCACGCTGCGGCTGTTGTCGTAGTTGAGCAGCACCGTATCGGTGGGCCGCGCGGCGCGGTTTACGAGCGTGTAGGTGCCGCTGAACCGGTAGCGGCGCGGCGTGGCCGTGGGGTACAGGTCGGCGGTCAAATCGATGGCGGCTACTTTAAGCTGCGGCAGATTTTCGTAGCGTTTGTAGCTCTTTTCGGTTTCTACCTGCGTCAGTTCCGCCGAATCGGGCGCGAGGTAGTGGTTGAGAATGTTGGTGTTGTAGAACGCCCACGCGCCCGTGCCCACCAGCACCGCCGCTGCCGCCGTCAGCGCGGGCCGCATCGCGGGCAGCGCCAGCCGCTGTCCAAACCGGCGGCGGCGCGTGGCCAGGCCCGTGTCGGTGCCGCGCACCCAGAGCAACACCGCCAGCAGCACCAGCAGCGCCGTGCCGGCCAGGTAATATAGATTCAACGCCACCAGCGGCAGCACAAAATGGCCGAAGCCGTTGAGGTCGGAATAGGTGTATTCGACCTTGCCGCCGAATTTGAGCAGTGCGTGGTGCAGCCCCAGCGCGTCGGGCAGCAGAAACACGACGCCGTAGTACACCATCATCAGGGCGTGGCCGACGTATTTATGATTGACGATGGTTTGTACCGCCAGCGCCAGTGCGCTCATAATCAACAGCCCCATCAATTGCAATCCGAAGTTTTGGACGTACAGCAGCGGTTCCACCTGCCGGGCGTCCAGATAAAGCTGTAAGGCTAAGGCTACCGCAGTCAGTACCCCATACAGCACCACCTGCGCGCCCACCAGCGCCAGCAGCTTACTCAGAAACGGGGCCGCCGTGGGCAGCGGCAGCGCATCGAACAACAGATTCAGCCGGGTATCGCGCTCGCGCCAAACCAGCTCACCGGCGTAAATGGTGATGATGATGAGGAAGAACAGCGTGAAATTGTCGTTCACGAGCCGCAACACCTGATACGTGACCGGGAGTTGGGCACCGCGCAGATTATCGAAATACGTGTACCACGCGTTGAACAGCACGAACACCACCCCCAACGCCGCCAGCGCCCGGAACGGCCACGCCGTCACGACGTTCAGAAATTGTACTCGCGCCAGCCGCCCGGTTTGCCAGCGGCCCAGGCCCGCCCCGAACGCGGGTGCCCCCGTGACGAGCGCGCCGCCGGGCGCCGCCACCGGCGCAGTTTCAGCGCCGCGTTTGGGCGCACGGGTGCGGGCCTGGCGCAACCGGAAAGTAGCCATCGCGGCCAGCAGCACCGCCAGCCCAACCAGGCTCCACGTCAGACGACTTTGCAGCAATTCACCCGTCAAAAAATTCACGTTCAGCGTGTTGCGCTCGGCAATCGTCCAGTATTTCGTATCGATTCGTTCGGCAGCGAGGCCGAATGGGTCGAGTTGCGCGAACAGGTGGTCTGACGATACGCGGTCGGCGAAGGAAGCCGAAATTTGGTAGAAAACGAACAGCGTGACGCCGCCCAGATACACCACCAACGGCGAGCGAAACACGAGATACGCCGCGAACAGGATGCACCCCGCAAACAGCGCGTTCACCCACGCGCCGCCCACGAGCGCCGTGCCCAGCGCGGCCCACGGCACCGGCCCGATTTTGCTGGCCTCCACCCACGGCATCTGCATTCCCAAGACCGCCCCCACCACCAAACCGCTCATAATAAACCAAATGGCCGGCAGCGAACCCAGAAACCGCGCCGCCAGATACGCCCATTTCCCCACCGACGTGGTGTAGAGCAAGCCGGTCATCTGGTCTTTATCGTCGCGGTAAACGGGCGTGCCCATCAAAGCGGCCGTCACGAACATTCCCAGCGTGGACGCCGCCAAACACAGTTCGGCAATGGCCCACGGCGCATTGACGTGAACTTTGGCCGAGCCGAAACCAAAGTCATCAACGGTCTGCGACAAAAAACCAAAGAGCGCGAAGACGGCGAAATAAACGTACGTCGTGGGCTGCGTGAACCGGTAGCGCAGCTCGAAGCGGAGGAGGTGGGAAAACATAAAATAGCTGGTGGAAATCGTAGGGGCAGGCCTTGCGCCCGCCCGCCCGGCGGTTTACCCAATGCGCGGGGGGGCACAAGGCCCGCCCCTACGTTATTTCGGCTGTTCTTTCCGCGCCAAGCTGTGGAAATACGCGTCTTCGAGCATGGCTTCCGCCGGTGTAAAAACGCCACCATTCAGGGGAATTTCGCTGAACACGCGCACTACGGGCTGCCCGGCAATTAATTTAGAGGAAATGACCTCGTGTTCAAGGCGTAATTGGGCGAGCGCGGCTTTCTCGGTTTTAGTCCGATAAACTTTCCCTTTAATTTCGCCGATTACGTCCATCGGTGAGCCCGTCGCTACTACTTCGCCGCGCGCGATGATGGCCATTTGCGGGCACAATTCCGTGACATCTTCCACGATGTGGGTGCTCAGAATCACCACCACATTTTCGCCGATTTCGGACAGTAAATCCAGAAACCGGTTGCGTTCGGTGGGGTCGAGCCCGGCCGTGGGTTCATCGACGATGATGAGTTGCGGCGCGCCCAGCAGCGCCACTGCGATGCCGAACCGCTGGCGCATTCCGCCGGAGTAGCCGCCGACGGCTTTTTTGCGCGCTTCCCACAAGTTGGTTTGCTGCAACAGGCTCTCGACGGCGGTTTTGCGCTCGGCGCCGTCGCGGATTCCTTTCAATCCGGCGAAATAATCGAGCAGTACATCGGCCGCAATGCCGGGGTACAGGCCAAATTCCTGCGGCAGGTAGCCCAACACGCGCCGCACGGCGTCGGGCTGCGTGAGTACGTTGAAGTTGCCGAGCTGGATGGTGCCGCTATCGGGCTCCTGCAACGTGGCGATGGTGCGCATCAGCGTGCTTTTGCCGGCGCCGTTGGGGCCGAGTAGGCCGAACATTCCATTCGGAATCGTGAGCGAGACGTTGTGCAGGGCGCGTACGCCGTTGGCGTAGGTTTTCGACAGGTTTTCTATCCGTAATTCCATTACCAGCAGCGAAGAGGTGAGAGACGAAAGAGGTCGATTCGGTGGCGAAGGTATTTGTTCACTGCCGCGATCGGTGCTCTGCTCACCACTTTATGTGGTATGACCATCAGGCGATTAACTGGGATCTAACCAGAAGAACTGTAACTCGGAAAGGCCCGGCGACAGCCCCGATTGCCTAACGCAGCGACCTTTGCGCGGCGGTTCGCGCTCACTGACGTTACGCTTCTCTATGCTTTCGCTTCTCTCCTCTTCTTTAGGCCGCCTCCGCGTGGTCGCCTTCCTCGAAGGTGTCTCTTTTTTGGTGTTACTGCTGATTGCGATGCCGCTCAAATACGCCTTTGGCCAGCCCCTGGCGGTGAAGCACGTGGGGATGGCGCATGGGGTGCTGTTCGTGCTGTACGTGTTGCTGCTGCTGGGCGTGGGCGTGGAACGCGGCTGGTCGGCGAAGAAAATTATGCTTGGCTTTGTGGCCTCGCTGGTGCCGTTGGGCACGTTTTGGGCCGATAAGCGGCTGTTTCAGGCGTAGCTACACCGCTTTTAACGGAACGGCACGTAACGCCCACCTGCTGCTTGGCGACTGACGCTCGGCGGCGCGCGGCGCCAAGCAGGAGGTGGGCGTTACGTTAAAGTTGCACCAGTCCAACCGCCGTCGCCACGCGCCGAGCGCGGGTTTCGGTGGTTTTGGCGCTGCTGATTTGTTGCAGCGCGCCCTTGCGGGCCGTCACCGTGAGGGCATCCCAGCGGGCGCGGTCGCCGGGTATGGCCGCCAGGGCGTCGGCTAAATCTTCGGGCACGGTCAGGGCTTCCACTTCGTCGAGCGACTCCCAGGAACCGTTGGCTTTGGCGACATCTATTTTAGCTTGCCCGGCGGCCGTCATCAGGCCATTGTTCAGCAATGATTCGATGCGCGTCTTGTTCAGCTTCGACCACACGCTTTTCGGCTTGCGCGGCGTGAGCAGGAGCATCGTTTGCGTTTCGGAAAGCTTGCGCGGGAGCGAGTCGATCCAGCCGAAGCAGAGGGCTTCTTCTACGATGTCGGCGTAGGTGAGGAGTTGCGGCTTGCGGCCTACTTTTTTGTCATAAACCAGCCAAATACCCTGCGGCTGCGCGTGGTGCGCCGCCAGCCAGGCGCGCCACGCGGCGCGGTCGGGGAAGTAATGGCGGGGGTAGTGGTCGAGACGAGGCACGGCAATGGGTAGTTTTTGAAGTTTACAGGCGCAATCGGTGTCCCTTGCCCGGCATTTAAATCCTGGGCAAGGGACGCCAATCGCGCCGAAGTATGCACTACCTCAATGGGTACCGCACCGTCAGCCGCCGCCACGCGTGCTGGGCACGGGCCAGCGCGCGGGTCGCGAGGCTGCCGGGCGCCACCGCCTGATTCGTGAACTCAGCGCGCGGCCGAATCACCAGAAACTGGTAATCGGCTTCGCGCCACAAACTGTACGTATCGAGCGCGTGCAGCGCCAGCCCGGCGGCTTGCAGGTGCGTAACCAAAGGTGCCATTTCCACCGATTGGTCTACTACCTGAAGCGCGGCGGGCTCGTGGCGGTGGTAGTGTTCGATGAGGCGCGGATGCGGAATATTGATTAGAATTTGGGTTTTCGGACCGGCTACGGCCGCCAACTGCCGACACAGCGCCCCGTGCAATTCCAGCGGAATATGTTCGATGACATCGAAAAGGGTGATGAAATCGAAGGCCCGGCGAGTCGGCCCAGCCGCCGGCTCGTACGTCACCACATCGTGCACGTGTAGGCTGACGTTGGCCTGACCCGCCAACTGCTCGCGCGCAAAACGCACCGATTCGGGGCTCAAATCGACCGCCTCGATGTGGCCGCGCGGCGCGGCGCGCGCGAGCAAAAACGTGAGCGCGCCAATGCCGCAGCCCAACTCCAAAACCCGCGAATCGGCGGCGAGCCCGTGCGCTTGCAGACGACCGAACAGATGCCAGATACGCATATTCAGCCCGGTGCGCCGCTGGCGGGCGGCGAACTCGTCGTAGTAATCGGCAATCTGGGTTTGGGGCGAATCGGGCACGGGCAAACGGCGGAGCGAAAAGGAAGCAAAAACGGGCCGTCGTCAAAGATGCACCGGCGCCCGCGCCCGACCTTCGCAGCCGTGCTTGAACTTCACGATTTCCAGAAAGCGTACCGGGGCGGGCCGCCCATACTCACCATCCCCCGGCTGCACCTACCGCCGGGCGTTCATTGGCTGACGGGCGCCAACGGCGCGGGCAAAACCACGTTTTTTCGGGCGTTGGCGGGCCTTATTCCGTGCGAGGGCCGCGTGACGCTCGGTGCCACCGCCGCAGCCCCCCTCCCCCTCGACCTGCACCGCCAGCCGGTGCCGTGGCGGCGCGTCGTGAATTACGGCGAAGCCGAGCCGCTGTACCCGCCGTTTCTGACCGGCCACGAGCTGGCCGCTTACGTAGCCGAGGCGAAAGTGGCGCCGCCCGGCCAGCTCGCGACCGTCGCCGAGGCGCTCGGCGTTGCCGCTTTCTGGCACCAACCCACGGGCACGTATTCGAGCGGAATGCTCAAAAAAACCTCCCTCCTGCTCGCCTTTCTGGGAAATCCAAGGCTGCTTATCCTAGACGAGCCTTTGATTACCCTCGACTTGGCCACGCAACTGGCCGTTGAACATCTCGTGGCCGAGCGCGCGGCGGCGGGCGTGGGCTTGCTGCTGTCGTCGCATCAGCCGTTCGACCCCGAACGGGTGCCCGTCACGGGCCGCTGGCGCGTGGCCAGTGGCGGCATCAGCCCGGTTTCTGCTCCATGATGGCTCTGCTGCGCGTGTTGCTGCGCGCCGTAACGGCAGCTTTTTACCGCCGATATGCGGGGTGGCTCATCGGCGTAGGTCTGCTGCTCGGCGGGGTGCTGTCGAGCAACGAACACACGACGCTCATCCGCGAAGCCCTGCGCGATTGGCGCGTGTTGGTCGGGGTGTATCTGATGCCCTGGACGGCGTACACGCTCCTGAGCGCGCGGTTTGCCGGGCGGCTCTGGGCCTTGCCCGAATACGAGCCGCTGCTGGTTTTGCGGCTGGTGCCGCCCGCGCAGCGCTGGACGGCCGGGCTCCTGACGCAACTCGCGATGCTGGCGCCGTGCTGGCTGTACGGCACCGTGATGCTGGTTTTCGCCGGGCAAGCACGGGCTTTCGGGCCGGGGCTGGCGGTAGCGGGCACCCTGGCGGCGCTGACCGTCAGCGGCTGGGGCGCGCACGAAGCCGCGTTGCGTGGCTCACGTCCCGGCGGGCGCTGGGCGTTGGGGTGGCGCTGGCCGCCCGCGCTGTGGGGGCTGCGGGCCGAGTGGCACGCACGGCCGTTGGGCACGCTGCTCACGAAAGCGGCTTCGGTGGGCGTAATCGTGCTATTGAGCCGCCTCTACGACCCCGCCACCTTCGATGCCCGCATTCTGGCGTTGGGCGCGCTGCTGACGGCGGCGTTCGCGGCGCGCCTACCGGCCGAACTGGTTTACTGGGAGCGCACGCGACTCGCGTTTCGCGGCAATCTGCCGGTATCGTTGGCGCGACGCTGGGGCCAAAAACTGGCGCAATACGCGGTTTGGCTCGTGCTCGAGGCCGTGGCGTGGGCGCTTTGCTGCCCGCTACCCGGCGCAGCACGGTGGGCGTGGGCGGGCAGCCTGACGGCTTTCCCGCTGGCAGCCCTGTTGCTCGCCGACGCTGCGTTGCTCCGCTGGCCGCGCGCGCCGGCCGACGCCGTGGCGCCGATGGCGGGCGCGCTGTTCGGGGGGTATTTGCTGCTGCTGTTGGGCGTGCCGCTGGCCGCCCTGACGGTGGGGGCTGGACTGGGTAGTATTTGGCTGACGGTGCGTTTTGGGTGGAACGCGGTGGATGCGCCGGAATGAGCGTGGGTTTGCGGTGGGCGCGAACCGTGTGTGCCGCGACACGCGCGTTTCCCCGCGCGGTTCCCAGGGTAGCAATCCCTTCGGGATAGCAACCCTGAACTGTGGAATGGAACCCCTTCGGGGTACGCCAAGGTGTTACATTTGGGTTAGGAAACGGCCCGTGGCGCCTCTTGCCCGCGCGGTTTTCGCTTTTCTCATCCGTATTGCATTCCGTGGCACCTATGCGCCTGCCTTCTACCCTTCTCTTGTTTTCGGCCGGTTTGGCGGCCTTACCCGCCGCCGCCCAAGGCCCCACCATTACGCAGGCCGATATGCCCGTCACGGGCGATACGCTGCGCCTGAGCCGGGGCGTGGGCCTCGGCATCGATTTCCAGACCACCGGCCCCAACCAAACCTGGGATTTCAGTACGCTTACGCCCGTGAGCCAGCGGGTGGCCGAATTTCTGGACCCACTGGCGGGGGCCGGGCCGCTGATTCTGTTCACGTTCGGCCCGTTGGGCGGCGCCAACCGCGCGTCGGTGGCCACGCCCACGCAACTCCCCATCGACTCGCTGCCCGGCGCCGGGGGCCTGAATTTCGGCGATTTACGCGGGTATTTCCGCCGCCAGGCCGCCGATTACCGGCAAGTCGGGTTCAGCGCCGCCGTCAATGGCTTGGCCGTGCCCGTGACCTTCGCCAGCGGCCAGCAGGACATCGTGTACCGGTTACCGCTGTCGTTTGCATCGGCGGCTGATTCCTCGGATTCGTACTTTGAAGCCAACGTCCCCGGCACCGCCTTCCTCTCGCAGCAGCAGCGGCGCGTGAACGAGCCCGATGGTTGGGGCTCGCTCACCACGCCGTTTGGCACGTTTGCCACGGTGCGGGTGCGCACCCGGCTCGATGCCTTCGATTCGCTCGCTATTTCGGGCCAGATGCCCATTGCCTTGCAACTGCCCACCCGCTACGAGTACAAGTGGCTCGCGGTGGGTCAGCACGTGCCGCTGCTCACCATCAACACGGCCCTGATCGGCGGCAACGAAACCGTGACCGGCGTCGAATACCGCGACATTTACCGCCGCATCGTGCTGGGCACGCCCGCCGATGTCGCCGCGCTCCGGGAGTTCACGGTGGCGCCCAACCCCGTCGGCGCGGGCCAGGCGGTCGCGCTGCGCGGCTTGCCCACAACCGGCCCCGTTCGGCTCGATGTCAGCGATGCGCTCGGCCGTCGGCTACTGACGCGTACCATCCACGGAACCCAGGCCACGCTGACCGCCGCCGACCTCGGTACCGCGCGCGGCGTCCTGACCGTGCGCCTGACTACGGCCGACGGCACGGTGGTACGCCGGGTGGTGCGCGAGTAGGCGGGCGGCCTTTACCAGCCGCATCGCCCTCACCGACGGCCAACTCGACCAGCTCGTCTACCAGCTCTACGGCCTGAACGCGGCCGAAATAGCGCACATCACGGCAAGGGCGGCGTATGGAGGCGAACACCCCGAAAGCGCCAAAATGGCAGCAAAAGGCCGCGCAGCGGCCCCGACAGGCCGCCAAGATGGCGCCTGAGAGGCTATAGGAGCCCCCGCTAGGGCTATCGGAGCCCCCGGCCGGGGCAGCTTTCTTGCCTACCCAGCCGGCGGTGGCCCCGCCGGGCGGAAGGGCGCAGCCGATGAGCGCAACGGTGGCCCGGCCCTCGCCACCCCACCCGCCTATGGGGCTGGTAAACGCCCCCAGTGCCCCCAACCGGCGCCGACTACCGGCAAAGACGTATATTCGGGCGCCGGTTACTGATGGCCGGTGGTGCGCATCCCTTTTTCTTTTTCTACCCCATGGCCAAAGCTGATGAAATCCGCCGCTCCGGCATGAGCGACCCCGACCTCACCGCCGACTGCCGCCAGCGCCTCGTGGCGCTCCGGCGCGACCAGGCCGACCTCGCCGACGACGGCGTGTCCGGCGCGCGCCTCGACACGTTCGAGGGTGCCATCAAAACCTTCGCCGCCCTCCCCGCCGACATCCTCGACGAGCAGTTCAAGCGCCTCGAAAAAGAGCGCCGCGACACCGAGATGGAGGCCCTGCGCACCCCCCTCCGCGCCCTGCGCGGCCCCGTGGAAGACGTGTACGGCGACCGCTCGGCGCAGTACCGCGCCCTCGGCCTCGCCGAGTTGGCCGACCTCAACGAAGCCGACCTGCTGCGCGCCGCCGTCACGGCCACCGCCGCCGCCGCGCTGCACCTGCAAGACCCGCGCATCGTGGCCGAAGGCCTCACCCAAGCCCGGATCGATGCCGTAGCGCCCGCCGTCGAACGCCTCGAAACCGCCATCGGCGCCTACAACGGACGGGTGCTATCGCGGTCGCTCAACGCCCAGGAGCGGGTGCGGCAGCACAACGCCCTCCACGACGAGTGTGCCGTGCTGTGCGCCAAAGGGTTCCGCCAATACGCCTTCAGCGACCCCAAACGCGCCGACGACTACGTGCGCGACCCGGCGCCTGGCGCGGCGCCCGTGCCGCCCACCGCCTAACGGCGCCCGTGCCGCCCGAAGCAGACCGCCGATATCCAAAACAGGCGGCCGGACAGAAGTCCGGCCGCCTGTTTTTTTGCGGGTTCGCACCCGCCTGAACCGGTTATATCCTAAAAATGGGCTCGCCGCCCTAACCCTTCACCAACTCCACGCGCCGGTTTTTAGCCCGTCCTTCGTCGGTGTCGTTGGGTTGCAGCGGCTTGGTTTGGCCGTAGCCTTTGGCCGTGAGGCGGGCGGGTGCGATGCCTTTCGCCACGAGCGCGGCGCGCACCGATTCGGCGCGCTGCCCCGAAAGCTGCTGGTTGCGGGCGAAGGCGCCCTGGTTGTCGGTGTGGCCCTCGACGGCGAGTTTCAGGCCGGTATCGGCGGTGAGGAGCTTCACGATTTCGGCGATGGTGCCGGCGGCATCGGGCCGGAGGGTGGCTCGGTCGGTGTCGAAGTTGAGGTAGAGCGGTACGTGACCGTCTTTGTCGAGGGCGGCCTTCATGGCCTCGGCGTCGAGCATTTTGGCCGTCATGGGCAGGGCTTTGCGCTCGACCACGGTCAGCCAGTACTCGTCGGCGGGGGTGTTCCAGGGCTTGTAGGCTTCCACCCAGATTTCGCGGTCAGGCAGGCGCGCGACGTACACGCCCATCTCATCGTAATCAATGTAAAAAGCGCGGTGGCGGCCCTCGGCGAACTTCGCTTTCTGCGCCATCATCTGCTTGCCGTCGCCCTCAAAAACGGTCACGCCCCCCATCCCCTGCACGAGCTTCTCGTACGTTTTGCGCACCTGATGGAATGACGCGCCCTTGCCCAGCGCGCACACCGTGTACAGCCGCCCTTCAACGGGGATGAGCTGCACGCCATCGAAGAACTCGTATTTATCGAAGGCCACATCGTGCAGATGTTCTTTTGACGAGCGGCCGGGCTGGTTTTCCGCCGTCATGACCTTGTAGCCGTCGAGCAGCGAGAAATACGGCCACGCGCCGAGCTTGGCGGTGGTGGAAACGGGTACCTGCGAGATGTCGAACCCGGCGGGCGCGGCCGAATCGGGCGCGGCGGTGGGTTCGGTTGCAGCAGCGGGCTCGGGGGCCGCCGGGGCCGATGCCACCGGGGCCGAGGTTGCAGCGGGCGGCTCGGTCTGCGCCGCTTCTTCTTTATTGCCGGAACACGCCGCCAACGTCAGCAGCAATAGCGCCGGCAGCCACATACCGGCGCGGTGCGAAAATCGGGAAGTCAATTGCATAAAGCGCAACATTAGGGAAAGGAGAAGAAAGGAAAAGTGAGACCAATCCTCAAGTATAGCACGGAGCAGGGGTTTCAGAAGAACGGCGATGGTTCAGTAGTAGGCGTGTTGCGTTGGCTCGTTCGCCGGAAAAGCAATCTTCAAGCAGGTTAGATTACTGTTGGCGAACCCTGAAGGGGTTCCATTCCACAGCCCAGGGTTGCTATCCCAACGGGATTGCTACCCTGGGTGACGCACGCACCGCCGCGCACCACCACGCGCCTTACTCTACCACCACCGGGCGCAGTACCGCGCGGCCATCGGCTAGCCCCACCCGCAACCGGTACAGCCCCGGCGCCAGCCCCGCGAGGGCAAAGGCACCACCATCGGTGGCCACCCGCGCCGTGCGCACGGCGCGCCCCAAGCCATCGAGCAAGATGAGGGGCACGGCCGTATCGTGGCCGCGCACCTGCACGGCGGCGGTGGCGGGCACGGGCCACACCGCCACGGCCGCCGCGCGTTCGGCCTCCTCTACTGAAGTACCCAACACGCCGCTGGGGTACACTTTAGCACCGCAAATACTGGCGTTGCCGAAACTGGTCCAGAACACCTGCACCGACCCATCGGGCTGACTGATGGGCGCGTAATCGCCGTAGAACGGGCGGTCGCTAGTAATGGTGTTGATGGGCGCGCCTGTAACGGGCCACGCCAGCGTGGAATCGGGCCGGATTTTCTGCGCCAGAAACCCTGCGCTCACATTCGAAAAAGCCATCACGGCGCCATTATCGGCGGCGGTCAGCGTGGGGGCGGAGATGTAGTTGTTCAGCCTGAAAACTGCCACGCCGCCCGCGCTCCAAGCGCGGTTGCCGGTGGTGAGGTCGATTTTCTGCACGTACTGAAACGAGTTGCTGGCGGGCGGGCGGTTATCGTTCCAGATCGCCCAGAGGTCGTTGCCGCTAAGCTGCACCTGCGCGTCGCGTTGGATGGCCGGATGGTCGCAGACGACGCGGTAGGTGGGCGCCGCCCAAGCATACGCGCCAAGCCGGGTGAGCTTGACGGCCACGATATCGGCCGGCGTGTAGCGCCCCCACGTCACCACAAGGCTGGTATCGGGCAGCACCCGGACGGGCCAGCCGCCCTCGCCGCGCCCGCCCGCCCCGTTGGCCGAAACATTCACCGGCCCGGCCCAGCGGGTTTGCCCTTTCAGCCCAAAGCGTTGCGCAACGATAACAGCGCCCAGCCCTCCCGTGGAGCCAACCACGAAAAAGCCGTTGCCGCCATCGCTGAGGGTACTGAAAATACTGGCGCCATTGATGGAAGGGCGAAACGTGTTGAGCGGCCAGCGGCGGCGCCCGGTGAATCCGACGCGGTTGTAACTGAAAAGCGTGGCGCCGCCAGTCTGAATCAGGCTGTGTGTGATGGTGGCGCCGGAGTCGTTGGGCAGTACGTTGAGCCCGGTAGCGGTTACGTAGATGATGCTCTGCATCCGGCTGACGGCGGCTATCAAAGTGGGCCGGGGCCATTGCGGCGCCCCGGCGGCACTGTAATACTGGCAAAAAAGCGAGTCGCCGCTGCTGAGGCCTTGTACCCACGCCACCAAAACGCCGTTTTGCCACGGCACCACCCGCATCCCCAGTATCACTTTGCCGCGTGTCTGGTGCAGCAGCCGGCCGTTAGCGGGCCACTGCGGCGTACCGGCGGCGTTGAGGTGCTGCCCGTAAATGGCCGTGCCCACAGCGGTGCCGCCACGCTTATCGAGCCAGTACACGCGGCTGCCGTTGGCGCCATCGGGGTGGGCGCGCACACTGCTCTGCTCGCCGGGGGCGTTGCAGACGTAAAACGTTTGGGTGGGCGTGGAGGGCCACTGGGCCATCGCCGGCCCGGCCAACAGCACGCCTGCCAGCAGCAGGAAACGAAAAAAACGGGTCTGGGCCATCGGAAAGCAGGAAATGAAGTGGGCAACTTGCCGCCTCAAAAGTGACCCCGTGCGCCCCCGCCTCCCGTAACACGATAATGTGACGAACCTGCCGGGCCGCGCCAACCGCTACTACACGCCCACGGCCGAACTTTGCGCCCAACGGCGCCGCTTATTCCGGCGGTGCCTACCGCCATACGGCCACGTTCCCGGCCGCCTTGCTTCCCCTCCCATATGCCCGAACTTCCATCTACTTCCTTCTCCGACGCCGACCACAAGCTGCGCCTGCGCCAGCTCAAACAGAGCGATTACAACGCCATCCGCGACATTATGGAGCGGGTGTACACCGATTTCGACGACAGTGCCTGGACGCGCAAAGAGTACCGCGCCCTGCTGCAAAACTTCCCCGAAGGGCAGATTTGCATCGAAGACAAAGGCCAGATCGTGGCTGTGGCGTTGGCGCTCATCGTGCAGTATTCCGATTACGGCGACCGCCACACGTACGCCCAGATTACGGCCGACGGCACCTTCAAAACCCATAACCCCGAAGGCGACACGCTCTACGGCGTCGATGTGTTCGTCGATCCCGACTACCGCAATCTGCGTCTCGGCCGGCGCCTCTACGATGCCCGCAAGGAGCTGTGCGAGAGCCTGAACCTGCGCGCCATCGTGGCGGGCGGCCGCATCCCCGGCTACGGCCCCCACGCCGACGAGCTGAAGCCCGCGCAATACATCGAGCAGGTGCGCAACAAGGAGTTCAACGACCCCATTCTGACCTTCCAGCTCACCAACGGCTTTCACGTACGGAAAATAATTAAGGATTATTTACCCTACGATGCCGATTCGCGCGGGTACGCCACCCTGCTCGAATGGATCAATGTGTATTACGATGAACAGTACGAAAAACTCATCGGCAATACCAAATCCAACGTGCGTATCGGGGTGGTGCAGTGGCAAATGCGCGCGGTGCAGAACTTGGAAGAAATGATTCAGCAAGTCGAGTTTTACGTCGATACCGTATCGAGCTATAAAGCTGACTTGGTGATGTTTCCGGAGTTTTTCAATGCGCCGCTGATGGCCCTGTCGAAAAGCTCAAACGCGCCCGATTCCATCCGCGAAATGGCGGCCTACACGCCACTTTTGCGCCAAAAAATGGTGGAGTTTGCGCTTTCGTACAACATCAATATCATTGCCGGGTCGATGCCCGAAATCGTGAACGGCAAATTATATAACGTCGCGTATCTGTGCCGGCGCGATGGCACCTTCGAGCAGCAATTCAAATTGCACGTCACGCCCGATGAAGCACATTACTGGGGAATGCGCGGCGGCAGCAAATTGCAAACCTTCGACACCGATTTCGGCAAAATCGGCATTCTGGTGTGTTACGACGTGGAGTTTCCGGAGCTGGCGCGTTTGCTGAGCGAGCAGCAGATGAAAATTCTGTTCGTGCCGTTCTGGACCGATACCAAGAACGCCTACCAGCGCGTGCGGTGCTGCGCAATGGCCCGCGCTATCGAAAACGAGTGCTACGTGGCCATCACGGGCTCGGTGGGCAACCTGCCGAAGGTCGAGAACATGGACATTCAGTACTCGCAATCGGCGGTGTTCAGCCCCTCCGATTTCGCCTTCCCCCACGATGCCACCATCGCCGAGGCCACCCCGAACACGGAAATGACCCTCATTGCCGACCTCGACCTCGACCTCCTCAAAGACCTCAACACCGCCGGCTCCGTCCGCAACCTCCGCGACCGCCGCAAAGACCTCTACTCGCTCCGCTGGTCGGCGGCCAAAGCCATTTTGGAGGAAACCGACCCCAATACCCTCGACGACCAGGAGGTAGTGGAAGCCGCCCCCCCGGAAACTCCCGAGCCCACGCCGACGCCCGCCGCCCCCAAGCGCGGCGCCCGCGTAACCTCGCACCACGGCGTGGCGGCGGGGTAAATAAAATCTTGATTCATCGGCAGCCTTCGCGTAATCGAGGCGGTCTCGGATGGGCAGCCTTCACGGAGAGCGTGGGGGCTGCCCGTTTTTAATTCGCTGCGTTACCTTCGAGACTTCAATTTCACTTTTTGCACACTTGAAACATTTACTTCTCACCGGGCTATTGCTGGCTTCTGCCGGTACTGCCTTCGCACAAGGTGCCCGTCCAGCCGTGCTGGATGTCAATAATTACCGGGGCGACGTTTTTCCGTCGACTCAGTTGTGGCGGAATTATTTTTCGCTGACCCAACCTCAACCTTCCGGTGGGCTGGAAATACCGAAGTCGCTCGTACCTGGCCAGCCCCGGTTGTTGAGTTCCTACATTGCCGGCCTCTGGATTGGGGGGCAAGACACAACGACTAGGCTGTACGTAGCAGCCGAGACGTACCGACAAGGCACTATTCCCGACCGAGGTTTTTGGACTGGCCCGGCCAGCCAAGCCGCCACTGCCGGAATGCGTGACAACCCGGCCTACGACAGTGTTTGGAGCGTGACACGGGCCGAAATCAACACCCATCGCGCCCAATACGCCCAGCCAGGGTACGTTATGGCGCGCACCATTTCTGCTTGGCCCGGCCACGTACCGGGCACCACGCCCGTGGAGCGACTGGCACCCTTCGCGGACTTAAACGGCAACAACCGCTACGAGCCGGCCCTGGGCGAATACCCGGATGTACCCGGCGACCAAGCGATGTTTTACGTTTGCAATGATATGGCAGGGAATAAGGTACCCTTTAGTCCTCGAATGGAAATCGACATCCATGGGTTGGTGTACGCCTTTGCAGGGAGCGGGCCAACTGACCCATTGGCCAATACGGCGTTCGTGCGCTATACGGTACATAACCGCTCGACGCGCACCTACCAGGACCTCTACATCGGGCATTGGACTGATTTTGACCTTGGCAACTGGAATGACGATTACATGGCCACCGACCGTAATCGGCGAATGATGTATGTGTACAACGGCGATATTTTCGACGAAGATGATTCGACCACGGTGCCGCCAACGGCCGGGTACGGCGCAAACCCGCCTACTCAGGGCGTGATGCTTTTGAGCGACTCGGTTGCAAGTGCCACCTACTATAACAATGATTTCTCGCCCCAAGGCAACCCGAGTCAGGCCATACATTATTACAATTATTTAAGAGGCCGATGGCTTAACGGACAACTCATAGAATACGGCGGCGACGGCGCGGCGGGTACCAACCGCCAGCCGTACCCCTGGATGTATGACGGCGACCCCGTAACCGGCACCGGCTGGACGGAAGCCGGCGCCGGCCGAATTCCTGGTGATCGTCGGGGCGTGATTTCGGCCGGGCCTTACACGCTGGCAAGCGGCGCGGCGCGCGTTTTCGAGATTGCGTATGTCTTTGCCCGTGGTGCTGGCGGTAGTGCAGCTCCGCAACTTGCCAGCGTAGCCGGCTTGCAGCAAACGGCCGATCAAATTCAGATCCGCTATCAATCCGGCACCCTCGCCGCGCCGCGCGCCCTCGAAACGGCCGCCATCCTGACCCTCGCGCCCAACCCCGCTACGCGCACGGCCACCATCCACGCGGGGCTGCCAGCGGGGCTGTCGGCCGCCACCCTCACCCTGCGCGATGCGCTCGGCCGCACCGTGCGCACCGTGGCAGTGCGCGCCGCCACCACACCGCTCGACGTGCGCGGGCTGGCTGGCGGGCTTTACCACGCGACCCTCACCGCGCCCGACGGCCGCGCCCTCGCCCGGCAGCGGCTGGTGGTGACGGCGGAATGAGGACGGCGTACAAGTAACTTGAGCTGCCGAAAACGAGAAGCGCGGCGGCCAAGTAATCGGCCGCCGCGCTTTTTTTGGTCGGTTAGTCCAGCTTGTTGCCGTCGTACTTCAACCTGTCTGACAAGTGGTGAGTGGTCGCGCGGGAGCAGTATTGCTTCCTGCATGTATACCCCTGCTAATTGACGATCTGGGCTACGGGGTATTTACTGGCGACCTTTACGTCGTCAGCAGGGGGGATTGAATTAAGTGAAAGTTGGGGGCCAGCAGGGCGCGTAATTCAGGTGCTTGCCGGGCCAGGGAAGCGGGCTCAAAAAAGCCGAGCACAGCGTCACGGAAGTCGGCAAAGGCGGCGTAGTAGCGCCCGGCGAGTACCTGCTGGTGAAGGCGTCCCCAGAGGCGCTCGATCAGATTCAGATTCGGGGCATAGGCCGGTAGAAACCATTGCTCCAGGCGCGGATGCGCCGCCAGCCAGTCGGTGACCAGGTGGCAGCGGTAGTAGCGGGCATTGTCGCAGATGACCACCACCCGCTCCGCCGTCGGCTCGGCCGCCAAGAGGCGCTCGAACAAGCGAATCGTGTCCTGGGCGTTGATCGTGTCGGCTTCCTGCACCAGTACCTTCGTCGGGTCGGTGGCCTTCACCACCCCGTTGAGGTTGAGCCGCTGGCGACCCGTGTTGGTCGGCAGCAGCGCGGCCGTGGCGGAAGTGCCACGCGGGATCCAGACCCGCGTGGGTTGGGCCTGATGGCGTGGATGGACCGCGTCGGCGCAGTAAAAGACCGGTCGCCGGGCCGCCGGCTGGGTGGCCGCTTCGGCGGTGCGGCGCGTAAACTCGGCTACGAAGGCGGCCTGGGCGCGCGCGTCGGCCCGTCCGGGCACGCGTTGCTGGCGGACATTAACGAAGTCCAGGCGGCGCAAGAGGGCCCGCACTGACGAGAGGCCGTAGGCGACGTGAAACGTCGGGGCGATCCAGGCGCCCACCTGGCGGGCCGTGGTGGCGGGCGTGGCGCGTACGTGAGCGGCGACGGCGGCCTGTTGCGCGGCGCAGAGGTAGGCCGACGAGCCGGCGAAGTCATCGCGCAGGTACGCTTCCAGCCCGACGGCCAGGTATTGCTGCTTCCACTGGCCTACCGTTTCGGCGTGAATGTCGAGGGCGAGCGCCACGTCGGCGTGGGTAGCATCCCCAAGGCGGAAAGGCGCGCAAAGGCCTTTTTCTCCCGCGTCGCCCGACGCGCTTGCTGCACCAAGGCGAGTTGCTCAGGAGTCAAAAGCCAGCTCATACCTCAAACGTAAGCCATAAAACCCAAACCCAGATCCTCAATTAGCGGGGGTATAGCTTCGGTATACCACGGACGCATTTCCTTGCTGATGAAAAAATTTTGGCGGTGGTCTATAGCCGTGTGAGTCGGTCGTTGTGATTATTAATGACGAGTTGAATTCTGGCTTCGTGCATGCGGGGACATTTACTGAACGAACAGGATTTGCGCACGAGCACGCCACATCGCTGACGTAGGGAGCAATTGATGACCTCGACAATGCTCGTCTGGCCGCTGCCCTTCGCGCTCGGCCGGTGGGCCCACCACGGCAGCACGCCGCGATACGCCTCCCAGAGATCGGTGAAATAGAAGCAATGGCGCTGGTAGCGGGCCGGCAAGGCGTGCCACAAACGCCGGGCCGTGGCCGCTCCGCGCGCGCCGAGCACCCACGCGACGATGCGCCGCGAAACGCGTTCGACAGCCAGCCAAAGCCAGACTTTGCGCTTTTTGCGGCCCACGTACGTCCCCATTTCATCGAGTTCGAGGGCTTCCCAGCGCTTCTGCTGGGCTTTTTCGGACCGCGCCGGGACCAGCTCAGGCGCCGGCGTCCGGGCTTTTTTTTACGCGTTTGGCAATCGTCATCCGCGCGATACCGGTGATGCGGGCAATGCTGCGTTGCGAGTTGCGTTCGAGCAGCAGCGCGTCCACTTGGGCGAGCAACGGCGCTTTGCGCCGCGCCGCCGGCTCAAAATAGCCTTGGCGCAAACACGATTTGCACTTGTATTTGGCCTGCCCTCCGCTGCTCCCGTTACGCTGAATCTGGTCGCTGCCACAGTGGGCGCAGAAATGCTGGGTAAAAACCATCGCCAAAGCTATAGCTCACACGGCTATAGACCACCGCCAAAATTTTATCTCACGTTCAGCCTGTTTAGCCTGCTGTACCCCGCACTTGCCCAAGTGACTACGCGCGATATTGACCTCAACAACGTGCGTGGCGCAGTGTACGCCAACGGTACGCTGTGGTCTATGCTCGGCGCGGCGCGTTTGGGTCTGGAAGTGCCAAAGGTTACACCGGGCCAACCCCGGCGCAAGACCGTTTACGGTGCAAATCTATGGATAGGGGGCTTCGATACCCGCAATCGCGTGTGCGTGGCGGCGGAAACCTATCGCCAGGTTCTTCAAAACACCAATTTGCCGGAGGTGAGCTTTACGGCAGGGCCAATCAACCCCGATACCACCGGCTTCGTCGCCAATATCGGCAACCCGGCGTTCAATAAGGTCTGGGAGGTGACACGCGCTGAAATTATTGCGCACCAGCAAGCTATTGCAGCGGGGCAGGCGGGGTATCAGGTGCCGTTAGCTATCGCAGAATGGCCGGCACTGGGCAACACGGCCGTGGCCTACGCCCCATTTGTCGATGTAGATCTCGATGGACGTTACACCCCCGCTGGAGGTGATTACCCGGATGTTCCCGGCGATCAGATCTTGTTCTTCGTAGCGAATGATGCCGGGCAGCGAAAAGTCCCGTACTCACCGACCATGCATGTGGAAGTACGCGGATTAGTATACACCTTCGACACACAGGGAAGCGGTAGCCCCGCCGAGCAAACAATATTCGTTCGGTATGACGTACGCAATCAGGGCACCACCAATTTTCGTGATTTTTACCTTGGGCACTGGGTTGATTTCGACTTGGGGTATTATAACGACGATTATGTCGGCTGCGACCGAACTCGCCAAATGGCCTACGTGTACAACGGCGATAGTTTCGACGATGACACGCTTGGAGGATACGGCTTTACACCACCCGCACAAGGGGTGGTTTTGCTAAGAGCGTGTTTTAAAAGTACCTTGGGGCTATGGAACGCCTCGCCTACCCGAGTGATCTGACCGATGCCCAATGGCTGCTTCTGGCGCCCTTCTTGCCCACCGCCGCCACGACCGGCCGCCCGCGCCGCGAGTTGCGGGAAGTGATCAACACGCTGCTCTATGCGTTGCGGGCGGGGGCGTCGTGGCGGTTGTTGCCGCACGATCTGGTGCCGTGGCAAACCGCGTACGGCTACCTGCAACGCTGGCAACGCGCCGGGCGCTGGCAGCGCCTGAGCGACGTGCTCGTGGCGCACCGCCGGGCGGGTCTGGCTAAAAAAAACGACCGCGCGCTGGGCTCGTTGATGCGCAGGTTGTGCGCACTACAGACCTGGGCGGGCCTGCCCGTGGCTATAGCGCCTATCGGCGCGTGGTGGGGCGCAAACGCACGATTCTGACCGATCTGGACGGCAATCTGCTGCGCGTGCGCGTGCATTCGGCGGCGGAAAGTGACGCCCGCGGGCTCGCCCGGGTGGCCGCTTTGGCGGCCGTGGGGCACTTAACCCAGCGCCTGCGCACGGTGTGGGCCGATCGGGGCTATCAAGGCCAGCAACCCCTGCTGCGGGGGCTGTTGGGGCACCGCACGCGCCTGCGCATCGTCCAGCCCCCGCCCGGCCAACGTGGCTTTCAGGTCCAGCAGCGCCGCTGGCGTGTGGAGCGCACCTTTGCCTGGCTGGTCAAGCAGCGGCGGCTACGCTGCGATTACGAACGCTTACCCGCCACCAGCGAGGCGCTCATTTACCTGACCAATATCCGCTTGCAACTGCTCAACCTGGCGCGAAAAAAGCCTCTGACACCCCTTTAAAACACGCTCTAAGAGCGCACGGGCCAGGCGTGGCGATACCTGCCCAATGACCTGCCGCCGTGGCCCGTGGTCTATCAGCAGTGGACGCGCTGGCGCGATGCACGCTGCTTCGAGGGCCTCGTCGATGACCTGCGGCGGATCCTGCGCTTGGCGGCGGGGCG
>JANPJM010000002.1:0-55276 GCA_031425525.1 Hymenobacteraceae bacterium | reverse complement strand
ACGTCCGCTGCGGCGCATTTTCTCGAATCAGGGTGAGGTAGGGCGCCACAAACGCCCATTCCTCATCCGACACATCGCTCGGATAGCCATTTCGAACTCGCATCCCCAAATTTCGCACAAGAGTGCATAACACGCTCTAGTGACACACGAAAAAATCGAAGCCACAATTATCAAATCGCGGTCAGCAGTCGCTAAACTCCTGCAATCACGCATACAGCCCCATTCGCCTCCTTCGGGCCAAGCTCCAGCCCGGTGCTGGCTGGTGGTGGGTCTCCAGATTCACTCGCGTAGCGAAATCCAGTGGTTGAGTAACGACGGTTGGGCGCCGACCACCGGCCGATGTTCGCGCGGGTCTGGAGACCCGTTAATAGTCCGCACCGGGCTGGAGCCCGGCGCGAAGCGGCTGGTGCGGCGTCTGCGCAATGCGGCGGGGGCAGCTTGGTGGGTCCATTTCGTTAATTACGCCATTTAGTTAATTTTCCTGTTCGGTGCATCTCATCGTTAATCCAAATTACATCAGGTACATCTTTAATCACCGACGGCCGCTGAATCCGTTGCTGTGCACCATCAGCCCAGAACCATTGGTTGATCAGGCATATCTGGTGCTTAGGCCGCAGTTTCTTTTTGATGTTCAGCAACGGCTGCCAGAACCATATTAAAAGGTTCTCAACAAGACCAAGATGGCCTCTGTGAAAATCGACTGGGAATACCAACTGCCCCACCCACACTTGTTTCGTTTCTTCTCTGATTTCATAAGTAGGATGCGGTTCTAGCAATCGTTTCTTGAATTCTCTTTTCGTTATTCCGAAATACAGAATGTCGTCCTTTCTACCATACCTGAATCTTCCGGTAGCCATATACACGCCGTTGCCTTCTTTTAGAGTTCTCAAACCCTCTGCGTCGAATGGACCACGCCAGTTCACAATTACTATTTGTAGTCCTGCGAGTTTTGGAAGGCTGGATAGGTACTGATTCATGAAATCATGAGGTTAACTGTGGTCTTATTCGTCGCGCATCTGGTCGGTTTCGCGGGTCATTCGTTCGGCTACGTTCTGGGGCAGCATTCCGGCCCATTGGCGCTTTACCCGCGATTTGGGCGGCATGATGGCGCCGCTCACTTCACCCACCACGCGGATGTGCGGGCTGTTATAAACCAGTTTTTGAGCTTCCGCGTCCAGCGTTTCGATCAGGAGAAGAGCCATTAGCGGAAAGGGGAGAATGGGGTAAATGCCTCGCAAGCTACGGACGCCGCACCCGGCGCGCGGGTTCCGCCAGCGTCCGTTCGTAACGCCGCTGCGCGGGCGGGCGCGGCCCGCCCCTACGTTTGTGCCCGCAATGCCCACCACCCTCCTCACCGAACTCCTCCACCTCCCCCCCGCCGCGTGGTTCGCGGCCGCCATCCAATCACCCGGCGGCCTCCTCCTCGAAGCCCACGAACACTACCCCAAGCAAACTTTCCGCAACCGGGCGCTGATTCTCACGGCGCAGGGGGTGAAGCCGTTGACGGTGCCCGTGCGCGGTGGCGCGAGCCAGACGAAAAAGCTGGCGACGGAGATCGAGATCGACTACGCCCACCGCTGGGTGCTGCCGTATTGGCGCACCTTGCAAACGGCCTACAACCGCTCGCCCTACTTCCTGTACTACGCTGACCCGCTGCGGGCCGTGTTCGACCAAAAACCCGCCACGTTGTGGGCGCTGAACGAGACGCTGCTAAATTTGCTGCTCAGCTGGATTGCGACCGCCGTACCCGTAGCGCACACCGAGGCGTGGCACCCAGCCGTCCCGACCGGCGTGCTTGATCGGCGAAATTTTTACTTGCCTGGCGGGCCACCTGACAGAATGCGGGTGCCGCCGTACCCGCAAATGTTTGGTGTAGGGTTTGTTCCCGGGCTCAGCATTCTGGATGTGTTGTTTGCCCTCGGGCCTGGTACGGGCGCTTTTTTGTGTGCCGTCGCTCCCCCCGAACCCCCGCTCGCACCGGCTGAGGCTGCGTGAAGCCAAGCGACAACGCGGCACATCCGGTTGCTATCGGTTATTTTTCCGACTCCGTAAACTGCTCCGCTCCGCCCGACGTTAGGTAACACCGGCGGGCTTTGTGCCTTCACTTTGGCTCGCGCGGTGACGATTTGCTGGTTCGTTGGTTGTGTTGCCGTGGCCCCGGTTCGCCAACTAGTACATCCCTTTCACCGCAAACCGCTACATCCGTTGTCTACTTCCCGATTTCCCGACCGAATGGAAGCCAAATTCTCCAACCGCGTGAAAGAGGTCATTTCGCTATCCCGTGAGGAAGCGATTCGCCTCGGCCACGATTACATCGGTACCGAACACCTGATTCTGGGCATCATCCGCGAGGGTGAAGGCACCGCGCTGGTGCTGTTGCGCAAGCTCGGCGTGAGCATCGAAGAGCTGAAATATGCCCTCGAACAAGCCACCCGTAACACCGCCACGCCCGGCACGAGCATTACCGGCTCGGTTCCGCTGACGAAGCAGACCGAAAAGGTGCTCAAGATCACGTACCTCGAAGCGAAGATTTTCAAATCGGAAATCATCGGTACCGAACATCTGCTGCTCTCGATTCTGCGCGACGAGGATAATATCTCGTCGCAAACGCTCGCGCGCTTTCAGGTGAATTACGAAACCGTGCGCGAGTCGCTCGACTATCACGCCTCCGGGCAGACCGGCCCCGCGCCGACTGCCCAAGCGAGCGATACTGACGACGACGACGACAAGTTCATGGGCGGCAAAGCGGGCGCCGGAGCTGGCGGCCAGGGCTCGAAAAAGCCCGGCGACAAGAGCCGCACGCCAGTCCTCGACAATTTCGGCCGCGACCTTACGAAGCTCGCCGAAGACGACAAGCTCGACCCGATTGTCGGGCGCGAGAAGGAAATTGAGCGGGTGGCGCAGATTCTGAGCCGGCGCAAGAAAAACAACCCGATCTTGATCGGCGAGCCGGGCGTCGGCAAGACTGCCATCGCCGAGGGATTGGCGCTGCGCATCGTGCAGAAAAAAGTGTCGCGCGTGCTATTCAACAAGCGCGTCGTCACGCTCGACCTCGCTTCGCTGGTGGCCGGCACCAAGTACCGGGGCCAGTTCGAGGAGCGGATGAAGGCGGTGATGAACGAACTGGAAAAATCGCCGGACGTGATTCTGTTCATCGACGAGCTGCACACGATTGTGGGCGCCGGCGGGGCCAGCGGCTCGCTCGATGCCAGTAATATGTTCAAGCCTGCCCTGGCGCGCGGCGAGATTCAGTGCATCGGCGCCACCACGCTGGATGAGTACCGTCAGTACATCGAGAAGGACGGCGCCCTGGCGCGCCGCTTCCA
Source organism: Hymenobacteraceae bacterium (assembly GCA_031425525.1). Taxonomy (GTDB): domain Bacteria; phylum Bacteroidota; class Bacteroidia; order Cytophagales; family Hymenobacteraceae; genus JANNMJ01. Next base: position 51,950 of record JANPJM010000002.1, on the reverse strand, counting down.
GATGGTGATGATTGACCCGACGACGCCGGAGGAGACCATCGAAATCCTCAACAACATCAAGGACAAGTATCAGGACCATCACCACGTGATGTACACCGATAAGGCCATCGAGGCGTGCGTGAAGCTCTCGGATCGGTACATGTCCGACCGCTTCCTGCCCGATAAAGCCATCGATATTCTCGATGAAGCCGGCGCGCGCGTCCACATCAACAATATCGTGGTGCCGGAGGATATTCTGTCGCTCGAAGAGCAGATCGAATCCATTAAGGGCGAGAAGAACCGCGTCGTGAAATCGCAGAAATACGAGGAAGCCGCCCAGCTCCGCGACCGCGAGAAAAAGCTCATCGACCAGCTCGAAACCGCCAAAAAGGCCTGGGAAGAGGAAACGAAGAAGAAGCGCTACACCGTGCGCGAGGAAAACGTGGCCGAAGTAATCGCCATGATGACCGGTATTCCAGTGCAGCGCGTGGCCCAGAAAGAGGGCGTCAAGCTCCTGAATATGGGTGAGGAACTGCGCGGCAAAGTCATCGGCCAGGACGCCGCCATCACCAAACTCGTGAAGGCGATTCAGCGCACCCGCGTGGGCCTGAAAGACCCCAAGAAACCGATTGGCTCGTTCGTGTTCCTCGGCCCGACGGGCGTCGGCAAGACCGAATTGGCGAAGGTCTTGGCGATGTATCTCTTCGATAAGGAGGACGCGCTGGTGCGGGTCGATATGAGCGAGTATATGGAGAAATTCTCCGTGTCGCGGCTCGTGGGTGCCCCTCCCGGTTACGTCGGCTACGAAGAAGGCGGCCAGCTGACGGAGAAAATTCGCCGCAAGCCGTACTCCGTGGTGCTGCTCGACGAGATCGAGAAGGCTCACCCGGACGTGTACAACCTGCTGCTGCAGGTGCTCGACGACGGAATTCTGACCGACGGCCTCGGCCGCAAGGTCGATTTCCGGAACACGATCATCATCATGACGTCGAACATCGGCGCGCGTGACTTGCAGGATTTCGGCGCCGGTATCGGCTTCGCGAGTCGTGCCCGTCAGGAAGGCGGCGACGATGCGATGAAGGCTACCATCCAGAACGCGCTGCGCAAGACGTTCTCGCCGGAATTCCTCAACCGTTTGGATGATGTGATCGTGTTCTCGTCGCTCGGCAAGGAACACATCCACCAGATCATCGACCTCTCGCTCGATAAGCTTCGCTCGCGCGTGAAAGCCCTCGGCTTCACCATCGAGTTGACCGACGAAGCGAAGGATTTCGTGGCCGAAAAAGGCTACGACCCCAAGTACGGTGCCCGCCCGCTCAACCGCGCCATTCAGAAGTACCTCGAAGACCCGATTGCCGAGGAAATCCTCAAAGCGCAATTGGCACAGGGCGACATCATCAAAGCCGATTATGAAGCCGGTAAAGAGGAACTCCTGTTCTCGTCGTATGCCAGCGGCAACAAGCCGGAACTGAAGGCCGACGAGTTGCCCGAAGCGCCCGCCAAAGCGGATGCGGAGGAAGAAGAGGAGAAGTAGGGCTTTTGATAGGTTTTGAAAACGGGAACGCCCGGTTCGCAGCGATGTGGGCCGGGCGTTTTTGGGGTTATTTGCTTTTCATTACGCCGAAGCTCTACGAATACTTCGGGCTGGTTATCTTCTTTTACTCCAATGAACACGAGTCGATTCACGTCCACGCCCGTAGCGGCGAGGCGGAAAGCAAGGCGGAGTTCTTCATTGAAGAAGGTCAGATTACGGAAGTACGCCTCACGGCTGTCGGCAATAAGCCGCCGCTGGCCGGCCGCGACCTGCAAAACTTCAAGGATTTGCTCTTCGTTTACGCCTACGAAATCGTGCGCAAGTGGGTAGACTACTTCGTGTATCACAAACGCATCTCCCCCATCACCATTACCCGCAGACTGTCATGAGAATCGTTGAAATGCCGGCTGCTGCCACGACGGGCATAAGCTATCTCAGCGTCGTGAGCGCCCGCGTGGTGGCACCGCTCACGCTCGCCATTACTTTCTCCGATAATGAAACGCGCATCGTGGACTTTGGGCCTTTTCTGCGGGCGGCGGGGCATCCTGATGTTCGCGCTTATTTGGATGATGCGCGGTTTGGGCAGTTTCGGGTGGTTGATGGGAACGTGAATTGGGGCGACTATGACCTGATTTTTCCGGTAGCGGATCTGTACGCCGGGTCTATTTTCTGATGCTATGCCGTTCTACCAAACCATCATTGTGGCCGACCGCGAAGAGCGCTTTTCGAAGCATAACGGCCAGAAGTATGCACTCCTCACAGTAATAACTTCTGACCGAATCAAAGGCAGAGGCAAATCAGGGGAAGCAGTAACTCTGAAAGTTCAGCCAAGAGAAGCCTATCTCATTGGCTTCGAGGAATCAAACTCTCTCAGATCGCAAGGGCAGCACGACAATGAATGGCAGATGGAAATAGGCGACGAGGTGCCCGGTGATATTATTGCACGCTTTGTCCAAGAATACATAGTCTACGAGCCGAGTGGTGGAATACGCATCGCCAATACTGCTACTTTGGTAGTATTGGGCAGAAGCGACGAACCCACTTGGGATGAAAGAGTGTCGCAAGCATTTTCTAAACACGGATACATATTCGCTAACCCTGATGTGCGACAAGCGCCTGCCGGCTTTGAGGCACGAGAAGTTGACGAAAGCGACTCTGATAACGACTGGCCGTTCTGATGCAGCAAGCTCTCTTCAGCCCTCAACTCCCCGCCCTCTGCCAACGCTACCGCGTCCGGCCGCTAGCCGCGTTCGGCTCGGTGCTGACGGGGGCGTTCAATGAGGCGAGCGACGTGGACCTCATCGTCACGTTCGAGCCGATGCCGCTGGGATAATTACTGCGACCTGAAAGACGCGCTGGAAGCGCTCTTCGGCCGGCCGGTGGACTTGCTCGAATCGCAGGCTATCTGCAACCCACACCTGAAAGCGGAATTGGACGCGACGCAGCAAGTGGTATATGGAAGCTGAAATCAGGGTATGGCTGAGTGATGTGCTGCAAGCCATTGTCATCCGGCATCTGTCGGCCCTGAAAGCAGAAGTCAGTGCGTTGCTACAAGATTGAACTGACTAAATCAACTAAAAAAGCCCCGCAACTGCATCTAGTTGCGGGGCTTTTTTCAATCGGTGCAGCCAACGGAAAAAACCGCCTCCTGAACCAAATTACTTCTTCGCCACCACGTTAAACGAAATGGTCATATCGTTCGAGATCGCCTTGTCGCCGAGGTTATCGAAGAATGAGCCCGAACCGTACTTGATGTCGTACTTGGTGCGGTCTACTTTCAGCGTGCCGATGGCTGTGAGTTGGCTGCCAGCCATGGTCACGGTCGCGGGGAAAGTCACGCGGTTGGTGATGCCTTTGATCGAGAGGTCGCCCGTCACGGTGTAGTTCGCCGCGCCGGCTTTTGCGCCTTTGATCGGGGCTACGCTCGTGATTTTGAAGGTCGAGGTCGGGTTTTTCTCGACGCTGAAAAAGTCATCCGACTTGAGGTGGCCCAACAGCTTACCGTTGTACTCGGCATCTTTCAAATCTTCGACCGTGATCGACGTCATGTCGAACGTGAACGTGCCGCCCGTCAGGCGCCCGCCGTTGGCTTCTACGGTGCCATTTTGCAACATCAAGTTGCCGTTGTGCTTGCCGGTCACTTTTTCGCCGATCCACTCGACCTTGCTCGCTTTGGTATCGACGGTGAGCTGGTCGGCGGCTTTCACCGTTTTGGTGGTTTTGGCCTTTTTTACTTTACCGCCATCGGCGGCCATTACGGGAGCGGCTACGAGGAGGGCAGCGGCAAGGCCAAGGGCCGAAATCATTTTGTTCATGGAATTGATCCTGAAATTGGGGTTGAAAAACACGTGAAAAACGAAACAAGGAAGGCAGAAAGAATGTGGATGCTATCAGCGCTGGCCAGGCTGAAAATCAGCCGCGCATACGGTCGAGGAGCGAGTTCAATAGATCGGCCTCAACCTCCGTCAGATGTTCGACGCCGATGCGGTCAAGGGCGAGTTCACCATCAATTTTCTGCAATAAATCGAGGCCTTTAAGTGTAATAAGGACATCGACGGCGCGGCGGTCGTGCGGGCACGAGGTGCGCGTCACTAACTCTTTGATTTCGAGTTTGTCGACGATCCGCGACGCGTTCGACGTTTTGTCGAGCATCCGCTGAATCAAGAGTTGTACCGACGCCGGTTTCGGGTGCTGGCCGCGCAAAATCCGCAGGATGTTGAACTGCGGCAGCGTCAGGCCGACTGCCTTGAACTGCTGCGCCAACTGGCTCTGCAACCAGCCAGCCGTAAAAATCAGATTGATGTGCGCCCGCTGAAACGAATCGCGGAAGACGGGCTGCTGAATTTCTTCTTCGATGCGCATCAGAACGGGCGGCAACGGGGGAGGTGATGAGGTTGATGGTGCAAATGTATGTACCTACATCGAAACTTGTGTCGAAAGTTCCGATTTTATTTTTTTCGGGCTCTACTATACTTCGGTGTTCTACCCACTACACTAAATTCTGTCACTGCGAGGAGGAGGCTTGGAGTTTACCCTGAGGAACGAAGGGCCGACGTAGCAATCTTGCATCGGGCGCGGCAGGCTCGTCTAACGCGAGATTGCTTTGCCGCGCTACGTTCGCAACCGCAGAGCCTCCTCGCAATGACAGACCTATTTTAATGCATCACTCCCTCACGCTCTCCCTACCGCACCACCGTCAGCAGGCCGCGCACGGTGCGGCGGGCGCCGCTGATGAGGTAGAAATACGTGCCTGCGCTCATCTCGGCGGCATCCCAACAAAAATTGGGGTCGGTGGTGCGGTACACGCGGCGGCCCCAGCGGTTGAAAATCAAGACTTCACGGAAATCATTAGTACACGCGCCCGTCGCCTCAGCGGCACCGCGCCCCAACCCGAAGCAATCGTTGAGGCCATCGGCGTTGGGCGTGATGATGTTGGGTAGCGCGGCCCCATCGGTCGGGCCGGCAGCCAGCACCCGCACCAGCACCCGGAGCGAGTCGGCGGAGTTGGTGCAGCCGTCGTCGGCGGCGTGCAGCCAGAGGGCGTAGGGCGCGCCGCGAGCAGCATCGCAGGGGGGCGTCCAGCGCACGGGTACGCTGACGCTCGTCGGGCTGGTGGCGGTGAGCGCCGTTAGACCGGGCGCGTCGTTGGGCCGCAACCGGAGGGTTACGGGGTCGCCGTCGGGGTCGCGGGCGGTGGCCGTGAAGGCCAGCAGCGCTCCGGCGGCCACAGTCAGCGTGTCGGGCGTGGCGGGGTCGCGCGCGATGCCGGGCGGAGCGTTGGGCGCCGGTACCACCACCAGCGGCACCACCAGCGTGTCGGGCCCCGAGGGGCGGCACCCGTCATCGGAAAGTACCAGCGTGAGCAGGCGCGGCCCACCCACAGCGCACTCCGTGAGGCACACTTGCACCTCGACCGGCAATGCTGGAAACTGTACCGTAAACCGCGCCGGCACGATACTGACGGCCTCGGCGCCCGGCCCCACGGCGCGCACCGTGAGGGTTTGGCCGGGGTCGGGGTCGGCGGCGCGGATGGTCAGGCAGCGGTCGCGGGCGCCCGTTACGGTGACAACCAGCGGCGGTGTAGGCGGACTGATGCGCGTGAGGCGTGGCGGGGCGTTGGGCGCGCACGAGGCAAACGAGAGTTCCGTTTCGCGCCGGTTTTCGCCGATCAGCACGCCCCGGCGATACTCGCGCACCACCACTGCCACCAGATAGGTGCCCGGTTGGTTGGGGCGGCCAGTAAGTTCGCCGGTTTGCGGATTGAGTTGAAACGCGCCCGGCAGCGGCTGTAAACCTGAAAACCCGCCCGAGTACTGCACCGGCGGGTACGGCGCCGAATTAGCCACCGGAATGGCCGGCGACGTGGAACTGGTGAACCCCCCCAACGCCGGCACCAACGCGTAGGCGAGCGAATCGCGGTCGGCGTCGGTGGCCCCGAACGACAGGCGCGCCATTTCGCCCAAGCACAGCGACGTGGCCGGCGGCGGCGGCCCAAAAACCGGCGAGGCATTGACCCGCAAGCCGCTGTTGAGGTCGGGCGGCGCCGGAAACCGCAGCAACGTAGCCAGTGGGGCATTTTGCCCGTTCTGAATATTGACCAGCCGCTGGTTACGGCAGCAGCGCTCCCACGCCAAATAATAGCCGCCGGGGCTGGTAAATTGCGCCGGGTTGATCGATACGACCGCCTCGTAAACCAATTCCTGAATGGAGATATTGACGCTGCTGCACGCCGGCCCCGCGCCCGGCAACCCGCGCGACCCCACGCGCACCAACCCAAACGTGGTGACGAGGCGGTCGGCGCCGCCCGGCCCTACGCGCCGCTCGTAAGCGGCCACGGTCACGTCGGGGTCGCCGATGGCGTTGGTGCCACCGTCGGCGGGGTCGGTGTAGATCGTGAGGCGCACCCGCATTTGCGTGCCCGCCAGCGGCGTCAGTTGCCAATCGGTGCCGACCAAATGGTTGGCGCGCGCCTGAAAAATCAGGCTCAACAGTAACGCCAACGTAGCCGCCACCGTGGCCGCAAGCGCATTCGCGCGCGTACACCGCCGTGTACCCGTGCCCCACAAAGCCACCCTAAAAAGGCAATATCCATTGAAGAAACCGCGCGCATTCATTCGCTGCAAGGTACTGCCGATGGACGGCGTGAGGGTCGGCACGGCTAATTTCGCCTTTCGGAAAGAGTGTCTGGTGCCGATAGCGGTCGGGCGCCCTCGATTTCACGCCGGCCTGGCAATGTTGCGGAAGCAGATTACCGGGCCGCTTAGTTGCCCAATGAAGAAAAAACGTCGTTACTGGCCTCCGATTCAGGAGATTGCCATCGCGGGGATGGCGGCCGAGGGCCGCTGCGTCGCGCGCCACGAAGGCCAAGTTATTTTCGTTACCGGCGCCGCGCCCGGCGATGTCGTGGATTTGCGGATTACCCGCGAGCAAAAGAATTTTCTGGAGGCCGAAGTCACGTTCATCCACACGCCCTCGCCCGACCGCACGACGCCTTTTTGCCAGCATTTCGGGGTATGCGGCGGCTGTAAGTGGCAGCATCTCAGCTACGAGGCGCAATTGCGGCACAAGCAGCAACTCGTGGAGGACGCGCTGCGGCGCATCGGCAAAGTGGTGGAACTGCCTGCGTTCGACCCGATTTTGCCCGCCGAGCCCACGCGCTATTACCGCAACAAACTGGAGTTTTCGGCGTCGCCGAATGCGTGGCTCACCCGCGAGCAAATCGCGACGGGCGAGCAGTTCGACCGCCGCGTACTCGGTTTTCACGCCCCCGGCCGGTTCGATAAAATCGTCGATATCGAACACTGCCACTTGCAGCCCGACCCCTCGAACGCGCTCCGGTTGCGCATCCGCGAGTACGCCCGCCAGCAGGGGCTGACGTTCTACGATGCCGTGGGTCAGACCGGTTTTCTGCGGAATGTGGTAGTCCGCACCGCCGAATCGACGGGCGAGCTGATGGTCATCGTGCAAGTGACCGACGCCGAGGGCGACAACCTACCGAATCTGCTGGCGATGCTGGAAACCGAGTTTCCACAGATTACGGCGCTGCATTCGGTAGTCAATTCCAAGGGCAACGACACTTTTTCCGATCTGGAGGTGCCCGCCGTCAAAGGCCCCGGCTACATTCAGGAACGGATGGAGGATTTGACGTTCCGGGTCGGGCCGAAATCGTTTTACCAAACCAACGCCCGGCAGGCGCTCGCCCTCTACCAACTCACGCGCGAATTGGCGGGCCTCACCGGCGATGAACTGGTGTACGACCTCTACACCGGCGCCGGCACCATCGCCAATTTCGTGGCGCGGCAGGCGCGGCACGTCGTGGGCATCGAATACGTGGCCTCCGCCATCGACGACGCGCGCATCAATTCCGCCATCAACGGCATCGAGAACACTACGTTCTTCGCCGGCGATATGAAGGATGTGTTGAGCGACGCGCTGTTCGCGGCGCACGGCCGCCCCGATGTGGTCATCACCGACCCGCCGCGTGCCGGGATGCACCCCGATGTAGTAGCCGCCCTGCTGCGCGCCGCCCCGCGCCGCATCGTGTACGTGAGTTGCAACCCCGCCACCCAGGCCCGCGACATCGAGCTGCTGCACCCGGCTTACCGCACCTTGCGGGCGCAACCGGTCGATATGTTTCCGCATACCCAACACGTTGAGAATATCGTTGTACTCGAATGTTGATTTATCTGATTTCTTGATTTCGCTGATTACCGCGCACGGTGCGAGGCAAGCGAGGGAACAGATGTGATCAAAAAAATCAGCGAAATCATTTCATCAGCTAAATCAGCGATCTTTATGGAAAACGACCCCGAACTCCAAGCCAAAGGCAAATTCCTGGGTACCATCACCGCCGATTTCGCGCGCGCCTCCGACGTCCTGCGCGATGCTTCGGAAGCCATCCGCGACCGTGCCCACTCGAAACACCCAATTTTCGTGTTTACGCGCGAGCCCGTCGCGCTCGGTGCGTTGCTCCTCAACGCCGCCGACCGCCTGATGGAATGGCACATCTTCGCGTCGTCGCTCGAAGAATTTACGCAGCGCGGGCTGGTGGAGGTGGGGCAGGGCGAATCCGATTTTCGCGCCGCCTACAAAGACCCGGACGAATACGCGTGCCTGTTCGTGGTAGACCCGGAGTTTATGGAATTCGTGTTTTTGCCGTACCCCGAGGATTGAGTAGGCGCACACTACGGCCCACCCCCTCCGCGTACCTTTGAGTCACCAACGCGGCGCAGCGCGCGGCGCGGCGGTTTTGCCCCTTCCAATCCCCACTTTCACCAACCAACCCCACTGCCTGATGGCCCGTCACGCCGCCTACAAAGAACCCGCCCCGATTGCCGACCGCGACAACCCGTTTGAGTCGATGATGGCCCGCTTCGACCGCGCCGCCGATGTTCTCGGCCTCGATGAAGAAACGTACAACGTTCTCAAATCGCCGGCCCGGCAAGTACTCGTCAATCTGCCCGTGACGATGGACAACGGCAAGGTGCGCGTTTTTGAAGGGTTCCGCGTGATTCACTCGACGATTCTCGGCCCCTCGAAAGGCGGTATTCGGTACGATGTGGGCGTGTTTCTGGACGAAGTAAAAGCCCTCGCCGCCTGGATGACGTGGAAATGCGCCGTGGTCGATATTCCGTACGGAGGGGCCAAAGGCGGCATCATTTGCGACCCCACACAGCTTTCCGACGGCGAAAAAGAACGCCTGACGCGCGCCTACACCGTGGCGCTGGTCGATGTGTTCGGCGAAGATCAGGACATTCCGGCGCCCGATATGGGCACCGGCCCGCGCGAAATGGCGTGGCTGATGGATGAGTATTCCAAGACGCGCGGCCGTACCGTCCACGCGGTGGTAACGGGCAAGCCGCTCGTGCTGGGCGGTTCGTTGGGGCGCACCGAAGCCACCGGCCGGGGCGTGATGGTGAGTACGCTCGCCGCCCTCAATAAGCTGGGAATGAAGCCCGACGAAACGTCGTGCGTGGTGCAGGGCTTCGGCAACGTGGGCTCGTGGGCCGCGCGCCTCCTTGCCGAGCGCGGCGTGAAAGTGAAGGGCGTATCCGACATTTCGGGCGCCTACTGGAACGATGGCGGCATCGACATCGAAGCCGCCATCAAGTACAAGGACGCCAACGGCGGCCGGCTCGATGGTTTCACCGGCGCCGCGCCAATGCCCGCCGATGAGTTGCTGACCAGCGCCGTGGATGTATTGGTGCCGGCGGCCGTCGAAAACGTCATCACCGACCAAAACGCCGACCGTATCCAGGCCAAGCTCATCGTCGAGGGCGCCAACGGCCCCACCGCCGCTTCCGCCGACGACATTCTCAACTCCAAAGGCATCCTCGTCATCCCCGACATCCTCGCCAACGCCGGCGGCGTTACGGTGAGCTATTTCGAGTGGGTGCAAAACCGGATGGGCTTCAAGTGGGATTTGGAAACTGTAAACCAGCGCGCCGACCACATTATGACCGAGGCGTTCAACAAGGTGTACGCCACCAGCCAGCGCCATAATGTGTCGTTGCGCATCGCGGCCTACATCGTCGCCATCGATAAAGTGGCCACGACCTACCGCTTCCGAGGCGGCTTTTAATTGGATGAGCAGATGGGTAGTTGAGCAGATGAGTAGGTACACTGGCAGTATCTACTCATCTGCTCAACTACCCATCTGCTCATCTCCGCCTTAACGGCCCGTCGGTGCATTCGCCCGGCGGGCCGTTTCTTTGCCCGTCCGAACTCTCCTCCCCTCCGCTCGTTTCCGCCCCGATGAAGATTCATAAAGAAGGCCGCCGGATCTTGTTTTATACGGCTATCGGTCTGCTATTGGCAAACGCGGGGCTCAGTCGGTTAGTCCAGAACCCGACTTTCAACACCATTTTTCTGGTGATTTCGGTCGTGGTATTCCTGACCTTGCTCCAATTTTTCCGGTCGCCGCTGCGTCATTTGCTGCTGCACGACGATTTATTGATTGCTCCGGCCGATGGTAAAGTCGTAGTCATCGAAAATGTGGAGGAGCCCGAGTATTTCAAGGATACCCGGAAGCAGATTTCGATCTTCATGTCGCCGATCAACGTCCATATCACGCGCAATCCGGTGTCGGGCGTCGTTAAGTTTTTCCGTTATCACCCCGGTAAATATCTGGTGGCGTGGCATCCAAAAAGCTCGACCAAAAACGAGCGGACGACGGTCGTCGTCGAGTCGGCGGCGGGGCCGGAAGTCTTATTCCGCCAGATTGCCGGTGCGATGGCCCGCCGCATCGTGTGGTACGTCGATGAAGGTGATGAAGTAGCGCAGGGCGAAGAGTTCGGCTTCATCAAATTTGGTTCGCGCGTCGATCTGTTCGTGCCGGTTGATACCGAAGTCCTCGTCAAAATCGGCGACAAGACAAAGGGCGGTGTAACGGTAATCGGTAAGCTGAAAACGACGTAGGTCTTGCTCCAATTGCTGCTTTAAAGTAGCTGGCTGCAAGGATGCAGACGCGGCAATGAGTCGGTTTTGGTACGTCAGACGAGCCGCCTCCGACACCGGCCCGGTGCCGGTTTTAGCCCACCTATCGGCACCGGGCCGGTGCCGGAGATGTAATACGTGGCGCTTAACATAGGCCAAAATGTGGCCAAGCACCCCGTTTATAGCACTAAAGTCACGCAGCGGCCGGCACGCCATAACGCGCCAAAAGCGCCGCTACTTCCTCCAAAGGCGCTTTATCAACTTCTGCCGTAAAATCGGCCAGCGTATCGCTGTCTACATCGATTACGGCCACCACGTGACCGTCGGCGCCAAAAACCGGCACCACGATCTCAGATTTTGATTCCGACGAACACGCGATGTGTCCCGGAAATGCTTCTACGTCGGGCACTACCAGCGTCCGGCCTTCAGCCCAAGCTGCGCCGCATACACCGCGCCCGTAGCCGATGCGCGTGCAGGCAATCGGACCCTGAAACGGCCCCAAAACGAGTTCAGCGGGGCGCTGCGCCTCTGTCGTGTTAGGCCGCACGTAGTACACACCTACCCAAAAAAAGCCGAGCGCCTGGCGCAAACCCGCCATCAAATTGGCTGCGTTGGCAATGGGATCAGCTTCCGCCTCGACAAGCGCGCGAAGCTGCGGCAGTAACTGATGATAAATAGCAGCGCGCGGGGCCGCCGTATCGGGCAAAAGCAGAGTTTCGGCCATAGGTGCCGCAAAGGTCGGGCGCGGACACTGCGTACGCGCAATTTACGGCCTCCGGACTACCAGTCGCGCTCCTGCTACCAGCCGCTCTTACGGTGTTTGCGCGCGTACGCTTTGGCGGCCGACGAGCTGTATTGCCGCTTACCGGGCCGTACCACTTTGCTTCTGGAGCGGCGCACCGCCCGTCCATCGCGGAAGCGGGCAGCAGTAGTGGTGGTAATTGTCGCCGCCTCGCTGGCCGCAGCGGGCGCCGTCGTAGCCGATGTTTGGGGAGCGAAAACAATGCTGCCGAGCGCGAGCAGCGCGAGGGAAATGAAGCGTTTCATCGGAGCAAATAGAATTAGTGTGTTACAACAAAATCAGATACGCAGTTGAGACGCAACGGTTTAGGCGTGCTCCAATTTTCTACCACGGGCTGCGGCGGTGCTTACGCGCGTAGTTGTGGCTGACGAGCTTGCGCTTCCCAAACAGCGTGCGGCGCGGCTTGCGGTAAGATTCTTTGTACTCCTCAACGACCGAATACCGGCTGGGCGTCGAGCCATTCGAGCGGGTGTCGCGTGCTGCCACGGCTTCCGTAGCCGACGTAACGAGCAAAATCAACAACGAGAAAAGCGTAATCAGGGGGCGGACGGAGGCGTTCATCGGAGCGAGATGGTTGGGGGTGAAACGATCAGTCGGTGAATTCCGACCACGAATGCCACACTTGCAAATCGCGGGCTGAAATAGTGTTTTATGCTATCTAATCACATCAATGTGTGGCCGCACAATGATGTGATGAACAAGGTTAATGATTGATAATCAGATGAATAAAAAACGGCATCCATTCCCGAATGGGAACGGACGCCGTCGTTTGTGAAGCTGAAAGGAGCTTATATCGTCGGGCTTAGCGCACGTTAGTTATACACCTTCACCACGAACACAAAATCTTGCAGGCGGCGCAATTGCTCAGGACGGCGGTTGCCGGCGAGTTGGTTGGCACGCGGCAGCACGGGCTTGGCGGTGGCGGTATCGTCGGCGGGCAGGTTGTCGAGCAGTTTGAGGAGCGTCGTCGATTTCACGGCGAACGCGGCGCTTTGGATATCGAGTTGGCGCCCGCTGATGATACCGATCAGGTTGCCCCGGTCGTCGAGGAGGGGGCCGCCGGAGTTACCGGGGTTTACCGGCACCGAGACTTGGTAGAAGGCCGAATCGCCCTCGAAACCCGTGCGGGCGGCCAGCGCGCCTTCACCGTACACTACGTCTTCGCGCGGGTAGCCGAGGGTGTATACGCGTTCGCCGAGGTCGGCGTCGGCCTTTTTGAAGGTGTAGGGCAGCTTACCGAGCGTGCTGAACTTGCGGTCGTTGATGCGCAGAATGGCGAGGTCGTGGGCTTCATCACGGTACACCGTGACGGCGCGGAAACGGCGGTGCAGCGCGCCACCTTCCACCAAGACCGAATCGGCGTCTTTCACTACGTGATAGCTCGTGACGATGTAGCCGTTGGCCGACAGCGCAAAGCCGGTGCCGCTGAACGAGGCCGCGCGGCCGTTTTCGTCGTCGGGCTGCTCGGCGGTGATGCCGGGAGCGCTTGCGTTGATGTCGCGGATGAGCGCCCGCTGGTTCCGCTTGAGCTTATCGACTTCGCGGCGGAGCAGGGCAAACCCGTAGGCCGATTGCTGCTGCGAGCGCTTCCAGGCGGCCGTCAGCCACAGGGTAGAAAAAGCCGTGAGGATGGCGACCGACGCCGCCACGCCCATCGTGATGCGGTGCGCGCGCCAGATTTGCTGAATCGGGTTCACCCACGACGCGCGCATCAGCGAGCGGTCGAGGGCGCGGGTGGTCGTGGGTTGGTGCGGCGCGGCTTCCTGCGCGCGCGGTGCGGCGCTCGACCGGTCGAGGTGCACCACCGGAAGTACGGGTTCGGCAACGGGAACTGCTTCGGCAACCGGCGCGGCCGTTACGGGCGCGCTCACGATTGGCGTCGCCGCCACGGGGGCAGCGACCGCCATCTCGTGGTCGAGCAACGCTTGAAACCCGCGCAACTTGTTGCGCAGATCGTAGCGGGTGCCCACGAGGCGCAGCGATTCAACGGTTTCGCGGTAGCGGCGGTGTTGGCGGCTCAGCACCGGATCGGTGAGCAAACGCTCCTCGAAGGCGGCGCGGGCCGCACCCGTCAGCTCGCCGCGCTCGTAGCGTTCGAGTAGCTCGTCGGGGGCAGAAGAGGGCAGGTCAGGGTTGGACATTGCGGGGGAAGCCACGTTGGCGGACGGCTTCAGAAAGGAAGTTTCGAGTTTCGAGTGATGAGTTTCGAGTGTCGAAGTGAAAATCAAAAAAGACCGCAAAACGCGTTGTTGGTCTCACTCGTCGTCGTGCTCATCGGGTTTCCAGGTAGCGAAGAAGAGCTTGCGTAGGCGGCCGAGGCACTTGTATTTCTGCGTTTTGGCGGTGTCGGTGTTGGCGTAGCCGTGTTCGTGCATCAAATCCGTCATCGATTGCTCGCGCAGGTAAAACCCTTCGAGCAACGAGCGGCAGGGCTCGCCGAGCTGGTGGAGCGCCGCCTCCATCGAGTGGTAGCGCTCTTCCTGCCCCAAAGCCCAACGCTCGTCGCGCGGGGTTTCGGCCACGGCGGCCCCCTCCGGCGGCCACGTTTCGGTGTCGGCGAAGGGAGTCGCGAAGCGGTTACGCTCCGCCAGGCGCTTGAGCCAGAGCCGCCGGCTCACGGCGTAGAGGTAGGTTTTTACCTGGCACGTCAGCACGAAGCTGGGCTGTTTGGCCTTCTCGTAAAATACGATTACGGCCTCCTGGTAAATGTCCTTCGCCTCATCGTCGGAGCCACTGTTAGTCCGTACCATCTGCGCTACCATCGGGTAGTGCTGCCGGTACAGGCGTTCCAGTGCGCGGTCATCGCCCGAGCGAACGGCCGCGACCAGCGCCTCGTCCGGGTAAACGGGCGGTGCAGTGGTGGTAGCCATCAGAGGTTAATGCGGTAAAGGGTACGGTCGTAACCCACGATGTGCAGAATCAGGCAAAATCAACGGACGAATTACAAAGCGCGAAGTTCGGGCCTGCGGTTCGTTAGTCAATCCGCAACCAGATCAAGTAAAGATTGCCGGATTTGCGGCCACGGTGCGCTCAGGCCGAGCGTGCGCACCTGCACCCGGTAGCCTTCAAGCTGATAATCAAGGTGGAGCGTTCCGCTGGCGGCGCTGGCCGGGTACAACAGCATGCCTTCGATACGTTGGCCCGCCGTAGCCGGTTGGTTCCGCAGATACGCCAGCAGTTGATATAAATGCGGGGCAAGCAGCCGCGCGCTTTCAAACCGCGACCCGGCGAGGGGCCGCGTGTAGAACTTGGTATCGATTACGAGCCGGCGCGCGGGCGTGGTGAGGGTGATGTCGGTGCGCATGACGGGCAGCAGCGACAGGGCCGTGGGCGCGGTGGCCGTAGCGCCGCGCCAGCGCAAAATTTCCGACGAAACAGCCGCCGCCCGCTGCTCACGCCGCAGAAAATTGCGTACGAACGCCTCGAAAATGCGTCCCATTTGCGCGTCGTCGGCCCGGAAATCGTGGAAGCGCCGCGCGGATGAGGTCGGGGGTTGATGGGGTAACGGCGTGGCGGGGAGCAGATTGAGCAGCAGCAGTTCGGCGGCGCGCAGCAACAAGTGGGCAGCGCCATCGGGCGGCGGCAGAGTGCGTAAAACGTCGGCGATGGCTAGTGGCCCAACTTGCCGCAGCGTGGGCACGTTGGCTAGCGGGGCTAGGGCGGCGCGGGCCGCCCGCCGAACCTCGCGCGTGAGCGCGGGCTCGGCCGCCAACGCGTGCCGGAGGGCCGTGGCTAAGAGGCGGTGCAGCGGAGTATCGAGGGTGGGGCGGTGGTGCCGACTGGGCACATGGCCCAGCGCCGCCGCGCGCGGCAATCGCGCGAGGCGGCCCGGCAACAACAATCCGCGCGGCGCGGCATTCACCGTTTCGACGGGCTCGAACGCCGTCGGAGTGCCCCGTCGCCAGCGCGCCGCCAACCCGCCACTGAGCAGGTGCGTGAGCAGCGAAAGGGCGGCGCCGGAATCGTCGGCGTGGGGCGCGCCACCGGCCACCGCCCCGCGCGGCGGCACGATGCCCCACGCGTAACAGAGCAGATAGTAGAGGTTGGCGACGGGAATCATGGCGACAGGTTGCGGCCGGGCATCAGCGGCCGAGCCGACGCTTGCAGCCTAATTCCAACTCGGTTTCAGCGGCTCGAAGGGCAGTGCAGCGGGGCGGGCGCCGACTTCCACCAGCTCGCCTTCTTCTTCCAGAATGCGGCGGGCTTCGTCGAGGGGGGCGTCGGAGAGGGGCTCGAACCGGCGGGCGAGAAATACCTCGAGTGGTTGCGGCGGCTTCACTTCAGCCAAGCGAAAACTTAACTGACCGGCCAGATTGATGGCTTTGCAGACTTCGGTAACGGTATATACCTGGCCTTTGCGCACCCAGCGTTTCGGCGGGCAGCCTTCGGGGCGGCCGGAATCATCGACGCAGAGGGCTTCAAAATTGACGTAAACTCCCATAAGGCAAAAATACGTGTTAAAGCTTGGCAACAAGTCCCAGGTGAAAAACCCGCGCGCCTAGCATTGTCTCTACATTGTCATCGGACCTTTAACTAGAACGAATACTTTCCCTGAGAATGGCGGTATGATCAGACGTCTACCTCGCAATTCTTTATTTCTGTGGTTGTAATCGAATGCCTGACTACGACTCATACCAAACTGAGGCGTCCCAAATACCTGCCAATAAACCTCGCTGCCACGCTTTGTTTTGTGAAGCTCTGGCAATTTGATTTTTAATGCCCGATTAGATCTGTTTATGACGACGTAAGCGGCATTGCGATTAAATTCAATATCAGTCCTCTTAAAAAAGAGAAGGTCAGGGTTTTTACTCGGCAAGAAAATAATGCTTGAGTAGAAGTAGTTCGGGTATTCGCGCCGCAACTCAGCCAGTTGCTGATAATAACGAGTAAGGCTGGTGTCAGCTTGCACCATTGATATCTGCCCGGCGTGGCCGGGCGCGGGGCTTTCGGGCTGAAACCCGCTGATGTCGGACCACCAGAGCGGCTTGCGGCATTCGGGGTCGTCGGCGCCCCACATCCCCAGCTCGTCGCCGTTCCAGATGTGCGGGGCGCCGACAGTCGTGAACTCCCAGAGGCGGTAGAGGTTGGCGCGGCGGCGGGTTTCCTCCTGGGGCGGGCCGGTGTTGTAGGCCTTGTTGTCGCGGCCGGAAGCACCGAACTTGTAGGCGCCAGGGTTGTCGAGGTCGGTGAGCAGACGGGGCGAATCGTGGGTGGCGCTCACGTTCATCATCGCGCGGCGGGTAGCCTCGGGCAGCCGGTTCCACTGAAAATTGACGCTATCCTGAAACTGCTGCGCCGTAATGGAATCGTTGACGTGACCGAAAAACGAGCGCGCCGGGCGGTAGAGCTGGTAAAACATCACTGCATCGAAAATGCCCGCCCCGCCGACGTACGGCGCAGGATTCATCAAGTGCTTGGGCCACTTTTGCCACCAAATTTCGCCCACCAGATAGGCGCTCGGCTTCACCTGTTTCACGAACTGGTAGTAGTCGCGCCAGAAGCCCATCGGAATTTGGTCGGCTACGTCGAGACGGTAGCCATCGACGCCGCGCGCAGTATCGCCGTCGGGCGCGAGCCAGCGCCTCGACACGGCCAGCATGTGCGCTTTAGGGCCGGGCGCGATGTCGCCCTCGTACGGGTAGCCGCTGACCCGCGGCTTCGGTAGATTCACCTTCTTGATTTCGGGCAGACTAGCCACATCAGCCCAGCCTTTGTAGCTGAACTCATTGGTGGGGGTAGCGGGGTCGTCGAAGGTGGTGATTTCGTACCAGTCTTTGTACGGCGATTTTGCCTGGTTCTTCAGTACATCCTGCCACGCCCAAAATTCGACGCCGGTGTGGTTCCACGAGTAATCGAGCACCACTTTCATCTTGCGCCGGTGGGCTTCGTCGATGACCTTGCGGAAGAGGTTGTCGGCGGCAGTCCAGCGCCAGGTAGCGGGGTCGGCGGGGTTTTCGGCGGCGATGAGTTTTTGGTCGCCCACGGGGTCGGGGCCGAAGGTTACGTCGATGTGGTGGTAACTGCGGGCGTCGTACTTATGCAGACTCGGCGCGTCGTTGAGCGGGTTGAAAAAGAGCGCTGTCACGCCAAGCTGCTGCAAATAATCGAGCTTATCGAGAACGCCCTGCAAATCGCCGCCGTACCGGCGGTGTTCGAGCGTTTCGTAGTAGGTTCGGCCCGAATTTTTGGCCCACGGCTCCTGCGCAAACCAGTTGTGCGTCCAGGGCGTGATGGCCCAATCCTTCGGCACGGCCCAACCCGTGGAGGCGGCGTACATCGTGGCGGGCGTGGGGTCGTTTTTCGGGTCGCCGTTGCGGAAGCGTTCGACGAAAATCTGGTACCACACCACCCGTTTGGCCCACGCGGGCGGCGGCGGTGAAGGGGGACTTATATACACTACATCGCTGCCATAACTTGGGCAGCCAATGCGTTGTTTGGTCTGAGGTTCAGCGTCAAGGCGAATGGTGACGGCCTTGAGTGCAAGGGATTCTATGCTGCCCTGTGCGGCTGCCTTCAGCAGTGAAAGCAGCAGGATGAAAAACAGGAAGAGGCGCGGCATAAGCTGATGGCAGAAACTGGTCGCGAAGCTACGCCCTGCCACGGGTGAAGCATCAATCAACCTGCGCCACCACCACACGCTGCGTGAGCGTGCGGCCCGGCAAATACGCCCGCACGCCGTACACCCCGGCCGCGAGGCCGCGCACGTCGAGGGTGGCGCTGGCCGTGGCGGCCGAGGCGCGCGTGCGGCGCAAGGTTTGGCCGGTAACTAGGCTCACGAGTTCCACTTCGGCGCCGATGGCTTCGGGCAATTCTATGCGGCAGGTGGCGGTGGCGGGGTTGGGCCACACGCGCAACGCGGGCAGCGCGGCGGCGGCGGCCAAGCCGGTAGGGCCGGTAGCCGTCACGCGCGAAATGATGCCCGTGGTGAGTTCGGCGCAGAAAAGCTCGCCGCTCGCATCCTGCCCAAAACACGAGATGTTTTCACGGTTGAGAACGGGTTCGCGCAGTGCCGAGTAGGTGCGACCGGTGCGCTCGATTGTCCAGAGATTGCCCGATACGTAGTCGGCGCACACGTATTTGCCGATTAGCGCGGGCCATTGGATGCCCCGGTACACGTAGCCGCCGGTCACGGAGAAGCCGCCGTTGGCGATGTTGTGCGCGTACTCGAAAACGGGCGCGTGATACTCCGTAATCGGTTGGCAGTTACCGCCCACGGCCGGGTGGTTGCCCTCGTAGCAGCGCCAGCCGAAATTGTGGTTGGCGGTGGCCGAATCGACCATCACATCAATTTCTTCCCAAGCACCCTGGCCTACATCGGCCATCCAGTAGTCGCCGGTGGCAGCGTCGAAGGAGGTGCGCCACGGGTTGCGCACGCCCCACACCCAGATTTCGGGCAACGCGCCGGGCGTGTTGATGAGCGGGTTGGTGGGCGGGATGGAATAGTTGAGGATGCCGGCGGGCGTGTTTACATCCAGGCGCAGCACTTTACCTAAAGCATTACCCAGGTTTTGGGCGCGGTTGCCGGGGTCGTTACCGGAGCCGCCGTCGCCGAGAGCGGCGTAGAGGTAGCCATCGGGGCCAAACTGCATCGAGCCGCCATTGTGGTTGGAAAACGGCTGCGCAACTTCGTAAAAAATCACTTCCGAAGCCGGATCGGCCTGGTCGGGGTTGCCCGCTAGGCGCTGAAACCGCGAGAGGCGCGTAGTGCCGCTACCCGCGCCCGCCGTGTAATTGACGAAGAAGAACCCATTGGTGGCGTAATCGGGGTGGAAAGCCACGCCGAGTAATCCCTGCTCACCGCCGCTGCTCAACACGCGCCCGGTAATGTTGAGAAACGGCGTCGGCAGAACCGCCCCAGCGGGCGTAACCAGCCGAATTTGCCCCCTTTTTTCGACCACAAACATGCGGGCTTCACCAGAGGCCCGCGCAATATCGACGGGGGCCGCGAGCCCCGTCGCGAAGGGCGTAAGGCCCAAGCGCAACGGCTGAGGGGGCTGTGCAACGGCAACCGCCGCGCTCATCAACAGCGAGCCGGCAATCAGGGAGCGGAAAAGTGCCAACATATGCAAAAGTGAAGTGGTGGAGAGAAGTAGACCAGTACAACCTGCTGCCAAGACGGGTGAGCGGGTGCAGGGGTTATCCGCAACCGAAAATCAAGTGGCCGATGACGGCTTCAATTATTCAGTAACCGGTTTGCCGCCGAAAAGATACTGCGGATAGTTTGCGCATACTTTGCCGCGCCCGCCCGACCTTCGCGCCCCTTTTTCACCCCTGTTCTTCTGCGGAATCTGTCGTTGTGCGTGGTATTGCTCATTTGACCATCGGTTTGCTGTCGGCGGCCGGCTTCATTGCCCTCCGGCCCGACCTCACGGGCTACTCTCTGACCGGCTTGGCGGTGGCGGGCCTGGCCTCGCTCGCGCCCGACCTCGACGAGCCCGGCTCGCGCTTAGGGCGCGATATTTCCTTCGACCCCAAGTATTTTCGGTATGGGCTGGTACTGACGGCGGCGGCCATCGGCCTGTGGGCGTGGTACCGGCTCGATATCACGAAAGCCGCCCGCACGCAGGCGTTGCTGCTGGCGCTGGCGTTGGGCGTAGCGGCGGCGGCGCTGGCGGGTAAGGCCGGCCGTAGCGTAATGGTGGCCGCCACGGGCGGACTGGTGGTGGTGGCGTCGTTGTGGCTTCAGGTATTTTGGTTGGCGTTGCTGGGGGCGTTCGTCATTGCGGCGCCGTTTCTGAAGCACCGCACCTTTACGCATACCATTTGGGCGGCGCTGCTGTGGGGGTACATCTGCTACTCGGCGGCGCGGTCGCTGCGCGATGACGGCATTTTTTGGCTCGGCACGTGGGGCTACGTGTCGCATCTGGTGGCCGATTCGCTCACCAAATCCGGGGTGCCGTGGTTTTTTCCCGTGATCAATTACCGCCTTACGTTGCCGCTGATGAGTACGGGCTCGCGGCGCGGCAACCTGCTGGAAGGGCTGATTTGCGCGGGTATCGGGGCGGGCGCAGTGGCACTGTGGGTGGCGCGGCTGAGCGGGGCATTGCGTTAGAGCGCCTCCTACCCGCTACACACACCCCAACACCGCGCGCTGCCTTGCGTATAGCGCCCGTGCCGCACTTCATCGACCGCTTTTTTGCTGCCCACCCGTGGGCTTCCGACATCGCGGGTTCGCTCCTCGGCGTGTGTATCACAGCGTTACTGTTCATTGCCGGTATTATGTACGAGCGCCGCCGACAGCAAGCTCAGGAAGCGCGCGTGTACGACGAAGCCCTCTATTATTTCGAGCAATTGCTGGGGAAGACCGTGGCGTGGGCCACGCACCTGGCGCGCGCCTACCGCAACCTCGCCGACGGCCTGCGCCGCGCGCCGCTGCAACCCGCCGAATTTGCGCAGCTCTCCGATTCAGCGGCACAGAGGCTGCTCGAAATCGACCGGCAATTACTGTTCAAGGCGTTTTTGCACCGTTACGGGCGCGCTACGGCCACCATCGATCTGTACGTCAGTCTCTACGATGGCCTCGACTACGTGACCACCCAAAGCCAGGCCGCCGATGCCGCGCGCGCCGCACTCCTCGACACCACGCGCGCCCTGGAAGTGCAGTTTCGCAAGCATCTCGATACGCTGCTGACGCACGTCACGACGGCCGGCGCCGGCCTCACCGCTGCGCCCGACGCGCCCGACGACCTCAAGGCCGTGCTCACCGATTCGCTCGATGCGTTGCACCGCCTGACGCTGCCGGGCACCGAGCTCGACGAAGTATTTCAGGGCGTGGTGCGGCCGCTGTACCGCACGCTGTCGGCGCGGTATGCAGCGCGGCCGGAAGTACGCGAAGTCCTCGCCCGCACCCAGAAACTCATCAATTTGCACGCGGCGCTGGTGCAACAGGCCACGGAAGCGGCCGGAAAGATGGCGTTGCTCAGTACGGGGCTGCAATTGGGTTCCACCACCTTGCGGGCCGCGCAGGAACGTCTGACGGCCGTGGCCGATGTACGGCGCGGCCACGACGGCGGCGCGTGGTTACAGCGCGGCTTTCAGCGGGCGGCGGCGGCGGCCCGCGCCAGTAGACCTTCTTTGAGCGCCCAGGCCGATACCCGCAAGGCCGTGAGGCCGTAAGTGCGCGTCACCCAATCGATGAGAACACCGGCCACGACGATCATATCGGCGCGCACGGCCGTCATGCCGGGCAACGCGAGGCGCCCGTCGTGGTCGAGCTGTTTGAGTTGCTCGAACTGATACCGAAACGCGTCGAGCGAGAGCGCACTTTCGGGCGGCGGGTTCTCCATCGAGCGCGGCTCGCCGTGGCGCGCGGCTTCGAGGTCGCAAAACGTATCGAAGGAGCCACTGGCGCCCACGAGGGTGGTGGGCTGGTAGCGCTCCACGGCGGCCGTCAGCGGCCCCAACACGCTGGTGAGGTAGGTTTCCTGCGCGCCGATTTCGGCAGACGTAATCGGGTCGCGCCAAAAAAACTGGTCGAGCAGCCGTTGGGCACCGATTTCAAAACTCTGCTTCCAAAATATATTTTGCTGATTGGCGATAATGAACTCCACCGACCCGCCGCCGATGTCCATCAACAGACTCGGCTCGCCGTCGCCGAGGGATACGGCTTCGCGCACACCCGCCCAAATCAACTCGGCTTCCTGCCCACCCGCGATGACCTCAACGCGGATTCCGGTCTGCGCGAAAACCTCCGCCAGAAAGGCGCCACCGTTCTTCGCCACCCGCACAGCACTCGTCGCCACGGCATAAATGTCAGCCTCGCGCACGTCGTGCAAATCAATTTCTTCCCGAAACGCCCGCAACGCCTTGATGGCCCGCGCCTGCGCGGCCTCCGCGATGCGCCCCTCCGAAATGCCGCCCTCGCCGAGCTTCACGGCCGTGCGGGTGCGCACCAGCACGTGCGGCGCGGCGCCGGGGCCAACCGTCGCGATCAGCAGATGAAACGTATTGGTGCCCATATCGATGAGCGCAAGGCGGCGGGAGGGGAGCATAATTGGTTGGGTGAAGGTGCGGGCTATGCGCGAAAGAACCGCCAAAACGTGCCCAACGGCAGCCTACGGCCGGCGCCGTCCGGGAGGTACAGTTCGCCGCATTCGGTGTTGGGTACGGGGCCGAATATATCGCGCCCGAGGGAATCGAGAATCAGGCCCGAAAAGCCGAGCGAGTACAGATTGAGCAGGTAAAAATGCGGCTGCGAATCGTCGAGCAGCTCTTTGGAAAGCGTCAGTAACTCGAACAGATGGTCTTCGAGAACCCATTTTTCGCCGTCGGGGCCGCGCCCGTAGGCGGGCGGGTCGAGGGCGATGCCCTGGTAGCGCGTGCCGCGCCGCGCTTGCCGCCGTACAAACCCCAGGGCATCATCCACGAGCCAGCGGATACCGTCGAGGTCGGACGCTTTTTGGTTTTCGGCGCCCCAGAAATTGACCTGCCGCACGGCGTCGAGGTGGGCCACATCAGCCCCGGCCGCGCGCATCGCCAGCGACGCCGCGCCCGTGTACGCGAACAGGTTGAGGACTTTCGGCGGCGCCCCCCCGGCGGCCGTCAGGGCGCGGCACCGGGCGTAGAGCCAGCGCCAGTTCACTTCCTGCTCCGGGAACAGCCCCACGTGCTTAAAGCTGCTCAGGCCCAGCCGGAAGCGCAACGTGGGGCCGGGCGCCGGGCCGGTGGGCGGCAGGTGGTACTGCATCCACCACTGTTCGGGCATTCCAGCGCGGATTTTCCACTGGCCTTTGTCGCCGCCGCCACCACCACCACCGGCCGCACGCGTGAAGGTGGCCCCGGCCCGCTGATCCCATTCGGTGGGGGGCAGGGCGGGTGCCCACAGCGCCTGCGGCTCCGGCCGCGCCACGATGTGCGCGCCAAACCGTTCGAGTTTGGCGAAGTGGCCGGAGTCGAGGAGTTCGTAATCCGGAAAATCGGCGGGGGTGAGGAGCGAAAGCGCGGGCAGCATCGGTGTAGATTTGGCGGGCGGCAAATGTAGGGAGCCGCTCTGCGCACATCATCACGTCTCGCTCATCTTTCGCAAAATGGATTTCAGCAAATACCACGGTGCCGGTAACGATTTCGTCATCGTCCTCGCCGACCGCGCCACCGGTGCCCTGCCCTTCGACCCCGCCGACACCGCGTACGTGGCACAGGTCTGCGACCGGCATTTCGGCATCGGCGCCGATGGCCTGATTGCGTTGCGCCCGACGCCCCACGCCGCCTTCGAGATGTTGTATTACAACGCCGACGGCCGCCTGGGTTCTCTGTGCGGCAACGGCTCACGGTGCGCTGTGCGGGCCGCCCTGGATGCAGGTTGGTTGCCTGAATCGGCCGCCGACATCACGTTTCTCGCCGCCGATGGCCCGCATACCGCCGTGGTGCTGCCCGATGGGCAAATTCGGCTGTCGATGGGCGACGTAGCGCCGCCCGCCGTGCTGCCCGATGTGGTGCCCGGCGCCGGCGAACACCGCACCTACCACCTCGATACGGGCTCGCCGCACGTGGTGGTGCTGGGCGCGTGGGGGCTCAAAGACATCGATATCATCGGCGAGGGCCGGGCGTGGCGCTACGATCCGCGTTTCGCCGAAACGGGCGGCGTAAACGTCAATTTCGCCGAGCGCCTCAATGGCCCGCACCTGCGTATCCGCACCTACGAGCGCGGTGTGGAAGCCGAAACCCTAGCCTGCGGCACCGGCGTAACGGCTACCGCGCTGGTGGCGGCGCACCACTACGGCATCGCCTCGCCGGTGTACCTGCACGCCGTCGGCGGCGATTTGGTGGTCACGTTTGCCCGCCGCGCCGATGGCTCGTTTACCGAGGTCACGCTCACCGGGCCAGTGGCGCGGGTGTTTGAAGGCGTTTTTCGTTAATCGGGGTTCGTTGATCGTTAAGCGAGTTTGACTTCTGCCCGAAGTCAGTTGATCCCTCAAAATGAGATAACCAGAAACCCGAAACATGCTAACCGGCCCCCGCGTGACCCTACGCGCCCTCGAACCCGCCGACCTCAACTTCCTCGTGCGCCTCGAAAACGACCCGGCGCTCTGGGATACGGGCGAGACGCGCGTGCCGTATTCGCGCCACGCCCTGGAGCAGTACATCGAGCGCGCGGCCGTGGAAGACATCTGGAGCGTGCGGCAAGTGCGGTTCGTGATTGGCGAAGGCGCAGCGGGTGGGCAACCGAGCGGCGTCCTCGACCTCTTCGACTTGGCGCCGGGGCACCGGCGGGCGGGCGTGGGCATTGCGCTGCTGCCGCAGGCGCGCGGGCGCGGGTTGGCCGCCGAAGCCCTAGACTTGCTGCACGAATACGCCGCCGCCGCGCTGCATCTGCACCAATTGCACTGCGCCGTAGCGGCCGACAATGCGCCGAGTTTGCGCCTGTTTCGGGCGGAGGGTTATGCTGAAATCGGGACGCGGCGGCAGTGGCTGCTCGGCATCGGTGGGCAATGGCACGATGTAATAGAGTTTCAGCGGTTGCTGTAGGGCGGGCACGTGGGGCGGAGCGCCAGCTCCTCCTCCAACGTTTTAGGTGGGCGGGCGGGGTGGCGGAGCTGTCGCTCCACCCAACGTCAATCTGCCACCCAAAAATTTGACAAAAACTGTAGCCTTTTGCCAAAACCGGCCGTAAGGTTGGGCTCATTTGCCCCACCTCATCGCTGGAAATATGCTGCAAACCCCTACCTCCGTCGCGTCGCCGCCGGCTCAGCCCAACCATCCCATCAGCCCGGCCCGCGTGGCGCGCTTCACGGCCGGCGCGCCCGACATCGTGTGTTTCTGCCACCTCGTGTGGGAGTTTGTGTGGCAGCGCCCGCAGCATCTGCTGTCGCGGTTTGCGCGGCACTCGCGGGTGTATTTCGTGGAAGACCCGTGCTGGCACCACGACCCGGCCGACCGCCAAATCGCGCCGCACCTCGAAATCAAAGTCAAGGAAAACAATCTGAAGGTGGTGGTGGTGCACCTGCCGCGCCAGCTCGCCGACGCGGAGGCTGAGGCCGTGCAGGAACGGCTGCTGCACGGCTATTTCGCCGCCGAAGAAGTAAACGACTTCGTGGCGTGGTATTACACGCCAATGGCCATTGGCAAGAGCCGGTCGTTCCGGCCCCTTGTCACGGTCTATGATTGTATGGACGAGCTGGCGGCCTTCGCCTTCGCGCCGCCGCTGCTCAAAGCCCGCGAGCAGGAGCTGCTCGATCGCGCCGATCTGGTATTTACCGGTGGCCAGAGCATCTACGAAGCCAAGGCCGACCGCCACCCGGCGGTGTACGCGTTTCCGTCGTCCATCGAAAAAGAGCATTTCGCGAAGGCCCGCAAAGGTCTGCCCGACCCCGCCGATCAGAAAGCCATTCCGCACCCGCGCATCGGCTTTTTTGGGGTGATCGATGAGCGGTTCGATATCGAATTGGTGCGCGCGCTCGCCGCCCGCCGCCCCGATTGGCATTTCGTGCTGTTGGGGCCGGTCGTCAAAATCGACCCGGCCACGCTGCCGCGCGCGGCCAACATTCACTACCCCGGCGGCAAAGCCTACGCCGAGCTGCCCGCGTACGTGGGCCACTGGGATGTGGCGGCCCTCTTCTTCGCCCGCAACGAGAGTACGCGCTACATCTCGCCCACCAAAACGCCGGAGTATTTGGCGGCCGGCAAACCCGTAGTCAGCACCAGCATCCGCGATGTGGTGCGGCCCTACGGCGATTTGGGCCTCGTGCAGATTGCCGATACGGCGCCGGAATGGGAAAAAGCCGTCGCCACCGCCCTCGCCCAGGGGCAGGATGCGCGCTGGCGGGCCGCCGTCGATAAGCTGCTCGGCACCATGTCCTGGGACTTGACGTGGCAGCGCATGGTCACGCTCGTACAGGGCGCGCTCGCCGCGCCGGAATAGCCCGCTGCAACCCTTCCGCGCCTCCCGTCCGTAGGTACTACCCGTAGATTTTCAGGCGTATGCCAGGGCGCTAGCCCGACCCATCTCTCTTCACAACCCACCTTCCACCAACCTCTATGTTTGATTACCTCATCGTCGGCGCCGGCTTTGCCGGTTCCGTCCTCGCTGAACGCCTTGCCACTGAAGCCAATAAAAAAATCTTGCTCGTCGATAAGCGCCCGCACATTGGCGGCAATGCCTACGACCACTACAACGAAGATGGTATTCTGATCCACAAATACGGCCCGCACATCTTCCACACCAACTCCAAAGACGTTTTCGATTACCTCTCGCGCTTCACCGACTGGCGGCCGTACGAACACCGCGTGCTGGCGAGTGTGGACGGGCAGCACGTGCCGATGCCCATCAACCTCGACACCATCAACAAACTTTACGGCCTGAGCCTGACGAGTTTCGAGGTGGAGAAATTTTTCGAGTCGGTGGCGGAAAAAGTAGAAACCATTCGCACGTCGGAAGACGTGGTAGTGAGCAAAGTCGGGCGCGAGCTGTACGAAAAATTCTTCAAAAACTACACCCGCAAACAGTGGGGGATGGATCCATCGGAACTCGATAAATCGGTGACGAGTCGCGTGCCCACCCGCACCAACCGCGACGGCCGCTACTTCACCGACACTTATCAGGCGATGCCGCTCCACGGCTACACCCGGATGTTTGAGAAAATGCTCGACCACCCGAATATCAAGGTGATGCTCAACTGCGATTACCGCGAGATTCAGGAACACATTCCGTTTCGGGAGATGATTTATACCGGGCCGGTCGATGAGTTTTTCGATTGCCGTTACGGCAAGTTGCCGTACCGCTCGCTGCATTTCAAGCACGAGACGCTGCCGTGCGAGCAGCACCTGGCGGCGCCCGTGGTAAACTACCCCAACGAGCATCCCTACACGCGCATTACCGAGTTCAAGGCGCTCACGGGCCAGATTCACCCCACCAAAACGAGCATCGTGTATGAGTACCCGATGGCCGAAGGCGACCCGTATTACCCCGTGCCCAAGCCCGAAAACGCGACGCTGTACGAGCGCTATAAAAAACTCGCCGACGCTACGCTGGGTGTGCATTTCGTGGGCCGTTTGGCCACCTACCGATACTACAACATGGATCAGGTAGTGGCCCAGGCGCTCACGCTGTTCAAATCGCTCGCGGAGCAGCCCGCCGTGCATACGGCGCCCCGGACGCCGGCGCGCGCCGCCGCCGTGCAGTCGGCGCAGGTGGCGATTGCCGAAAACCGGGCGCTCGCGCAGCCGATTGCAACCGCCGCAATTTCGGCCCCGCGCCCCGGCCGGGCCATCATCCCCACTAGTCCCGCGCGCGTGACGACGGGCGATGAGGCAGCGTCGCGATTGAGTTCACCAGCGTGGGCTCCGCAAGCACCGCTGCCCAGTGCGCAGGCGGGTGCTGCGCTTGGCGGCTCGGCACTCGGTAGCGCCTCCATGAACGGCGCTTCGCCCCAACGCGACCCCGATAAGGTGTAGCCTGCCGCGCTAGCCCGAGGCAGAGCCTTGGTGCTACCTAATACCAGGGCCACCAGGCCCGACGCAAATGGCGCGTCGGGCCTGGAGGCCCTGGTATTAGTTCGCAACGGGCCTTCAGGCCCGTGCGAGCGGCCTTTACTTGGTAGTTTCTACTCGGCTGCCTCTTCGCTGACGTGCAGCAGGTCGAGGTCGAGGACGAGCTCGCCGTCGGCGTCGGTTTGGTAGGGGCGTACGAACCGGTGGTTCCACCGAAATTCATCGAAGCGGTACGACGACCGCGCGTGAATGTCTTGTGCGTACGTATCGTCGTAGCCGCGAAACAGAATCAGCAGTTCGCCGAGTTGGTCGCGCAATTCTTCGGGGCTGAGTTCGTAGAGCGGCGATTCGGCGTCGATGGTGTGTACCAGCGTCCAGTTCAGCGGCAGAAACAGTACCTGGTCGCGCTCCAGCTTCAGGGCGAAATAGCGCCGCGTGCCGTCGGGTGTAGCCAGCGTAAACAGCACGCGCGCCGTGAAATCGATGACGGTATTGCTCCGCT
This sequence comes from Hymenobacteraceae bacterium, assembly GCA_031425525.1. GTDB lineage: Bacteria > Bacteroidota > Bacteroidia > Cytophagales > Hymenobacteraceae > JANNMJ01. Next base: position 23,273 of record JANPJM010000002.1, on the reverse strand, counting down.
CGTTGGCAATACGAAACATTAGCCGCCGATGCCCGCCGTGCACCGCGTCGGGCGGCGTGATGATGGCGTGCGACGAAAACCGGATGCGCGCGCGCGGCTTCGAAAAACGCGCATACAGCAAGCCCGTGATGATCGCGAACGTCAGCACGCCCACCAGCGCTTCGAGCGACGACAGCAGCCCCGCCGCGATCCCGAACGGCGATTCCACGCCGTACCCGACCGAATTAAAGGTCTGGATCGAGAAGAAGAACGCGTATAGAAACTTCTCCCACCACGTAGCGACGGGCGGCATGCCCAGAATCGAGTTCGGCCCGAGCAGCAGGTAGCCGAGCGCAAACAGCACGTTGAGGGTAGTGAACCACCCCACGATGGCCGCAATGAACCGCGGCCACGACAGCGAAACCCAATAATGGTAAAAATCGCCCTGCAACCACGCGTTTTGGCCGCGCGCCCGCTTCACATTGAACGAGCCATCGCGGTTTATGAGCCGTTGGCGCGCGCCCAGCAGCTTTTCGCCGAGGCCGGGGTCTTGGGTGGGAAGTGGGGAGGAGAGGCGCGCCATAGGAGAATTTGGCGGCGAAGGTAGCGCCCTCCTTTGTCCGGCGTTTAAACACCGGGCAAAGGAATCAGGGCGCGGCCAGCAGGGCGACTACCTCGGCGCGAAGGGTGGGCAGGTGCCGACGCACGACGTTCCAGATGGTTGGGTGGTGGACTGAATCGTAGGCGTGTACGAGCATATTCCTTAGCTGCACGATTTGCCGGGTATTTAGCACTTCGGCCGAGCCCGACTCCCGCCGGTACTGATTGATTGCTTCGCCGATGATACTCAAGCGGCGCTCCACGGCATCGCGCAGGGACTGGCTTTCCGGCGCTGCGTACTGTTCAAAGGTTTGAACTGGCCGTGTGTACTGCTCGATCAGATCAATCGCGCTCAAGACGTCAGACAAATACTTTCTCGCTCGACTGGTCATAAATCAATTCCCGGGTGCGCTCGATACTGGCCCAGAGGTATGGATTGGAAATGGTTTCGAGCGCGACTAAGTCAATGCGCCGCTCGAACAGCCTTTCCAGACCGTCCCATAAATCCAGGTAATTGTCGCCTAAAACAAAGGGGTCAGTATTAGGAATTTGCTCCAGCAGAAAATCAAAATCGCTCTGCGTAGAGTCGAACTCACTCGTAGTCGCAGAGCCGAACAGCCATAGCCGCGCCACGCCGTAGCGGTCGCAGAGGGCGAGTAGCTGCTGGTGTTGGTCGTCAGTCCAGTATTGCATAGCGTGAAAAACCAGTTGAATTACTGTCGGATTCACTACTGGTACGGCTCAAGTAGCCGGTTTCAGCGCCCGATACACCACATCGTGCATCCGCGTGCGGATGTTGTACTGCACGAGGCGCGGGTTGTCGGCGTCGGGATAGACGCGGTTCGAGAGGAAGATGAAGACGATTTTATTCTTCGGATCGGCCCAGGCGCAGGTGCCCGTGAAACCCGTGTGACCGAAGGTGGAGGCCGGCGCCTGGCCCGAGGCGGCGCCACCGCCGTGTAGCGGGTCGGCGCGATCCCAGCCGAGGGCGCGGCGCGAAACTTCCGACCCGCCACGCGCAAATTCCTGCACCACCGGCGTGCGGAAGTACCGATGCCCGCCGTAGTTACCGCTTTGCAGGTTCATCTGGAAGAGCGTAGCCAAGTCGGCGGCTGTGCCGAACAGCCCGGCGTGCCCCGCGATCCCGCCCACCAGGGCCGCGCCCTGGTCGTGGACGGTGCCCCAGACTTGCCGGCGGCGGAACGTGGTGTCGTTCTCGGTTGGCGCGATGCGCGCGCGGGCAATGCCGTGCTGCAACGGGTTGTAGGTGAGGGTTGGAAGGCCGAGCGGGGCGTAAAAATTCTGCCCCACGAACTCGTCGATGCGTTGCCCGAGCAGCCGTTCGGCGAGGCGGCGCAGGAGATAGAAATCGAGGTCGGAGTACTTGTATTCCGGCTTCTGGCCGTTCGTGCGCGGCGCCACGGCGGAGGCCAGCGTCCAGCGCCAGATCGAATCTTCGGTGGCCGCGCGCGAGAAGAGCGAATCGGCCACCTGATTCGGGAATTCGACCGATGCCTGTTGCGCGTACCAACCGGCAGCGGGCACGCGACGGGCAGTCTGCGTCTGCTGCCAGTATGGAATGTACGCCTTCAGCCCAGCCTGGTGCAACAGCACATCGCGCACCACGAGGTTGGCTTTATCGGTGCCTTTCAGCTCGGGTAAGTAGGTGCCGAGTTTTTCGTTGAGCGCCAGCTTGCCCTGGTCTTTCAGGAACATGATCGCCTGCAACGTGCTGGCTACCTTCGTGATGGAGGCAATGTCGTACACCGTAGCCGGCGTAACGGGCGCCGCCGTAGCGGCGTACGTCTGGCGGCCGTAGCCCTTTTCCCACACTACTACGCCGTCTTTCGCGACCAGCACCTGGCAGCCGGGCGTGGCGGCGTACGCAATGGCTTCGAGGGCAATATTGTCGAGCTGACCGAGCGTGCGCGAATCCATCCCCACCGATTCGGGTGGCGCAAACCGCAAGCGGCCAAGCGCCGGCAGAGCGATTCCGGCGCCCGCCCGCGCCTTCGGCCCCGCCGTGATGGGCAGCTTGCCCACCGCCGGCAACGCGCCAAACAGCACCTGCGGTACCACGCGCTGGCTCACGGCATTGTCTTCGTAGCCGCACACGAGGGTGGCGGCATCGTCGAAGCTCTTGAGGGCGTAGGGGTTGCCCATCGGCACGGCTACCACGCGGGCGCGCGGATTGTCGGCCCGAAGCTGCTTGATGAACGCCAAACCGGGGTCGCCGAGGCCGAAATTGTGCGCGGCGGGCGTGTTGTTCATCCCGTGATACGACACCACAATCACGTTGAACGGCCGCAACTCGGGCAGCAACTTCTGAAACACCGAATCGGGCGCGTAGCGGTCGGCCACGGGGAAGGTGGCGAGCGGTACATAATGGCCCATCGTGCGCTGAAACTCGTTGTCGGCGCTCAGGCCAATCGTTACGGAAGCCACGCGCAGCGTATCGAGCATCCGCAGCGGCAGCAGGCCGCGCTCGTTGCGCACCACCGTGGTGGCGTGTTCGTAGAGTTGTTGCTGCACGACGTAGGCATCGGCGCGTTCAAGGGCAGTGTTGGCAAGACGGTCGGGGCGGAACAGCGCCGGATCGACGGGCGCGCGGCGGTTGAGGCCGACCCAGTACTTCGTTTTCAGGATTTTACGGATGCTCTGGGCCACCGTCGCCGAGTCGAGCGTGCCGGCTTTGAGCGATTCCTGAATGCGTTTGATGGCTGTCGGTACGTCTTCCGGAAACAGCAGCACGTCGTTGCCGGCGCGCAGCGCGAGGACATCCACCTCGCCGGGCTTGTAGTAGCTCGCAACACCCTTCATGTTGAGGGCATCGGTGAAAATGAGGCCGTTGTAACCCATTTCCTGACGCAGCAAGCCCGTCACCACGGGCGGCGAGAGCGTGGAGGCGCGGTTGTGCGTGGTATCGACGGCCGGCACGAACAAGTGCGCCACCATCACGCCCTGCACGCCCGCTTCGATGGTTTTGCGGAACGGGTACAAGTCTTCGTTTCGCAGTTGCTCCAGCGAATGCGTGACCACGGGCAGCGCCAGATGCGAGTCGGTATCGGTGTCGCCGTGGCCGGGAAAATGCTTGGCGACCGCCACCACGCCAAAATCCTGCAAGCCCCGCACATAGGCCACACCGCGCCGTGCCACTTCTTCCTTGTTTTCGCCGAAGGCCCGGTTGCCGATAACCGGGTTGCGCGGGTTGATATTGACATCGACCACCGGCGAAAACGACACGTGAACGCCCAATTGCTTGAGGCGCAGCGCGATTTCGCGCCCCATCTGGTAGATCAGACGTTCATCATCAATGGCGCCCAGCGTCATCTGCCGCGCAAAATGCAGCGACGAATCGAGGCGCATGTCGAGGCCCCATTCCACGTCCATTGAAATCAGCAGCGGCGTACGTGCCTCCTTCTGGTAGCGATTCGTGAGGACAGCTTGCCGGTAAGGCCCGCCCTGCATAAAAATGAGCCCACCAAGGTTGTAGCGCGTAATCAGCTCATCAATCTGCCGGACGTGCGCGGCATCCTTGTTCGAGAACGCCGCCACCATGAAGAGTTGCCCCAGCCGCTGATCGGGCGTAAGCGACTGATATACACTATCGACCCACTGCTCTTCGGGCAGGTCGGGCGGTTTCACCGTGGCCGAGCGCGACGAAGAAGGCACCCACATCGCCAACGCCCCCAGCAGCAGCACGGCACTCCACAAAAGCGGCTGGCGGAACGAACGCATCAGGCAGATAACAGGGACGAAAAGCGAAGAAAAATCAGCGGTACCGCTCTAACCAACGGCATCGGAGCCCGCGTTCCGTACGGGGGCGAACACGAAACGGCCAAATTTACGGCCCACCGGTTAAAAGTGCCGTGTGGTCGGGGTGAGGCCGGGCGTTATGTGGGCTGATCAGGGGCCGCTTGGGCGACATCGTGACAGCCTCAAACGCCCCGGCGGCCACTCTGCTTACGCAAAGTGGCCGCCGATGTAGCAGAGCCGTTGCTTACTGCTTAACGCCGCCCGCGACCGCCGCCATCACCGCCGCCTTGCCGGAGTTTTTGAAGCGTAAACGTAGCCGCGTCGGTGCTGCCGGGCGCTACCGTGAGCGTTTGTCCCGTGAACCCCAAATAGCTGCATTGCAACTCAATGCCCTCAACGTCAGCTGGGAGCGTGAAGATGAACCAGCCTTCGCCGTCGCTCACGACCATACTGGCCGTGCCGGCGGCGGCGGGTACGTTCATCAGGGTCGTGATGGCGCCGGGGATCGGGTGGCCCGTTTCGTCCAGGACGCGGCCCTTTAGGCTGATGGTGGCTGGGCGCTCGACGGGCGAAGGCGCGGGCGCCGCCGCCGTGGGTGACTCAGCGGCGGTGGGCGCCACCGCAATGGCGTGTTCCAGGCGGCTGACTTGGGCGCTGACCGATGTTGGCAACAGCAAGTCGCCGGTGACGGTCAATAAAATGAGTAGCAGGAAGGGGCGTAGCATAGCAGGCCGGCAAGTAGAGTATCGATGTCCTCTGAACAAAGGTGTGCGCTAGACACGGGGTAACACAACCTGTTTTCGGCCAATACCATTGATTAGTAGATGAACATCTGATTTTCAGACGTGAATAGCAGCGAAGCAGTAGGATTACACGCCGTAAATAGAAACTATCGAACGGTCGGCGCCTCGCTGCCGGTAGCCGGGCGCCACCGCAGCGTAACCGTCGTGCCGACCTCCGGCGCCGAATCGAGCGTCAGGCCGACGCCGTGCAGCCGGGCGATGGCGCGCGCCAGGGCCAGCCCCAGGCCGTGGCCTTCGATCTGCCCGGTCGGCTCGGCGCGCCGGAAGCGCTCGAAGAGGTGCGGCAACTGGTCGGGGGGGATAACCGGGCCGGAATTGCGGATTTGGAAGCCGACTTCGCCGGGTACTCCGTCGGCGCTCGCGGCGGCCACGGGCTCGGCCGTCAGGCTGATATGGCCGCCGGGTTCGTTGTATTTGATGGCATTGGTGAGCAGATTGTACACGAGGGTGAAAAGCAAATCGCGGTTGGCGGGCGCGAGCGGCGGCAGTGCGCGGGCGGCGGCATCGGGGCCGTGGATGGTGAGGCCCCGGTCGGCGATGAGGTCTTCGAGTTCGTTGAGGACATCGACAGCGAGGTCGGCGAGGGGCACCCGGTCGGGGCGTGGGTACTGCTGATTTTCAATGCGCGAGATGAGCAGCAGCGTGCGCAGCGTGGCCGTCAGGCGGTGCAGCGTGGTTTGGGAAGCCACAATCTGCGCTTCGGCGGCTTCGGGGAGGTGGTCGGCGGGGGCATCGGCGGCGAGCATATTCTCGAAACGCGTTTGCAGCACGGCAATCGGCGTGAGCAGTTCGTGGGAGGCGTGCGCGATGAACTGCCGCTCCTGCTCGTGCCCGGCGCGGATACGGTCGAGCATCTGGCGCAGCCCCAGATCGAGGTACTGAAAATCGGTGGTGGTGGTGGTAAGTGGCGCCAGCGGCGGCGGCAAGGGCCCCTGCACGCTGCGCAGACGCGCCACAATCTGCTCGACGGGCCGCAGCAGCAGGGCCAGCACCCCAAATTCGAGCAGCAGCGTGAGTAGTACCGCCCCCGCCAGCGCGTATCGCGCTAACGAGCGGAGCAACTCATATACTTCCTCAACCGAGGCGATGCTCTTCCCGATTTCGAGGGCGTATCGCCGCCCGTGGTACAAAAATTCGTGGTGCAACACCCGAAAATCGGCCGTGGCGGCGTATTGGCGGTGCGGCACCGTGGCGATGAAATCGGTGGGGAAGCGACGCGTACCGGGTGCGCTTTCCGTGTCGGACAGCGGGCGCAAGGCAATGAATTCGTCCTGCAACAGGTCGTAGTGGGCGCGCCGATTCAGGCGGGCGCCGGGCAGAAATTCGCTGATCCCGACGCGGGCGATGCGGGTGCGCACGCGCTGCAAATCGGCACGCAATAGGGCGTCGGAGTGCCGCAGCGCGAGTACCTGCACAATCCAGGGCAGCGCCAGCAGCAGCACCGCCGCCATCAGCGTCTTCGAGAAAACCGATAGCAGGATGAGTTTCTGGCGGAGGGTCATGGCGCCGGGTCGGGTTTGCGCAGCCGGTACCCGACACCGCGCACGGTCTCGATCCAGTCGGCCGCGCCGCTGCTTGCCGCCTCGCGGCCCGCCAGCTTCCGCCGCAGGTTCTTTACGTGGACATCCACGAAGTTGGAATCGCTTTCAGCGGTGCCTGCCAGATCGCCCCATAAATGCTGAATGAGCTGCTGCCGCGTGAGCACCTTCGGTGTATGCAGCAGCAGGTAGTGCAGCAGGTCGAATTCCTTGCGAGTCAGGAGAATATCGGCGCCATCCGGCCCGATCAGGCGCCGCTCGCGGGGGCGCAGCGTAAAGCTGCCGAACGTAAAACTGTCCTGGGGCGCGTTGAATTTCCGGCGGGTAATGGCCTGCATCCGCGACACCAGTTCCAGCAGCGAGTACGGTTTCGGTAGGTAATCGTCGGCGCCGAGGTCGAGGCTGGTCACGCGGTCTTCAACGGCACCACGTGCGCTCAGTATGATGATGACGGCCTCGCGGTTGTGTTCGCGGCGGGCAGTGGCCAGTACCGTCAGGCCGTCGGCATCGGGTAAGCCGAGGTCGAGCAGCACAAAATCGTAGGTGTTCACGAACAGCCGTTCGCCGGCTTCGCGGGCCGTTCGCGCCACTTCGCACACGTAACCCGCGTTGTGCAGGTACAGGCCCAGCTCGCGCGCCAGGGCCGAATCGTCTTCTACGATCAGGACGTTCATCGCTGCTTTAGCTGGATTGGTGCTTTAACTGACTTGATTTCACTGATTTGGTTGGGTATCCATTCTATTGTTCTGTCATTGGGAGGAGGCTTGGAGCCTGCCACGAGCGAAGCGTGGTGGACAAAGCAATCCGGCGAATGCTACGAGGCAGCTTCGCTGCATTCGCCGTGTACAGAACCAGATATTCATTGCTGAGACACGACTGAGTCTGAGATCAAACCCGCGTTCAAATGAACACCTGATACTGAAGTGTCACCGCGCCGCGCCGCCCTACGCGCTCCAAAGAAGGAGTATAAACCGGCCTACTCTGGTATTCTACGGTGATTTTACTGTTGTGGCCGCTCATCAGATAATTCAACCCGAAACCGCCGACCGTCATCGGCACATCGCGTAGGCGGCCGAAGCGGCTGTATTGCACCGTGCCGTAGGGCAGAAGCTGCCTGGCGCTGTTGCCGAGTAGTTTTTTGGGCAATAAGTAGCCAAATTGCCCGTACCACGTTCGGCCCGAACCAAACATCGGGAATGCGTTGCCTTGCGACCCGCCGGGCGCGCCCACGATGCTGCTGCCGTTGGCGGGGTTCATAATGCCGTTGAAGCGCAGGTAGTTGGGGCCGTAATCGGTGGAAAAATAGCCCGCGTAGGCATTCAAGGCGGAGCCCTCGGCGGCGTTGATCGGCAGATCGGCGAAGGCGGCCACACTCCACAGGTTCAGGCGGTGGTAGGTGGTGTCGGGTTGGTCGGGGGCGCGCGAGAAGGTGGCGTTTCGTTGGGTGATGAAGCCGCCTTCCAGGTTCAGTACCTTCTTTTTGCCGAGGTAGGTGCCGGGCATGTAGCCGGGGGCGGCGCCGGTTTCGTGGTCAAAAAAATTGTACAGTACAAAGCCTTGGTACTGCTTGGTGTGGCCGGTAGTGGCAAAGGTGGCGTTGGGGCCGATGGCCGGCACGGGCGTGCCGTTGGTCTGAACGGGGAACGGGTCGCTCACGACCAGCCGGTAATCGACCGGCCCGGCCTGCCCGTGGGCGTAGATACTGAGCTTGCGCGAAAACTCATCGGTCTGATCGACGGTGGCTTGCGCAAACACCGGCACGTCGAGGCTCAGAATGGTGGCAACACTCGGCTGCGAAAACCGCGAGAGACCGTTCATGATCGTCAGCCCGGCGCCCAGATCGAGGTAGCTGGTCTCTTTGTCGAGGACGCGGTATTGGCCGAGCGCATCGTGGAAAAAGGCTTGCAACTTGCGGTTGCCGGCGTTGGCGCTCAGGTAGTTGAAGTTGTTTTGCCCAAACTGAAAATACAGCAGCGTACGCGGCGCAATCTGCCCAAAAAGCTGAATCCGGGTGCGGCGCAGGCCGATATCGAACGTTTCCGGGGTGCGCTTACCATTCACCAGCGTGCCGGGGTTGCTCGCATCGTAGCGCACCCACGTCTGGTTCAGCAGCGTGGCTTTGATATATTGCTTGCCGTCGGGCGTAAGGTTGAATTTTAGCTCCTTAGGGCCGGCCGGCGGCGGGGGTACTGCCGAAGCGGTGGGCGCAATGAGGGGCGCAGCCAACTCCTGTGCGTTAGCCACCAAGCAGTTGAAAAGGCCGTAGGCCGTGGCGGCGGTCACCGTACGCCATCTGCGGCGAGTCGCGGATCGGAAGTAAAACATCGGGCAGTACAGGATGGGCGGCGCAGGAGATTCTGATACAAAAACAAACCCCCTGATCGGCACGGCGCCAATCAGGGGGGATAGAATCAGAGAACAAACGTAAGCGGAAACGCGGGCTTAGTTCGTGCGGCTCGCTACGTCGGTGGGTAACTCGACGCGCCCGGCCCCGGCGAAATTGCGGCCCCAGTACCCTTCGTGCAACGACGAAACCCGCACGCCCACGTGCGACTGCGAATGCACGAACTTGCCATCGGCCAGGTAGATACCGACGTGGTAGACCGGCGAGCGCCGCGACCGCCGGAAAAACACCAAATCGCCTTCGCGCATTTCGGTACGCTTGACGCGGGCCGTGCGCTGAAACAATCCCCCCGACGAATGCACCAGCGTGATGCCGTACGCCTGCTGATAGGCGCGCATCACGAAACCGGAGCAATCGGTGCCGAACGCCGTGGAGCCGCCGCTGCGGTACGGCGCGCCGAGCCAGCGCGTGACGGTTTCAATGAGTGATTTGTCGGCTTCGTGGCTCAAATCCACGCCCAGTTCCTGCGAGTAAAAACCGAAGAAGAGGGAGTCGCGGAAGGCGGCCGACTGTTGCACCGGGCCGGTTGTTGGCGCCCCGGCGGGCGGCACAACGCGGGTGGTTGGTGCGGAAGGAGCGGGCGCGGCCGGAGCCGGCGCAACGCGGAAAGCGAGTGAGAGCGAGACGGCCACGGAGGCCAGCAGACACAGGATCGCGTTTTTCATCAAGAGGCTTTTGGGGACGGCGGACGGCCACTGCATATCAGGGGCTCGACTCGTGCAAAAGGGCCTAAAACCGACTAGCCAGCGCGGTTTTGAGCAAGTAGAAGGGCGTCGCTAACGAGGAAAATAGAGCGGCGAAAAGCCGCGTGGATGAGCGTTGGAATTGCAAAGATAGCAACGCCGGGCGGCTTGTGCTACACTTTTAGCAAAAACACCTTCGTTTCAGGGCTCAGTCCTATTGATTCCGCTAAAAAGCCGGTTTTTGCGGAGCAAGCATAAGTGTCTGATTTTCAGTAAATCAACGGCGTACTTCTAAACTTGGCGCGATGCCGCTCCGAGGCTTGCCGGGTCTACCGAAATCTTCCGCAAGTGTGCCTCTGAACCCGATGGTTCTCTCTCCTGGGCCACTTTTCGTCCCCCCAATCGTTTCCTATCCGCGGTTGCTGCGGGTACGTTCGTGACGGGCGCGCCCGGCGGTGTCGTGCAGGGCCTTGCTGAGTGTGCGCGCCTTAGCGTACGGCGACCGTACCACCGATGCAACCGCCGTTCGCAACCGCCGCCCCGGGGAGAAGTGGGGCGGGGCGGCGGCGTTCTGAGCGCCCAAAACGCAGAAGGCGGGCCTTGCGCCCGCCCGCACCCAGCGTAGTGCCAGGGTGCGGGCGGGCGCAAGGCCCGCCCCTACGGGGTCGCGATCAGGCGGTGGTTATTCCACCACCAGCCGCCGCGCCGCGCTGCCCGCGCGCACCACGTACACGCCCGCCGGCAGGCCGCGCACGTCGAGCGTGGCGGTGCCTTCAGCGGTGGCGGTGGTGGTGCGGACGGTGCGCCCGAGCGCGTCGAAGACGCGCACCGGCGCCAGCGGCGCGGCACTGAGCTGCACCGCCTCGTGGGCCGGGTTCGGCGCTAGGGTCAGGGTCGGCTTCACGGTGGCGGCCGGCGCCACGCCCGTCACGCCGCCGCGCAGCTGGATGGTAGCGGGGGTGCGGATGAGCGGCAGGGCGGCGAAGGCGTTGTCGGCGGCGAGCGTCGGTACGCGGTCGCTGGTGAAGGCCAGCTCCGTAGTGGCCGGGGCGGCGGGCAGGATGTCGAATTCGACTTCGGCCAGCACCACGCCGCCGCCGCCGAGGGGCGACTGGTCGGCGTCGGTCCAGAGCAGCGGCAGACGGCCGGCGGTCTGGTCGGTCTGGCCCAGCACGGCGCCGGTGGTCAGCGTCGGCACGGTGCGCAGGCGCAGGGCGGTGGGGTCCCAGGCCAGGGTGGTTTGCACGGCGTGGGCGTCGGTGCCGTGGCCGACGAGCAACAGCACGGCCCGCACCGTCTGGCCGGGCGGGGCGGCGGCGAGCACCTGCAACTCGGCGGCCGGCGCACCGGGCGCAGGTGGCGCGGGCCGGGCAATGGCCGGGTTCCAGGAGTTGTTGACGTCGCCGAGTTTGGCGCCCACGAAGTCCTGCGCGGTGGCCGTGGCGGCGCTGGCGTAGGTGCGGGTCTGGGTCAGGGGCCAGGGCGCATTCTGGTTGGCGAAGGTCTGGGCCGAGGAGTAGAAGCGCCACAGCGCGCCGCCCGTGAACGAGGTGGTATTCCCCAGAATGAAGTTCTGCACCGCCGCCACGTCGGCCACGGTGATGGCGGCGTCGTTGTTCACATCGGCGGCCACGGCCCGGTGGGCCGCGCCCAGCAAGGTGGTGCCCAGGATGTGGCGCTGCATCAGCCCCAGGTCAATGATGGTCACGCCGTTGGTCAGATTCACGTCGTTGGCTTTGGTGGGCGCCAGCGTGTAGGCGCCCGTGCTGATGGCCCCCACAAAGCTGAAGGTGCCGGCGGTGGGCGTAAGCTGCGCCGGATTGGCGCCGGGGCCGGTCAGGGCCAGGGTGGCGCCGGGGATGGCCGTGCCCGTGCCCGTGCGCACCGTGCCGCTCAGGGGAGCGGCCACCGGCACTTTCACTGAGCCAGCGCGGGGGCTGACGGTGGCGGCCGTAAAGTCGGCCTTCATCACTTCCACCGGCACCGGCCCGGTGGCCCAACTGATCGGCAGTTTAGCGCCGGCTACCGTGCTGCCGCTCACCGCAAAGCGCAACGCGAAAACGACGGCGCCATCGGCCAGCGTGGCGGCGGTGTTGGTCGCGCTCAGGTACGCGAAGCTCACGCGGCCCGTGGTCGTGGCGCCCGTAATGTTGAAGTTGGCCGCCGCCAGCCCCGGCAGCGTGGCGCTGATCTGCTCGACGCTCACCAGCCTGAGCTGCGTCGGGTCGAGCTGCAAGGTGCCCTGCAAGCCCAGCATCCCGCTGTAGCCCCGCACCCGCACCGGTACCACCACCTGCGTGCCCGGCAGGGCCGTCACCGAATCGACGGCGAGCGTCACGACCGGCAGCGCCACTACCGTGAAGCTGGTGGCGCTGGTAGCGGTGCCGCCGGCCGTGGTCACGGTAATCGTGCCCGTGGTGGCGGTGGCGGGTACGGTGGCCGTGATGCTCGTCGCCGACACCACCGTGTAGGTAGCCGCTACCGTGTTGAATTTGACGGCCGTGGCGCCGGTGAAGTTGGTGCCCGTCAGCGTCACCACGGTACCCGCTAACCCGCTGGCGGGCGTGAAGCTCGTAAGGGTTGGTCCGCAGGCAACGGATGTTACCGCGACGGCCTGCGCCGCCGGGGTGCAGCCGTTGGCATCTCGCACGGCGATCTGGTACGTCCCCGCCGTCAGGCCCGGGAAGATGTTGCTGGCCTGATACGTCGCGCCGTTATTCTTCGAGTAGGTTTTGGTGCCCGTGCCGCCCGCCGCCGTCACGGTGATGCTGCCGTTGCTGGTGCCCGTGCAGGTGCCCGTGGCCGCCGTGGTGAACGTGAGGGCCACCGGCTGCGTGATGGCGACGCTTTGGTTGACGGAGTAGCAGTTGCTGGCGCTCCTGACCACGATGACATACGTACCCGCCGACAGCCCGGCAAAGGTGTAGGGACTGACAGTCGCCGCCGAGTAGGTGACGCCGTTATTTTTCGAAAAGCTGTAGGGCGACGTACCGCCCGCAACAGTGACGGTAATGGAGCCGGTGGCCGCGCCGTTGCACAGCACGTTTGCCGGCGTGGTGGTAAAGGTGGGCAGCGCACTCACTACGGCGCTCACGCTGGCCGGGAAGGCAGTCGCCGACGTGTTGGCATCCGCGATGCCCGTGATGGCAAGGGTGGTAGTAGCCGTCAGCGCGGCCGTCTGGATGCTGTAGGGGCTACTCATGATCCCGCTCACCGTCGTCGGCGAGGCGCCGTTTCTCGTGTATGTGATGCTCCACGGCGCCGCGCCCGTCAGCGTACCCGTCAGGGTGGCCGGGCTGCCGGCGCACACCGCGCTGATGGCATTGAGCGTGGCCGTGGGCCGCGCTACCACCGCGAAGCTGGTGGCGCTGGTGGCCGTGCCGCCGGCCGTCGTGACGCTGATGGTGCCGCTGGTGGCGCCTGCCGGTACCGTGGCCGTAATGCTGGTGGCCGAAACCACCGTGTAGCTCGTGGCGCTCGTGCCGTTGAATTTCACCGCCGTAGCGCCCGTGAAGCTGGTGCCGGTAAGGGTGACCGTAGTCCCGACTGGCCCCGTGGTCGGCGCGAAGCTGGTCAGCGTCGGCACCGAAGCCGTGGGCACGTACGCGCCGCGCGCGCCGGTGTAGGTGTGCGCGCCCAACCGGGCATATGACTGGCTGCACGCGTCGGGCGTGAAGGCGTTGGAGTACGTTTCCCACTCGGCGCCGATGTTGAACGTTGCGGGGTCGAGGCCGGGGTTGGTGTTGATATTCCACACGAGGGCAGCGCCGCCGCCCGAGATAGCCGGGCTGCGCACCAACGACTGGTTGGCCGAGCGCGTATCGCCGCCGTTGCGGTCGGTGCCGACCCACATCCCCTGCACGCCCATACCGAGAGGTGACGGCTGGTGGCCGATGATGCCAAAAACATCGACGATGATCGGCGTCCCCGTCCCTGCCGTCCCGCTGCTCCACCGCACGAGGGCCATGGCGTCGTCGCCGTTATACTGTATAGGGCCGCCGTTTACGATAACGGTGGGTGTTGTCACCGGCCCGCGCGGGGATGCCCTCTGGTTTGCGGCAGCCACTATATCTGATAGCGTAGCATCTGCGCCAGCAATCACGAAGGTGGCACCCGGCGCGAGTGTATTCACCCCAATGGTGCGTACCAGCTTCTCTTCGTCTGTTATAGTTACGCTCCCATTACCGTAACGCCGGAGCGAGTACGCCGCCAGCGATACGGTGCTGGTCGTAGGATTGTAAATTTCGATAGCCTTTTCACCACCGCTGGAGGGGGTCGTCTGGCCGGGACACGTCACGCCGTTCATGTGCGCTCCCTCGTTGTATTCCGAAATAAACAGCTCAGTACCTTGTGCCAGCGCCGGGCTACCGGCCGTCAGCACAAGCATGAAGGAGGGCACCATCGCGCGGCGCCACTTGGTAAAAAAGAGTTTCATCTTCTGAAGCGGGGTAAAAAAAAGAACGAAAAAATTGCCTGAACTGCCCGTGCGCTACCGCAAGCCGCCTCCACAAGTGCCGGAAGCCGCCTTACGCTAACGCAAGCCGCCTCCACAAGTGCCGGAAGCCGCCTTACGCTAACGTAAGCCACCTCCACAAGTGCCGGAAAGCAGCTTACGCTAGCGTAAGCCGCCTCCACGGGTGCCGGAAGCCGCCTTACGCTAGCGTAAGCTGCCTTCAGGAGTGCCGGAAGCCGTATTACGCTAGCGTAAGCTGCCTCCACGGGTGCCTGAAGCCGCCTTACGCTGGCGTAGGCGGAGTAGGAGCGGCCGGGGGCGACGTAGCCGCTGCCGCCGCTTGCTTATCGGCCTTTTTGGTAGTCGTGGACGCGCGGGCCTTCGAGAAATCGAAGAAATCATACACCTCCTGATCCGTATCGAACACCACCTCCAGCATCCCCTTCACCCGGCGCAGGGCCAGGGCGAGGGCCACCCAATCGGCGGCGAGGGTGGTGATGGCGGTGTCGATGGCCTGGTCGCCCTGGTCGCGGGCGCTGTCGGCGGCGCGCAGGGCGGCGGCGAGGCGGGTGGCGCGGGCAGCGAGGGTTTCGGCCGGCTGGCCGGCGACCGGCGGGTTATGCACCGCGTAGAGCGGCTGCAAGGCGGCGGCGTTGTCGGCGTAGAGCGCGGCGAGGGCGCCGGAGTTGATCAGCAGCGTTTCCTGCGGCATCGCCGCGAGCTTGCCGCGCGTGAGGCGGCGGAAGTCTTTGAGCGCCGGCTTGCCGTACAGGGCGGCGTTTACCACTTTCAGCTGCTGCTCCTGCACGAAGGCCAGCCACTGGGTGCGCGCCTGCCGGAAGGCTTCGGTATCGCCGGCGGTGGGGTCGAGGCGTTCGCCCAGGGTAGCGTCGAACTTCTGGAGGCTATCGGCCAGGCCCGCAAGCAGCGGGTCGAATTCGGCGCCGATGCGGCTCGCCGTACGCGCCTGCCGCAACCCATCGAGGGTGTACTGACCCAGCCCCCGAAAATTGGGGCGCGAGATCACCAGGGTCAGAAATAGGTTCTGAAAATAAGAGAAATACGGTGGGGCCGACATCGTACAGGCTGCTGGGCGGATGATGGTGAGCGACGTACTGCCGCGCGTCATCCGTTGACCCGCGCTGCTGTAGGCAAATATGGGGGATGCGGTTGTTTCTGCCCCGTGCCTCGGGCAGGGGGGGCGCCGCGTCGCGGTTTAGATGCGCGGTTACGGCCCCGCAAGGGGTGTTTTGGTGGTCTGCCGCCTCGCGCCTACCTTCGGGCTTATGCTGATTCGGGAGCGTTCGTGGCTGGCGCGTATCGCGCGCTGGAAGCTTGGCGGCAAGGGCCGCGTGGCGATGGTGGTGGGGCGCACCATCCACCTGAGCGGCGCCACCCGCGCCGAGTTTCTCGCCGACGCCGAATGGGTGGCGCACGAAGCCGTGCATCTTCGGCAATTCCGCGAGTTCGGCTTCTGGCCGTTTCTGGCCCGCTACCTCTGGGAATCGGCGCGGGTCGGGTACTGGAACAATAAGTACGAGGTGGAAGCGCGCGAAGAAGCCGCGCGGATAGCGAGAACGTAACGCGGGGCAATCAGCGACATCGTAGGGACGCCTACTGGCGTCCTGGCCCAATGCAAACCCAATGACGCCCAGCAAGCAAGGACGCCAATAGGCGTCCCTACGAAGCTGACGCGGGCCGGCGCCCCGCCCTCCTTGCCATCTACTGCCCGCCGCCGCCCTGGCCGCCGCCGCCGCCGCCGCCTTTCTTGTCGTCGTTGGAGACTGACTTGCGCTGGCGCCCTTGCTGGGCCTCGCCGAAGCGCCACGTGAAGCCTACCCGAATGGCGCGCTGGTAGCTGCGGCCATCGGCGCGTTCGGTGATGGTAGTGGTCTCGAGGGTGTTGCGGAAGGCCCAGTAGTCGTTGAAGGGGTTGGCGAGGTTCACGCTGAGGTCGGCGCGCTCTTTCAGCAGCTTCTGCTTGATCCCGACCGAATACCACAGCCACGCCGCGCCCTCGCCCTGCAACTGCGGATCGGGCAGCGAGTAGCTGCCGAACGCCTGCGCCTGGAGCAGTTTCGTGAGTTTGTACGAGGTGTTGAGATTGACACTTGCCGTAAAACCATCGCGCGAGCGGATACCGAGCGCCGGCGAGCGCCGCGTGACGTATTGCAGGTTCGGCCCGCCGCTGAGTTCCCAATCTTTCAACGGCTTCACCGAACCGTAAAAGTTGAGTTGGTAAAACGCGTTGGCCGCCACGTTGGCAAAGGTGCTGGCCGTGACGCCGGGCACGTCGGTGGCGCGGCGGATGAGCTCGATGGCGTTGTCGGTGCGGCGGACGGAGGCCGAAATGTTCAGGGTGGCTTCCTTGATCAGCGTGTTGTAGCTCAGTTCGTAGGAATCGGTCAACTCGGGGTTGAGGGTAGGGTTGCCGAAGACGAGGTTGAGCGAGTCGGAGCGGTCGACGAACGGGTTGAGGTAGTCGATGAACGGCCGGCTGATGCGGCGGCTGTACACGGCGCGCGCGCTGGTTTTGTCGGAAAAGGCGTACTGCACGCTGCCGGTGGGCAGCAGGTTGAAGTAGTTCTGGGTGAAGCGGGTATCGGTCACCCGGAAATCGCCCTGCAAGGTTGTGCGCTCGCCCCGGCCGCCCAGGCTGACACTCGTTTTCTTGCCCAGCCCGAACGAATAGGTGGCGTAGGCAGCCTGCACCTGCTGATCGTACTCAAAATCGGTGCGGCGGTCGGGCAGCAGCACAAAGTCCGTGGTCTGACCGGCGGTAAAGGCGCGCACGTCGGCCACTGAGCCGGTGTGGCGCCAGATCGCTTTCAGGCCGGTTTCGAGGGTCATTTTGGCGTCTTTGCCGAAGGGGTGGGTGTAGTCGGTCTGGGCGGTGTATTCGGCGCCGGGCGTTTTGCCCCGGCTGGTTTCGCGGTAGGTGGCCTCGTTCACGGGGCCGGCCGTGGCGGAAGCGTACTGGTCGAAATCGAAGCCGAAGGTGCCCGTGTTGCTCGCCGCCTGGCCCAGCACGCTCCACTCGCGGCGCGGCTGATCCTTGAAGGTGCGGGTGTAGGTACCCGTCAGCTCGCCGTTGAAGCCGCCGAACACGCTGGTGGTAGCGCGGGTGAACAACTGGTTGCGGGCGGCGTCGGGCGCTTGGTACTGGTTGAAAGCGTCCTGCTGGTTGTCGCCGCCCCAGCCGTTGGCCGACGCCGCCAGCGACAGGCTGTGGTTGTCGGCGGGGTCGTAATCAACCCCCAGCGACCCGTAGAACCAGCCGCCCCCGAAACGCCCCTGCGCGCGCTGCGTGAGCTGGCCCAGGAACGCGCCGCTCGAATCGCGGTCGGTGCGGGTACGGGTGCCGCGCGACGGCCCAAACCATTGCCCCGCACCCAACCACGAGCTGACGCCTACCTTCCCCTTCTTGCCGTTGAGCGACAGGTTGGCGTTGGTATTCCGGTTACCGCCGGAAGCGCCGATGGAGCCGTTCAGCCCCCGGTCAACGCCCTTTTTCAGCACAATATTGATGATGCCCGCCGTGCCTTCGCCGTCGTACTTGGCCGGCGGCGTGGTAATCACTTCGATGCTCTTGATCTGATCCGCCGGGATGGCTTTGAGCGCCTCGGCCAGGTTGGCGGCCAGCGTCGGCGAGGGCTTGTTGTTCACCAGCACCCGAAAATTGCTCGACCCGCGCATCTTGGGGTTGCCGTCGCCATCGACACTCAGCAGCGGTGCTTTCCGCAGCACGTCGGCGGCGGTGCCGCCGGCGTTGGTCACGTCCTGGTCGGCGTTGTAGATGAGGCGGTCGGGCTTTACTTCCACCACCGGTTTCTGGCCTTCAATCACGACATCGGCAAGTTGCGCGGCGGTGGTGGGCAGGCTGAAGGTGCCCGCGTCCACGACGGCGCCATTACCATCGGCCACCGTCACGGGCCGCGTGATGGGCGCGTAACCCACGTATTGCGCTCGCACGCGGTACGTCCCGGCGGCTATTTTTTCGAGGGTAAATCGGCCTTCACCATCGGCGGCCACGCCCGTAAGGGGCTTTGTGGCCGCCGCATCGGCGGGCAGTAGCACCACCGTGGCATACGGCACTGGCTGGCGGTTGGCCGAATCGAGGACTACGCCCGTGATGCGGCCCGTAGCGGCGGGCGCGGGGGCCGTGGCGGCGGCTGGTTGTTGCGCATGAGCAGCGGGTGCAACGAATAGCAAGGCCCCAGCGAAGGCGCCAACAATACAAAATTGGGTAAAAAACGTGTTCATCAGCAGAAGCAAACGGCGTGGGTAGGGTAGGCGCCGCACAGCCCGACAACGCCTTCGCCTTGCCGTTCCGTGTGTGCAGCCGGGCCGAAGGGGCGCAATGCGCTCAAAAGGTTGCCTGAA
This sequence comes from Hymenobacteraceae bacterium, assembly GCA_031425525.1. Classification (GTDB taxonomy): domain Bacteria; phylum Bacteroidota; class Bacteroidia; order Cytophagales; family Hymenobacteraceae; genus JANNMJ01. The sequence goes on along the minus strand of JANPJM010000002.1, from coordinate 4,674 downwards.
GGCAGCCGAGTTATCCGCCGCTCGCCCACGGCTACCGCCGTGGTGCGACTTAAGAACTGGGGCTCCAGCCCCGCTCCGGGTGCAGTCTGGCCGCAATCTTCTTAAGTCAGCGCAGCGGGGCCAGAGCCCCGCCAATTGAATCGCACCACGGCTGCAGCCGTGGGCGAGCGTACTTTCAGGCGCTACTTCGAGCGCCTTACTCACGCCATGGTTATTCGTCTGCTCCTGCTACTTGCGTTGGCCTACTCGTGCGCGCCCACCCTCGCGCAAACGTCCAAACCACCCGCCCAAGTCAGCTTCGGCCGCCTTGACCACCTCGAAAAAGTGCCCTCGCAGCACGTGGCGCCGCGTACCGTCGATGTGTGGCTGCCGCCGGGCTACCCAGCGCCCGGCGTGCGCTACCAGGTGCTGTACATGCACGACGGCCAGAATCTCTACGACCCGCGCACCGCCAGTTTCGGGATGTGCTGGGGCGTCGATTCGACCCTCGCCCACTTGCTGCGCGCCAAGCAGGTAGCGCCCACCATCGTGGTCGGCATCTGGTGTACCGACAAGCGGTTTCAGGAGTATTGCCCTAACCGGCCGTATCGCGCGCTGCTGCCCGAAGTCCGCATTGCCTTGGGCCGCGAGCGCGCCGGCGAACCGCTCTCCGATGAGTACTTGCGGTTTCTGGTGACGGAATTGAAGCCGTACATCGACCAGCACTACGCCACTGCGCCCGACCGCGCCCACACTTGGGTAGCGGGCAGCAGTATGGGCGGGCTCATTTCGCTGTACGCCGCCCTCGAATATCCGCAGGTGTTTGCCGGGGCCGCGTGCCTGAGTACGCATTGGCCGCTGAGTTTAAAGCACGATTCCGACGCTTTTCCGCTGGCAATGCTCGATTATCTGGCCGAGAAGCTGCCGCGCCGCCGGCTGTTCGGCCCGCCGCGCCCGCGCCTGTACTTCGATTTCGGCACCGCCACCCTCGATGCCCGCTACCCGCCGCACCAGGCCCGCGCCGACGCCCTGCTCGCGGCGCGCGGGTACGGCCCACCGCGCCGCCGCCTGACCCGCCGTTTCGAGGGCGCCGAACACAACGAAACCGCCTGGGCGCGGCGGTTGCGCGTGCCGCTGCTGTTTTTGCTGGGGCGAACCCGGAAGATTCGGGCGTCGGCTGGGGCGCTGCCGACAGGGCGGTAGTACCCTGGACAAGTGCGCAGACGAGGTATTTACAGAGATAGCTAAAGTGGAGGCGGCACAGTTTGCGGAGAATAAACGTACATTCACCGCATCATCTGCGGAAAATGTTTGCTTACATCCACGATTTACCTGACTGGCCAACTTTCCACTGGGATCACCGGCGGGTCGAGGCGGTACTCGGCGAAACCCGGCACCGGCAGGGGCGGTTGCTCGGCTTAGCCGCCGCGTTGGGCGTAGGCGCGCGCGACGAGGCAACGGCGCGCGCCACTGCCCTCGATGCGCTCAAAACCAGTGAGATTGAAGGCGAACTATTGGCCCCGGAACAGGTGCGCTCGTCGGTGGCGCGGCGGCTGGGGCTCGATACGGCGGGGCTGCCCGCGCCTGATGCCCGCGCCGACGGCGTAGTAGCTATGCTCCTCGACGCGACCCGCCACGCCGATCAGCCGCTGACCGCCGACCGCCTTTTCGGCTGGCACATCGCGCTCTTTCCGACCGGACGCAGCGGGCTGCGGCGGCTGCAAGTCGGCGCGTGGCGCCTCGATACGCGCGGGCCGATGCAGGTAGTATCAGGTGGCCCCGGCCGCGAAACCGTGCATTTTGAGGCAATGGCCGCCGCGCGTGTACCCGTCGAGATGGCGCAGTTGCTAACGTGGCTCAACGCGCCGACCCCTGAGCTTGATCCGGTGGTCAAGGCCGGGTTGGCGCACCTGTGGTTCGTCACGGTTCACCCGTTTGAGGATGGCAACGGACGCATCGGCCGGGCAATTGCCGATTGGCAACTTGCGCGAGCCGACGGCGCGAACGAGCGATTTTATGCCCTTTCGGCCCAGATTCAACAGGAACGGGGCGAATACTACCGGCTGCTTTCGCAAGCACAACGCGGCGGTCTCGACGCGACCACGTGGCTGCTCTGGTTTTTAGAATGCCTGCAACGCGCACTTGCAGCCACGGAGGGCACGCTAACCGCTGTCCGGTACAAGGCACATTTTTGGCGCTCGCCGGGCACGCAAGGGCTCAATCAGCGGCAACACCTGTTGCTCAACCGGTTACTCGATGGGTTCGAGGGGAAGTTAACATCGTCGAAATGGGCGAAAATTGCCAAATGCTCGCAGGATACGGCCACCCGCGATATTCAGGCGCTGATTCGGGCGGGGCTGTTGGTACAGGAAGTTGGCGGCGGGCGCAGCACCAGCTACCGCTTGGTACCTGACGCGGGCGTTTGAGCAAGCGCGTGAGCGGCAAAAGAAATGCTATTCGCCTTATTGCCCAGCCGGCAGCGCAGCCGCTGCCACCAAAGTGGTAATTTTACATCTCCCATCAGCCCGCCCCACCTATGCCCTTCTACCATCGTCTCGGCGCCATCCCGCCCAAGCGCCACACGCAGTTTCGGCAGCCCGACGGGGCGCTGTATCACGAAGAATTGGTCGGGACGCTCGGGTTTTCGGGGGTGTCGTCGTTGCTCTACCACAAGCAGCCGCCTACGAAAGTGAGCCGCTTGGGCAAGCCCACGCCGTACGGCCCCGTGAAAACCGAGGTGCCGCTGCAACCGGCGCACCTGCGGCCGTTCACCAGCGAAAGCACCGGCGACGATTACCTGGAGGCCCGCCGTTGGCTGCTCATCAACAACGACTGCCGTCTCGCCATCTGCCTGCCCAAGCAACGGAAGATGGACTATTACTATAAGAACGCCCTCCACGATGAGGTGGTGTTCGTTCACGACGGCACCGGCACACTCATTACGCCGCTCGGTACCATTGCGGTGCGGCCCGGCGATTACGTGGTGATTCCACGCACCATCATTCACCGCTGGGAGTGGGAGGAAGGGATGGTGCGGCTGCTCATCATCGAGTCGGCACACCCCGTGGAGACGCCCCGGCGCTACCGCAACCACTTCGGCCAGTTGCTCGAACACTCGCCGTTCTGCGAACGCGATTTCCGCGCGCCGGAGGTATTGGTGCAGGAGGATGTTGATTCCGGGGAAGGCCGCGAGTGGGAGGTGAAGATTCAGAAGGAAGGCCACCTGCACCACTACTTCTACCAGTTTTCGCCGTTGGATGTGGTCGGTTGGGATGGCTATTTCTTCCCGTACGCCTTCTCCATTCACGATTTCGAGCCGATTACGGGGCGCATTCACCAACCGCCGCCCGTGCATCAAACCTTCGAGACGGCGGCGTTCGTGATCTGCTCGTTCGTGCCGCGCCTCTTCGATTATCACCCGCTGAGCATTCCGGCGCCGTACAACCACTCGAACGTGGACTCCGACGAGGTGCTGTACTACGTCGAGGGCGATTTTATGTCGCGCAAGGGCATTTTCCGTTCCTCCTTCACCGTGCATCCGAGTGGGTTGCCGCATGGGCCGCACCCCGGCACCTACGAGGGCAGCATCGGCAAGAAAGAAACCCACGAGCTGGCCGTGATGGTCGATACCTTCAAGCCCCTCTACCTCACCGAAGCCGGGCTGGAGTTGATGGACGAGAAGTACGTTTTCAGCTGGGACCCGGCGCAGGTGCCGCACCCGCCGAAAGCGGCGGATATGATGGATTGAGCGGGAGTGAGTACGAGCGGCTCTCCCTTGCCCGGCCTTCTAAAGACCCGGCAAGGGAGAGCCGCTCGTGTCACTAACCAGGCATTAGTTGCGGACTCCCCGCCCCGGATGGGGCGGGGTGGCTGACCGAAGGGCAGACGGGGTGGGGGGAGGCGCGGCGGGGCACTAGAGCGGCCGACGTTTTTAGTGTTTATCCTTGCTTTCGTGCTTCTATCCAAGCTATCCACGCCTACCGCAGTCGCCCCACCCCGGCCCGGAGTTTATCCTGAGGAACGAAGGAGGCCACGCCTCCCCCTCCGGGGAGGGGAGTCTGATAGCGTTGGGCGCCCTCACCGCACCACCCCTTCCACCGTGCGCACCTGACTCGCGCTGAAATAGCCCAGCGCACCGCCGCTGAGGTTGGTCGGGGCGTTGGCGGGCGGCGAATCGAACGGGGTGCCGCCCTGAAAAAGCGCATTAGCCAAGCCGGTAAGGTAGTCGTAGGCGGGGCGGTCGAGGGAGCGCATTTCGACGCGGACGGTGTCGCCGATGGCCACGAAATAGCCGTTGATGCGGGGGTCGCCGTAGTTGCCGTCGTAGTATTCGTCGTCGAAGAAGAACGGCTCGCGGCGGTTGCGCCAGATGTTGTTGCGGTAGAAATAGAGGCGGTAATAGTCGCCCCGCCCGGCCGGCTCGCGGAAGTAGATGGTGGCGATGCGCGAGGTGTCTTCCTTGGCGCCGGTTTCGAGGTCGTCGGGCACAGCGAAGGAGATGGAGTCGAGGGGGGTGCAGGGGCGCAGGCGGGTGGTGGCTTCCACGCGTTGGCTGCCGCGCACCACCAGCAGCCGGTAGGTGTGGTTGAGTTGGCCGGGGCCGAGTTTCGGGGTGGTTTGATAAACACCTGCTTCGGTGCGGCGCAGGGTGTCCGTCACACCCGCTTCCACGTCGGTGATGGTCACGAGGTCGGC
>JANPJM010000001.1:0-48197 GCA_031425525.1 Hymenobacteraceae bacterium | reverse complement strand
CGGGTCTCCGGCCCGCTTGCCGCACGGCGCGAGCTACACGTAGGCAAGCGGGCCGGAGACCCGCGCTCCTTTTCACCGAAACGCCCGCCCGGAATTGCTTCCGGGCGGGCGTTGTGCGTGGAGTGCGCCGGGTGCCGACGGCCGGCAGCAGGAGGTGTAACAAATGGGGGTGTAACAATTTATTTTGTTATACGCCCCTGGTTACAACCCGTGTGAGAAAAGCGGGTGTGAGAATATTTTTTTCTCACACCCGCTTTTCTCACACTCTCGCGCCCGGCCGTTGTACAGCGCCGCTCACGGCAGCGCCAGGCCGTGGCGGGCGCCAACGCCTGGCCGCTGGAACTGGGCGGGGTGGCCCCCGGCGTGTACACGCTCACGGTCGGCACGGCGGCGCGCACCGAAACGCGCCGCTTGCTGGTGCAATAGCCAAAAAGGAGCGCGGGTCTGCGGCCCGCTTGTCGCACGGCGTAGTTCCGTCGTCAGCAAGCGGGCCGCAGACCCGCGCTCCTTTCCGATGTTGCCAACTATGCCAAACGCCCGCCCGGAATTGCTTCTGGGCGGGCGTTTGGCCTGATTGGCGGAGGGTGTTACTCGACCACCAACCGCGCTGTGGTAGTGCCCGCCCGCACCGTGTACACGCCCGCCGGCACGCCGGTGAGGTCGAGGTCGGCGGTGCCGGTGGGGGCTTCGGCGAGGTGGCGAACTGCGCGGCCGAGGGCATCGATCAACTCGATGCGAGTGGCCGTGGGTAAGCCGCTCACGCGCACCGTGCCGCGCGCCGGGTTCGGCACCAGCACGAGGGGCAGCTTCACGCCCGCGCCCGCCCCAACCGTCACCACGGTCGAGAGGGTGATTTTACCGCTGCCGTCGAGTTGGCGGAGGCGGTAGGCGAGGGCGCCGGCGGGGGCCGTAGCATCGGTAAAGGCGTAAGCGTGCGCCGTGGCCGACGTGCCCGCGCCGGGCTGCAAGGCTGAAACGGGCACAAACTCGGCCCCTGCGCTCCGCTCGACGTACCAGCCCGCGTTGTCTTGCTCGCTGGCAGTGGCCCAGGTCACTTCTACGGTACTGGTGGTCGTGCGCCGGGCGCGCAATTCGTTGAGCGTTACGGGGAGTACCACGCCATCGTCGCCGAGGAGATAGAACTCGGAGAAGTGGTTGGGTACGGTCGTTTCCGCCCGGAAGTACCCAGTGCCAGCGGGCTCGGCGATGACGGGCGTGAGGGTCGCGATTTGGGCCAGCGCGGGGTTGTTGCTGTTGTTGCTCAACAGGCAATCCTCGGCCGGGCCATCGTACTGGCGCACGCGCAACTCGGCGCGGGTGGTCACGTCGGAAAGGTCGCCGTCGTTGGCGGCCACGTAGGCCGTAAACTCGCTATCGAGGGCGTAGAACCGCACCTGCACGCTTTGGCCCGTGAAGGCATTGGCGGCATCGAGGCGCCAGCTCCGGTTCAGTACTTCGGAACCGATGTTGTTGGTGCGAGGCGCGCCGGTAGTCACGATCAGGTTGGCCGAAACGGCGCCCAAGGTGTTACCCAAATCGTTGAGGGCCAGCACTACCTGGCCACCCGCGAGCAGGTATTGCCACTGGCCGCTGCCCGTGCTGACGATACCCGTAGCCGCCGCGCAGGTGTTGGTGGCGGCGTTGTACACGCCGTACACCGTAAATGCCGCCCCGCCGCTCGTGCCGTTGGCGTTGCCCACGGTTACGGGGCCGGAAGTGGCCCCCACAGGCACCGTCGCCGTGATCTGCGTATTCGAAACCACTGTGAAACTCGTGGCGGCCGTGCCGTTGAAGCTCACGCCGGTAGCGCCCGTAAAGCCCGAACCCGTGAGCGTGACGGTGGTACCCGGCAGCTCGGCCGTCGGGGCGATGCTGGTCAGCGTCGGCTCCGGTAGGTCGGTGATGCTGATGGTGAAAGCGCGCTCGAAGAACAGGTTGTTCTGATCGGTCGTGCGGATGCGGATGTCGTAGCTGTTATCGGTCTCGAAATCGAACACCGCCGACGTACGCACCGTGTTTCCGCTGATATTGAACGAGGCGTTGTCGGTCGAGCCGGCCCCCGTTACCAGGGTGTAGGTGAAGGTGTTGCCGGGATTGGGGTCGGTAGAAGTCAGCGTGCCGACGGTGGTATTGACGGCCGCGTTCTCGGCCACGCTCGTCGGGCTGAGGGTCAGGTTGGTAGGCGCCACGTTGGCGCAATTGACCGTCAATACGAACGGACCGCGCGCGGCGGCATTGAACCCACTCACGTAAATGAGGTAAGCAGTACCGAGGGCAGAGGCGAAGGTGACGGTCGAGGCTTGGTTGGCCGGCGACGAGGTGGCGCAGGTTACGTCGTCGTTGCCGCCGACGCACGTATAAACGCCGCAGCCACCGCTGAACACGAAGAGCTTCGTATCATAGGTAGTGCCCACGTTGCAGGTGCTCACCGTTACGCTGCCGCCGGTGCCGGTGAAGGTGTAAAACACCCCACCCGCCGCTGCGCTGATCGACTCGCCGCCGCAGGTAGCGGTCGGGTCGCCGGTGCTGGTCGAATTGACCGTGGTGCCCGTCACCGACGCGCCGCACGCCACCGGAATAGCGTTGGCGCAGAGGTCGTTGGCGGGTGGAACCGTCACCGTGAAGTTGGTGCTGCTGGTGGCCGTGCCGTTCGGGGTGGTCAGGCTGATGGGGCCGGTGGTGGCGCCCGTGGGTACCACGGCCGTGGCGCTGGTAGCGCTCACGCCCGCAAACGTGACGGCCGCCGTGCCGTTAAAACTCACGCCCGTTACGCCGCCCAGGTTGGTACCCGTGATCGTAACGGTAGTACCGACTGGGCCGCTGGTAGGGGTGAAGCTGGTGATGGTGGGCGCGGGGGGCGCGGCGCAGGTGGTGGTCAGTACGAAGGTACCTTGCGCACCATTGAACCCACTCACGTAGATGAAATACGGGGTGCCGAGCGCGGTGCCTACCGTCAGGGTAGAGGCGTTGGCAGCGCTGGCGCAACCGCCCGTTACATCGTCGTTACCGCCGACGCACGTCAGCGTGCCGCACGCGCCGCTGAACACGAAAAGCTTGGTATCATAGGTAGTACCCACGTTGCAGGTACTCACCGTCACGTTGCCGCCGGTGCCGGTGAAGCTGTAAAACACCCCGCCTGATGCGGCGCTGATAGAGGTGGTGCAGGTGCCGGTCGGGTCGCCGGTGCTACTCGAATTGACCGTGGTACCCGTCACCGACGCGCCGCACGCTATCGGCGTGGCGTTGGTGCAAAAATCGTTGGCAGGCGAAGCCGTCACCGTGAAGTTGGTGGCGCTGGTACCCGTGCCGTTTCCCGTAGTCAGGCTGATGGGGCCGGTGGTGGCGCCCGTGGGTACCACCGCCGTGGCGCTGGTGGCGCTCACGCCCGCAAACGTGACGGCCGCCGTGCCGTTAAAACTCACGCCCGTTACACCGCCCAGGTTGGTACCCGTGATCGTAACGGTAGTGCTGACCGGGCCGCTGGTGGGGCTGAAGCTCGTGATGGTGGGCGCGGCGGGCGCGGCGCAGGTGGTCGTGAGTACGAAATTGCCCTGTGCGCCTTGGTAGCCGCTGACGTAGATCAGGTAATTCGTGCTGAGTACCGACGAAAACGTTACGGTGGAGGCCAGCGAGTTGGCACTGCAAGCCGGTCCCGTTTGGTCGTCGTTGGCGGTTACGCACGTCAAGGCGCCGCACGCGCCGGTGTACACGAAGAGCTTCGTATCGAAATTGGTACCCGCGTTGCAGGTACTGAGCGTGACGTTGGCGCCGGTACCGGTGAAGCGGTAAAACACGCCGCCCGATGCCGCGTCGATCACAATCGTCGAGCAGGTAGCGGTTGGGTCGCCGGTGCTGGTCGAAAGCGTGGTGGTGCCCGAAACGGACGCGCCGCACGTCAGCACGGGCAAGCTGGGGGCCGTGCAGAGATCGTTGGCGGGCGCCGCAATCACCGTAAAGTTGGTACTGCTGGTACCCGTGCCCAAGCCGTTGGCGACGGCGATAGGCCCGGTGGTAGCAGCGGCGGGTACCGTCACGCTGATCTGCGTGTCGGAATCAACGGTGTAGGTTGGGGCGCTGGTGCCATTAAAGGTCACGCTGGTGGCGCCCGTAAAGCCGGTGCCCGTCACGACGACACTGGCGCCCACGGCGCCCGAAGTCGGCGAGAAGTTGGTGACGGTAGGGGCGGCCGGTACCACGAAGTTGGTCGCGGAAGTACCCGTGCCCACAGCATTTGTTACCGAAATCAGGCCCGTGACGGTGCCCGCGCCGACCGTCGCCGTGATTTGCGTAGACGAATTGACGGTAAAGCCGCTCGCCGCCGTTGCGCCGAACGCCACGGCCGTAGCGCCCGTGAAATTGGTGCCGGTAATCGTCACCACCGTACCGCCCGTGCCCGTAGTAGGTGTAAAGCCGCTGATGGTAGGCGCGCCGCTGGCGGCCGTAATCGTGAAATTGACGTTCGAGATGTCGAAGAAATAGTTATCGGCCCCCAGCACCATAATCCGGGCGGTGGTGGTGGGGGTGTTGGGTACCGTCACGCTCGCCGAGCCGTTGTTGGGCAGGTTGCTGGCCACGAGGGTCGGGAACGACAGCCCCCCATCGGTCGAGAGGCGGATATCGACGTTGGCGCAGTTGATGCCGTTGGCGGTGGTGCCGGCCACGTTCCAGGTGACGGTGGTGGTGGAAGCGCCCGCGAGCGTAACGGCCGTATTCGGCGCCGTCACGGCGAAGGGCGCGCCGGTGTTTACCACCGTCAGGGCCACGGTATTCGATTGGTTTACGCCGCCCACCAACAGGCCACCGGCGGCGGGTACGGCCCGCGTATCGCGCACGGTGCAGCGGAAATTGAGTGTGCGCGCCACCGTCGGGAGGGCTTCACCAAAAACCGTGGTGTTGTTGCGTAGCTCGTTGAGGCGCGGGAAGTAGCGGGTGGGCAGCGCCACCGGCGAAAACGCCCGGAACAGCGGCACCGACGAGCCCGCCGTTTGCACCGTGGCACTGGTAACGGGCGCCCCGGCGGCGCCGAGGTCCATTTCCTCCCAGCAATACGTCAAGGGGTCGCCGTTGGCATCGGTGGCGCTTGCCGTCAGCATAAACGGCGTACTCGCCGGAATCGATTTGGCCGCTACCGCCGCGATGGTGGGCGGCGTGTTGCCGGTGGCCAAGCTGGTGGGGCAGGCGGCCGTCGAAACGATGAACGCCGTCATCTCCTCGATGCTGCCGCCGTGGAAGTATGGGTCGGAGTTGTTCTGAATATTCTGCGGCGCGCAAATGCCGGCGTACGCCTGAATGGTGGTTCCCGAACCCGGCTCCCAGGCCGTACTGGCGTTGCGGTTGCCGTTGCACGAGCCGGTATTGCCGTTGAACGTGTGATTGCCGCCGAACTGGTGACCTATTTCGTGCGCCACGTAATCGATATCGAACGCATCGCCGACGGGTGCGCCCGAACCCGTCAGGCCGCGCGCCTTACCGGAGCCGCACACTGAGCCAAGTTGCGCCACCCCGCCGCCACCCGTCCCCACCAAATGGCCGATGTCGTAGTTGGTCGACCCGATGACGGTGGTGATGTTGGTCTGATTGGCGTTCAAGTCGCCGCTGGAGTTGGCGTAGGGGTCGGTGGCGGCATTGGTGTACACCAGCAAATTGTTGTTCGCCACCAAAGTCATCCGAACGGCCAGCTCTTTCTCGTACACGCCGGTCACGCGGTTTACGGTGGTCACGATAGCGGCTTGCCCCAGTGCCACAGTGCCTCCGTGGAAGGCGGTATACTCGCCGGTGGCGGCTACGGCCAGGCGGTAGGTACGCAGCGTACCGCCCAGGCTCACCTGCACGCGGTTGCCCCCCGTGCCGCCGCTGGTGGTGCCCTGAATCAGCGGTTCCAGGCGGGCGCGGTTGGCGGCCATTTCGGGCTCCTGCACGCCGCAAGTAGGCGCGTTGCCGGCCGGACGCGTGAGATCTTGCCGCCAGTAGCTCACGCAGGTGGTGGGCTGGGTACGGCTCAGGGGGTCGAGGTAAAACGATTTGCCGGGCTGGTGGCTCAGCACCTGTGCGTGAAAACCCTGCGGCGTAAGGTCGGCGCGGAGGGTGGCGGTGGGGTCATCGAGCCCGACACCGGCGTAAGTATGAATGTCGGGAAACTGCGCCGCCAAACCCGGCTCCATCACGCTCGACTCGACTACCTGAAACCGGGCGGTGCCGCCGTCGGGCGTGGGCAGGGTAAGCACGAGCGGCGCGGCAGCGCGGCCTTCAACTGGAGCCCCGGCGAGCGTAGCTGCAAGCACGGCGCGGTCGGCGGATACGGCGCGGTACGCCGTCAGGCGCCCCGCGAAGTGCGAGCCGGCCACCAGCCGACTGGCCGTCGGCACGGGGCGCCACAGCGTGGCCCCGCGTTGTTGTGCCCGAAGCGGGCCGGGCAAACCCACCAGCAGCGCCAGCGCGGCCAGGGGTAAAAGGTAACGATGCGTCATCCGAACGAATGTTGAAGTGTGATGGAAGTTGGGAGTGGTAAAGATAGCGGATAGGCATTGAAAGGAGAGTTTTTTGGCCCCGCTCGCCCGGAGCTTCGGCTCCGGCGCGAAACAAGAACAGGGGCTCCAGCCCCCACCTTAGCGCTTGTAACTCCTTAAACATCGGGGGCTCCGACCCCCGCCCACCTTCGTCGGCGGGCGGGGGCTGGAGCCCCCGGTCTTCGGTCGCACCGGAGTTGAAGCTCCGGGCGAGCGGTTTGTGCGTTACTATCGGTCAAGCAGCACGGCTTGCGCGGCGGTGCCGCAGCGCACGAAATACACGCCCGGCGATAGCCCGTTCAGCTCAAATATGGCTTCGTTGCGCGCTACGTCGAGGGGCACGGTGCGCACCCGGCGGCCAAGGGCATCGAGCAGGTACACATCAGCCGAACCCTGCGCCGCCGGGCGGTGCAACACTTGCACCGTCAGGCGCTGGCCGTTGCCCGCCGGGTTGGGGTAGGGCACGAGTTGCACGGGTTCGGTGGGCACCCAGCCCACACCGCCGGGGCGCATCAGGGTCAGGGTGAACACTTGAGCCGATACGGCCGTGGCGATGGCCGTCGTCAGGCTCACGGGGCCGGTTAGGGCGCCGCCGGGTACGGTGGCAATGGCGGTTTTGCCATCGGGCGCGGCGCTGAACGTACTCGCCGCCGTGCCGCCGAACCGGATGGCGGTAGCGCCGCCCAGGTCAGACCCCACCACTGTCACCACCGTGCCCACTGGCCCGCGAATGGGCGTCAGGGCATCGATGTCGGGCGGTGAAAGTACCGTGAAATCAGTAGGGCTTACCGCTTGGCCGCCGCTGGTGGTCAGGCTGATACGGCCGGTGCGGGCGCCGTTGGGCACCTGCGCTGCCACCTGCGTGGCGCTGCTCACGATAAAGCTTTCCACGGCCGTGCCGTTCACGCGCACGCTGCTGGTGCCGAGCAGATTGGTACCGCTGATGAGCACCACCGACCCGATGAGGCCGCTCGCCGGGGCCAGCGCGGTAATGGTCGGCGGGGGCGGCACCGTCACGGTGAAGCTGCCCGCCGAGGTGGCGGTGCCGCCCGGCGTGGTGACACTCAGTACGCCCGACACGGCGCCCACGGGCACCGTCGCCAGCAAGCTGGTGGCGGAAACGACGCTGAAAACCGCCGTCGAAATTCCCCCAAACCGCACCGTGGTGGCGCCCGTCAGGTGAGTGCCCGTGAGCAGCACCTGCGAACCCGGCGACCCACTGACCGGGCTGAACGCGGTAATCGTGGGCGCCGGAATCACCACGAAATCGGTGGCCGATTGCTGCAACCCGCCCGCCGCAAACACGCGAATGCGGCTCGTGACGGCGCCCGCCGGCACGGTGAAGTTCAGGCTCGTGGCCGACGCCACCGTGAAGGCCGGCACGTTGGTTTGGCCCAGCCTGACGCCCGTGACGCCGCTGAAATTGGCGCCCGTGACCGTCACTACTGTCCCCACCGGCCCGGTGCCGGGGCTGAAACTCAGTACCGAAGGCGCCGGGGGGGCGGTAATGCTGAACGTACCTGAACTAGCCGAGCCGTTCGGGGTCGTGATGTTGAGGACGCCCGTAACCGCGCCCACCGGCACTACGGCTGCGATTTCCGAAGCCGAATTGACCGTGAAGCTCGCGGCAGGCACGTTGCCGCCGAAGCGCACCTGCGTGGCGCCGCTCAACCGGATACCCGCGATGAGGACGAGCGCGCCCGGCGAGCCCGCCGTCGGGGTCAGGCTCGTGATCACCGGCCCGGTGGCAACGGGCGTCACGCGGAAGGCCGTGGCCGACCGGGTGAAACCGCGCGCCGTCAGTACGGATAGGCGGCCCGACGTGGCGCCACTCGGCACCGAGCAAGTGATTTGGGTGGCCGAGTTCACCGCGAAACCCACCGCTTCGGTGCCGTTGAAGCGCACGCTGGTGGCGCCGCTCAGGCCCGTGCCGGTGAGCGCCACGGTTTGACCGACCGGCCCGCTAGTGGGCGAGAAGCTGCTGATGACCGGCGCCGGCCCGGCCCCGATGGTCAGCGAGGCGGTCGTGGTGCCCGTGCCCGCCACCGTAGTAGCCGAAACCGGCCCGCTGGCTGCCCCCGCCGGAATGGTGGCCGTGAGCTGGGTCGGCGAATCGACGGTGAACTCAACGGCATCCACCCCCCCGCCGAACGTCACGCTGGTGGTGTTGGTGAGGTGGGTTCCCGTGAGGACGACCATCGACCCGGCCGTGCCGAAAGTAGGCGTGAGGGCGGTAAGGGTGGGCGGCGAAATCAGGGTAAATGAGCGCATCGATTGCGCCATTCCGCCCGCCGCCACCACGAAGATGCGTTGGCCGGTGGCCGCGCCCGTGGGCACGGGCACCGTCAGTTCCGTAGGCGAAACGACGGTGAAGCCCGGCGCCGGAATCGACCCAAACCGCACCTGCGTCACCCCCGAAAAATTGGCCCCGAACACCGCCACCACCGCCCCGACCGGCGCCCGCAACGGCGAGAAATTGCGCACACTCGGCGCCGCCCCACCCGTCACGGTGAAGCTCGCGCCGCTGAGCGTGGTGGCGCCCGTCACGGTCGTGAGGGGGCCGGTGGTGGCGCCGAACGGCACGGTGGCCGTCAGTTGGGTAGCCGAGTTGAAGACCGTGCCCGTGGCCGCCGCGCCGTTGAAGCGGGCGCTGCTGGCAGTGGTGAAATCGGCGCCGTTCACCTTCGTCACCAGCACCACCGAGCCGGGCGAGCCGGCGGCGGGCAAGAACGTAAGGTCGCCGGGCGGCGGTGGCGTGGTCACGGTAAAGTCGGTGGCGCTGAACGCCGTGCCGGCCGGGGTGGTGACGCGCACCAGGCCGGTGGTGGCGCCCACGGGTACGGTGGCCGCAATCTGGGTCGCCGAGTTCACGGTGAAACCCGGCGCGGCGGTGCCGTTGAACGTCACGGCGGTAGTGCCTGTGAAGTTGGTGCCGCTGATGATGACCGCCGTACCCACCGGCCCGCTGGTGGGCGCGAAACTGGTGATGGTGGGCGCCGTGGATGGCACCGTCACGGTGAAGGTGGCGGCGCTGGTGGCCGTGCCGCCGGGCGTGGTCAGGCTGATGGCGCCCGTGGTGGCACCCACCGGCACGGTGGCCGTGGCACTCGTGCCGCTGCCCGATGCAAAAACGGTAGCGGCCGTGCCATTGAAACTCACCGCCGTAATGCCCGCCAGGTTGGCGCCGCTGATGGTCACGCTGGTGCCGGTGGGGCCGCTGGTGGGGCTGAAACTCGTAATGGTAGGCGCGGGTGGCGGCGCTACCGTCACGGTGAAGATGGCGGCGCTGGTGCCGGTGCCGCCGGTAGTGGTTACACTGACCGGCCCGCTGCCGGCACCCGCCGGCACGGTGGCCGTGGCGCTGGTGGCGCTGCTGACGTTGAACGTGAGCGCCGCCAATCCATTGAACCCGACCGCCGTGGCCCCCGTGAAATTGGTGCCGCTCAGACTCACACTCGTGCCCACCGGCCCGCTGGTTGGGCTGAAACCCGTAACGGTGGGCGCGGGCGGCGGGGCTGCCGTCACGGTGAAGGAGGCGCTGCTGGTGGCCGTGCCGCTGGCCGTGGTCAGGCTGATGGCGCCCGTGGTGGCGCCCGTGGGCACAGTAGCCGTGGTGCTGGTGCCGTTTCCGCCCGAAAAAACCGTGGTAGCCGTCCCGTTGAAGCTCACTCCCGTAATGCCGCTCAGGTTGGTGCCGCTGATGGTTACGCCGGTGCCGACCGGCCCGCTGGTGGGGCTGAAACTACTGATGGTGGGCGGCGGCAGCGTCACGGTAAAGTTGGCGGCGCTGCTGCCGGTGCCCGCCACGGTGGTAACACTCACGGGGCCGGTGGTGGCGCCCGTGGGTACGGTGGCCGTGGCGGTGGTGGCGTTCGTGACGCTGAAGGTGGCGGCGGCCGTACCGTTGAAGCGGATGGCCGTGGCGCCCGTTAGGTTGGTGCCGGTGATGGTGACACTGGTGCCGACGAGGCCCGAAATCGGGCTGAAACTCGCCACGGTGGGCGGTTGAATCACGGTGAAATTGGTGCTGCTCGTGCCGGTACCGCCCGTAGTGGAGACACTCACGGGACCGGTGGTGGCGCCGCTCGGTACGGAAACCGTAATCTGCGTACCGGAATTGACCACGAAACCCGGCGCGTTCACCCCATTGAAACGTACGGCCGAGGCGGTGCCGAGCGCCGTACCGGTCAGTACCACACTGGTGCCCACGATACCGGTGGTGGGGCTGAAACTGGTAATGGTGGGCAGCGGCTGGCTCACCGTGAAGCTGGTGGCGCTCACGGCCGTGCCGTTCGGGGTGGTGAGGCTGATGACGCCCGTGGTGGCGCCCGCCGGCACAGTGGCCGTGACGGTGGTGGCATTCACGGCGTTAAGAACCGTGGCGGCCGTGCCGTTGAAACTCACCCCGGACGCGCCGCTCAGATTGGTGCCCGTGATGGTGACACTCGTGCCCACCGGCCCGCTGGTGGGGCTGAACGAGGTGATGGCCGGCGCCACGCAGTTGAAGAAAAACACGCCCGCCTCGGTGGCCTGAATCGGGGTGCCGATGCTGGGCAGCGTGAGGGTCAGGCGCACGGCGCGCACGTTGGCTACGGCCGTGGGCAGCGGCAGCACGATGCGCTGCGGCGTGGTTTGGGAAGCGGCCAGCGAAACCGCCACCGAACCGGCCGTCGTGAAGCTCGTACCGTTGGTACTCGTTTCCAACGCCAGGGTACCGCTTACTACGGTGCCGTTGGGGTTGCGCAGGCTGATTTGCGCTTCCGAAACGGTGCGCGGAGTAGCGGCCCCGAAATCGGCCCCGATGAAACAGGAGTTGGTGAAACCGGCCGCTCCGGTGCCGTTGAAAGCCGCTTCGGCGGGCGCCGCACCCACGCAGTTACCCACGTAATTGGCGGCGGGCAAGCCCTCGGCCAGGTTTTCGGCCGCCGCGCAGCCGCTGCGCGTGAAGCGCCGGTTCAGCACGAGGCTCCAGCGGTTGGTGGCGTCGCGGACGCGCACGAACAGCCGGTGCGGGCCGTCGGCCAGCGCCGTGGCGTCGGCCGCGAACGCCACGCCCGTGTAGGAGGTGGCCGGGGTGCCGAGCGGAATGGTGGTGCCGGAACCGAAACCAGGGTCGGTATCGAAGAAGAACTCGGCGCGGGTGAGGTTGGGGGCGGTCAGGGCGCTGAGGTCATCCACGAAAAAGAGCCGCGCGAAGGTTTGGCTCCACTGGTTGCTCACGTCGCGCGTCCGCATAAACAGCCGATGGAAGCCCGGCGCCAGCGCGCCGATGGCGACCGGAATGGCGCGGTTCGACACGCTCGTGCCCGTCAGGCTCGTGCTGATGCCGTTGCCGTGTCCGGGATCAGTATCGATAAAATGCTCGACTTCGGCGAGGTTCGGGGCGGTCAGGCTCGCATTGTCGTCCACGAAAAACAGGCGCGCGTTGGTCTGGCTCCACTGGTTGCTCACGTCGCGCGTCCGCATAAAGAGCCGGTGGAAACCGGGCGCCAGCGCGCCAATCGGCACCACGATGGTGCGGTTGTTCACGGTGGTGCCCGTGAGGGCGGTGCTGGTGCCGTTGCCGTGGCCGGGGTCGGTGTCGAGGAAGTGTTCGACTTCGGCGAGGTTCGGGGCGGTCAGGCCGGCGTTATCGTCGACGAAAAACAGGCGCCGCAGGGTCTGACTCCAATCATCGTTCACGTCGCGCGAGCGGATGAAGAGGTTGTGGAAACCCGGCGCCAGCCCGCCGATGGGCACCGCCACGGGCAGGTTGAGGCGGGTGTCGGAGGGCGCGCCTGGCAGCGTTACGGCCGTAGCCAGGCCGAAGCCGGGGTCGGTATCAAGAAAAAACTCGACCCGGTTGAGGGCGGGCGGTGCCTGCGCGAACAGCGGTGTCGGGCCGAAGCCCGCGCCATTCAGCAGCAGCCACCCGCCGAGCAGCGCCCCCAGCAGCCGCCGGAGGGGCCGCCGAAGCAGCAAGGTGTCCATCTGTGGGAAAGGGGAATGATATGCTGGAGAGACGCATATAGACGTCTGCGTTTTTCTTGGCTTGGCAACGCGCCAAGCCGCCGAAGACGCCTGTGTGCGTCTCTAGCAGCTACTTATTCGACCGTGTGCTGATGACGGCGTTCAGCGTCGCGCCCGACACCGACTGCGAGTACTGGAAAATGGTGGGTACCGCCGGCACCCCGGCCAGCACGTAGGGCGTGGCACCGCCGAACATCCCCACGTCTACGCCGCTCTCGCCGGTGTTGTCGGCGGGGCCGCCGGCTGCTATCTGGAACTGGCTTTCCGAGCCGGTGGCGGCGCCGAAGATGCTGGCTAGGGCCACGTTTTGCTGGTTGCCGTTGGCGGTGCCGAACTGGGTGCCCGTGCCGATGTTGTTGCTGCTGGCGTTGGAACGCACTGGAAAGCCGCCCGCCACGCTGGTGATGATGTTGTTTTTGACGACGCAGTTGTCGATGTCGAGGCTCGCGTTGTTGTTGCCCGGGCGGTTGCCGATGATGTTGTTGGCGATCAGGGCCGAGTTGAGATTCGTGAACGGGCCGCTGGCGACGTTGATGCCATCGCGGAGGAAGTTGTTGCCGACAAGTACGCCCGTTACCGTTGTCGAGCTGTTGACCCGGAAGCTGAGGAGCGCCTCAATGTAGTTCTGCCGAAACAGGCCGCTCGTGATGGTCGCACTGATGCCGGTCGCGAAATTGTCCGTGCCGATGTTCAGCCCGTTGCCCTGGATGAGATTGCGCTCCACGATGCAGTTGTTGGCGCTGCACATAATCCGGCCGGTCACGGTCAGGCCCGTGACGCGGGTGCCGGCGGCGGTGGGGCGCAGAAAAAGGACGCCCACCGTGGTGGCGCGCGGATCGACCACCAGCGGCACGGGCTGCTCGCCGTGGAAGTAGCCGTTACCGATGATGGTGAGCGGCTTGGTAGCGTCGAGGTCGCCGTAGGAGATGCCGCTCGGTTCGAGGTAAATGATGTCGCCGGCGGCGGCCGCGTCGTGGGCGGCTTGCAGGGTGGCAAAAATGCCCGCGCCCGTAACGCCCACGTTGTTGCAGCGGCGGATGGTTTGGGCTTGGGTGACGAGGGCCGCCAGCAGTACGGCGGCCAAAATCAGTAAGCGGAGGACGGGAAAGGTGCGCATCGGCGTGGGGTATGGGAAAATTGAAAAGAAAGCGGTGCGTCCCGGTCTTCGGGCCACGCCACAAACTTTCCGCTTTCCGTCGCCCAGCACAATACCACCTGGGTGGTAGGGCGGTGCGTAAGCGCCCCTGCAGCAGGCGCTGGGGGTGTTTCGGGCGGGCGCGGTCACATTAAGATGTGAGGCCGGCGCTGGAAGTTTTTTAGTTTCCTCCCCACCTCGAAGTCGCATCCTCTCACCTCGCAGTCGCGTCCTCTCACCTCAAAGTCGCGTCCTCTCACCTCGAAGTCGCGTTCTCGTTATTCAAAGTCGCGTTCTCGTTACCCAAAGTCGCGTCCTCGTTACCCAAAGTCGCGTCCTCGTTACTCAAAACTCGTTACTCAAAACTCAAAACTCCCCTAAAACGGGTGCGCCATCGCAAACCGCATCAATTCCACGGCGCTTTTCAGGCCCAGCTTGTGCAGGATATTCTTGCGGTGCGTATCGACGGTATGGGCCGATAGTTCGAGGGTTTCGGCGATGGCTTTGGCTTGCTGCCCGGCGCAAATCAGCGCCGCGATTTCGCGCTCGCGCGGCGAAAGCGTACGTAGGCGAAGGAGCGCCGTTTCGGCTGCCGCGCCCGGTGCCGGCAAGCTGCGGGTTTTGGGGAACACGCGCCGCCCCGCCGCCACCGCCCGCAGCGCGACGAGCAATTCGTCGAAATCGGCGGTTTTCGGCACGAACCCGTGCGCATCGGCCGCCTCAATTTGCTCGACCAGCGCGGCGGTGGCGTTCATGCTGAACAGCAGAATTTTGAGGCGCGGGTACTGCCGCCGGAGCGTGGGCAGGAGGCTGAGGCCGTCGGGACCGCCGGGTAGGTGCAGGTCGAGCAGGAGGGTGTCGGGCGCGGGTAGGGCCGCCTCGTCGGCGAGGCGGGCGAGCAGCGCCGGGCCGGTGCCGCAGACGCCTACCACGGTGACGTCGTCTTCTTCGGCCAGCAGGGCCGCCAGCCCTTGCGCCAGCATCCGGTGGTCGTCGGTGATGAGCAGGTGCATAAAGGAGAAGAAGAA
Organism: Hymenobacteraceae bacterium; assembly: GCA_031425525.1. Classification (GTDB taxonomy): domain Bacteria; phylum Bacteroidota; class Bacteroidia; order Cytophagales; family Hymenobacteraceae; genus JANNMJ01. The sequence goes on along the minus strand of JANPJM010000001.1, from coordinate 33,519 downwards.
GAAGTGCGGACTTCCGTCTGCCGGTTGATAGTTCAATGACAGACTGTTCGGTGAATGGCGGACTAAAGTCCGCGCTACATTCCGCCGAGCGTTGGCAATCCCCGGCTGCAAACATCGGCCGCCGCGCACCGCATCACAATACCACCTCGGTGGTAGGCACGGCGGCGGCGGCCGGCAGTTGCACCGTCACGACGGTACCGCGCCCGGAAGAATCGATCTCGACCGTGCCGCCCACGTACGCCGCGCGCGCCCGCACGCTCCGCAGCCCCAACCCCGCGCGAGTGGCCCCGGCGGGCGCAAACCCCCGGCCGTCGTCCTCGACCATCAGCAGCAAATGGTCGGGGAACCGCAGCAACTGCACCACCACCGTGGTAGCGTGCGCGTGCCGTACGGCATTGTGCAGCAACTCGGCGCCGATGCGGTAGGCCGCCAGTTGCACGGCGGCCGGCAGGGGGCCGAGGTCGTGGTCGAAGTGGGTTTGCACGTGGGGCTGGTCGCGCAGGTTGAGGGCGGCCACCAGCGCGCCGAGGGCGCCGGCCAAGCCTTCGCGCGGCAGGTCGGCGGGTTGCCAGCCGTGGCTGAGGGCGCGCACTTCGGTGTGCAGGTCGGCGGCCACGGTGGAGGCGCGCGCCACGGCTTCGGCGGCGGCCGGGTCGGGGGCTACGGCGGCGCGCACGGCCCGTCCGCGCAGCGCAAGCTGCACGGCCAGCAGCCCCGGCCCCAGGGCATCGTGCAATTCCTGACCGAGTTTTTCGCGTTCGGCTTCCTGCGCCGCAATCAGGCGCTCGCTCAGCGCATTGCGCCGGTGGAGGTCGCGGATGCGCAGGCGCGCCGCCTGGCGCAGCGCCGTGCGAAAGCGCCCGGCCAGCAGGGCGTTCAGGAGCAGCATTTCCAGCACCAGCCCCCAGGCCAATTCGTTGGGACGAACCAGAATGGAGTTGCGCCACCCGGCGTGAATCAACCAAAACAGCGCCGCCCCACCGAAAAAACAGGCATAGGCCAGCGCGTACGTGCGCGCCGCCGCGCGCCGCCGGGGGCTGCGCGCGCCCGCCGCCAGCGCCCAAATGGCGTACGCCGCCGTCAGTACCAGCAGCGCCTCACGGGTGAAATTGAGCGCCGCCGCCGCGCTGCCGCCGCCCGCCAGCGCCAGCGGAAACAGTGTGGCGTATACCAGCGCAAACCCCGCCGCCGTGGCGCTCAGCCATTGCCCGGCCTTATACAGGCGCGGCCACTCGGCGCGGTGCCCCACGAAAAGCTGCAAAATCCTGAGCCCCACCGCCGCCGCCAGCAGCAGCACGTTGTACTGCCCCACGGCCCAGGCCGCGCGGTGCGCCCAGGCGGGCAGCACGAGCGCCGCCAGCCCGTCTTCCATCAGCAGAAACAGCATCGAGAGCCCCACGTACAGCGCGTACCAGAGGTGGATACGGTCGCGCAGGAACCCGAACAGCAGCACGTTGAATACCGCCGAAAACGCGTAGAACCCCAGCAGCCACACCCAATGCCATTCGGTGAGGTAGGTGGCCTCCCAGGCCAGAAAATCTTCGGCGGTGGTGAGGTCGGTGGGCACGTACAGGGCCCCGGCGAAATCGTCGAGGCGGGCGTACAGCACGGCCGTTTCGTTGGGGGCCAGCGTGAGCGGCAAACTCAGCGAACGGGCCGGAAACACGCGGTCGCGCGCTACGGCGCGGGCACTGGCCCCGGCCAAACGGCGCAGACGGTCAGCCGCATCGGCGCGGTACAGCACCGCCGAATCCAGAAAACAGTAAAAGCTCCACACGAACCGGGTGCGGTCGGGGAGGGTGTTGCGTACTACCACGCGCAGCCACAGCCGCTGGTGCCGGAACCCCAGGTTGAGCGGCCGGTCGTTGGTGGGGCCGGGCCGAAAACGGCCCGCGCGCCACAGCGCGTCGGCGCGCGCCGGGTCGGCGGGGCCGGCGCCGAACGGTTCGAGGGCGTAGGTGTAGCCGCGCAGGAGCGGGTCGGCGGTTTGGCGGCGCAGGAGTACGGTGTCGGGGGGCGCGCCCGCCGCGTGCGCCGCCAGCGCCCACAGCCACAGGCCGAGCGTCAGGCATTGGCGGAGGAGTCGGGGGAGGCGTTTTGTCATAGTGCGTTTGTCATTGCGAGGAGGAGGCTCGGAGTTTACCCTGAGGAACGAAGGGCCGACGTGGCAATCCTCGTTTGCCCAGCTACCGTAACCGAGCAAACGAGGATTGCTTCGTCCACCACGCTTCGCTCGTGGCAGGCTCCAAGCCTCCTCGCAATGACAAATCGGTTGTGTTACCGCCCAAACCCGATGCTGCGTTTCAGGCCCGACAGCAACACATCGGGCGCATCAGGATCGTCGGTCTCGCGGCCGAAGATCTCGGCCAGCGTAGTGGGGCCGCTGATGGGCTGGGTTTGACCGAGAGAAGCGGCCAGCGCCACGGCTTTGGGCTCGGCCAGGGGGCCGAACTCGTAGGCGGCAATCAGGCGGCCCTTCCGCAGCAGCGCCTGATCGACGCGCGCCAGATCGGTATTGAACGTGCAAATCACCTGAATATGAAAGCAATCGCTCAGCAACCCGTCCGAGATGTTGAGCAGGTTGCTCACGGCGCCGGCCAGGGCGTTGCCGTCGTCGCGGCGGAGCAAGACCTGCTCGGCGTCTTCGATGAGTAGAATCGAATCGGTGTTGTTGTAGAGCTGATTGATGAAGGCCGGATCGGCGATGTGCGACGCCAGATTGGGCGGCACGAACAGCTTCCGCTTCTCGGTGAGCGAACACAGGTGCCGGATGTAGCTCGTCTTACCGGTACCGGGCGGGCCGTGCAGAATCACGATGCCTTTATCGTTCGGCGTTTGCAGCCGCGCTACGATGCGCGCGTGGACCGGCGCCAGATCGTCGTTGTAGTGCGTCGCCAGATCGAGCTGCGGAATCTTGATGTCGAGGGGCCGGAAACGCGTCTCGCCGTCGCTGGCCTGCATCACCCAAATCTGCTCGCGCTCCAGCACCCTCGGCGATTCGAGCAGCGTGGTGAGGTGCGCGTGCAGCCGGTCGAGGTCGGCGGCGTGCGCCGCCGCCTGGGCGGGGTCGAGGAGAAGCTGCACGTCGTCGGCGCCGTAATCGGAGCGGGTGCCGTAGTACAGCACCAGCCCCGGCGCCAGCGTAAAGGCGCCCCAATGGGTGTAGCCGTCGCGGTGTTCGTGCGAGTAATAATCGGTCTCGACGATGGTGCGCGCCGCCAGATCGGGGTACCATTCGGCCAGCGTCTGGCGCAGCGCGTGCAGCGTTTTGGAATCGGGCAGCTCGAACACGCGCCGCACCGGCAGCCGCCCGTAGGTAGCGTGAAACCACGCCACGGGCTGGAAGTAGTACGCCGACTCGAAGCGGGGGGAGTAGCCGGCGGGCAGTGGCAAACCGGCAGCGGCAGTAATAGCAGTATCAGTAGTAGGACGTGAAGACACAGGAAGGGCGTAAAGTGGAGGAAAGGGTGGGGCCGGCGGGAGGCAACAATGCTTTGCAAGCTACTTCACGGGCGCTTACCGGGCGGCTTGGCCGCCTATAACGTACCGACGACCTTCAGACGCTCTCTAAACTCCTCGCCAAACGGACAGTCAGCGCCTCGATATCAGGTAACCGAACCAGCCCGCCGCACCACTCGGCCGGAATGGCCGCTTCGCCGTAGGCCAGTCCCGCCAGCCCGCCCGCTACGGCGGCGGTGGTATCGGTATCGTCGCCGAGGTTCACGGCTTTGAGTACCGTAGCGGCGTAGGTGGTTTCGGTCAGTAGGCACCACAAAGCGGCTTCCAACGTATGCACCACGTAGCCCGACGAGCGCACGTGGCGCTCGGTGAAGGTCGGCAGCACGCCATTGAGGACAGTCTCGAACGACGCAAATTCGGCGGCAAAAACGGCGTCAGCGGTGGGCTGAAACTCGGCGGCATCGGCGCGCATCGCTGCGTAGGCAGCACTTGGCGTGGCGCCCGCCAGCAGGTGCCGCGCTACCGTCAGGTACAACCAACAGCCCACCGCCGAGCGCGGGTGGCCGTGCGTGATGCGGGCCGCCGCGTGCGTCAGCCGAAGTTGCTCGGCGAACGCGCTGGGCGTGTGCTGAAAAGTGGCGTGAAACACGAGCGGCAGCAGCCGCATCAGCGCGCCGTTGCCGTTGTCCATCTCGCTGGTGCCGCCCGCCAGCGCCGGGGCCGTGCCACGCCGCAGCCGGTCTAAGGCGTGACGAGTGGCGATGCCGACATCGAACACGTCGCCGTGGGCAGTCCAATAGTTTTCGTCGAGCCAGCGCAGGAGACGCGCGGCGAGGTCAGTTTCATCGAAACCGGGATGCGCGACGAGGCTTTCGGCGAGGCAAAAAGTCAGGGAAGCATCATCGGACCAGGTGCCCGCCGGTTGGTGGTGCGTGCCATAAGCGCGCAAGCCGGTGACAGGGTTGGCTGTGCGCTCGGCGCGCGAGGTAAACTCGACGGGTACGCCGAGCGCATCGCCGACGGCGTGGCCCAGCAGGGCCGCGCGGACAAGATCGAGGAGGGGAGAAGCAGCAGAAACAGGCATCGACCAAAGGTAGACTGCCGCCCTGCACCCGCGACTTCAGCAGCGATACCGGACTTTACTCCACCACCAAACGGCGCGCGCTGGCCCCAACCCGAACGGTGTAAATGCCCGGCGCGAGGCCGGTAACATCGAGCGTGGCCGCGCCGGCTGCCGTGGTAAAGCGGCGCACCGTGCGGCCCAGGTTATCGAAAAGCGCACCGTTTGGTGCTGCTGCGCCCGTGAGCCGTACGTGGTGTTGGGCTGGGTTGGGGCTGAGGGTAAAGGCTGTGGTGGTGGTTTCGTTGGGTAGACCAACCGATCCGGGGGCGAGTTGGGCCACGAAGCAGCCGTTGGTGGGCGCGCTGGGGTTCAGCAACGTAGTGGCGCCAAACGCAAGCGCCGGACTGGCAAAGCCCCCCGTGATAGTAGGCGCGCCGGTTGGTGAGACGCTCAGGCCCAGGCCGAGGTCGTTGCCGGTGCCGCCCGCGCCAGTTGCGCTCAACCAAGCGCCGGCCGTAGTGAGTTGGGCAATAAAGAAATCGAAGGTGCCAATTGCGCCTTGATTGACAAGGGTCGAAGTGCCAAGCGTGAGGGAGGAACCCGCATATAGGCCGCTCACGTGTACTATATCCGCCGCAGTAAGTGCTAAACCGAAGCAGGCGGTCAATCCCGAGGTGCCCGCTTGAGTAGCCCATTGCCACGTGCCGGTCGGGTCGAGTTTGGCCACAAACCCAGTGGATTGCGAACTGTTGGTTAGCGTGAAGGGGCCAAAATCGGCGATAGGGCTGTCTAAATATCCCGCGATGTACACGTTGCCAAAGCGATCCAAGGCGAGCCCTTGCCCATTGTCTTCCGTGGCCCCACCCGCGCGCCGCACCCATTCCCAAACGCCTGCCGGGCTCAGCCGCGCAACGTACGCGTCGCCCACGCCGGCACTAATAAGGGTATGCGGGCCGAACGTAGCAACTGGGCTACGGAAATAGCCCGTCAGAAAAATATTGTCAGCCCCATCGACAGCTAAACCATACCCAAAATCCATCTCGGTGCCACCACCTTGGGCCACCCATTGCCACGTGCCGGCCGCATCGAGCTTCGCTACAAAAGCGTCTCGCGCAAGGGGGACATTCAGCGTGAAAGAACCGAACTGCGCCGTGGGGCTACCGGCCGACCCACTTATTACGACGTCTCCACGCGTATCCAAAGCAATACCTCGCCCCAAATCACTGTTAGGGCCGCCCGCCCGCACGGCCCATTGCCATTGACGGGAGGCGTTCAGTTTTGCCACGAAAATTTCGTTTAAACCGGGCGTGCCATTGGTAAGCATAGTGCTACCAAACGTACTAGTACTACCTTTAAAATCGCCAATGATATACACGCCACCTGCCGCGTCGATGGCGATGTCGGCGCCAAATTCATCACCAGTACTACCCGCACCGACTGCCCATTGGCAGAGGCCAGCCGCCGAATACTGCGCCACGAAAACATCAGTTCCGCCAGCACTAGTCAGCGTTGTAGGCCCAAACGTGGCAGTGCCTCGGAAATTACCCGTAACGTACACGTTGCCGGCGCCATCGGTCGCGGTTTGGGTGCCTTCGGCGTTGGGTACTGCATTAGCCCACGCCCAAGTGGGGGCTTGGCCGTGCGCGGGTTTTGCGCCAGCAATCACCAACACGATAACCAGTGCCGACAGTAGTCGAAAGTACATTTTTTTCATCAGAAGTAGCCAGTAAGCAGCACATTCAGCGCGAATTTGCTACTCGAAAGGTACCGCTTCCGGCGCTTTCACTCCCTACTCCACCACCCGCCTCACCCCCAAAAACCGCTTTTCATACCCCGTCGAATCGACCTGGCTCACCTTCACGCCGCGCTCTTTGCGCGCCGACGACGAATGCACGAACCGCAGCGGTTCGCCGGGGTGGCTCACCACGATGCCCGCGTGGCCGGGCGTGCGGCGGAGCGGATCGGTGCCGGTAAAAATCACGATATCGCCGGGGCGGGCCTGGGCGCGCGGCACCTCGTGGCCGGTATGCGCCTGGGCTTCCGAGCCGTGCGGGATGGCAATGCCGAAAGTCTGAAAGCAGTACATCACGAAACCGGAACAGTCGAAACCGCCCGTCGGGGTGGTGCCGGCGTAGCAGTAATCGGTGCCGCGCAGCCGCAAACCCAGCGCCACCACCGAATCGGCGAGGGCCGGGCGCGGCGCCGGGCGGGTGGTGGCCGGGGCCGGGCGTGCCACGGGCAGGGCCGGGGCAGCGGCCGGGCCACTCAGGCGGGCCACCGCGAGGGCACCGGCCATCAACGAGGCGGCACCAAGCCAAATCGAGCGAAGGGTCAGCAGCATAGGGACGCGTGTACGGCGGATGAGGGCGGTGGGGTTGGGTACCACCGTCCTGCCATTGCGAGGAACATAGAAGCGGACTCCCCGCCCCGGAGGGGGGAGGGGTGGCTGATCGAAGATCAGACGGGGTGGGGCGACGCGCGTAGAGGGCGCTAGACGGGCCGCCGTTTCGGGGTTTGTCCTTGGCTTTCGTGCTTCTGCCCAAGCTATCCCCGCCTACTGCAGTCGCCCCACCCCGGCCCTTCGGGCCATCCCTCCCCCTCAGGGGCGGGGAATTTTCCTGCCTTTCCCAAGCCACACGATACGCTCCCCGCGCAACCTCCGGCCCTCCCGGCCCTACTTTCGGGGCAGCGTTGGCGTTTCGGCCTTCGCCGGTTCCCGTTGTCCGTTTTCTTTCCTGAATGATTCGTTCCTTCTCCCTTTCGGCCCGTTTTTCCCGTTTGATGCGCGTTGTTTGCCGTGGCGCCGGGCGGTATTCGTTGTTGCGTTTCGTAGTGGTTTTGGCGATTTTGGGGGCGGAACCCGCCGCCGCCGGGCCGCGCAAGATGGTCCTCGAAGCGATCGATTATACCATCACCAGCCGCAATCCCGCCACGCACTACCTGCAAGTGGGCGTCAGTTACCGGCGCTACGATGGCGCTACGGCTACCGAATTCAAGCTGCCCGTCTGGACGCCCGGCTCGTACCTCGTCCGCGAGTACGCCAAGCATCTCGAAGCCTTCGCGGCGACCGACGCCGAAGGGCAACCCCTCACGTGGGTCAAAACCGACAAGCACACCTGGCGCGTGCAGCACGCCCCCGGCCAGGTGGTGCGCCTCGCTTACCTGCTGTACGCCAACGAGCCGAGCGTGCGCACCAACGTCTGCGACGACCTCCACGCGTGCATCATCCCGGCCGCGACGTTCGTGTACGTCGCCGACCGGCAGCAAATCCCCGCGACCGTTACCGTCGAGCTGCCCGCCGCCTGGAGCCGCGTGAGTACCGCCCTGCCGGCGGTGCCGGGCCAAGCCAACACCTTCCGCGCGGCCAACTACGACGAGCTGGTCGATTCGCCGCTGGAACTGGGCAATCAGCAGGAGTTTTCCTTCACGGCGCGCGGTCTGAAGCACCGCGTGGCGCTGGCCGGCGCCGGTTTCAACGCCGATACTGTGAAACTCAAAACCGATATGGCGGCCGTCTGCGAGCAAGCCGCCCGCGTGTTCGGCGAGCTACCGGTGCCGGTGCCGTACCTCTTCATCGTGCATCACTATACGGTGGGCTCCGGCGGCCTCGAACACAAAAACTCGACGGTACTCGACGTGGCGCGCACCACCTACGACACCCCCGCCGGCTACCTCGATTTTCTCGAACTCGTGGCGCACGAGTATTTCCACCTCTGGAACGTGAAGCGGCTGCGGCCCATCGCGCTCGGCCCGTTCAAGTACGATCAGGAAAACTATACCCGGATGCTGTGGGTGGCCGAGGGCTTCACGAAATACTACGAAAACGCGCTCGTGTACCGCGCCGGGGTACAAACCCGCGAGGATTATCTGGCGACGCGGGCCTCGTCGCTGATGAGCCTCGAAAACCAGCCCGGCAACCGCGTGCAACCCGTCAGCGAATCGTCGTGGGATGCGTGGATCAAGGCCTACCGGCCGAGCGAAAACTCGCGCAACGCCGAGATTTCCTACTACGGCAAAGGCGCGCAGATGGCGCTGATTTTCGACCTGCAAATCAGCGCGTTTTCCCAGGGGAAACAAAACCTCGACGACCTGATGCGCACCCTCTACCGCCGCTACGCCGTGGAGCTGGATCGGGGGTACACCGACGACGAGTTCCGCCAGGCCGTCAGCGAGTTTACGGGCCGCAATCAGGACGATTTCTTCGGGCGCTACATTTATGGCGCCCAGGACGTAACCCCGGAGCTGCGCGCCGCCCTCGCGGGGGCCGGGTACGAGTTACTGCCTGAAACGCCCCAATCCGCGCCCCTCACGCTGGGCCTGACCCTGACCGGCGGCGGCAACCGGTTCGGCGTGCGCGATGTCCGCCGCGATGGCGCCGCGTGGGCCGCCGGCGTCAGTGCCAACGATGAGGTGGTCGCTCTCGACGGCCAACCCCTCACCGATACCAACCTCGACGGCGCCCTGGCCCGGCGCGCCACCCCCGCCGCCCCCGCCGCGCCCGTCCGCCTCGACCTGCGGCGCGACGGCCGCCCGCTAACCATCAGCGTAACGCCCGCGCCCGCCGCTACCGTCAAATACCGCCTCACGGAGGCGAAGAAGCGGACGAAAGCGCAGAAGCGCGCCGGGGAGAAGTGGTTGGGGCAGTAGGTAAAACGTGGCGGGGGGCGAAAATCCGTTGGTAGCCGCCCGGCACTTCCCAGCAACAAAAAAGCCCCCGTGCCGCCAATTGGCAGCACGGGGGCTTTTGGCTCGGCCCCGACCCCGCTTCCGGGGGCGGGCAGCGGCGCCGCTTAGGCCGACAGGGGCGCGCGGTGGGCCACCACGAGCGCCTTGGCGTTGGTCAGCACCGCCACATTCCCATCGACCTGCTCTTCGTCTACTTCTTCCAGAAAAGCCACGGCGCCGGTGCGGGCACCGGCGCGGCCCGTGAGGCGGTCTTTCTGGTAGTTGGCCGTCAGAAGCTGGCTTTTGGTGGTGCGGCGCGTGGTGGCGTCGAGGTTGGGCAGCGCCAATGTGGCGTTGTACGAGGCGATCCGGTTGTCGAGGATCGCCAGCTGGTTGCTGGCTTTGGTGGCGGTACGGCCGTCGCGCCGGTCGTCGCGGCGGTCGTCGAAGGCGTCGTTTTGGTACGCGTCAAGCTCGCCGTCGATGTCGGTGATCACTTCGTCGCACTCGGCTTGCGTCGTGAGTAGGGTTAGATTGAGGGCCATATAGAAAGCGGGAATAGGGAATTGGCAGCGCCCGACGTTGGACGCGACGGCCCAAATATACACGCCTTCTGCATTCCGATATTCTGCCGTCAGCCGCCATCAGCCGCGCCGTTCGCCGCGAGCAGCGCCGCCAGCGCGGCGGCCTCGTGGTCGAGGGCTTCGGCGCGTAGGCGCAGCAGGTGCCAGGCGGCTACGTCGGCGGGCGGCAGCGGCGCGGCGCGGTGCGCTACGGTGGCACGGGCAGTGGCGGCGTCCGGGGGCAGCGCGGCGAGCAACTCCGCTTCGGCCGCTTGCCAGCGGGCCACCGCTTGGGCCGCCTGCGCGTAGGGGCGCGCGGCGCGGCGGGCCTTGGCGGCGTAGTGGCGGCAGTAGTCGAGGCGGGCCAGCAGGGGATCGGGGTCGAAGGGCTGCCCGGCGGGCGTGGGGGCGGCCACGGGGGTGGCCGGGGTAGGGGGCAGCGCGCGGGCCAGGGGCAACAACCGGTCGAAGACGGCGGGCGGCAGCGCCGAGCGGCCCGCTTCCAGATGGCTGATGAAGCCGGCCGTGGTTTGCAGCCACTGCGCTAACTCCTGCTGGGTAAGGCCAAAATAGGCACGCACAGCCGCTGCCAAGGTAGTGGAGGGAATGGCGCGACGGCCCATAGCTGGCGACGAGTTACTAGGAAATTTTTCAAAAATTGAAAAATTTCCTAGTAAAAGTACGGCGAGGGCGGAAACGCCCCCCGCCCCCGGCCGGGGGGCGGGGGCGGTGAAGCAACGATAATTCGACTAGTGTAGAAACAAGCCCGTGAAGGTGGTTTTCAGCAGCAGATATACGCTTTGTACGTGTTCGGGGGTGAGTGCCAGATTGGTCATCTGTGAAATCATCGCGCCGATGAACCATCCCTGCCACTCCTTTTTAGTAAAACGTTCGGCTTTAGCGCCGGCCTCCTGCACGGTCTGCGCCAACTGCTGGGCGGCGGCTTCGGGTAGCCCCAGCGTCAGCAACCGCTGCTGGATGTGTTGGAGCTGAATCCGTACCTGCCGTAGGTCGTCGGGGCTGAACACTTCCTCCGGCGCCGATTGGGTGGCACCGAACAGGCGGGCATTGGTTTGCAGGTCGGCCCAGAGGTCGGGGGTGTCTTGTTCCTCCCGCATGATGTGGCACCAGGCGCTGAAATAAGATCTCAGCTTGTTCCAATCAACATTACCAGTGTAGATGGGGCCTTTGGTAGGCCCTGGTTGCGCTTGGACTGCAAACGGAATCTCAAGGTAGCCTGAAGGCTTCACTTGAAAGAAATAAATACTTTGTGGCGATGGGCTGATAAAAAATTCGGTTGTATCATGCGAAACTACAAAGTCCTGCACGTTCAGCCCGACGACCTGAGCCGTGTTAAAAAACTCGTTACGCTGCGTCTTGAGTAGCATCGGCTTGCATTGGTAAAGTCCCTAGAATCATCCCCTCCACCGTAACGCGGGTGGCGGCTTCCTGCTCGGCGGCTTGCTGGCGTAGACGAAATTGATTATACACGGCTTTATCCCAGAAACAAACCATTGAATGTTGATTTAATAGCCTGTAATACCAGATTAACATTGTCTTGGCTCATTCCTAGTTCAGTGACCTTGCGTAGCACCGCCCCGATGAACACATTCCAAAAATCCTTCTTCGTGAAGGTGGCGGCTTTAGGCGCCGTCTGCTGTACCGTTTCGACCAGTTGTTTGCGGTCAGCAGCCGGAAGTTGTTTGATTTCCTCGAAACGGGTTTCCAGCGCCCGCATCTGATTTTTGAGCTGACGGATTTCGCCAGGGTCGAATACTTCGTCCGGCTCGTCGGAGAACTGCGGGATTAAACGCGCCGTCATGGTAAGATCGGCCCAACGGTCGGGGGCATCAATCTCTTCTTTAATCCATTCACCCCATATTTTAAGATAGGCTAGGGCATCCTGCCAAGTCATAACGTTAGTAAAACGCCCTTTTTTTGCTGAATCAGTTGATTTTTATCTTTTTTGTCAGGTAAGAATACGACATTAAAGACGGGCTGTATCCCACGGTCAGTTCGAACTTCTCCTAAATGCATATGAAAGAAGAAGCCACTTTCGGGGTGGTCAAGTTTGATAACACCCTCTGGCATTTCAAATTTGAATTCTCGAACTGGTAAACCGCAATCGAGCAAGAGTTGAGTTATCTGATTTCGCTGTGTTTTTAGCAGCATCGGGTTGATAGTTTGAAATTCCTAAAATTCAGCACTTCCACCGCCGTGCTACCAGCGGCTTCCGTAGCGGCAGCTTGCTGGCGCACCCAAACGCCCCGCGCGGCAAGCGGGCCTTCGCCCCGCGCCCCTACTGCACCCGCACCAGCTTCCCGATCTTGCGCGTCATCGTGAGGAGCAGCGGCACGCGCTCGACCTTCACGCTCGCCGTATCCAGCCCGAAATACTTGGTTTCGGAGGAGATGAACTGGCGGATGTAGAAGTACGCCTGCATAATGAAGTTCTGGAAGAACGGCAGCTCGTTTTCGTCGGAGAGGTAGCGTTCCATCACCACGAACCGGAAATCGCCGGTCACGTTTTGCTTCGACAGCGATTCGTAGCGCGACGTGATATCGACCTCCTTGTTGCTCACCAAATCCTCGATCACCTTCCGGAAATAGAGGTTGATGCGCTGCTCGATGCGGAAACCGAGGCGGAAATTGATGCGGTAGGCGTCGTTGGGGCCCAGCTCATTCACTTTGTACTCCATCGTGTACGGCTCGTCGGTGGTGTCTACGTGCACGAACCAATACACATCGGCGCGCTTCGGGCGCTTCTGAAAGATGGAGTAGATGATTTTCGACTCGATCTGCGTCACGTCGTCGGCGCCGGTCATAAATACCAGATGAGTCGAGTATTTCGCCACCGATTCGTCCTGCGACAGCTCTTGCAGCTTCGCGATGTACGGCGCGATGGAGACGAACTCCGTGACCGATTTTTTGATGTCGGCCGCCTTCAGCCACACGAACATCACGAACACCAGCAGCCCCGCAATGGCGAGCGACACCCAGCCGCCGTGGGGAAACTTGCGCAGGTTGGCGATCAGAAAGGCGCCTTCCACCACCAGGTACTGCGCCAAAAACCCCCCCACGATGGCCCAATCGAGGCTTTTGTGATGCACCCGCTTATAGAGCCAGTACGAGAGCAAGACCGTGGTCATGAGCATCGTGAGCGTGATGGCGAGGCCGTAGGCGGCCTCCATCGCGCCGGATTCGCGGAAGTACAGCGTCACGCCGATGCAGCCGAGCAGCAGCAGCCGGTTCATACTCGGCACGTAGAGCTGCCCTTTCACATTGGTGGGGTAATGCAGCCGCACGCGCGGCCACATATTGAGCCGGATGGCCTCCGAAATCAGCGTAAACGAGCCCGTAATGAGCGCTTGCGAGGCAATGATGGTCGCCATCGTGGCGATGGCGATGCCCGTAATCATAAACCATTCGGGCATCAAGGCATAGAACGGGTTGGGGTTGCCGCCGCTTTGAGCAGCTAATTCGGCCATCGTGCGGCCCTGATGCGCCATCAGCCACGCGCCCTGCCCGAAGTAGTTGAGCAACAGGGCGGTTTTCACGAAACCCCACGACAGCCGGATGTTGCCCTTGCCGCAGTGCCCCAGGTCGGAGTACAGGGCCTCGGCGCCGGTCGTACACAGAAATACCGCGCCCAGCAGCCAGAAACCGCCGGGGTAGTTCACGAGCAGGTCGTACCCGTAGTAGGGGTTGATGGCGGCCAGAATGCCCGGATGGTCGGAAATGTGCAGCAACCCGAGCGTTGCCAGCATCCCGAACCACACCATCATAATTGGCCCAAACGCCTTGCCCACCACCTGCGTGCCGAGGCTCTGAAACAGGAACAGCGCCGCCAGAATGGCAATCACGATGTACACCACCGTATCCTGGGTAAGCTGCGGGTACACCGTTTTGAGCCCTTCGATGGCCGACGAAACCGAAATCGGCGGCGTGATGATGCCATCGGCGAGCAGCGCCGCCCCCCCGATGATGGCCGGAATGTAGAGCCACTTGGCCTGCCGCCGCACCAGCGTGTAGAGCGAAAAAATGCCGCCCTCGCCGTTGTTGTCGGCTTGCAGCGTGGTGATGACGTACTTGATCGTGGTCTGGAACGTGAGCGTCCAGAAGATGCACGAAATGGCGCCGTAAATGAGTTGCTCCGAAATTGGGGCTTCGCCGATGATGGCCTTCAGCACGTACAGCGGCGAGGTACCGATGTCGCCGTAAATGATGCCCAAGGCGATGAGCAGGCCCCCGACCGAAATCGGGTGCGAATGGTGCGCGGCGGCGCTTGGGGCCGCGCCGGCAGTCGGCGGGGTAGGGGTAGAGGTAGTTGCCACGTATGCGGAAACAGCTAAGTCAGGAATGATTTAAAGGAAACGCCCCCCCTACCGGAGGGTTGGCCGTTGGGTTGGCCGTTGGGTTGGGCGGGGCCAAATGTAGGGGCGCGCGCCAACCGGCGCCGCGCCGCGCTTGCGGGGCAGCGCAGCTTGCCTAGGGCAAAATACCCGGCAGCAGCGACGGTGGGTACGGGTTGGGCGGTACCGGCCACGGGCCGGTAAACACGGGCGGTTCGAGCCGGAAAGTTGCCCCCCCGGTGGCCGAAGTGGGGCCACCGAGCCACGCGGCGAGGTCGGCGGCTTCGGCGGCGGCGGCTCGTTGCGCTTCTTCGGCGGCGAGGGCGGCCAGGCGGCGGGCTTCGGCAGCGGCGCGCAGGTCGGCGTTCACGGCTTCCTCGAACCGGAGCAGCGCGCCTTCATCGGCGCCGTAAAGCCAGACCACGAGCGGGTCGGCGGTGTCGTCGAGGTGGGCCGAAAGCTGCCAGGCGCCCTTCAACCCGATGGTCAGCAGCAGCGCGCCGCCGAGCAGCCCGCCCCAGGCCGGCCACGGGTTGAGCGAGTTGCCCAAAATGCCGATGAGGCAGTACGCCGTAAGCAGTCCGCCCAGCAGGTACCACAGCACGAACCGCACCCGCCGTACCGCCACGAACCGCAGCCGCGCCGGGCCGACCTGCCACCCGCCGCCCGCCCGCGTGAGCGCCAGCCCGGCAGAGGTGTAGTGTAAGGAGCCGCGCCGGAAACGAACTTCAGTCATGATGGATGAGTAGATGACCATGATGAGGTAGATGAGCAGATGAAGTTAGAGTACCTACTCATCTACTCACCTACTCATCTGCTCATCTAATTTACCTTCAACAGCTCCACGTCGAAAATGAGGGTGGCGTGCGGGCCGATGTCGCCGCCGGCGCCCTGGGCGCCGTACGCCAGGTTCGCGGGCACGAACAGGCGCCACTTCGCGCCGGTACCCATCAGTTGGAGGGCTTCCGTCCAGCCGGCGATGACGCCGCCGACGGGGAAGGTCGCGGGCTCCTCGCGCTCGACCGACGAGTCGAAGATGGTACCGTCGAGGAGGGTGCCGTGATAGTGGGTGGTGACGTTGTCGCGGCGGGTGGGCTTAGGGCCGGTGCCGGGGCGTAGCACCTCGTATTGCAGGCCGCTGGGTAGGGTGGTTACTTCCGGCCGGAGGCCGTTTTTGGCGAGGAAGGCTTGGCCTTCGCGGCGGTTATCATCGGCGGCTGACATGGCTTTGGCTTCTTGGGCGGCTTGTAAATCTTGTTGTAAACGGGTCATGACGGCGCGGGCGTCGGCTTCGGAAATCGCGCTCGGCTCGCCGGCCAGGGCGGCGCGCAAACCCTCGGCGAGGGCCTCGACCTCGATGGTCAGCCCTTGACGGGTGAAATTGGCGGCCAAATCGCGGCCAATCAAATACGACGACTGGTGCAGGGGCGTGGATAGCGTCACGGCGGTGCTTCGGAGGGGAAAAAACGGAAAACAAAAACGAAAAAACGGGCCGAGGCGGCCTTCGCCAACGAAGGCGCCCCGGCGGTAAAGGTACGGGTGCTTGCCAGCAGCGAACCGCACCACGGCATTGGGGCAGCGGGCTTATTTCTTACCCAAAGTCAAGAATACCAGATTGCTCGGCCGCCCAATTTTGCCCCGCCTTTCTGCCATCTTTCAGCCGCTCTGCGCGCGCCATATGTCGGCTGCGCAGCCGGGTGGTGTGCGCAAAATTCCACACAATTATGTGATTGTGAGCCCCTAGGCTACCCCGATACCTTTGTTGCGCAGTATCGGTACTCGTGCTGCCGTACTTATTCCTGCCAACTTTTCTCCTCCACTTCCATGTCCCTCCTTCGTACTTCCCTCGTGGCGGCGCTCGTGCTGAGTGCCCTCGTAGTGCCCGAACTCGCCGTAGCGCAAACGGCCAAACCGGCGGCTAAACCGGCCGCCAAGCCCGCCGCCAAGCCTTCGGCCAAGCCAGCAGCCAAACCTGCGGCCAAACCCGCTACCACCACGGCCGCGCCCACCCCGGCACCGGCTCCGGCCCCTCGCCCCAGCGCGCCTGCTCCGGCGCCCGCTCCCGCGCCCCGTCCAACCGCTTCTGGTTCGGGCAGCGGGATGGGGCTGGCCTCCGATAACAGTTCGTTTCAGAAAGGCACGACGGCGGTTAATCTCGGCGTCGGGCTGATTCATTTCGGCTCGTATTCGGGACTGCTTTTCGGCGGGTCGGGTTATACGCGCACGCCGCTCATCAATGTTTCCGTTGAACACGGCATCATCGATAACATAGGGCCGGGGGTGATTTCAGTGGGTGGTATTGCCGCGTTCCGGCGGGCCAGCTATACGTACAACGACTCATTCAGCAACTATGGGTACAAATGGTCGGCGACGGACTTGTTCTTCGGTGTGCGCGGCATTTACCACTACAACCCATCGGGCAACCCGAAACTCGACACGTACGGCGGCCTCACGCTCGGCGTGCGCATCTGGAACAACAGCTATAAGTATGATGACGGCTACGATGAAGTGCTGCGCTACAGCGGCAGCAACTCATACGCCAATGCTTTTTCGGGCCTGTTCGTAGGGGCGCGCTACAACTTCACCGACAATATCGGCGCCTTCGGCGAATTCGGCTACGACATTGCACTCATCAAAATCGGCCTGAGCGCCAAGTTTTAAGGCTGCTCGGCAGGCTTGCGGTTTCACCCTGAACCTACCCCGTCAAAGCACAAACCCGCCGGGCTCAGTTGAGCCCGGCGGGTTTTTTTGGGGGATTGCCCCCGGCACGGAGACGCCCATCGGCACGTATCGTCCAGTGCCTGCTTGGTGTACCCGCCGCGTGCCGCCGAGCGTCAGTCGCCAAGCAGGAGCTTGACGTTACGTTGCCCGCCTATCGCCCGCTTTGCGTGGCGGGCGGCGTGAGGCGGTAATGCACACTGGCCGCCACGCGGGTGGCATCGTTGAAATTGCTCTGCCCGCTGGCCGTGAGACGGCAACGTGGCCCGGCCGCCACCTGTACCTCCGTAAACCACGAGCCGGGCGAGGAGAAATCGGCGGAAGTGCCGCCGAAGTTGAAGATTTCCCATTGAGTGCGGCGGTTGGAGTGCGCTTCGGCAACCCCCGCCAGCCACTCTACACGCCCGTGGCCGAAGCTGTGGCCGAGGCCCAGCCACCACGAACCGTTGCCCACACCATTGAGCCCACGGTACGTACTGGCGTGGAGATACACGATGCGCGGCGGACCTACCTCAAACAACAAAATCGGCAAAAATTTGCGGCTCCGGCCGGGCGCATCGACGTAATCGTAGGCCAGACGACCAACCTGAAAACCGATGCCCGACCGCACCCGGCCCCCGCGCGACTTCTGCACTTCCAACTCGATGTGGGGGCTGAAGCTATAAAGTAATCCAGGGTTGGCGAAGCGTTGAAAGTTGGCTCTATTTGAATCGTAAGGGTCTGAAAAATAGATAAGGCCGTCGTTGTTACGTGGTGTGTTCCGCACGCCGCCGACGCCCGCATCAATGCCAAACGTAACGGTGCGGCGGTCGCCCACATTACTCGGCCGCGCCCACGTACGCGCCACCCCAAACGCCGCGTTCCACTGCCGTTGCCGGTAGCCGGGTAGGGTCGTGATATCGGGATACGTGGGGTTGCACGACGACTGCACGCCGTACAACTGAATCGACTCGCCACCCACCGCCCCCACCGACAGCGTGGTGTACGGCGCGGCCAGCGGCTCCTGGGGTGAATCCATAATTACGGTCGATTGGGTGACCTCTGCGGGCGTGGCTGGTTCCAGGGGCGGCGCCCCAAATGGCGGCGCGGCCTCGGCCGGGCGCACCGAATCGGGCGCGGGTGGCGGCACCTGGCTCATCAGGCCGGTGGCGGCCAGCAAAAGCGCCAGCGGTACGGGGCGTAGCAAATGCCCGGCCCTGAACCACCGCACCCCTTCCAGTAATAAAACCGGCAGCAGCAGGGCACGCACCACCAGCGTTTCGGGCAGCGTCAGAAGTTGGGCGACGGGGGCGGCGCTGAGGGCCAGCAGCACGGCCAAAAGCACGGCATTGGTCAGCGCAGAATCGTGGGAGAGAGGCGCGGACGTTGGGTTGGGTTTGCGGTGCGCAACAGCTTGTTGCCGAAACGCTCACGCCACGGCGGCAAAGGCGACCAGGGCCGTGCCGAGCAACCCCCACTGCACCAGTTTTAGGCCGTGCCACAGGCTTGCGCCCACCAAATCGCCGGCCGGGTCGCGCCAAAATTCCAGTCCGAACCGGCCCAGCGCGAACAGCCCAACCGCCAAACCCCAGCGTCCGCCCGCCACGGCGGCCAACCGGCGAAAACGCCCCGCCAGGCCCAGCGCACCCGCAATCAACAGGCACAGCACTACCTGCGCCGCTTGCACCGGCACCACCGGCAACGACTGCCCGGCTTCCCCCGAAATAAGCCCCCGCGCCACCTGCCACGCCCACGGCGCCGTGCCGGCCGCGTAGCATACGCCCGGCTCGCCCGCCCCCGCCACTGTGCCGAAGCAGCAGCCCGCCAGCAAACACCCCACGCCCTGCACTGCCAACCCCACCACGAACGGCAGCGCAAACGCATCGAACACGCGCCGGTCATGGAAACCCAGTACGCGCCGTAGCGCCTCTACGCCGAGGGTGGCGGCCACCAACCCGCCCAAAACCGAGCGGGCCGCGCCCGGCGCCCACACGCCGGTACGCCACAGCGTCAGCCAGTCGGCGCCGCCGCCGGTAATGAGCTTCGTGCCGAGGATGAAGAGCAGCAGCGTGCCCGCCATCAGCAGGAGCCACGGCCGCCACGGGTAGCGGCGCCGGTGGCCGGTGTGCAGCAGCAACGCCCCCGCAATGGCGAACCCAGCGAGGTAAAAAAAGGAATAGTAATCGTGGAGGTGCGGGTCGGGCAATATCAGCCCGACCTCCGCAGAGGCATTTAACGCCATTCAGGAAGAGCGCCGGGGGAAAGGGAGGCCATTCGACCGAACCGGCGCCGGAAGATAGCGCCTTTTTCCAGCGAGGCGGCGATGCGTGCGCTACTTTCTGCCGCCTCTACTCGCGCACCACGCGCCACGCCCGTGCCACCCCCGCCCCAGCGGGCGTAAACCGCACCGCGTACAGCCCGGCCGCGCGGGTGTTCAGCGTGAACGGGTTGGCCGCCAAGCCATCGGTGGGGAAAGTCAGAACGTGGGCGCCGCGCGCGTCGAATACGGCCACCGTGCCCGCGCGGCCCGTTGGCGGGAGCGTGAAACGGCCGTCGGCGGCGGGGTTGGGGTAGGGGGCGCCGGACATGGCGCCCGCGTTGGTCGTTTCGGCGGGCACGTCCAGCAATTGGCTGTATTGCGCAGCGGCATCGTCGGCGGCGGCTTGCAGGTCGGGCAGGTTGTCGGCGGCGAGGATGGCGAACGCGAAACTGACCGAATCGCCGGGGGCGAGGGCGAACGGCCCGACGCCATTGACGGTCGCCACGTCGGCGCCGCGCCCGATGCCCGCCTGCCGCCGACTGACGCCCCGGCTCAGCGCGCGCCATTTTTCGCGGATGGTGAACGTGTCGCTGATACCCCACGGGTTGCCGGGCAGGGCGGCGTTGAAATCGATGGCGCGGTAAGCGGGTGGCGCGGCGGGCGTCAAGAGCCGAATGCCGGCGTAGGCCGAATCGGGGGTGGTAGAGTAGGCGTAACCGAGGGCGCGGGTATCGTCCCAATCGGCCTTATTGTCGTAGCCAATGCCGATATCCCAGTCGGTGTAAAGGCCCGCGAACAGGTTGGTCAGCGGCCCGGCGCCGGGGTTAATGAGCGTGTATTGCACGATGATGTGCCGGTCGTGGGGGGCGGCGGCCCACTGGTAGGCGTGGGCGCGCACCCGCACCGGCAACGCGCGGGCACCGGCACCGGCATCGCTCATCAAGACGGTCAGTTCCTGGTCGGCGCGCGGGGCGGCGGGCACCCGCACGGGGCCGCCGACGGGCCGGAAATGGTCGTCGTTGAT
Source organism: Hymenobacteraceae bacterium (assembly GCA_031425525.1). Taxonomy (GTDB): domain Bacteria; phylum Bacteroidota; class Bacteroidia; order Cytophagales; family Hymenobacteraceae; genus JANNMJ01. Next base: position 13,437 of record JANPJM010000001.1, on the reverse strand, counting down.
TTGCGGATACTTCGCCAGATAAATCACCGAATTGGAGACGTGCGTCGAATCGGTTCCCACCATCAACCCCATCTCATACAGCAGGTTATCGCGCTCGCGGTACACGAGGCCGAGGCCGTTTTGCGAGATATTATCCATGAACCCAATCCGGCCGTTGGCGCCGAGGGTGGTGTGCAACCGGTTGGCCGTGAGGTCGCGGAACGACGGGTTCAGCAACGCCTCAAACCGTTCGGTATCGGCATAACCGGCGGCATCCTGATAGGTGAGCGTGAACAGCACCCGCGTATCGGCGGGCGTAGCGGCGCTGAAGGTCAGCGCGAAGGCGTCCGTTACGGTTTGGCCCGTACCCAGCGCGCCGAGCGCCAGGGTCGGCTGCGCGATACTCACCAGCGGCGAGGCGCACGTAAGGGTGGCGGTGAGGCCGGTGGTGGGTTTGAGGATGGAGCGGAAATCGCCCGTCAGCAATGCCGTACCGCCCGCGAGCAGCAGCACCGGCGCGCCGCCCGGCCCACTCAGGTAGCGCTTCCGCAGGAACCGCACCGCCGACGGGGTTTCGGTGAGCGCGCGCAGCACGTTGATGCGCCCGCGCCCCAGCAGCCCGGCCAGCGCGGGGGCGTTTAGGGCGTCGATGTTATCGCAGGTCATCCGAAGCTGCTGCCCGACCTGCTCGCCGCTGTACGTCGGGAACTGGGCTTTCACCAGCCCCGCCGCGCCCGCCGCCACCGGCGCGGCCATGGAGGTGCCGGAATTGTTGCCGTAGTTGGCATTGGGCAGCGTGGACAGGATTTGCAGCCCCGGCGCGAAGACTTCGACGGTGGGGCCGTAGTTCGAAAACCCCACTTTTACGTCGTTTTGGTCGGTGGCGCCCACCGTCAGCACGTTCTCGAAAGCGGCAGGCGTGAACGGGTCGCGGACGGCGTTGTTGCCCGCCGCTACCACCACCAGGGCGCCCCGGTTGAAGGTGGCGTAATCGATGGCATCCTGCCCGACATCGGGGAAGCCGAAAATGCCCCACGAGCAGTTGATGATGTCGCAGCCGTGGTCGGCGGCGTACACGATGCCCGCGTAGCCATTGCTGATGTAGCCGCCGTTGTCGTCGCCGGCGCATTTGATGGGCAGGATGCGGCACCGAAAGCCCACGCCCGCCACGCCCCGGCCGTTGTCGGCCACGGCCGAGGCGCACCCCGCTACGTGCGTGCCGTGGTACGACGAGGCGCCGTTCGGATTATTGTCGCCGATGGGTTGATTCCAGAAATTGCCCACGAAATCCCAGCCGTGGTAGTTGTCGGTGTAGCCATCCTGATCGTCGTCGAGGCCGTTGATGGGGTCGGCGAAATTACGCTGGATGTTGGCCGCCAGATCGGGGTGCGTAAACTCGGTGCCGGAGTCTACGATGCCGATCAGCACCGTGGAATCGCCTTTTTGAATGTCCCAGCCGTCGAGCGCGCGGATGCGGCTCAACGTGTATTGCTGCCCGGCCTGGGGGTCGTTGGGGGTGTAAGCGAGTTGGCCGTAGAAATCGGGTTCGGCGTAGCGCACCGCTCCGGTGGCCCGCAACGCAGCGGCGGCTTTGCCCACCGGTACGGGCGCGGCGTAATGGGCGCGGTAAATCGTGGTCAAATCGACGGCGCGCGGCTCGCGCTTCCGGTCGGCGGCGATAGGGGCGGGCGAGTGCGGGAAAACGCGCTCCAGGCGGGTGGCGCCGAGTTGGGTGAGGACGTTTGCGATAGCTGGCACGCGCACTTCCCTAGCCGAGCATTGCACCGTAAACGCTGCTTCCACCCGAAACACGACAACCCCCGGCCGGTAGGTTTCGGTGATGCCGGTGGAGCCGGCCGGTGTTTGGGCGGCAGTAGTGCTGCTACCCAGCAGCGTCCCCGCCAGCACCACGGCGCCCGCAAACCACCCGATGCGTGGCCCCAGCCGCCGAACCCGACGCGTGTGGCAGAAACTCGGCAGGCGGCTCTGGGAGAACGCGCGGGCGGCGGCAGCGAAGAAATCCATAGCGAAAGATACGCGTGGCGCCGGGCGCGGCGGCCGGGATGGGGTTTGCCGCTACCCGCGCTTCTCCGGCGGATGTTGGGTGAGAGCCGTACTTTCGGGGGCTGATACGGCGCACTTGCGCCTCATTCTCAGTCCATTCTTCTGTCTGATCTACGGGTCGCGCTTACCCACTTCCTGCCTCTTCATATGCTACGCTTACGCTCTGGTTCGGCGGGTGCCGACCGCTATTTTGCGCTCGTGGCGCTGCTGACAGCCAGTTTATTTGCGCTCACCGCAACCACTAGTGAGGCGCAAACCGAGCAGCGTTCCGGCCACGTCCAGGATTCGCTCCTGACGCTGCTGCGGCGTGCCGATCTGGTCGATTCGGTGCGCGCCCACACGCTCTACAACCTGTGTTGGGAGTTGCGGCAGTCTGATTTGGCCGCCGCCCGTCGTTACGGCGAGCAGGCGTTGGCCGTGGCCCGCCGCGCCCACTACCGCGCCGGCGAGCTGATAACCCTCGCCGAGCTGTCGAGCATCGCCGTCAGCTCGCAGGAGTACATGCGGGCCGAACAGTTGGCGCAGGAAGTGGTGAAGCGGGCGGGCGGTACGCATCCGTTGCCGCGCTACCTGGCGCAAGGGTTCGAGAGCATCGCGATGGTGGCCACCGCCCAGAGCCAGCCCGCGCGCGCCGCACAGTACTATCGCCAGCAATTGGGGGTAGTATTGGCCAATCAACCCACCCTCGCCGATATGCTGCCGATGACGTACCTCGGTCTGGCCGGCGCTTATTATCAGCAGCTACTCGACGGCAACAAGTCCGATTCCGTTGACCGCCAAAGCCGCCGTTACGCCCGCGCCGCCCGCACCCTAGCCCGCAAACAGCACTTGCCCCTGATGGAAGGCGCGAGCTTGCAGCTTCTGGCGATGGTGCACCAAAATCAGAAGCAGATCGATTCGGCCGCCATCCTGATGGAACAGGCGCTGAAACTCTACCGCGCCAATAATGCCACCTACAACGAGGCGTCCGCGCTGGTCGTGCTCACCGAGTTAAGCGCGGCGCGCAAGCGGCCTTTTGAAACCGTGGCGCTCGCGCGGCAAGCGCAACGACTGGCGCGCGTCGTGCAAGACCCCGCCGGTGAGGAGCGCGCGCTGAATCTGCTCGGTGAGGCGTACGCCGCGTTGGGGCAGGGCTTGGCGGCCTATCAGGCGGTTACGGCATCGGCACGTATTCAGGATTCGATTCAAATTGCTGATAATCAACTGGCGATCAACGAACTACAAGTGTCGTTCGACACCGAGCGTAAGGAAGGTCGCATTCGCGCCCTCACGCAGCAGCAGCGGTTGCAGCAGGAAAAAGTAGCCCGGCAGCAGCAGGGGTTATGGGCACTGGGCGCGGTATTAGTAGCCGTGGCGGCGGGGTTGGCCGCCGTGTGGGGGCTGGCCGTACGTCTGCGCCGCAACCGGGCGCAACTGGCCTTGCGCAACACCGAGTTGGAGCGCGCCCGCGCCTCCCAAGACCGCCTTTACGCCGTGGTGGCCCACGACCTGCGCGGCCCGCTCACGGCGTTTCAAGGGCTAGGCCCGCTGATTCGGTACTACCATGAGCAGGGCGAAGTGGCAGCGCTCGACGAGATCGCCGGGGAAGTTTCACAAACCGCCGACCAATGCACGCGCCTCCTCGATAACCTGCTGCACTACGCCGCCAGCGAAGCCGGTGAGTTGCGTTTCCGCCCCGAAACCCTCAACGCCGGGGCGCTCCTGACCGAGATTTCGACGCTCTACGCGCCCGCCGCCCGCGCCGCGCGGGTACGCCTGACGGTGGCCGCCGACCCGGAATTATACGTCCGCACCGACCGCACGATGGCCCTTACCGTGCTGCGCAACCTCACGCACAACGCCCTGAAAGTGGCGCCACCCGACAGCACGCTCGCGCTCGCCGTGCTGCCCGCGCTCGACGGCCGCCTCACGTTCAGCATCACCGACCAAGGCGCCGGCCTCCCGCCCGAACGCCTCGCCCAACTGCTGGGAACCGCTGAGCCGGTGGCTGCCACCGGTCCAGCCGGTCCCGAAGCGGGCACCGGCTTGGGGCTGCCGCTCGTGCGTCAGTTGGTGCGGCGGCAAGGCGGCGAATTCGCCCTCACGAGCCGGGTGGGGGTGGGCACCGTGGCCACGGTGACGCTGCCCGCCGCCGCGCCTGAAACCGGGAGCAGTGCGGCGGTTGCGCCGCGCGTGCGGGTAGGCGCGGTGGTGCGGCGCTAAAAATGTAGTGCGGACTTCAATCCGCCGTTTGACTGTGCGTCTCGTTGCCAAACGACGGACTAAAGTCCGCACTACAACGTCAGCACCTGATGCACATCCAGCACCTCGACCCGCGTTTTCAAGCTTCGCTGTTTGAGCGATTGCCGGAAATCGGCGGCCGTGCCGGGCAGCGCCGGGAAGGTGCCGTAGTGCATCGGCACCACCACGGCGGGCTGCACGAGCCGCACGGCTTCGGCGGCCTGGTCGGGGCCCATCACGAAGTGGTCGCCGATGCAGCACAGCATCACATCCACTTTCTTGACTTTCGGCAGCAGCGCCATATCCGAGAACAGGCCGGTGTCGCCGGTATGGTAAATGGTGGGGCCGCCTTTGATGATGATCAGAAACCCGCACGGATTGCCCGCGCCGTGGCCCTGCTGCTGGGCGTCGGTCACGGTGGAGCCGTGCATGGCGGGCGTAAACTGCACCGTCACTTCGCCGTCGAGCAGCACGAGCTGGCCACCGATATTGCCCTGCGTTTCCATTCCGGCTTGCTCAAGCGGGAAGCCGCCGTACTGGGCCAGCGCCTGTCCCAAATCGTAGGGCGTCACGAGTTTGGCTTTGGTTTGCTGCGCGATTTTCACGGCGTCGCCCACGTGGTCGGCGTGCCCGTGACTGATCAGAATAAGGTCGGCTTGGGTGAGGGCGGCCACATCGGCCTCGCCCGTGGCGTTGAGCGGGTTGGTGAGCCACGGGTCGATGAGCAGCACTTTGCCGCTCGGCGTGGTGATTTTGAACGCCGCGTGGCCGTACCATTCCACCAGCGTTCGGCCGCTGGAGCCTTTGATATTGAAGGGTTTACTGGCGGCTACGGCGCTCGGTGGGGGCGTGCCGCCGGGCAGGGTGGGCCGGGCGGGTGGCGCATCGGTTTGGGCGAAAGCGGGTAGTGCCTGAACCACACTCAGCACGAACCCGGCAGTGGCAATGGATAGGAAGGGAAAACGCATCGGGGAAAGGAATCGGCAGGGAAGGTGAAGCCGGACAACTTCCTTCAACTTCGTCGGGCCGGAAAGGTTGAGCGCAGTGGTGTCCGGGGCGCTGGCCGAACGGGTGAGCCCGCTTTCGCCCGTACTTTTGGAAACGATGCCGTTATTCCCCTACTCGCTGCGCCGGCGCCTGACTGCCCGCTTGTTGATTTTCGTTTTCCTGCTAAGCGTGCGGGCGAGTCAGGCCCAGGCGCTACGTTCGGCCAGCCCCGGCGATGAGCATTGGCAGACCGGCTTTTCGCTGCCCGGCCCCGATACACAGGTGGAGGCGGTAGTAGTCGCGCCGAACGGCACGGTGTACGCCGGGGGAGGTTTTCGCGTATCGGGTACTGTAACTACGCACCGTGTGGCCCGCTGGGACGGTAGCGAGTGGCGGGCCGTGGGGACGGGCTTCGAGTTTGGGGCCCGGCAGCCCGTCACTTCGCTGGCGGTCGGGCCGAACGGCGACCTCTATGCGGCCTTTTACAACACCGATCCGGGCGGGATAGCCGGTTACAGCTTTGTTGCGCGCTGGGATGGCACCGCGTGGACCGGCTTGGGTAGCCCGAGTGCACCGTGGCCGGGCGGCGCCGACGAAACTATCTGGGATATCGACGTGGCGCCCAACGGCGACGTATACGCTGTCGGCGAGTTCACCAGCTTCGATGGGGTGCCCGCCAACCACGTCGCCCGCTGGGACGGTACGCGCTGGCACGCGCTGGGCACTGGAATCAGCAGTGGAGACGATGATCTGAAGGTGGTAATAGCGCCTACCGGCGAGGTGTACGTTGGCGGTTCTTTCCGAAGTGCGGGCGGAGTAGCCGTGGGCGGGCTGGCGCGCTGGGACGGCACCGCGTGGTCGGCCGTGGGCACGGGCTTGAGTTCGTCAAGCGGCTTTGTAAGGGATCTGGCAATACTGCCGTCCGGTGGACTGGTCGTGAGCGGGAACATCTATTTCTCTCCCCCGCAACCGGTTGCTTGCGTCGCGCAGTGGAATGGCGCGACGTGGCAGCCGATCCCTACCGATTCGACGCTGGGTCACCCCGACCTGGGTGGGGCCATTACGGTTACACCCAACGGCGACGTATTCGCCAAGCTGATCCGGATTTACTACCCTGTAACCAGCGACACCGCCTCCCTGATGCGGTGGGACGGCACCCGCTGGCACCTGGTGCACAATAACAACTATGCAGCGCGGCTGGCCGCTTCGCCCACGGGCGATGTGTACCTCGGGGGCGGCTTCAAGGAGATGGTGGGCGCACCGGCCAACGGCGTCGCGCGGTGGAGCAACGGCAGCTTCTCCGCGCTGGGCACCGGCCTCAACGATATCGTGCGGCAGGTGAGCGTGAGCGCCTCAGGCGACGTGTACGCGGTAGGCGATTTTATTCAGGCCGGCGGCGTCGCGGCGCGCGGCGTTACGCGCTGGGACGGCACCACCTGGAGCGCGCTCGGCACGGGCATCGCGGGAGGTGCGCGGACTGTTGCCGCCGGGCCGGGCAGCGCGGTGTACGTCGGTGGATATTTTACCGCAGCCGGCGGCCGGCCTGCCCGCAACGTGGCTCGCTGGGACGGCACCGCGTGGCACCCGATGGGCGCGGGCCTGGGGTGGGGCAGCACCCGTCCGGAAGTCACGGCGTTGGCCGTAGCGCCCAACGGGGCCCTCTACGCCGGCTTCGATACCAGAGCCTACGGCGGCAACGGGTGCGGCTTCGCCCGCTGGGACACCACGCACTGGAATATGCTCGATACGCTGGGGTGGGGGAACATAAATGCTATCGCCTTCGCGCCGAACGGCGACGTGTACGTCGGGGGCGTCCTGGGGCTGGCTAACCGGACAATCCTCAACGTGGCCCGCTGGGACGGTACGCAGTGGCACGCGCTGGGCACCGGAGTCGGGGCGATAGGAAGCAATATGAGCACGCTGGTTGTGGCGCCTAACGGCGATCTGTACGTCGGCGGCGGCTTCCGACAGGTGAATGGACAGCTCATCTCGTACATCGCCCGTTGGGACGGCACCACGTGGTATCCTCTGGCTGTCAGTCCGCCCGGACCAGTAAAATCGCTGGCCTTGGCGTCGACCGGCGAGCTGTACGCGGGCGGTTTTATGCCGGGAAACATTGCTCGCTGGGATGGCACCCGCTGGACAGGCCTTGGCAGCGGACTGGGCTATGATCGAGCGTCGTCATTCGAGCAACTGCACGTGAGTACCGTGGCTATGCTACCGAACGGCGACGTGGTGGCCGGCGGGCGCTTTGGCGTCGTAGGCGACGGCTCGGTCGTGACTGGCTATTTCGCGCGCTATAGCCAAGTGCCGCTGGGGGTGGCCGCCGCAGTGGCCGTCGCACCGCTGGGCATCTGCCCGAACCCGGCTCAGACCCGGGTGCAGATCAGTTCTGCTTCTGCGGCGCGGGCTACCCTGTGCGACATGCTCGGCCGGCCGCTCCGGTCGGTGGCGCTGGTGCGGGGGGAAGGCGCCGTGGAGCTGGCCGGCCTGCCGGCCGGCGTGTACCTGGTGCGGGCCGGGCAGCAAGTAAAGCGGTTGGTGGTAGAGTAATCCTGGCGATCGCTTCACCCCCGTGGTTTGGCCGTTTCACCGGGCGGGGTGCGGCGCAAACCGCATCAGTTCCTCGCCGACGTACAGCGCGCGATACCGCCACGGGTCGGTGTCGAAGAACGAGTTCGCGTGGACGTCATAGGGGTTGATGACGATAATCGAGCGCGCCGGGGCGGCAAAGCTCCGGTCGGCAAATGCGATGCGTTCGATACCCTCCTCGATGAGTCCCAGGCTGTACGAATCGTGAAAATGCGCCGGAAAGACCTGCCGCACGAAGGTAGCATCTTTCAACTCCAGCCCATCGAGGGCGCTGATTCGGGTGATGTGCATGGCGGCGGCGGTAGGCTGTGCCAGACGCGTGGGCGCTTGGCGGCGTTGCCGGTGAGGCAGGGGCTGCGCCAGTCCCTCAACGCGGGGCAATCGGTACCTTTAAGCGTTCCTTAGCGGCGCCAGCTACCCGTTGGGTATTCGCCCCCGCCAGCTTTTACGCCCGTAGTTTTCCTGACTTTCCCGTGAAGCTATTTTTACCTTCCCTATTCGCTCACGGTATCGGGCTGTTGGCACGTCTGGCGGCCGGTTGCGCACCCTTTGCCGATCGCCGCAGAATGTGCCGACGACTGCTCCTCTGTTCGCTGGGCGGGCTGCTGGCCGGCCCGTTGGCCGCGCAAACGCCCTACGCACACGGCTACGTCCGGACGCTGGCGGCGCCCGCCTTAGGCGCGGGCACGCCGCGCGTGGTGGCGCTGGCCGATGGTAGCGCCGCCGTGTTCGTGGGCGATAGCCTCGCGGTGGTGCGGCTGTTGCCGTGCGGGCGGGCCACGTGGGCCCGCCGGTACCACTTTGCCGGCCTGACGGTCTTGCCAGGTCAGCACTACTGCACCGCGCTGGCCGACGGCGGCCTGGCATTTGTGACACGCGCGCAGCGGGGAACCGAAACCGCCCCGCTGGTCGTGCGCCTCGACGCCACCGGCGCCGTGCGCTGGAGCCGGCTGGTCAGCGCGCCCGATTACACCTGGAACCCCTACACCCTCGGCGAAACCGCCACCGGCAACCTGGTGCTGTTTGCCAACCTCACCGAAACCTCCACGAATGCGGTCTTCAACACCCTCGTGCAACTCAGCCCCGGTGGCGCGCTGCGCTGGGCGCGGCGCTACGACCAGGGCGGCATCTGGGGTGGGGCGCTTTGCACCCGCGACGGCGGGGTGCTGGCGCGCACCGGCTACCGCTTCATCAAGACCGACTCGGTGGGCGCGGTGCAGTGGACGTCGAGTGTGTTGCCGAGCGGCGGCGACAGTTATTATGCGCCGGTGGAAGTGCGGGGCGGTTACGCCTTCACATTCAGTTTGAACGGCGGGTCGGACGTAGCATTTGCGGCCCTCGATTCGGTAGGGCGGGTGCGAACGGCCGTCCGGCTGCCGGGTGTGCCGAAGCGGTTTGCGGCGCTGCGGAGCCAATATGGGCGGCCGATTGCGTTGGTCAATCCTGATTCGGCGGGCGTGACGTACCCGCGTATGCACGTACTGGGCAAGCTGAACCGGCCTCCTTTCGGGGCGGATTCCGCGCGGCTGCCGTACCCGCGCCCCGGCTTCAGCTTCGACCTCACGCCCGACCATCGGGCCATCGTGGTGGGCCGCGTGGCTGACGGCACGCCGACCGCGCTTTTCATCCTCTCGGCGGGCAACGGCTGGAGCAGCAACTTCGGGTTCGACTGCATTCCTTATGCCGGCGGAAACGACTTTCCCGCCGTCGCGCTCACCCAAACCTTCATCACCACCACCGCCCTGCCGTTTGCGCCCGTACCGACCGATTACGCGGCGCGCGTCACGGCTTTTACGGTGCGCCAGACGACCATCATCGGCCGGAGTGCTATCTGTGTCCCGGCGCCGGCAGCCCTCGATCTCGGCCCCGATACCGTCATCTGCGACGCTCCCGACACGCTACGGCTGCGAAACCGGCGGCCGTTTGTTTTCACGGAGCCGCTTTTCGACGAATATCTGTGGAGTACCGGCGCTACCACGCCGGCCATCACGGTAACGGCCGCCGGCACATACTGGCTGCGGGCCATTACCAACTGCGGGCTCGATACCCTGACCGACACCCTGCGGGTGACGCAGCGGGTGGTGCCGGCACCGGTCGGGCAGCGCGACACCGTACGGTGTTCGGATGAGGCCGTCTGGCTCGATGCGCGCGTTGCGGGAGCGGCTTCGTATCGCTGGTTCGATGGCTCTACCGCCCCGCGTTACCTCGCGCCCGACACCGGCCGCTACACCGTGACGGTGCGCCTCGGCGGGTGCGCGCGGCAGATTGAGTTTCGCGTCACGGAGTGCGAACGGCTCCTGATGCCCAACATCTTCACGCCCGGCGCGCCCGACGGCGTCAACGACCGCTTCGTGCCCATCGAGCAGCGCGGCATCGCCTCGGCCTCGCTGGAAGTGTACACCCGCTGGGGCCAGCCGGTTTTTACCACCGACGACCTGCGCCGGGGCTGGGATGGCACCGCCGGCGGTCACGCCTGTGCAGCGGGCACCTACTTTTGGCTGGTGCGCTACCGCCCCGTGCGCGGGCCGCAACGCATGGTAAAGGGATGGGTGGAAGTTGGCGGTGGAATAAAGTGAGGGAGGTAGGGCGGAAGGAAGGCGTGTGCCGCGCCGCGCGCCGCCTCACCCCGCCGCTTCCGCCGCTTCACCCGGCCGGGCGCGGCGCTTCACCCGGTTTGGGGTAGCGGAAGGGGGGCTCAAAAGGAGAATTTTGACCCATCGAAGCCGCCCTGCCGGCGCTTCGCTCTCCTCCGGCTCCGCCAAACCTCATTCGTTGCCCACCGATGAAAAATGTCCCACACTTTCCGCTGCTGAACCCCACGCCCGCCGCTGAAGCCGGTGCGCCCGGTTCGCCCACCTCGCCCGCGTCGGCGCTCTCCAACCCGCTGCCCGGCGCCGGGTGGTGGCACCTGCTCTTGCTGCGGCCCCGCCGCCGGACGCTCGGCGGGCGGCTGCTCGGGCTGGCCCTGGGCGCGGCCAGTGGCGTGCTGCTGCTGACCACGGCGGCGCCAGTGCTGGCGCAGGTACCCGCCTCGGCACCTGCTGCTCAAGCCACCCAAACGGTGCGTGGCACCATCACCGATGCCCAAAGCGGCCTCGGGCTGCCGGGCGCCACGGTGCGCCTCGTGCTCACCGATGGCACCTCGCCGCAGGGTACCGCTACCGGCCCCGATGGCTCCTTCCGGTTGGCGGGGGTGCCGCTGGGGCGCCAGACGCTGCGCATCTCGATGGTGGGGTACCGCGATATCACGATGCCGAACGTGGTAGTGAACGCGGGCAAAGAATCTATCCTGACGCTGCAATTGCAGGAAAGCCTGACCCAGCTCGAAACCGCCGAAGTGGTGGCGAGTCGCGCCGGCGACAAGCAGAAACCCAACAACGAGATGGCGCTGGTTTCGGCGCGCACCTTCGATGTGGAAACCACCAACCGCTTCGCCGGCGCCCGCAACGACCCCGCGCGGATGGCCCAAAACTTCGCCGGGGTCGGCGGCTCCAACGATTCGCGTAACGACATCGTGGTGCGCGGTAACTCACCCGCCGGGCTGCTGTGGCGCCTGGAGGGCGTGGCCATCCCGAACCCCAACCACTACGGCGGCCTCGGCGCCACGGGCGGGCCAGTGAGTATCCTCAACAACAATATGCTCGATAAGAGCGATTTCATGACCGCCGCCTTCCCGGCACAGTACGGCAACGCGCTCTCCGGGGTGTTCGATTTGCAGCTTCGCCCCGGCAATAACCAGAAGCGCGAATACCTGGCGCAGGTCGGCATCAACGGTTTTGAGGTGGGCGCCGAAGGCCCGGTACGCAGCGGCGAGTTGCCCGCCGACGCGGGGCACGGCAAATCGAGCTACCTCATCAACTACCGCTATTCCACGCTCGGGGCGTTCAAGGCCATAGGGTTGAGCTTCGGCACCGGCTCGGCCGTGCCCGAGTATCAGGATTTGAGCTTCAAGTTCGACGCGCCGCGCAAAAACGGCCGCTGGACGGTGTGGGGGATGGGCGGCATCAGCAAAATCAACCTGCTCGGCTCCGATACCGATACCACCGAATCCGACCTCTACGGCGATCAAAACACGGATACCCGCTCGCGCTTCCGGATGGGCGTCGGGGGGGCTTCGTACACGCATTACCTCTCCGAAAACTCGTTTGCGCGCCTCACGCTCACGGCCAGCCAAAGCTTTCAGCGGTTCACGCAGGATTCGCTGTCGAGCGAAGACCGGCGGCCGGTGCCCCAGGGGAAACTCCGGTTTCAGGTGAACCGCCAGGGCGCGCACGCGCTGGTAAGCCACAAGTTTTCGGCCCGCGACAACGCCGTCGCCGGCATCATCGCCGACGTGTACACCGTCGATTTGAACCGCGCGCGCCTTATCCCCGGCGCCCCCGGCGATGGGTTCGGCACCGTCGATGCCACCGGCACGCGCACGCTGGCCCAGGCCTACGCCCAGTGGCAGCACCGCTTCAGCGACCGCCTGTCGGCCACGGCCGGCGTGACGGCCCTGACCCTGAGCGGCGGCAACGACGAGGTTTCCGTCGAACCGCGTGCGGGCGTCAAATGGCAGCTCGATGAGGCATCGAGCCTGAGCGCGGGCGTGGGGCTGCACTCGCAAATCCAGAGCTGGCAGATTTACACCGTCGAGACGCGCCTCGCCGACGGTTCGGTGGCCGAAACCAACAAAAACCTCGGCCTCACCAAAGCCGTGCATTACGCGCTTGGCTACGAGCGTGCCCTTACGCCCAACCTGCGCGTGAAGGCCGAAGCCTACTATCAGGAGTTGCGCAAAGCGCCGGTCGAGGCGCGCGCCTCATCGTTTTCGATGCTCAACGCGGGCGCCGATTTCAACCTCCCCGACAACGATTCGCTCGTGAACCGGGGCACCGGCCGCAACCTGGGCGTCGAGCTGACCGTGGAGCGCACCTTTACCGATGGCTACTTCTTCCTGCTCACCGGCTCGGTCTTCGACTCGAAATACAAGGGCTCCGACGGCATCGAGCGCAACACCGCCTTCAACGGCCGCTACGTGACCAATGCCCTCGCGGGCAAGGAGTGGACGATGGGCCCCAACGGCCGCAACGTGCTGAGCGTGGGCCTCAAGTTCACGGCCTCCGGCGGGCGCTACACCACGCCCATCGACGAAGCCGCGTCCATCGCCGCCGGTGGCGAGCGCTTCCAGCAAGACAAGGCGTACAGCCGCCAGGTCGAGGCCTACTACCGCGCCGACATTCGCATCGGCTACAAGCTCAACCGCGCCCGCCTGACCCACGAAATCGCCCTCGACGTGCAGAACGTGACGAACCGCCAGAACGTGTTCTCCGAGCGGTACGACGTGTACAAGCGCCGCTACGCCACGGAGTACCAGTTGGGGCTGTTCCCGATTCCGTTGTATCGGCTGACGTTTTAGCCCGGGTGGGGTAGTTGCGGGCCTCTGGCCCGCCGGTAGCCCGCCGCACGTAGCCCGTTGCGGCGCGCAAGCGCAACACGTTTCGCGGGGCGGCGATGTCGCACGGCGCGCTCACGAAGGTGTCGCACGAAGCGATTTCGGCGGCGTTCAATGAACTCGACGGCTTCAGCAATTCGGGCGAAGGGGGCGAGGCACGG